>JAZLJH010000045.1:0-72538 GCA_045617785.1 Acutalibacteraceae bacterium
CGGTGCCCGCCTCTATCGAGCAGTGGGTGCAGCCCGTTTCCTCAAGTGCTTTGAGAAATTCGCCGTACATAGCGATATACTTTGCATCATCCGAACGGCTCGGGTATCTCCTTTTGCCCGGCTCGGCAATATGCGCGTGGCAAACCGCGCCGTTCAGTTTGTAAATATTTGCAACATCATCGTTATTATAGCACATATGGTAAAGGTCGCCGAGTGCAAAAACATTGTCGCAACCGCTCATACGGGCTATTTCGGCGGCTTCTTCCATAGTGAAAATAATATTTGTATCCTTGGTGCTCAAAGGCTCTACAGTTATGATTATGCCGTGTTTCTTTGCGCGCGGACCTGCGTATTCTTTAAGAAAATATGCAATCTGTTCCTTTGCTTTTTCGGGCGAAAAGCCTTCCGGGACATTCCTTGCACCGCTGCTGCCGAATACAACGGTTTTAAGACCGAGCTTTGCACCGTTTGCAAAGCCTTTTGTTATGTATTCATCAAGCGCGGCGTAGTCCACATTTTCACCTGTAACCTTTAACGAGCCGGGAATAAAACAGTTTGCCGAATAGCACGGCATATTATACTGCTTTAAGTAATCTTTGCAAAAATCGATTTTGGCATCTTCGTTATTAACAAAGCTCGCAAAACCGGCTTCAATGTAATCGGCGCCGGCTTCCGCCGCTATCTTGATACCGAAAAAGTCGTCAAAGCCTCTGCATACACCTATTTTCATAATTCAGCCTCACATTCTTTAATTAAACTCTTCAGATATTTTAACGACGGTGCTATCACGTCTTCAAAATCCGCCGCCCTCGATTCAATGGCGCAGGTTTCGCACCCGGCTTCAATAAGTGCCTTAAAAAAGCTTTTGTAATAAGCCTTGCTTTCGGCACTGTCGGTTTCAAGCGGAAATGTGCGCTCAAACGGCTCGCGTATGTGCGAATGCAGCACCTCGCCCCTGAAAGCGGTGATATTGCCTATTTCATCGCCGTTCTGCACCATGTGGTAAAGGTCTGCAAGCCCACCGACATTTTCGCACCCGGTATCGCGTGCGGCAAGAACGCCGTCTTTCACTGTGTGTATAAGGTTTGTTTCGGTCGATTTAAGCGGCTCGAACACCACTGTTATGCCGTACCTTGCCGCTATCGGTGAAACATAGTCGCGTGTAAATTCCACAAGCTGCCGATAAGCCGTGTCAAATGAAGTATCATCCTCATATCTTCTTGCGCCGCCGCTGCCGAATACAACGACCTTTATACCGAGCACCTGCGCATTTTCAAAGCCTTTTTCAAGGTAAGCGGAAAGTGCTTTGTAATCCACATTACTGCCGACTGCTTTAAGGCTTGCGGGTAAAAAATTCTTTGCGGAATAACACACAATGCCGCATTCCTCCATTTTGCTTGCGCAAAGTGAGATTTTTTCGCGGTCGAACTCGCAAATTTCATCAAAAGAGACCTCAAGAAAATCAGCGCCCGCTTCTTTGCCGACCTTGAAAGAATCAAAATCATCGGCACTTCTGCACATTCCTATTTTCATTCATTTTTCTCCTTTTGGGTCGCCGCAAGCATTTCGGCGGCATTTTCAAGCTGCAGGTCGGTTATTTCGCCACCGCCGGTTATACGCGCTATTTCGCGTTTTCTGCCGTCAAGGTCAAGCACCGTAACACCGGTATATGTTTTGCCGTCGTGCGCGGTTTTTTCTATAAGATAGTGATTATCCGCAAATGCGGCAAGCTGCGCAAGGTGCGTTACGCAAAGCACCTGCCTGCCGCGCGAAAGCGTACTTAATTTAAGCGCCACCTTGTGAGCCGCCCTGCCACTTACACCCGTATCTATTTCATCGAAAATCATTGTTTCGACACTGTTTTTGTCGGCAAGCACGGTTTTGAATGCAAGCATAATACGCGAAAGCTCACCGCCGCTTGCGATTTTTGCCATAGGCTTCGGCTCCTCACCCACATTGGCGGTGATAAGGAATATCACGCCGTCGGTTCCGGTTTCGCAAAGAGGGATATCGGTAAACTGTGCGGTAAACTTCACATTCGGCATATCAAGAAAACGAAGCTCGCCACACACATCCTCGCAAAATTTTTCGGCGGCTTTGCGGCGCACGGCAGACAACCTGCCCGCACATTCAAGCGCCGATTTGTACGCTTTTTCGCGCTTTATGCGCAATTCATCTATATGCTCATCGGAAAATGAAATTTCTTCAAACTCTTTTTTGGCGTTATCGAGAAATTCGAGCATATCATCCTCGGTCTCGCCGTATTTTTTACTTAACCTGCGGTACATATCGAGGCGGCTTCCGACATAATCAGCCTCCGCCTGCGAAAAGCCATCATCGCTTATCATACCGCCGAGAGTCTGCACTATATCGTCGATTTCATAATAGAGGTCACCGAGGCGCTCCGAAAGTTTTTCGGTCTCCTGCGAGCAATCGGCGATTGATTTTATTTCGCGGTAAGCACCGGATGCAAGCTCCTGCGCACCGCTGAAGCCATCGCCGCCGTTCAATGCGGCATACGCACTGCTGACCGCACCCTGTATCTTTTCAAAATTCTGAATAAGCGCGAGCTTTTCTTTGAGCTGTGCCCACTCGCCGCTTTGTATTTCCGCCTTTTCAAGCTCATCTATCTGGAATGTGAGCATATCCGCCTTGCGCGCAAGAGCCTCCCTGCCCTCGCTGAGCCGTTTAAGCGCATTATTCAGTTCAACATAAGCGTTGTATTTTTCGGTAAACTCGGCAAGGTGTTCGCCGTCATCGGCAACACTGTCGATATAGCCGAGGTGCGTTGCTTCGTCAAGAAGCTCGCGGTTATCCTGCTGACCGTGTATGGAAATAAGCGCACTGCCGAGTTCACGAAGCACGGCAACATTTGTCAGCGCACCGTTTACGCGGCAGATGTTTTTATCGGCAGTGATAACGCGGGAAATAAGAAGTGAGCCGTCGCCCGCAGAAGCAAGCCCGAGCTCTGAAAGCTTATTTTCAACCTCGGCACCTATACACGAAAACAGCGCCGTAACCTCGGCTTGTGTTTCGCCCGTGCGTATAAGCTCGCGCGATGTTCTGAAACCGAGAACGGCGTTGATTGAATCAAGTATTATGGATTTGCCTGCGCCCGTTTCGCCCGTAAGCACATTAAAGCCCCGTGAAAAATCAATCTCGGCGCTTTCAATGATGGCTATATTTCTTATCTTCAAAACGGAAAGCATATTTACTCCTATTTGGAAAGATTATTCAGCATCTCTGCAAGATTTGCGGCTTCCTCGGGGGTACGGCAGAGCATAAAAATGGTGTCATCGCCCGCAATGGTACCCACAACATCATTGATATTCATGGCATCTATGGTGGCGCAGGCGGCATTGGCAAGCCCCGGTGAGCACTTTATTACACAGATATTGCCGGCATAATCGACCTTTGTAAGCGATGTCTGAAACAGAACATCGAGCATACCGCTGTAACTGTCATCGGCGCGGCGCTGTTCGACAGTGTATCTGTAAACACCGTTGCTGCCGAGCGTTTTCAATAAGCGCAGCTCCTTAACATCGCGCGAGACCGTCGCCTGCGTAACGTCAAAGCCTCTGTCGCGCAGTAATGCAAGCAGATCCTCCTGCGTGCCGATATCGTATTCATTTATGAGTTCAAGTATCACTTTATGTCTGTTCTTTTTCATATGCTCACCTTATACCGATATTTTTTTATTAAGTATATCAATGAATGTATCGTTTTTGACTTTTACAAGAGTAATGTGCTCTGCGGCGCGTTTCACCTCCACCCTTGCGCCTTCGGGCACAAGCACGGCGGTGCCGCCGTCGCACGAAAGGATCGCTTCACCGCTGTTGTCGTGGTAAGCGGTAAGCACCGACGAACCGTCAAGAATAATCGAACGCGAGAACATACTGTGAGGGCAAACGGGCGTAATAAGCACACTTTCAACACACGGCTCCACCACGGGACCGCCCGCCGAGAGCGAATACGCCGTAGAGCCCGTCGGGGTTGAAATGATTGCACCGTCTGCCATATATTCAATAAGCGGTGCACCGTTGCAGTAAAGGGAAAGCTTCATAATGCGGATACTTCCGCTGCGCGAAACGACCGCATCGTTAATACAATTTGAATGATATATTATTTCGCCGTTTTTGTCAATAACGGAAGCATCCAGCAGCATTCTGTTCTCGGTAACGAAGTCGCCGCCCGCAACATTCTTCAAAAGCGAAAGCTCATCACATTCCATAGCGGCAAGGTATGCAAGCTTGCCCGCATTTACGCAAAGCAGCGGCTTTGCATAAACAAGTGCCTTTTTTGCTGCATTTATAAACGAACCGTCGCCGCCGACGGAAATGACCATATCGCATTTTTCTATTGCCTGAGCTTCGTTGAAAAACTCTGCGCCGCTGTCGGCAAACTGCGGTCGGAGTGCGGACTCCATATACGCCGCGCAACCGAGCTTTTTCAATTCGGCGAGCACACGCGAGGTTACGTCGAACGCGTTTTTCCTCGTCATATTGGGAATAACAGCAAATTTCAAATTACTCACTCCCCCGTGAATAACATTAATCTAAAGTATCGTGCGAAAGCTTAACGAGTGCAGACACGCCGCTGAGAACATCCTCTGTTTCGGCGTTTTCTGCGGATTTTCTGAGATACATAAGGTACTCTATATTGCCCTCGGGTCCCTTTACGGGCGAATGGTCAAGACCGAGTACCGAAAAGCCCGCTTCGCGTGCAAAGCCCACAACATTATTGATTACCTGCTCGTGTGCGGCAGGGTCGCGCACAACGCCCTTTTTGCCGACATTTTCACGCCCCGCCTCAAACTGCGGCTTGATAAGACAAACACTTTCGCCGCCCTCTTTGAGCAAGGTAAACATTACCGGTAAAATCAGTTTTAATGATATGAACGACACATCTACCGAGGCAAAGTCGATTTTTTCGGGCACCTGCTCCCCTGTAACATAGCGAAAATTCGTTCTTTCAAGGTTTACTACGCGCTCATCGCTTCTTAATTTCCACGCGAGCTGACCGTAGCCGACATCTATTGAATAGACCTTTGATGCACCGTTCTGCAGCATACAGTCTGTGAAGCCGCCCGTTGAAGCGCCTATATCCATACACACGCAATTTTCAAGCTTTATCGGAAATGATTGCATGGCGCGTTCAAGCTTTAAGCCGCCGCGGCTTACATATTTAAGCGCGCTGCCGCGCACCTCTATAACATCATCGGGCTTTATCTCCCTGCCCGCTTTAATCTCTTTCTGACCGTTTACATACACCGAGCCCGCCATAATGAGCGCCTTTGCTTTTTCGCGGCTTTCGGTATGGCCGTTTTCAAACACAACGGCATCAAGTCTTTTCTTTTCACTCACGGCAAAGCACCTCGCTGACGGTTTCGCTTATTCCGGCTGCATCGAGCTTATACTCCGCAAGCACCTGCGCCCTTGTGCCCTGCTTCACAAAACAATCGGGGAATGCACAATGCTTAAAACGCGGTGTGATGCCGCGTTCAAGCATATTGCCTGCAAATGTTTCGCCTATGCTGCCGCTTTTAACGGATTCCTCAAAGAAAAACACATTTTCGGCACCGGAAAGCTCCGAATAGACATTTTCATCTATCGGTAATATTCTTAAAAGCTTGATTATTTTAACATTTATGCCGTCGTTATTTAATATATCGGCGGCTTTGAGCGCCTCGGCAAACATAGTGCCGTATGTTACGATTACATTTTCGGCATCGTCACTGCCGAACACGCCGTAATTTTCGCCCGTCGGCTCAAAACCGGGCAATTCGGGTTGAGCACCGCGCGGGTAACGTATAACGCACGGCGACTCGTTATGGTAAAGCGCATTTACAAAGCATTTGTTAAGCTCACAGTAATTTGCCGGCGAAAAAACATTTATATTCGGTATGCCGTTGAAAAATGACGGGTCGAAAATGCCGTTGTGGGTTTCGCCGTCATCACCGACAATTCCGGCTCTGTCAACGGCGATTATCATTTTACTGTGCTGCAGCGCACAATCGTGCAGAAGTTCATCGTAGCACCTTTGCAGAAATGTGGAATACACCACGAAAACCGGCACCATACCGTTTTTGGAAAGACCGAGCGCATACGGAATAACGTGCTCCTCGGCAATACCGACATCAAAAAATCTTTCGGGGTACGTTTCGGAAAAACGCTTTAAGCCCGTACCGAGCGACATTGCGGCGGTTATGGCGCAGATACGCCTATCCTTTGCCGCCTGATTAAACAGAAATTCACCGAAATGCTCGGAAAAATTATCGGTCGACTGCTTCACCTCGCCTGTTTCGGTATTGAACGACGAAACGCCGTGAAACAGCGAGGGATTATCCATAGCCGGAGCGTAGCCCTTGCCCTTGACTGTGTTTATATGTAATATAACGGGCGATTTAACGAGCTTTGCACCCTCAAGAGCTTCACAGAGCTGCTGAATGTTATGCCCGTCTATGGGACCCATATAACGTATGCCCATATCCTCAAAGAAATTGCTCTGATAAAGCATATTCTTCACGTCGGTTTTTATTTTGAAGATACTGCTTGCGAGCTTGCCGCCGATAAGCGGAATTTTCGATATGACACGCTCGGTAAGGGCTTTGAGTTTGAAATACCCCGAGCGCGAGCGCATTACCGCAAGGTTTTTGGCAAGATGCCCCACATTCTGCGAAATGGACATACCGTTGTCGTTCAGTATGATTATAAGCCGCGCATTTTTCATTCTGCCGGCATTGTTGAGCGCTTCGTAAACAAGACCGCCCGTAAGCGCGCCGTCGCCGAGGATCGCAACGGCATAATCTTTTTTGCCGTTTGCGAGGTTTGCCGCCGCTATACCGAGCGCCGTTGAAACGGAAACGCTGCTGTGGCCGCTGTATACAATATCGTGCTCGCTTTCATTCGGGCGCGAAAAGCCCGATATACCGTCTTTTTTGCGAAGCGTGCCGAAATTTTCATATCTGCCGGTAAGCAGTTTATGTGTGTAGACCTGATGCCCGACATCCCATATAAACTTATCATCGGGCGAATTGAACACACGGTGAAGTGCTATTGTAAGCTCAACCGTGCCGAGATTCGATGCAAGATGCCCGCCGTTACTGCCGACGGTTGTGATAATGGTATCCCTGACCTCCTGCGCAAGGCGCGGAAGCTGAGATTCGTCGAGCGCTTTGACATCCGACGGCGATTTTATGTTTTCAAGCAAGTTGTGTTCCATTATCACTTGATTCTGTCCGCAAGATAATCTGCGTACTCCTTTAATGCTTCGTTATCTTCAAATGTATTCAAAGCCGCGGTGGCTTTTCCGGTCAGTTCATATACATACTGCCTGCATTTTTCCGTGCCGAGAAGTGCGGTATATGTTGATTTCCGATTTTTTTCATCGCTGCCCGTGGGCTTGCCGAGAACCTCCTGCGAGCTTTCTATATCAAGGATATCATCCTTTATCTGAAATGCTATGCCGAGGTTATATGCAAATGCATCGGCTGCCTGAATGTACTTTTCACCGGCACCTGCGGCAATACAGCCGAGCGTGCAAGCCGCCTTTATAAGAGCGGCGGTCTTAAGCTCATCAAGCAGAGTAAGTGTTTCGATGCCTATCTGCTTTCCCTCGCTTAAAAGGTCTATGACCTGACCGCCTATCATACCGCGGCAGCCCGCAAGCTCTGCAAGGCAAAGCGTTGCTTTTGATGCAACATCGTAACCGAATTTTCCGTCGGCTGCGCCCTTTGCTATTACCTCAAATGCGGCGGTGAGCAGACCGTCGCCCGCGAGAAGCGCATTCGCTTCGCCGTAGACCTTGTGGTTTGAGGGCTTGCCGCGGCGGAAATCGTCGTTATCCATACACGGCAAATCATCGTGTATGAGTGAATATGTGTGAATATACTCCACCGCAACCGCCAGAGGCAAGGCGTTTTTGACATCGCCGCCGCAGGCATCGCAGAAAAGCAGCACAAGCAGCGGGCGCACGCGCTTACCGCCGTTTTTCACACTGTATTCCATAGCATCGAACACGAGCTTGTATTCGTCGCGTTTTCCGGCAAAGAAACCGTAAAGCTCATTTTCAATGAGTTCACCGAAAAGCTTGATTTTATTGTTCATTTTCTTCACCGTTGTCGAGTAATTTCGTTATTTTCTGCTGCGCACCGTCAAGGTATGCGGCGCACGAGGAAATAAGCGCCGTGCCCTCTGTAAAAAGCTTTAGCGTTTCTTCAAGCGGAAGTCCGCCGTTGTCAAGCGCGGCAACTATTTCTTCAAGTCTTGCAAAGGATTTTTCGTAATTCATATCCATATCAATCACCGTTTATTTCAATTATCTGCGTTTTGAGAGCGCCGTCGCTCATTTTAACGGTAAGTATATCGCCAACCGTTACATCGGCAGTTTTACTGACGACCTTGCCCTCGGAATATACTGCGGCATAGCCGCGTGAAATAACATTCAGCGGGCTGAGCGCGTTAAGCTTGCCGCAAACCGCCGCAAAACGGGCATTTTCGCTTTCCATACGCGAAGCCATAAGAGTTCTCAGCTTCTCCGCGGCAAAATCAAGGCGTGTTTTATCATCCTCGAGTTTTTTTACGGGGCTTGCTATTTCAAGTGCTTTTGCCGCGATTTCGAGCTTTTTGCGCTCAACGGAAATCCTGTTGACCGCAACGGACGAGATTCTGTCGCGCGCCATATTGAGAGCTTCGCAAAGCTCGCGGCTGTCGGGCACGGCAAGCTCTGCCGCCGCCGACGGTGTGGGTGCGCGCAAATCGGCAACAAAATCGCAAATTGTAAAATCTGTTTCGTGCCCCACCGCCGATATTACGGGAATAATTGATTCCGCTACGGCACGGGCAACAATTTCTTCATTGGACGCCCCTAAATCCTCAATAGAGCCGCCGCCCCTGCCGACTATGAGCACATCAATATCCGGCTTTGAGTTAAACAGACGAATTGCTTTCACAATATCCTCTGCGGCGCCGTCCCCCTGCACCTGTGTGGGACGCAGCACGACCTCTGCCGCCGGGTAACGCCTGCCGAGAACATTGAAAATATCGCGCACGGCGGCACCCGAGCCGGATGTAACCACACCTATGCGTTTCGGAAAGCGCGGTATCGGCTTTTTGCGGGATACATCGAAAAGCCCTTCCTTTGAAAGCTTTTCCTTCAACTGCTCATAAGCGAGATTCAAAGCGCCAAGCCCGTCCGGCTGCATATCCTTTATATACACCTGCACCGCACCCGTTTTCGGGTAAAGCGTTACGGACGCAACAACAATCACCTTCAAGCCGTTTTCGGGCATAAAACGAAGGCGCTGCACATAATTTGCGAACATCACCGCTTTTATTGCGGCGTTTTCATCCTTTAAGGTCATATAATAATGACCGCTTGAATACGCGGTGAAATTTGAAATTTCGCCGGTGATAAAAAGAGTTGAAAGATTTTCGTTGCCGTCAAGGAGCGACTTTATATAATCGTTAAGCTCCGTAACGGAATATACAGTCGGTTTGACCGGAATCATCTTTTCACCCCTTGTTGTTTCTGTAAGTTAAATAAGCGATTCCCGCGGCATTGTCGCAAGAATATTCCGGCGCGGCAAAGTACGCCTCAAAACGCGAGGTAATAATATCGCGTATGATTTTATCGGACATCACGCCGCCCGCAAAAACGAGCGGGAGTTCGCCGTGTTTTTCAAGCGCGGAGGCTGCCATGGCGCTTACGGTATCTGCAATATATGTAAGCAAAAATTTTGCAACATCGGCGTTGCTTTCGCCATCATCAAGCATCTTACCGCATTTGTTTTCAATACCGGAAAGCGAGCAGTCGCCGTTATATAATTTGATTTTATTCTTAAAATTCTTTTCCGAACGGCAGGCAAGCTTTTCAAGCTCGGCGCCTGCGGGGAATTTAAGCCCCATTTTTACGCCTGTACGATCAATCGCCTGCCCCGCCTTCAAATCATTTGAGGAAGCCACGGGTGTTATTGAAAGACCGCTGCCGCAGGGCTCGCAAAGCACGGCATCGGTAGTGCCGCCCGAAACGTGAAATGCAATAAATCGCTCATTGAACAACTCTGTTTTGCCCGCGGAATACAGCGCGGCGGCTATATGCCCCTGCTGATGCGAAAAGCGGCTGAAATTCACGCCGAGCACTTTTGCAAGCGACGAGCCGAAGCCCTCACCCACAAGAAAGCAAGGCATATATGAGCCTTTTTCGGTAGTGGGTGCATACGAAGCACCGACGGCGGTAATTTCGCCGCCGACCTCACTGAAAAGCGCTTCGACAAGTTCGGGGTATGCCTTTGTGTGATGAAAGACGGCATCGCTCTGCCTTAAACCGCGTTCGCCCTCTTTAACGGGCAAAAGGCGTTTTTTCTGTACCATCTTTTCGCCGTCGAAAACGGCGACCGAGGTGGTATAATTGCTTGTATCTATACCGAGATATAAGCCCATAAAATCACGCCTCTTTTACGACTGTACCGAGAAGTCCGTTAATAAACGAAGCATCCTCGGCGGTGCCGTATTTTTTGGCGATTTCGACCGCCTCATTCACCGCAACGCCTGCGGGAACATCTGTGCCGTACTTAATTTCGGCAACGGCAAGGCGAAGTACCGCAAACGAAACACGCGGCAGACGCACAACAGACCAATCGTGCGAATTGGCTTCTATAAGCGCATCTATTTCGTCGCTGTGCTCATCAACCGCCGCGAGAAGTGTGCGGGCAAAGCCGTTGACCTTTATAAGCTCGCACTCCTCTGCTTTTTCTATGATTTCACCGAGAGTTTCTTCGGAATTGAATAATTTTTCGAAAATCACCATAAATGCCTGTTCTCTCGCTTCGTGTCTTGTCATAACAATCTCCTTTTCACAAACGATAAATTACACATTTTACCGATTATTCAGTTTACCACAATATTGCAAATATATCAAGCAATTTGCGTATTTACTGCATAATTATTTATATTGTTCCGCAAAACATATAAAATATAATGTATATTCCGGTATAAAAAAAGAGCAAGGCATAACGCCCTGCTCTTCATACTTTGTATTATCAAAAGATATATTCGGAAGTTTCGTTGATGGTTGCGGTAACGGGAAGAAGCATACCCTTGCCCTCTGCCTTGAAGTTGGTGTTCTGGATAAGGGATACGATATTGCCGGTAACGGGGTTGTAAACAAGTTCTACGCTGCAGCCGTTATACCTGAGGTCAAGCTCGCTGATTTCAAGAGCGGAAAGAGTCTTCTTGGGGTTGCCGTTAAGCATCTCGCGGATTTCGTCAGCCTTGCTCACGGGGAACATTGAAGCCGTGAAGCTTTCATAAGCATCGGAGCCCTCGGCAAGAGGCGCGGGGTTCTTTTCGTCGCGAAGAACGATGATGATCTTAACATTGCCGTCAGAAAGTTTTTCCTTGCTTGCGGAAAGGATAGCATCGGAAGCATCTGCCGTTTTAAGAAGGCTTGCCTTCTTGTTGGCGATCATAAATGAATTGTAGTCCTTGGCAAGAACGAGTTTTTCGGGATTTTCAACAGCTGCGGTACGGGGGATGAAATACTCGGGGAATGCCGCCTCAAGGTCGGGCAGATAGAGTAAATCGGTAACGGGACCTTCAGCCTTGCCGGTTCTGTATGTAATCTTTTCGCACTTTGCATTGAGAAGATTGGGAGTATTCACAACGGTATTGAAATCCTTGAGAATGCTCTGCTTCTCGGCAACAATTGCGGGATCCTCGGTAGTGGGTTCGGTTGTTTCTTCCTCGCCTTCGCCGCTGCCACCGCCGCCGATGAGACCGCCGATGTCAAGGTCGCTGAAAAGACCGGTGATGGTGTCGATGATGCTGCCGAAATCGAGAGAGCCGAGATCGGGAAGCTCAAGACCGCCGAAAAGACCCATGATCGTGTCGAGTATGCCGCCGCCCGAAGAATCGCCGCCGGAGGACTGAGTTGTTTCTTCCTCTTTGGTGGTTTCGGGAGCCTTGGTAGTCTCGGGAGCCTTTGTGGTTTCGGGAGCCTTGGTAGTGGGAGCGGCAGTTGTGGGAGCAGCGGTTGTATTCTGACTGCCGTTATTGCCGTTGTTGGTGATAACCTGCTCAACGATGGTGGTATTTTTCTTACCGCTGTTCTTGAGCATGAATGTTGTGGCGACAAGCCTTATCGCCGTGGTGGAAACAAGACCGATTACAACGCAGGCTGCAAGCAACATGGCTATAAGCTGCGTGTATTTCTTCTGATCTGTCTTTTTCATTCCGAATACACTCCTTGAGTTTCAAATTCTTAATCATTTTACACAAAAGCGCGCAAAATGTCAACACAAAAATCGCTCCATTTATAAAAAAACAATATAGTTGTTCATTTTTGTGCAAAACATTCAATATTGAGCTCCCAATTTAGCAAAAGTGATAATTGAAAATCAGTGATATATATTATAAAATAAACATTGATATTTTGGCGTCGCTGCCCTTGTGCATCTGCGCCGCAAAAAGGAGAAAAAGTTATGAAAAATCGCAGATTAACGAAAATCATTGCCGTTATTCTCGCGCTCACGGTTGTTTTCTCTGCCGTAGGCGTTACTGCGGGTGCTTCCCGCGCTTATGAGATTATCGACAACGACAATCCCCTTATGGTTGTTCTCTCCGACATACTCGATATGATAGTCAGATTCCTTCTGAATCTCGTATCCGGCTGGTTCGGCGATGCGCCCGGGTTTATTTCGGCTGATGATGTTGCTTCCGGCGATGTTGATATTTCCGAAAACTTCCTTGAGGGCCGCGGTGCTGCCCTTTCGACAGAAGCCGAAGGCGGCGACAAGTGGTTTATCGGTTATGCAAACACATCACTCGTTCCTGAAGATGTTACCAACGGCAACTACTTCCTCGGCGGTTATATCGCAATCGAAAACGGCTTTACAAATGTTGTTGAAGGCGTTATAGACGATATGAAAGCAAGATGCGTAGCCATCACCACCGGCACGGAAGATGATGTAGCCGCACACACCGACAAGGGCACGGCTCTTTTCGCAACAATCGACTGCATAGGCATTACCAATTCCGATATTAAAGATATCCGCGCATTGCTTGCAGACTTCGCTGAGGAAAACAACATCGTTTCCATCAACGTTGCTTCCGCTCACTGCCACAGCGGCATCGATACCGAAGGTCTCTGGACCAACAACATCGTTAAGATTGTCAACAACGGTATCATAAGTGCTCTTCAGATCGAAAGAGATCTTCAGCAGGGCACCAATCCCGAATATATGAAATTCCTCAAGCAGAAGGTCGCCGATGCTCTTAAAGAAGCTTACCTTGATATGAAGCCCGGCACTCTCACCTTCTCTTCAAAGGATGTAGGTCAGGATTATTTCAACAATAAGAACCGCCCCTCTTCCGGCGAATATGAGCTTACAAGCAAGGGCGAAGTTGTTAAACTCTTTGATGATAACGGCGATCCCGTTATTGCAATGACGGAAATCAACCGCTTCATCTTCACTCCCGAAGACGGTTCAAGACCCACAATGATGGTCAATATGAACGCCCACCCCGACGTTGCAGGTCTTCCCACCGAAAGCAACTCCGGCAGAGAAGTCAGCGGCGACTATGTTTACTATGTAGGCGAATACCTCGACAATTACAAGGGCGAAGCTGCTCCCAACGGTTACAACTTTATGTTCTTCCAGGGCGCTATCGCAGGCATTTATATGGCACGCGGCGCTTCCAACGACAATGTTGATATGGAAGAAAGATACGAACAGTCCAAGCGTTACGGTTATGAAATCGCAAGAATCTGCCTTGCTATGAACAAGACAGAGGAAGAACTCCTTGCCGATGAGTACAACTGCGTTGCCGACTTCAATAAGGACGGCACCATAAAGAAGACCATCGCAGAGGAAATCGAAGAATACTATGTCGACGGCGAAAGCGGTTATTCCATCTGGTACAAGGATTGGGAGCCCGTTGATGTCGAAGAGGTTGAGCCTTTCTTCAACATCTATCTCAAGCAGTCCGAGGTCCACATCTCCAACGACCTTATTGAAACCGCAGGCAAGCTTAACCTTGCAAATTATCAGGTTATCACTCACGAAGATGGAAACGGTCAGGTTTACTACACCACTTACACCGAGGTCGGCTTCGTTCAGTTCGGCAACAGCTTCAAGGCAGTTATGATGCCCGGCGAAATCTGCCAGGATCTTATCGTTGACGGTTCTTCGCTCTACGGCAAATATTCCTGCACAAGCCGCGATGCTTCCTACTTTATGGCAAGCGGCACCAATGCAAAGGCCATTTTCGGTATTGAAGATATCAAGTGCTTCGGTCTTTGCAACGATGCCATCGGCTATGTTGTTCCGCAGAACGACTTCACACAGGGCAACCCCGCTGACCATTACCATGAGTTCATCTCACTCGGTGAATATGTCGGTACCGACCTGCTCGCAACTCTCGCCGAGCTTGCCGGTGAAATAGCTGCATAATCAATTCTGCGATCAAATCATTTAATTTACCGCCGTGCCCGAAAAGGCACGGCGGTAACTGTTTCATATGCATATTATTAAAGAGGATGTAACTATAAACTACATCCTCTTTATGTATTTTTGTTCAACTGTTCATACGGCAAGTCTTACCATTTTGCATCCTTATTATACACGCCGTCCCTGCCTATGAACGCTGTCTGTGTGAAATCTTCGGGGTTATTCCTTATTATATAATCAATATAGCTCATTGTCTGCCACGCGGTAAGCATATACCCTGCCGCGTTAAGATGCCCGCCGAGGTAGAAGTTGCGCCTGAATTTTTCATCGTGCGGCGGCGCATATTCGGCAAAGTCAAGCACATAGGTAAATTCAAAGAGCTTTGCAATCTCATAAAGCAGTTTTCTGTGCTGTTCGATTGCTTCGTTCGGTCTGCGGTCATTGGGCACCATGGTCATAAGAAATATTCTCGACTTGGGCGAAATTTCACGGTAACGCTGAATAACCGCGCCGTAATAGCCGGCGAATGTTTCGGCATTGTTGCGGTAATCGTTAAGGTCGATATCGGCGACCGTACCGACAGTCTGCTTCGCATTGACAATATCGTTCACGCCGAGCGCGATAACATACGCCTGGCACGCTTTTTCGGGATCAAAGAAATCGTTTGCCTCGCCGAAGCTTTTCATATATTCCGAAGCGGTCATTCCGCCGCGCGAGAAATTGAGCACCTCGCACCCTGCGGCACGAGCCATATACTGCCCCCACGAATATTCAAAATAATCGTGGTAGCCCTTTTCGCCTTTTTCGTTCAACGACTCCATTTCACCGGATGAAAGGCTGTCGCCTATAACGGCAACCTTTCTGAAAATGCCGAAAAAGCCGCCGTCGTGCTTGATATTGTCAAGCGGCCTTTCATTCGGGTTTGCATAATAATCGTTTATGTTCATAGTCAAGTCCCCTTTTTTATCTGAATAACATTTTACACTATACAATCAAACAAATAAAAAGTCAATAAATCTGACGATTACCGCATAAAAATCATTTATCTGCAAACAATACTACGGCAATAAACAACAGAAAAGGGAGTTTTTATATAATGAAACCTACGGGTATTGTAAGAAGAATAGATGACCTCGGGCGCGTGGTCATTCCCAAGGAAATACGCCGCACGCTGCGCATAAGAGAGGGTGACCCGCTTGAAATATACACCGCCGAAGACGGTGAGGTCATTTTCAAAAAGTATTCGCCTATGGGTGAGCTGTCGCAGTTTTCGGGCCAATACAGCGATGTGTTATACCGTGCCGCGGGGATGCCGGTGCTTATAACCGACCGCGACAGAGTTATTTCAGCGGCAGGCATCGCAAAAAAAGATGTGATTGACAGGCACCTTTCCGACAAAATGGAAATGCTGATGGAGGACCGCGATATGTATGTTTATTCGCCCGCCGAGCAGAATAAGCTGCTGCCGCTTGAAAACTCGCAGCTTGAAGCTGCAATTGCCCTGCCTGTTATTGCGGCAGGCGATATTTCCGGCGCGGTTATATTTTTAAGAAGCAGCGAGGGCAAAAAGCTGACCGATGCCGACATAAAGCTTGCGCAGGTAGCCGCATCGTTTTTGGGCAAGCAGATGGAGGAATAACGCCGAATGGTCATTTCGACGAAATAACGGTACAGTTTAATGTGCAAGTCAACGAAAGTGCTCGGGTTTGAATGTAACCGTTGAATATCAGCGCCGTATATGATAATATGAATATGTATTATTATGGTATTCAGGGTATTTGTTATGACAAGCAGAGATGAACGCACCGAAGCCCTCGCCCACGACCTTTTCATTTATGTGAGCGATGCACACATTTTCACAAGTGATGCCATTGTGCTTGCCGATTTCTGCAAGCCGCGGCGCAAGGATAAATGCTGCGACCTCGGCAGCGGCAACGGTATTATTCCGCTTTTGTGGTACCGCGATTTCAAGCCTGCCGAGATATATTGCATTGAGATTTCGGAAAATGCGCAGGCACTTTTCAACAAGACCGTTGCCGAAAACGGTCTTGACGGCGTTTTCAATTATATCTGCGCCGATTTGAGAAACCTTAAAGGCATCGTTCCGGCAGGGTATTTTGATGTGGTGAGTATCAACCCGCCGTATAAAAAAGTCGGCACGGGTATTGTAAACGACGGCGAGGACTACAAAAACGCCCGCCATGAATTCACCTGCACGCTCGACGATGCGGCGCGTGCGGCATCGCGCCTGCTGAAATACGGCGGCAGATTCTGTATATGCCAGCGCCCGGAGCGCCTCGCCGATATTTTTGAGAGTATGAGAAAAAACGGCATTGAACCAAAATCAATGCGCGAGGTAATTCAGCGCGCCGGCAAGGAGCCGAGCCTTGTGCTCGTAGAGGGCAAAAAAGGCTCATCCCCCTCGCTGCGCATTATGCCGCCGCTGATTATAGAGGATGAAAACGGCAATTACACACCGGAAGCAAACGAGTTGTTTTGCTCGTATAAGTATAAATAATTGATGGGAGTTGTGTTCTATGGAACAGAATAAGACCTACATCGGCAAAAAAGAGATGTGGATGTTCGCACTCGGCTCGGGCGGTCAGGGCATGGTTTACGCTATGATGTCAAGCTACATAAGCGACTACTATATGTCGGTACTGCATCTTGCACCCGTTTTTGTGCTGCTTTTAATGCTGCTTGCAAGGCTTTGGGATGCCATCAACGACCCGCTTATGGGCATTATTGTTGATAAGGCAAACCCGAAACGCGGCAAAATGAAACCGTATATTCTTTATGCGGCAATCCCCGTTTCCGTGCTTACCATACTTATGTATTTAAGCCCCGACCTGCCGCAGGGCACACTCATGGTTTACTCGGCAATTGTTTACGTGCTTTGGGGTATGTGCTACACCATGGCTGATGTGCCGTTCTGGAGCCTGCCGAACATCATAACCCCGAATGCAAACGAGAGAAACTCGTTCCTTTCATTCGTTAAGATTTTCAACAGTGTCGGCTCCGCTCTGCCCGAGGTACTGTTCCTTGCAGCAGGCTTTGTACTGCCTATGATCATAAGCACAAGCGACCCGCAGGAATTCAACAAAAAGAAATACCTTATCATTGCCGTTACAGTTACGGCAATAGGTATGGCGTTCTATATCAATAGCTATTTCCACATAAAAGAGCGCGTTAAAGCCCCCACCAGAGAGCGCAAGCCCGGTGAGCCTTCTACACTTAAAAGAGTATTCAGCTGCAAGCCCCTGCTTTGCGTTATAGCTATGGGCGTGCTTTCAAGCGGCAGATATATGGTGCAGGCAGCGGCTATCCACGTAGGCAGATACGCGTTCTACATAGGTCCGGACCTTACGGGAATGACACTTGCCGAAAGAACTGCAGCTATTGATGCTTCCGTTTCGACAGTAAAAACGATTTTCCAGGTATGCGCTATTGTGGGTATGTTCGGCGCAACGCTTCTCATGCCGAAGCTTATGAAAAAATTCGACTACAAAAAGCTGCTTATCACTACCTGCCTCATGGGCTTTGTTTCAAGTATTTTCACCACAATCATCGGCTGGTTTACGGCAAACCTTTTCGTCTGCATTCCGTTCGTTATAATCTCGTGCATACCGCTCGGTGTTATAAATACAATTTCCATGGCTATGATTTATGACTGCCTTGACTTTATGGAACTTAAAACCGGCATACGCGACAACGCGCTCGGCACCGCCTGCCAGGGCTTTATTAACAAGCTCGGCTCGGCACTTTCGACCTGCGGCATTGTTGTGATGTATATGGTAATAGGCTTTAAGCCTGCCGAAATGCTTTCTTCTACCGTAATAGTTGCGGCTAACGAGCTTACCCGCGCACAGAATTTTGCGATATTCTCACTTGTTTCGGTCGTTCCCGGCGTAAGCATGCTGCTTTGCTCAATCCCGATGTTCTTCTATGAAATCTCCGGCAAAAAGAAAGCCGAGATGCAGGAAGCTCTTGCGGCTAAGAGAAATGCCGAGGGTATTGAATTTGCAGAATAAACTACCGGAGGGTTTTTAATGAAAATTACTTTTATGGGTGCGGGCAGCACCGTATTTGCAAGGAACGTTATAGGCGACTGTATGTGCAGCGAAGCTCTGCGCGATTCCGTGTTTGCCCTTTATGACATAGACGGCGAAAGACTTGAACAGAGCCGTGTAATTCTTGAAGCGATGCGCACCGCAAAAGGCGGTTACGGCAAAATAGAATGCTACCTCGGCGTTGAAAACCGCAAGGATGCTTTAAGAGATGCAAACTTTGTGGTTGATGCCATACAGGTAGGTCTTTATGACCCCTGCACGATTATAGATTTTGAAGTACCGAAAAAGTACGGTCTGAGGCAGACTATTGCCGATACGCTCGGCATAGGCGGAATTATGCGTGCACTGCGCACGATTCCCGTGCTTGAAGATTTTGCCGCTGATATGCGCGAGGTCTGCCCCGATGCGCTGTTCTTAAACTACACTAACCCCATGGCTATGCTTTCGGGCTATATGCAGAGATATACCGGAATTAAAACAGTCGGTCTCTGCCATTCGGTTCAGGTTTGCAGTGAAACGATTCTTAAAGAAGTGGGGCTTGATGACAAGCTCGACGGCAGAAAAGAACTGATTGCCGGTATCAACCACATGGCTTGGCTGCTTGAAATAAAAGATAAGGACGGAAACGACCTTTATCCCGAAATCAAATCGCGCGTTCAGGCGCTCATTGATGACCCGAACTGCACGGACAAGGTAAGGCTCGAATACATCAAGAACTTCGGCTATTACTGCACGGAATCAAGCGAGCATAACGCCGAATACAATATGTTCTACATTAAGAGCAAATACCCCGAATTGATAGAAAAATACAATATTCCGCTTGATGAATATCCGCGCCGCTGTGTAAATCAGATAGATGGCTGGAAAAAGGAATACGCCGAAATGAAAGAAAACGGCGTTAAGGAGCACACCCGTTCAAAAGAATATGCTTCGCATATTATGGAGTCGATAGTTACCGGCACACCATACCAGATAGGCGGCAATGTACTTAACGAGGACCACCTAATTACAAATCTGCCCGCGGAAGCGTGCGTGGAAGTACCGTGCCTTGTTAACGGCTACGGCGTACACCCCTGCCATGTAGGTGCTTTGCCCGTACAGTGTGCGGCTATGAATATGACGAACATCAATGTTCAGCTTCTTACAATAGAAGCCGCCCGCACACGCAAGAAAGAGCACATCTACCAGGCGGCTATGCTCGACCCGCACACCGGCAGCGAGCTTGATGTAGACACCATAAAAAAGATGGTCGATGACCTGATTGAAGCTCACGGCGACTATTTGCCGAAATACAATTAACTGTTTGTTCACGGAAAATCGCTTGACAATTATATAACAATATTATATAATCAGCGATTGTGTGCGATAATGACCGAGCTTACGGCACATTCAGACAGGCGTTTGAATGTGTCGTAAAATCTGCAAAAAGGAAGGTGATTTTTCTGAATAAAATCAAGAAGCTGCTGCTTATTGAAAACAGCTTCAAGGAGCTTTTTACGGTTTCAAAAATCAAAGAGCTTTTTAAGCATTACAGGGAAATCATACTTTACATTGTGTTTGGTGTCGTCACCACAGCGGTGAATTGGGCGGCGTATGCCCTGCTCACAAAGGTTTTGAGTGTGGATTTAGCCTCGTTTTCCGATGTAGGCATATTCGATGTGCTGTTCGGTAAAAGCATCGAATCAAAGCAATTTTTTGCAGATAACTCAAGCCAGCTTATAAGGCTGTTCGTGTGCAATCTGCTCGCGTGGGTCGCAGGCGTTATTGTTGCTTTTATTACCAACAAGATTTGGGTATTTGAAAGTAAAAACAAAAATAAAGCCGTAATAAAGGAGTTTTTACTGTTCACCGGCTCGCGCACGGTCACGGGCTGCCTTGAATGGTTCGGGCTGCCGCTTCTGATACTGCTGGGAATGAACAAAACGCTTTTCGGTGTTGAGGGATTCTTTGCAAAAATAATAATCAGCGTACTTGTGGTTATTCTCAACTATGTTTTCAGTAAACTGCTTGTTTTCAAAAAAGCACACAAATAAACGGCTTTAAGCCGAGTAAGGAATGTAAAATAATGAAATACGATTTGGTAATCGTAGGAGCCGGACCTGCCGGCATATTCACCGCACTTGAAATGCGCCGCAAAGGCAGCACTAAATCAATACTTATTATAGAAAAAGGTCAGCCCGTTGAAAAGCGCAGCTGCCCCAAGGCAAAAACAAAGACCTGCATGAACTGCAAGCCTTACTGCCACATTACCACCGGCTTTTCCGGGGCGGGTGCATTTTCGGACGGCAAGCTTTCGCTGAGCTATGAGGTCGGCGGCGATCTGCCTTCGCTTATAGGTGAAGATTTCGCGCAGGAGCTTATAGACTATACGGATAAAATCTACCTTGAATTCGGTGCAGATGAGCATATTGAGGGCATAAACGCTTCGGAAGAAGTAAAAGAGATAAGAAAACGCGCCATTAAGGCGGGCTTAAAGCTTGTGGACTGCCCTATCCGGCATTTAGGTACGGAAAAAGCGCAGACGCTCTACCTCGAAATAGAGAATTATCTGCGTGAAAATAATGTTGATATGATGTTCGGCTGCGAATGCAACGATGTACTTATAGAAGACGGTGTCTGCAAAGGTGTTTACATCAGCGACCATGGCAAAGAATCGCTTATAGATGCAGACGAAGTGGTGGTTGCCACGGGCAGACGCGGCGCCGACTGGCTCGAAAAGCTCTGCACCGAGCACGGCGTAGAGCACCAGGCGGGTACGGTCGATATAGGCGTGCGCGTTGAGGTGCGCAACGAGGTCATGGAAACCGTAAACAAAGCGTTGTACGAATCAAAGCTTATAGGCTACCCGAAGCCGTTTAAGAACAAGGTGCGCACATTCTGCCAGAATCCCGGCGGTTTTGTAAGCCAGGAAAATTACGACAATGACCTTGCAGTTGTGAACGGTCATTCTTATAAAGAGAAAAAATCCGACAACACCAATGTTGCCATTCTCTGCTCGCATAACTTCATTTACCCGTTCAATCAGCCTATAGAATATGCACAGAAAGTCGGCGAGCTTACCAATATGCTCGGTGCGGGACATATACTTTGCCAGCGCTACGGCGATATTTTGGACGGTAAGCGCACCTGGCCCAAGGAGCTTGCACAGTCGAATCTGCGCCCGTCGCTGCCCGATGCGGTCGCGGGCGACATAACCGCCGCCATGCCCTACCGCGCCATGACGAATATTATTAACTTTATTCAGGCAGTCGACGAGGTCGTGCCGGGCTTTGCATCGAACGAAACGCTGTTGTACTCCCCCGAGCTTAAATTTTACAGCAACAAAATAAAAATGAATACAGACCTCAACACGAGCGTTAAAGGTCTGCATTGCTTAGGCGACTCCTCCGGCTGGACAAGAGGACTGATGATGGCATCGGTTATGGGCGTGCTTATGGGGAGAAAGCTTATATAACACACTTTTATTCCGCATCTACCTGAACAACCGTTCCGCCGAGCTCACCGCCCATAAACATTTTTGCATTTTTTTCAAATTCAACGGCACCGTCGCTGACAAAATAGCGGCGTGTGCCTTTTTCTTTATTATCGGTATTAAGCATACCGTTGGTTTTAAACATATCGGCAAGGCTCTGTGCAGCCGCATCCGAGGATGAAATAATGTTTACATCCGGCATCATATCCTCGATTATGCCCGCAAGCAGCGGGTAGTGTGTGCAGCCGAGAACGAGGGTGTCAACATCTTTTTCGCGCATATAGCCGAGGTATTCGGTGAGCGCGCCCTCAAGCACAACATCGCCTTTTTGAAATCTGCCGTCCTCAACAAGCGGCACAAGCAGAGGGCAAGCCTCGCTGAAAACGCTTATTTCGGAATTATAACGCTTGATTTCGCGCTCATAAGCACCGCTTGCAACGGTCGCGTTCGTGCAGATTATGCCCACGCGGTTATTTTTTGTGGCAAGCGCCGCCGCGCGTGCGGCAGGTGCTACCACGCCGAACACGGGCAGAGGATATTTTTCCTCAACCGCTGTACGCGCAACGGCGTCTGCGGTATTGCAGGCAACCACTATCGCCTTTATATCGAACAGATTAAGAAAGCGCACATCGTTCATAACATACTGCATAATCTGCTCGCGCGTACGCGTGCCGTACGGCACATGGGCGGTATCGCCGAAATATATGATATCCTCATTCGGCATAAGGCGGGTTATGCTTTTCACCACGGTAAGACCGCCCAAGCCGGAATCGAAAACACCGATAGGTCTTTTATTGTTTTTCATAACTTCACCTTAAAATCCGTTTACGATTTTTTTGAAGTGGTCGCCGCGTTCCTCAAAGCAGGTGTATTGGTCAAATGAGCTTGTGGTGGGTGAAAGCAGCACTGTATCGCCCGCGACTGCTATGGAACGCGCAAGGGCTGTCGCTTCTTCAAGGTCTTTAACAACTGCCCCCTCTGCGCCCACAAGGTCATTTACAAGGCGCTGACCGCAGGCGCCGTAGCCGATGACTTTTTTTACGCTGCCGAGATTCTTTTTGAGCTCATCCATCGGCAGCCCCTTTTCGAAGCCGCCCACAAGCAGAATAACATCCTTCGGGAACGAACGCACGGCGATAATTGTGGCATCGGTATTGGTGCCCTTTGAATCGTTATAGTACCTTACACCGTCAAGCTCGCGCACAAATTCGATTCTGTGCTCTACGCCCTTGAATTCTGAAACGGCACTGACGATAGTTTCGTTGCTTACGCCGAGAGCCTTTGCGGCACATACCGCTACCATCGCATTTTGCAGATTGTGCCTGCCGACTATTTTAAGGCATTCACCGGGCAGCACCTTTTCGCCTTTAATGTAAACAAAGCCGTCTTTTTCATAGCAGTCGGTATCGTCGCGCTCCGTGCTGAATGTTTCAACATCGCACTTGATTGGGTTCTTGCCCGTATATTCTTTTATAAGCGCATCATCGGCATTGAGAAGGAATGTATCACCCGGCAGCATATTGCGGTAAATATTGGTTTTGGATGCGTAATAAGCATCGAGAGTGCCCATATAATCGAGATGGTCAGGCGTAAGATTGATTATTGTCGCAAACTCGGGGCGGAATTTATCTATGTGAAGAAGCTGGAAATTGGACATTTCAAGTGCGATATAGTGCCCCTCGTTTTCAAGAAGCCCGTTTTCCATAACGACCTCGCAGAGCGGTATGCCGATATTGCCTGCAACATGGCTTATGCCGGGGTGTGCTTTATTGAGTATTTCATAAGTAAGGGTAGTTGTGGTAGTTTTGCCGTTGGTGCCTGTTATAGCTGCATAATGCTGAGGCTTTGCGGTTACGAAAGCAAGCTCGATTTCGGTTATAACGGGGATTTTGCGCTCCTCAAGGCGCACCACGAACCATTTTTTATACGGTATGCCGGGGTTTTTGATAACGAGGTCAAAATCCCGTTCAAATACCTCCTCCTGCTGACCGACTACCTCAACACCGTGTTCTTCAAGAAACGGCAGTTCTTTAATATCTTCTTTATTTTTTGCTTCGGAAACGGTTATTACAGCGCCCTTTTCAAGCAGCACCTTAACTGCCGCCATACCGCTGCGCGCAAGACCGAGCACCAATACTTTTTTGCCTTTGAGTTCCATAGGTATCCCCTCCGATTATCTGCCGAACATACTCTTTAACGAAAGACCTGCATCGTAAAGCTCGTTTTTGGAGTATGTGTTCGTTTCATCTGCAAGTATATATTTTATTGCCTCTTTTACTGAGCATTCCTTTTGCACCATCATATCGGCAAGCACCGCCTCGGGTGTGGAAATATGCTCCTGCTGAGTTATTATATAGTCCTTATCTATTTCAAGCGACAATACAAATTCGCCTTTTTCGTAATTACCTTTATCAAGAAGCTGCTGCTTTACTTCCTCGGGTGTGCCGCGGAAGTGCATTTCGTACTTCTTGGTCATATCATTACTCAGGCAAATGCGGCATTTCATACCGTTTTCTATCATAAAATCAATTACGCTCATTATACGCCTGGGCGATTCGTAATATACATAAGTGCGTATCTGCGCATCCTTACGCATACGCTTCAGGTGGCGCATACGCTCGCCGTTGTCGCGAGGGAAAAAGCCCATAAATGTGAATGAACTTAAATCGAAGCCCGACACCACAAGCGAATTTATAGCGGCGCAGCAGCCGGGAATACCGAGAACCTCTATCCCCTCGCTGACAGCGGCTTTTACAAGCACATTGCCCGGGTCGGAAACGCAGGGTGTGCCGGCATCGGTAACAACGGCAATGCTCTCGCCGTTTTTAAGGCGCTCGATAAGACCGCGGCAGCGCCCCATTTCATTGTAATTGTGATTGGATATAAGCTCGTTGTGTATGCCGAGCTTATTCATCAAAATCATAGTGCGGCGCGTATCCTCGGCGGCGATAAGGTCAACGCTGCTGAGTATTTCTATGCCGCGCGGCGACATATCGTGATGATTGCCGATTGGCGTTGCGACTATATAGAGCTTGCCGTAGCGTACTGTTTCTTCCATATCATTCTCCTAAAATATGACCGTTCACGCGGTAAAATGAGCGTTTTCTGCCGAATGCAAGGCGCTTTGCCCACTGCGAATTGAACTGCTTGACATATTCATTATCGTATTCCTCGACACTTTCGACCGAAAAGCCGCAGGCTGAAAGCTCACTTTTGTAGCCTTCGCCCGAAAAATACTCCGTACTTATTGCCGGAAGCTCGCGGCGTGTGATTTCGCCCTCCTCGTAAGAGTCGGAATAAGTGGTAACAAAGGTGAACTCCGCACCGCGCTTTGCGGTTTTTGCGATTTTAAGAAGCGTTTCGCCGACGGGTTTGATTACACATTCAAGCAGAGAGCCCCACGGGAAATAGACCGATACCGAATCGGCAACGCCGTTGAGCTCCTTTGGCAGAGCCTCGGCGGATGCGATAACGAGCAGCATATTCGGCGCACCGCCTTTTTCGCGCTTTTTGCCTGCTTTTTTGGAAATATCGTACATATTCTCTTTAACCGGATCAACGCCGATATAGAAAGTATCGGTATTTTTGCAGGCGGATTTATAGATATTTCTGCCGTCGCCCGTACCGATATCAATATGCACCTTTTCATAGCCTTTAACGGCGGCGGTGAACTCAGCAAGAGTCATTTCAGCCGTTTTGCTGCCGATTAGTACCGTCAAGCGCTTCACTCCCGAAAAAATACTGAATAGAATTGTATCACATTACTCGCCGCTTGTAAATGCCGAAACGGATATTACTTCGCCTGCGGCGGTATCAAGTGTGATTATTTGGTCGCGTGTTGTAAATTCACTGCCGCCCGCTTTAACGAGTGCGGTTTTGTAAGGATTTTCAAAACGCAGGGTCTGCCCTGCTTCGCTTACTATATTCACAAAGCTTACAACGCCGTTATTCATTTCGGATGAAACGAGAAATGCTCCGTCTGCACGAAGACTGTTATAGCTGACATTCACCGATTTATCCCAGCACGGAAAGACACGCACAACGCCCTCGAAGCCCTGCAAGACCATTTCATTTAATGTGTTCGCAAAAACCGAACAGTTTTCAAGGCAGCCGCCCGCAAAATTATAAAGCATATTGGGAAGCTGCTTCTTTTTATTCAATTCGTGCAGTTTTTTGATTATCACCGCAGGGTCTTCACCGAGGCGTGCAGCCATGGGGAAAAATGAGCAGACGGCGTTATCGTCAATATAGCAGTAACGCGCTTTCTGCTTAAAGGTATTGCGCGCGATTTTGAGTAAATCGGTATTTTTGCAGAGCGTGCCGACTGCGCCGCCGGGGTAAATGTGCTGCAGACCGACATCGTTATCGTCATTCCAGCTCTGCCCTTTTTCGGTATAACGAAACACCTTTTTGCCGTATCTGTAATATGTGGGGTACGGTGCGAGCTTTTCGAGAATTTCGTTCCACTTTTCGCATTTATCGGCATCCACACCGAGTGCCTGCGCCATTTCCACGGCGGCAGGTATGCAAAGGCGCAGCATACCGAGTGTAAGGCAGCCGTTTTTGCCGTTTATGTAGTAGGCATATTTCTTTTCGCTGAAATCATCTTTATAATAAGGCACTTCGTGCGCGGCATCGCGCGTAACGGAATACCTGCCGTTTTCAAGGGTGAGCCAATCCTCAAAAAATTCAAGATTCGCCTTGATAAACGGGTAAGCGTGTTTACGCGCATATTCATTATCCTTTGTGGCGTTCCACCTGAAAACCATAATATCGGCAGGATGGATTCCGTTGCTTTTCTGCCCGAGGAAAAGGCGGTCGAACCACAAGCCCTTATGCGTCATTTCGGAGCAGATGCCTTTCGGCATAAGCCCTACGGGATAAATAACGCCGCGGCAGCCGAATTTTGAGGCAAACTCCGCGCCCCTGGGCATAAATTCTTCAAGCGGGGTGTGGTAGCAATCGGTAAGCTCTGCGTGATTTGATGAGCAAGCCGCATAAAACGGCGCCTGATAATTGTAATTAAGGTGGTAATCACTGTGCCACATAGGGTATTCCACGGTAATGAAATTGCCGTAAAGCCCGGGTGCGAAATTCCTGTTGCCGGTGCAGCCTGCAAGCAAATACTGCGAGGCGTACCAGTTCATTTCAAGCTCTTTATCGGCGGTTTCAAACGAGGATTTACTCCAAAAATCCGCCCACGCAGCATAGTGCGATTTAAGCAGCTCCGTATATTTTTCTTTATTGACGGCAAGTGCTTTTCCGAGTGCGTATTCGTGCGGGTTTTCGGTATCGTGATTTGTTGAAACAGCAACATAATACACGCCGCTTTCGACCTTTTTCATAAAAGCGTAAGCGTGGGTTTCAAACACGCAGTCCTCGCCCGTAAAGCTGCGGTAAATGCCATTTACGCCCTGCTCAATGAGAGTGCCGCTTTCGCCATCGCCTTTAAGGACATTGAGCTGCGGCTCACCTGTACCGGTTATTTCAAGCATTATTGAATTTTCTGTTTTGCAGGGGCGTATATTTATGCTTGCTTCTTCGCCGCCGAATGAAAATGTGCAGCGCAGCTCGCCGTTATCCATATCCTGCTCAACACAGTAATTGTCATATTGATTTTCGGGCACGGGAATATCTATGTAACCCAAGGGGCGCAAGCCGCCTTTATCGTGACTTTCCACGGCGTACCACAAATCACATTTGGATATGTAAACGCGCAAGCCGTTTTCGCAGCTGCCGAGAATAAGACCTATATCCCCGTTGCCGCAGATCGCGCCGTCGGGTACGGACTGTTTACCCGAAAGCTGCGGTTTTTTTGTAATTTTAACTATATGCTTCATCTGTTTGCTCCGTAATTCAAGATACAGTATAAGTATAGCACTTAACTTGTGTAAAATCCACAATTTGATTGACAAAATTATTGCCGCAGACTAAAATTAAATATGTAAATACACGCGAAAGCGAGGCAGAATTATGTATAAAACCACTCCCGTTTCTTTCAGAAATGTTGATATCACCGGCGGCTTTCTTGCCGCAAAGCAGAAGCTTAACCGCGAGGTCACCGTTTACTCGGTACAGAACCGCTTTGAAGACACCGGCAGATTTGAGGCTTTTAAGCTCAACTGGAAAGAGGGCGCGGATGTTCCGAAGCCGCATTTTTTCTGGGACAGCGATGTTGCAAAATGGCTTGAAGCGGTGTTTTTCATCTACGCAAAAAACAAAGACGAAAAGCTTATGAAAAAAGCCGAGAGTGTGATTGACCTTATTGAAAAAAATCAGTGCGCAGACGGATATTTCAACATTTTTCACACGGTAGTAGAGCCGCAGAACCGCTTTAAGATAAGGGACCACCACGAGCTTTACTGCCTCGGCCACCTTATTGAAGCCGCCGCCGCATATTACGAAACCACCGGGAACAGGCGTTTTATTGATATACTCGACAGATACATTGACCTTGTTATTAAGGAGTTTGTTACGGAAAAGACGGCAGGCTTTACCACCCCCGGTCACGAGGAAATAGAGCTTGCGCTCGTTAAGCTTTACAGAGTTACCGACTGCAAAAAATACCTCGACCTTGCAAAATTCTTTATAGACAAGCGCGGCTCATCACCCGAGGATGTGCTTGACTGGATGAATCAGAAATACCTGCAAAGCGATATTCCCGTAAGGCTCCAGCGCGAAGCCGAGGGGCACGCGGTGAGGGCGTGCTACCTTTACAGCGGTATGGCGGATGTTTCCGAAGCCACTGATGACACAGAGCTGCTTGAAGCCTGCAAGGCACTTTTTGACGATATAACAAAAAAGAAAATGTATATTACGGGCGGTATAGGCTCGACTCACCACGGCGAAGCGTTCACGATTCCCTACGACCTGCCGAATGACACCGCATATAACGAAACCTGCGCTTCGATTGCACTTGCGATGTTTGCGAACAGAATGAAGGATATTGACCTCGACTCAAAGTATGCCGATATTGTTGAGCTTGAAATGTATAACGGTGCGCTCGCCGGACTTTCGCTTGACGGCAAAGCGTTTTTCTATGAAAATCCGCTTGAAATAAATGTTGCGGACAGAACAAGGCACATTTCCGTAAACAAGGACGACAGACTGCCCATAACAGAGCGCAAAGAGGTATTTTTGTGCTCGTGCTGCCCCCCGAATGTTACGCGCTATATTGCTTCACTTGCGGATTCGTTCTTCTCAAAGAGTGAAAACGCGATTTACATTCACCAGTTTTCGGAGCTGACCGCCGAAATCGACGGCGCGGTAATCACAATGGAAACGAATTACCCCAACAGCGGCACGGTGAATATAAATATCGCCAATGCGGGCGGCAAGCAGATTTACATTCGCCTGCCCGGCTGGTGCAGAAAACACACGGCCTCAAAGGATTATACGCTTGAAAACGGCTATATGCGCTTTGATTCCGTCGGTGATGTGTTTGAGGTTTGTATTGAATTTGACATTTCGCCCGTTTTCCGCTACGCTTCGCCGCTTGTGCGCGCAGATGCCGGCAAAACGGCAATTACCGCAGGCCCCGTGGTTTACTGCGCCGAAGCGGTCGACAATAAATACAGTCTGTTTGACCTTGTTATTGACACCGAGGCGAAAACCGAAATGCGGTATGACGGGCAGTTCGGAATGAACACCGTTACCGCAAAGGGCTGTGTGACCGAAAGCGGCGAATACGGCATTTACCGTGATGAAAAGGAACTGCCGAAAACCGAGGTCGAGGTGAAGCTCATACCCTACTGCACATACGCCAACCGCGGCGAAAGCGATATGAGAGTCTGGATAAGATACTGAAAAATATTGAAAGGGTGAAATGCCGATGCTTGCAATATGCCTTACATATATAGATACCGCTGCGCAAAAAACGCGGTTTGAACAATTCTACTGCGAGTACGAGCAGCTTGTTTTGTGGCGTGCGGGCAGTCGGCTGCACAACGCAAGCGATGCCGAGGACTGCGCGCAGGAGGTTTTTATATACTTTGCAAAAAATTTCGCAAAAATCGAAGAAATAGGCAGCGCCCGCACAAAAAATTTTGTTCTGACCGTAACCGACGGATATGCAATAAATTTTTATAAAAAGCGCACAAAGGAACGCGAGACTGCGGTAAAAACGGTTGAAGAAGACTGCTTCTGCGAATACGCCGCAGGCGAAATAAGCGGGTTTATACAGATGCTGGATGAGGACGACAGAAACCTGCTGTACCTGCACCACGGCTACGGCTTGACTACCAAAGAAATAGCCGATATGTATAAGATCACCGACGGCGCCGTGCGCAAAAGATTATACACTGCGCGCAAAAAGCTGAAAAAGCTCTTGGAGGAGGAAGACGAATGCAATCCGTGAAGCTGACCGAGGCGTGTTTGCTTGCCTGCGGTGCCGAGTATGCCGCCATACCCGACATTGTACCCGCAACCGAGCCGAGCGCCGCATACCGCAAAAACATAAAACGGCTTTTAAGCCGTATGCGCAATGACAAATACCATACGCTCACCAAAAAAGGCGTAAGGCTGCTGATAGCCGCAGCCTTATTGGCGGCGTTGGCGGCAACCGCGGCGGCATCCACCGCATTCCGCGAATACACACTGAATGTTTTTGAAAAATACGGCACCTATGAGGTCGCCGACCCCGGCAAAGCCGAAAAGCTTACGGGAATTATTCCGGGCTATATCCCGGAGGGGTATGTATGTACGAAAATGGAGTTTCCGACAAAGTACGGGTATTCGAGTTACTTTTACCAAGACGGCGATAACTGGGTAAGCGTTAACCAGCTATCCATCAGAAGCGGAATAGTGTTTGATACTGAAAACGGTACTGTCAAAACGGTAAAGACGGAAAACGGAACAGAGCGTACTATATCAAAAACAGACAGTGGTGTTTGCGTAATCGAAAATGACGGATATTTTATTTACATAGTTACATCAAATAGTATTACAGAAGATGAAGCAATAAAAGTTTTTGAAAACATTAAGATATTGCCGTAAAAGCATACAAAAGTTAATCTGAATTGTTGTAAAAAGTGCCGAAATTTATTTTTCGGCACTTTTTCGGTAACAAAAGCACCTTTTGAATTGATACTTGTTTATGAGAAAGCAAATATGAAAGGGGGTGTTTTTGATGAAAAGAACCGTTTCGCTCATTATGGCGGTAGTATTGCTGGCGGCGCTTGTTGTTCCTGTAATGGCGGCAACGCCTGCGGAAAACAAAGAAACCGATAATACCAAACTTACAAATATTGCATTATATTCAAGTGAACTTGCAATTTCCGGTATCACGGCAGACTGTATAGCTAAACTGGAAAGCAAGCAGTCACTTCCTCTTACCATAACCATGGAGCTGCAGAAAGAAAGCGGCGGCGCTTACTCGACCGTAAAAACATGGACTGCTACGGGAACAGGATTAACCTTGAGCAGTTCGGAATCGCGCCTGATAAATGTTTTGTCAACATACAGGCTGAAAACCACTTTTACCGCAGGCAGCGAAAGCGTGGTGCAGTACCGCTACGCTTAATTGTAATATGTAAATTTTCAAATCCATTATTGTGAAAGAAAATTGTGTCGCCTGCGGCACGCTGAAAAAGAGGTACTACGAAGCACAAAACAACACCTATGTATAGTTCCTTATTGGTATTGGAAGCGATATTATGATTATACATTAGAAATGAGGATTTATTATGAAAAAAAGAACTACAGCATTTTTAGTTGTAACAATTATTGTAATGAGTGTAATGATGTCACCTTCTGCTTATGCTATAGAAGATAAAATTCATTATTACACTTATCAAAACGGCGATACCGTAGCTTATTATCTTGACGAAAACAATAACCCGTATTATTATGAAAATGGTGAACTTATTCATTTAGCTTTGCCGTTGGAGCATCTAAGAGTTACGGATGAGTTCGTTATTTCGCACTTAAACTCCCTGCTTTATCAATCTGATAAATTAAATGGCCAACGATCAGTGCCGACTAATTATGTTGATTTATCTACAGGTGGATCAAGTACAGCTTCGAAATCATATGAAAAAACCATCGTTTTTAACAGCAATTCATATATTACCTCTGATATGTTAAAATATAGAGCATCTCATTCCACAATAAGAGTCATGACAAGCAACATGGTAAAAACAAGTACTTTAGCAAATAAAAGAATTTCTTTCACCTACTACTATTATTCAGAGTATTTAGATGAGTGGTACTATACATATTACAATAGTGTTACCTGTACTTCCTCCACGGGATTTCCTTTCGCTCAAGTGTTAAACACATTCCAATATGGCTATTTTTACTTCTGGAATGACGGCAACCTCGTTTCATATGATGTTGAAATCTGGACGACAATGTAAAGAACATCAATTTTACTTTTCACAATTAAAAACAGCATAAACAAAGCAATATTATTTTGGGCATTGTTTTTCGGTATTCACCAATTAAGAATTTTTATTATCTTTCAACCCACTCATACAAAACTTACAGATGAAATTGAAAGGATAAATAATTATGAAAAAAGTCATTATAGTTATTGTGGCAGTAGTTGTATTGCTGGCAGGTCTGTTAGTTTTCCTCTACAATTCACCCAAACTCAGCATAGGCATAGGCAAACCGGCAACTGACTCAAAATTATATATTGAACCGGTTTTGGTAAGCGGCGGAGGATGGTTTAATCTGCCTGTGCCCGAATACATTGAAGAACGCAGTAAACAAATCGTAACGGAATGTGATAAAGAATTTAGGAGCATAGCAGAAAAATACGACGAAGGACACATAGAAACAAATGTTACCTTTGAAGGCGGTAAAACTACCTTTGAATATACCGGTGAGGTCGTTAATCCCGAAACCGGAAAAACAGAAAAATATTCAAACTCTGTTGTTTTTGATTTTGTTATAACAAAAGACATAATCTGATTGCACAGAGTGAAAATCGGCTTGAAAAAAGATGCAGGGCGATGTAACGGCGCTTGTGAGCGACAGCGGCGAAATTGTAATGACTTATACATACGATGCGTGGGGAGCGGTTTCATTCGGCGCATCAAGTATGCAGAATATGCAGCTTGCCGTTTCGCTTTACAATGTGAACCCGTTCACCTACCGCGGCTATTGCTACGATGACGACATAGGTATGTACTACCTGCAGAGCCGTTACTACGACCCGCAGATATGCCGCTTCATAAACGCCGACAGCACCGACTACCTCGGCGCAACAGGTACAAAAACATCGAATTATACTGCCACTCAATGGCAAGGTGTTTTTTCTCATGAAATGGGACATGCTCTTGGATATAATTCTCACCATATAGTTGCCGGTCGATCAATTATGGTAATCAATTGCGACACTTATTTTTATTGGGGCCTTACCGCTCCAACAGCAATTGATTTGCAACATTTGAGTTTGGTTTATTAAGTCAAAGGAGGAGTTTTATGATACATAAATCTTTCGCAAAACTCGCATTACTTGTAACGGTTATCCTCGTTTTTTCATCGTGTTCGGGTAAAACGGAGGGCACCACCCCCGACGGAAGCCCGATAGATATGAATTACCTGCGTGAAAATGCCGATTTAATTATACAAATCAGCACAAACCCGTACTCAACCGATTTACAGGAAACCCCTCTTCCGGCGGAAAATGTTGAATGTGTTGAAAAGAACAATAATTATTATTGGAAGGTCACAGGTACCTGTTATAAGCGTGACTTTTTTGATGAATTCGGCGAATTTATAACGATTCGCTTTGACGGGTACAATCCTCTTGAAAACAATTCGGATTATTTTGTTTTTTTGCGTGAAACGGAAGAAAAAATCGACGGCGAAAGTGTTTTCAGTACAGTCAACGGTAAAGACGGCATAATAAAGATCACGGGTAAGCGAAATGGCGAAGAATACATCGGTGTACTCGAACCGCTGAACAGCGCGCTGAAAAAAGATTTGCACAATACCGTTGGGAAGACATTTGTTGATTTTGTTAACTGGATGGAATGGCTCAATTACGAACCGAGCACGGTAAACGACCTCACCACCGCCGTGCCGGGAACGGATATTTATGACGGCGCAACGACATCACCGGCGGAAGAATAAAGATAATCGGAGGTTATTATGAAAAACTATCAGGCAGTAGGTTTATTTTTCCTTATTCTCGCTTTGATTTTCGGAACAGTTTATTTCTTTTTGAGCGCTGAGTTGTATGTTGCGGTTATTATGTTCTGCGCTGTTTATATTTGGTTCAGTGATTATCGCAGCGAAAAGCGCGCGGATTTACTTAACAAACAAATTTGTGAGTTGAAAGAGATTATCGAAAAAGAAAACAAAAATAACTGAGAAGTTAAATACAAGGCGACAGTTCTGTGCCTTGAATAACAAAGCCCGAAAAGGCAAACCGCGGCGAAAGCGATATGAGAGTCTGGGTGAGATACTGAGAAATGCAGCACGCTCTGTAAATCGAAATTTACAGAGCGTGAGTTTAAATTTTTCAAAAACCGTGTAACTTTTTTAATTTTCCGCAACACTGCATATATGTATGCGTTTACTATTTTACGGGGGACCGAAAATGCTTACTTTATATACACAATTTCTGGATTCTGAAGAAGATGAGAGGACATTTACCGATGTTTATTATAAATACGAGCAAACAATACTGAAAACAGCCGCACATTACCTGTATAACAAAGACTTTTGCTGCGACTGCTTGCAGGAAACTTTTATAGGACTTGCAAAATCCTACAATATATTCAAAACACTGCCCGATGAAAAGCAAAGAAAATACATAATCACGATTTGCATAAGGTGTGCAATTAAAATCAATAACCTCAACGGCGCACAGACCGTTTCGCTTGAAGATGATATTGAGCTTGGCGACGGTATGCAAAGCGATTCCGACTGCTTTGAATATGATTTTAAAGAGGTCGTAAATACAATAAAATTGCTCGATGATAAATATAAAATTCCTCTGATAATGAAGTATGCGTACGGCTATACTTTGTTTGAAATATCACAGCAGCTCGGAATATCCGAAAACCTTGTAAAGCAACGGATTTTCAGAGCCAGAAAAATGATAGAAACCAATGTAAAGGAACACGGCTATGATAAGTGATGAATTATTGATTTCCGCCTGTTCGGAGGCTGAAAACCAACTGCTTGACGAACTCATTTGCAAGCTTGACGAAATGAGCGGTATTGCTTTAAATAGAAAGAGCAAAAAACGCATTAAGGCGTTTTTGAAATCACTTGATAAGAATTATTCCGAAACGGCTGTTTATGATTTTGCCGCTTTCACAAAAAAATACAATTTAAAGCAAACAATAAAGGCGGTACTCGTTGCGGCGCTCATAGCAATCCTGTTGACGGCAACATGCTGGTCATTTGAAAATGAAAGAGGATTTTTCGGCGAAATAACCGATATAGGAACATTCTTTACTTTTTATAAATTTAAAGATAATGATGATTATTTATTTGCCGAGTACACTTATATTCCCGAGGGATATGTCCTGACCTCGGAAGAACGAAACAAGCGTTCTCAACTTCTCGAATACCACAATAATGATTTGCTGTTAACAATAGACACCTATAAAAAGAACAGCAGTCTCGGTATATTCGTAAACTCCGAAAATGCAGAAACGGGCGAAGTGCCGGTAAACGATGCAATCGGATATTACTGTATAAATGAGGACTCAACCACGCTGATGTGGTCAACCGGCAACTATGTCAATGTTATACTGGCTTACAATGCCGAAGACATTTCCGTTGATACCCTCTTAAAAATCGCCTTATCCCGCACTAAAATAAAATAAATTTCACATTTATGTAACTTTCACCTCCTTTTTTGGCACTGTGTAATTGAAAGGTGTTATCACCTTGAATTCCGGAAAAGAAAATGTTCATATTGGTATTTGCTATTGCTGCACCGAGTTTGTTAATAACTGTATTAGCAATGGATAGTATTACTGACCGGCGCGAAGAGGATGTCAGAGCATCATATGTTAACTGCAGCACATGCTACAGGACAACATCTACCGGAATATGCAGTCATTCAGGCTCTTTTTCATGTTCCGCCGATAGCTATTTAGCAGGAACATTTTCATGCCTAAACACAAATATAGCTAAAACAAAGCTTACGGCTTCTGCAAACTCTAACGGATATAAAGAAGCGTATGTTTATGAGCGTGATTCATCAGGAGCAACCAAGACTGACCTTAAAACCTCAAGCGGTGTATTCTATCCGACAGAGGCTTCTGTAAGCCCCGCAGCTTCTTATACACCTGTTTGCGTCAGACACGAGGTCGGTGCACCGGATCCGTACAGCAGCAATACGAGAATCCACACAAGAAACTATCAGTAAGTGCATTGTGCGTTTCGCAATGAAATTCAAAAGCTGCTTGATTTCAAAATAAAAATATGTATATTAAAGAAAAAAACACGATTAGGATGTATGGATATGAAAAAATTATTCTCGTCAATTGCAATTATTATAGCAGCACTGTTATTGACAGCTTATCCCGTAAAGCTCGGTACAGGGCTGCTCACCGAAAACAAGCAATATAATGAGTTAATCAATTATACAAAAAAAGATCTTCACCGTGAAAATCAACGGCTGAGCTTTTATGTGTTTTACGGCAGCAACGGTGCAAAAGATGCACGGGAATTTTTAACGGAAACCGAAACGCTTAATGATGTGCAAATATTCCGGTTTAACACAAACACCGATTTAATAAGCGGCATTTATTGCGGTGTTGATAAACTTGATTACGAAACCGTTATGCAAACCGCCGCCGGGCGCACAACATATAATGCCCGCACGCTTAAAGTGAAAAATGCCGACTGCATCCCCGTAAATAATCGTGAATCACTTTGGGATGACAGTTCGCTTAATGTGGGCAGTTATGAACTGCCGCAAATGCTTGCAGAAGATGATTACCTGAATTGCAAGGACGGCAGATACCCCGATTATACACATAAACAAACAGCCGGCAGCACAGTTGAGGTTATGGTAACAAACGGGCTCGGACTTTCGGTCGGCGATACTTTCTTTATGAGCTTGGATGCTCTTGATGAAAATGAAAATCTTGTAGTTGTAAAGGCAACCGTTGTGGGCATTGCGGATAAAGGTATTTTCCTCCCCTACTACGAAAGGCATGCCCGCAGCAGTGATTACGGCGTTGCGGAAACATATAACCGGGTGTTTAACGGCGAAATGATTTACTACACAGATCTTTCCAATCTTTACAGCTGCAATTCAAATCTGTTGCCGGAGGAAAGAGATTTTGCCTATACCGCCGATGTGATTATGGTAAGAAGCTCAAGCGATTCAGCCAAAGCGGTCACAGATACGGCTTTGAAGCACAACGCAATAATCAGCACAATGAAATTGGGGCTTTTTGATTTGCATTCCGATATGTCTGAATTCCGCTTATTAAACATCGGCAGCGCCGGCAAGGCTCTGCCGATGGCTGCGGCATTATTTGCACTGTCGGCGGTAGTGCTTGCGGCTGCGGTTATTTTTGCCGTTGTAAGATTGAGAAAAAAGAGCTGAAAAATTATTATTATCGGGCAAGCTGGTGAAACATATGGTATTTACAAGCATAAAAAGCTTTATTCGCTTTCAGAAACCGCTGTTTGCAGTGTTCATCATGCTGCAAGTTCTTGCTTTGGTTTTTACTCAGTATGCATTTCTCGGCAATGAGAAACAACAAAATGACAGATTGATATATGTTGAAAACGCAACCTTATTTACGGTGGAATTCGAAAACGATACTGTAATTTCAGATATATCCGATGCCGTTGAATCGCTTGCAGAATATAATCCTGAAGACCTTGCGGCGGTTTCGGTCGATATATTCAACGGCAATCTTCGTGCGTATTATTTCGGTCAAAACAAGGTGGTAAATTACGGAACGGAGTTTTCTTCAGTCGATGAGGTGATTGCAAGTACCGATAGCGAAATTTCAAGTTCTGCGGAGCTTAACGGAATATCGGTATTCAACGGCCGGACATTTAAAGTTGTGGGAATGCGCACAAATGTTGCTTACAACGAAATACCGATTGATGCTGTTGATGATACTTTTTACATAAACAGAATAAATGTTGTTTTTTCGCATCTGCCTAAGCAGAGCGAAAAAGTGAATTTCACAAAATATTTGCAAACGCTGTTTCCATCGGCATCTATTGCCGAGCCTGCTCCGAGAAGCGCCGAAACAGAACAGCGATTATCCTCCCAGCTGCTTCTGACGGTCGCGCTGTCCTTTTTAACGGTAGTAAATATTTTATTTATATTTCGCTATGTTCTTACAAAACGAAAAAAGACATATATAATTGCACGCCTGTGCGGAGCAACAAAGTTAAAGGTATTTGTTTTGACGCTTTCAGAATATCTGATTTATACCTTGTTTTCCGTTTGTGCTGCAACTGTATTATCTAAATATGTTACTGTACCGTTGCTTTTCGGCAATGCTCACTGTTCCGCAGCATCATTTGTTATTCCGGCAATAGCATTTCCGGCTTTGTGTTCGGTTATAATTATTCCTGTTTTAATAAAAAACTGCAATGCGGATTTGAGTGATAAAAGGTGGGAATAAGTTGAAGAACATAAAATTAGCTTTCAGGTTAATGTATAAAAATGCGTTTATGCATTTTTTGGTTATACTTCAAATGTTGACGGTTTTCGTTATAGGATGTTCATTGGTTTCTGAAATAAACGGAATATTTTACCAAAAGAATATTATAAAAGGTCTTGAAGATACACATTGTGCGTTTTTTCAAGGTATCAATGAGCGTGAAATCAGAATGGGCACTGATGAACCGCGTACGGCAATGCAGTATAAGGATTTCAATACCGTCACCGTTTCAAACGAGCTTGCGGGCAATACGACATTTGTTTCTCAAATACAGTTGTTTGCAACTGCGAACAGCGGCGAAATGTTCAATGTTTTCGGATTTGACGAGATACTGCTGAAAAACCTGAAAATTCCGATGAAAAAGGGCGGATTTTTGAATACCGCACCTGATGGTACTGTACGGTTTATTACCGATTGCAAAGCGTATAAGGTCGGTGAAAAAATCCCCGTTACTTTTACAGATGTTAACGGCAATGAATCGAGCATTGAGTTACTTGTTGCAGGTATTGCCGAATCACCGTTTTTTGCTCCAACTACATCTTCAACCTCAACTGTGCCCGATGCTTCTACGCTTTTGAGTGAATACCAAAAAAGCGAAAAAGGTACATACATTTCAGGTGTTTTTTGTACTGATGATTTAAAAAAGCTTTCAGTACAGCCGGAAATAATCGCTGAACCGATCAATTATTTTGTATTCTTTGATTCTTCGCTGACAGAAGCGGATATTGAAAGCAACATAAAGATTTTGGAGCGTTACGGCAATGTGTCCGATATTACGGCTATAATAGCGGAAACGGATAAAGGAATACACGACTCTTTAAAAATCAGATTACCCGATATTGTGTTTATCAGCCTTATTGCTCTTGTGGGATTCTGCGGTGTTTCGCTGCTGAATATGTCGGCAAATATTAAAACTTTTGCACTGTATTCAATACTGGGATGCTCCCGCAGAAAGCTTAAAGGGATTTTATTTGCCTATGTGTTTATTTTGGAAACATCGGCATTGATACCTACACTTCTGCTCGTGCTTTCTTCGTATGTCTTTGAACCGGTAAAGGCTTACTTTTCATTTATCAATGCCGACACGGTCTTTGTTATGCTGGCGGTATTTTTGCTGTTCTTTGTATTTTCATTTACTTTTGTACTGTTGTCATTTAAAAACAATTCAATGCGGCAGCTGCTTTTGCAATAGGAGGATTTATGATAACATTAAAAAATGTCAGCAAAACTTACAATTACGGAAAAGAAAATGCGGTTGAAGCGCTGAAAAACATTTCCGTAAATATAGAAAAAGGCGAGCTCGTTGCCATCGTGGGTAAATCCGGAGCAGGTAAATCAACACTTTTGCATATTATCGCCTGCTCTGAAACATTTGAGACCGGCGAATACTTATTAAACGGCACACTTGTATCAAATAAAAGTGATTTTGAAAAAGCAAAAATACGAAACGAACAAATAGGTACGGTATTTCAGGATTTTGCACTGATTCCGGATTTTACGGTCTTTGAAAATACAGAGCTCCCTTTGTATTTTTGCAGGAACACAAAAAAAGAACGCAAAATGCTGGTCGAAAAAGCTCTTAAAGCTGTGGGAATCGAGGAATTAAGCAACAGAAATGTTACCAAGCTTTCCGGCGGTCAAAAACAACGCGTTGCAATTGCCAGGGCAATCGTAAACAACCCGGATATTATTTTAGCCGATGAACCGACGGGCGCACTTGATTCAAAAACCGGAGAAGAAATACTTGATTTATTTAAAGAATTGCATTCTAAAGGCAAAACGGTAATAATCATTACACACGATAAAGAAATTGCAAAAAGCTGCGGCAGAATTATCGAAATCTGCGACGGCGGTATTGTGTAATGTTTGATGAAAGGAAAATCACCATAAAAACAGAAAAATATTCAAACTCTACTGTTTTTGATTTTGTTATAACAAAAGACATAATCTGATTGTGCAGAGTAAAAATCGGCTTATACAAGCGCAGGAACAGCGTTCCTGCGCTTGTTTCATACCTATTAAGCCATTGTTTCCAACATCTTTCTGGTAACTTCATACTCGGTCTTTTCGCCGTTCACATATTTTTTGAATTCTTCAAGCATACAAACGGACATTCTTTTGACCTCGCTGCCGCTGCTGCCGGCGATATGCGGTGTGAGTATGCAGTTGGGCAAGGTGTAAAATTTACTGCCGCTTTCGGGCGGCTCGGGGTCGGTAACATCAAGTATTGCGGTAATATCGGGGCGGTTTTCAAGCGTTTTTATAAGGTCGGCTTCGACTACCTGCGCTCCCCTGCCCGTGTTTAAGAATGTGGAATACGGCTTCATTCTTTCAAAAAGAGCGCCGTTGAGCATTCCCCTTGTTTGCTCATTATTCGCAAGGTGATTTGAAATAACATCACATTCCGAAAACACGCGTTCAAGCGTTGTTTTTTCCGCGCCGAGCTGCGCCGCGGTATCATCGGGCAGAAACGGGTCGAACACAAGCACGCTCATATCATAATCTTTAAGCCTTTTAATGACGAGCTTACCTATCATACCCGCGCCGATTATGCCGACCTTGGCGCCGTAATTGCCGGGGTAATTACCGAACTCGGCTTTGGCTTCATCGCGTCTGCCGACACTTGCGAGTGCAGAGGACTTAAAAAAGCCCTTGTTTGCAAGCACTATCTGCGCAACTGTGTATTCCGCCACGGGAACGGCATTTGCCGCCCACGCCGAAAAGACCTTTACGCCGCAGTTAAGGAACGGGCGCGCAAATTTCTGCACCGTTCCTGCGGCATAAAAAACGCATTTCAGCGACGGGAAAACATTGCGGATTTCATCCATACTGAATACAGGCATCCCCCAGGTTGAAAAAATGTATTCGGTATCGCAGAAATTTGCGGTATCACAGAGCACCTGCTCCTTTGTATAACAAGCGCCGTCAAAGCCTGCATTATTGCACAGGTATTCGATTACCTCATCGCCGTAAACTCTGCCGAAATCGGTTATAGAATCACAAACTGCCGCGGTTTTCATTACGCCGCCCCCCCTTTTTGTTGGTTTATTATATTCTAACACCGCACAGACAAAAAATCCACAAAAATAATGCAAAACTGTTGATTGTATTATTCAAAAGGGGTATATTTATATAAATACCGATATAAGGAGATAATGTTATGAAAAAACAGATTCCGATGAGATTCGCGCACCGCGGTCTTTGCCAGCATGCTCCCGAAAACACACTCGGTGCTTTTGAAGCAGCCGTGGTATTCGGCTGTGAGGGCATAGAGCTTGATGTAAGGCTTTCAAAAGACGGTATACCGATGGTCGTGCACGACCAGACGCTTGCAAGGCTTACGCAGGGCGCACAGCCCGGCAAAATCTGTGAGCTTACCGCTGCCGAAATTCAGGCGGCTGATATCCCCTATGCCGGAAATCTTCTGCCATACGCTCCGCCCGTGCCTTATAGCGAAAATCTCGGCTCTGTCGCGGTTTACACACCCGAAGAGGTCGCCGCCGCAAAGGAAATCGACAGACGCATTGCGCACATAATGACCTTTGCCGAATTCGACAGATGGTATGCCGCGGTAAATGCGGATATTACGGTTGAAGTCGAGCTCTGCTCGGACGGTCTTGTTATGCCGATGTATGAAATAGTAAAGAACTCCCCCAACCGCGCAAGGTACATTTTCTTTTCGGGCAACACGCCCACAAACACCGAAATAAACTCGCTTATAAAAGAGCACGGCAAGCCCGACTGGCTCCGTCTGGGCGCAAATCTGCGCAGGCTCACACCCGAAGCCGTTGCATTTGTTGAGGATGCTTCGCTTTACGAGGTCGGTCTTAATGACCAATGGTTTACGGAAGATGATGTAAAATACCTTAATGACAGAGGCATAAAGGTGTTTTCAAATCTCGGCGACTACCCCGAATGGTGGCAGACTATAAACGAACTTAACATAGAGGCTTTCAAAACAAATTATGCCGAAGCCTATACCGATTGGAAAAAAGATAACTAATGAAGCAATACAGCGTTACGGGTATGTCGTGTGCGGCGTGTGCTGCACGAATTGAAAAAGCGGTCAGCGGTGTATGCGGTGTTACCGCCTGCTCGGTGAACTTACTTACAAACAGTATGACCGTTGACGGCACCGCCGCCGAAAGCGATATTATAAATGCCGTAAATGATGCAGGCTACGGCGCAAAGCCGAACACCGAAAGCGGCATTTCGGCAGATGCGCTCACCGACCGCGAAACGCCGGTTTTGAAGAAGCGGCTGCTTGCAAGCATCGGTTTTTTAACCGTGCTTTTATATATCACTATGGGGCACGGTATGCTCTCGCTCCCCCTGCCGCGGTTTATAAGCGGTAATTATGCAGCACTCGGCATTATACAGCTCGTGCTTGCGGCAGTTATAATCGTTATAAACAGAAAATTCTTTATTTCGGGCGCAAAAAGCGTACTGCACGGCGCACCGAATATGGACACGCTCGTTGCGCTCGGCTCGGGAGTATCGTTTTTGTGGAGTGTTTACACTCTTATTAAGATCATCAACGGCTCTGCGGAGCTTTACGGCAAGCTGTATTTTGAGTCGGCGGCAATGATACTTGTGCTTATAACCGTCGGCAAAATGCTTGAAGCGCGCAGTAAGGGAAAAACCACCGATGCACTCAAATCGCTTATAAGCCTTGCGCCGAAAACCGCAGCGGTAATCCGCGGCGGCGCGGAAATAACGATACCCGCCGACGAACTGAAAGCGGGCGATATTTTCACGGTGCGCCCCGGTGAAAGCATACCTGCCGATGCGGTCATAACCGAGGGCAGTGCGGCAATCGACGAATCCGCGCTGACGGGTGAAAGCATACCCGCCGACAAATCGGAGGGTGACTCCGTTTTTGCCGCAACAATAAACAAAACAGGCTTTATAAAATGCCGCGCCGAAAGAATCGGCAGCGATACCACGCTTGCGCAAATTATAAAAACGGTGAGCGACACCGCCGCCGCAAAAGCACCCATAGCCAAAACAGCCGACAAGGTCGCAGGTGTGTTCGTGCCTGCGGTTACGGGTATTGCCGCAGTCACGCTTGCTGTGTGGCTCTTACTCGGCAAAGGATTTGACTATGCGCTCGCAAGGGCGATTTCGGTGCTTGTAATAAGCTGCCCGTGTGCACTCGGGCTTGCAACGCCGGTTGCCGTTATGGCAGGCAGCGGCGTGGGCGCAAAGCACGGCATACTTTTCAAAACCGCGGTATCGCTTGAAGAAACGGGCAAAATTAAAATTGCGGTGCTCGATAAAACCGGAACGGTAACCACGGGCGAGCCGCAGGTGACGAAAATCATTCCAAGTGAGGATATTACCGAAAATGATTTCCTCAAAGCCGCATATTCGCTTGAAATCAAAAGTGAACATCCGCTTTCACGCGCGATCGTAAGTGAAGCCGAAAGCAGAGGTTTAATTGCCGAAGATGTCACCGATTTTAAGGTGATTGCAGGCAAAGGTCTGTGCGGCAAAATCGCAGGCGATGAAATCCGATGCGGCTCGGTAAAATTCATATCGTCAAAAATCAACGGTAAATATATGCCCGAACTCGCACAAAGCGAAGCCGAAAGCGGCTGCACTCCCCTCCTTTTTGAAAAAAACGGCAAGCTGCTCGGCATTATTTCGGTTGCAGATACCGTTAAACCCGACAGTGCCGAAGCCGTTAAAGCACTTAAAGATATGGGCATAAGTGTTGTAATGCTCACGGGTGACAACAAGTGCACCGCCGAGGCTATGGCAAAAGAAACGGGCATTGAGCATATTGTTGCGGGTATCTTGCCGAACGGCAAAGCGGCAGTCATAGAAAAATTAAAATCTCTCGGCAAGGTCGCAATGGTCGGTGACGGCATAAACGATGCGCCTGCACTCACCGCCGCAGATACGGGCATTGCCATAGGCGCGGGCGCGGATATTGCAGTCGACTCAGCCGATGTGGTGCTTATGAACAGCCGCCTTACCGATGTTTGCGCCGCTATACGCCTTTCGCGCCAAACGCTCAAAAACATACGCGAAAATCTGTTCTGGGCATTTTTCTACAATGCGCTGTGCATTCCGCTTGCGGCAGGCTGCTATGTTGGCATTTTCGGTTGGGAGCTTAACCCGATGATTGCCGCGGCGGCTATGAGCCTTTCGAGCCTCTGCGTTGTATGTAATGCGCTGCGTTTGAATTTATTTAAGGCAAACACGAAAAATAACAAAGCCGAAACGCACAAGCCCGTTGAAAACGGCGTACTCGCATCGGTTATTGAAGAAATAAATGCCGAAACGGAGGAAAAAACATTGACTAAAACACTGAAAATAGACGGTATGATGTGCCGCCACTGCGAAGCGCACGTGAAAAAAGCGCTCGAAGCACTTGACGGCGTTGAAAGCGCGGCTGCAAATTTCGAGGACGGCACCGCGGTAGTCACGCTTACAAAGGATGTTGCCGACAACATTCTCAAGGAAGCTGTCGAAGCGCAGGATTACGCAGTTATCAGTATTATATAACTCTTTTCGGAGGAAACATATATGGAAAAATATGCAAGATTCAACTTTCAGCCCTGCAAGCCGCTCGGCAAGGACGGCAGATGCGTTACCGCCTCGAAGGAGCATATCGCGCTTTCGCGCAGGGCGGCAGCCGACGGTGCCGTACTGCTTAAAAACACGGACGAAGCTCTGCCGCTTGCAAACGGCGAAAAGGTCGCGCTTTTCGGCAAAACGACTATTGAATACGTCAAAGGCGGTGGCGGCAGCGGTGATGTGAACTGCCCGTATATACGCAGTATTTTTGACGGTATGAACGAAAAAGCCGCCGAGGGTAAAGTGAGCATTTATATGCCGCTTATTGATTTTTACAAGGAATATGTAAAAGAAGCACAGAAGAATGTGCCCACGCAGAAGCAGATAGATGCGACCTGGGATATTGTAAACAATATGGCTTTCTGTCAGAAGCGTGACGATATGACCTACGACACATTCCAGAGTATGTTCGTAAAGGAAGCCGAGATTTCCGACAAACAGATTGCCGATGCCGCGGCATTTGCCGATACTGCGATTATTTCAATAGGCAGATTTTCAGCCGAGGGTACCGACAGACGCGTGCTCGGCGGCGACTACATACTCTCCGAAACCGAAAAGAGCATTATCGACAGAGTAACCGCGCTTTTCAAAAAGGTAGTTATCGTTCTTAATGCGGGCGCGGTGCTTGACTGTGAATATTTTGCCGAAAACCCGAAAATTCAAGCCGTGCTTATGGGCTGGCAGGCAGGTATGGAGGGCGGCGGCGCCGTTGCAGATATACTTTGCGGCGATGTAAACCCCTCCGGCAAGCTCCCCGATACACTCGTTAAGAATTATGATTTTTACCCGAGCAAAGCCGATTATGAAGCAAGCTTTGACTATGTGGATTACAGCGAGGATATTTATGTAGGCTACCGTTATTTCGGCACGGTAAACGGCAAAAAGGACTGTGTACGCTATCCGTTCGGCTACGGTCTTTCATACACTCAGTTTGACATAAGCGGAGCATTCTGCGGCGAAAGCGACGGAAAAATAGTTGCGGTATGCACGGTAAGAAATATCGGCAAAACCGCAGGCAAAGAGGTCGTGCAGCTCTATTATTCCGCACCGCAGGGCAAGCTCGGCAAGCCCGCCAAGGTGCTCGGCGGCTTCAAAAAGACAAAGCTGCTCGCGCCCGGTGAAGCCGAAACAATCGCAATCAGCTTCGATGTAAATTCAATGGCAAGCTTTGACGATACGGGCAAAATACAAAAATCCGCATACATACTCGAAAAGGGCGAATATGAATTTTATTTGGGTAATTCCTCAGAAAACACAAAGAAACTTGACTTTGTCTATATTGTTAAGGAAGATACCGTCACAGAACAGCTGAAGAATTGGTGCAAGCCGTTTAAGCTTGAAAAAAGGATGCTCGCAGACGGCAGCTACGAAAAACTTACTACGGGCGAAAGCGAATATTTTTACGGCACCAACGAGCCGACGGGAACAAAAGCACCCGAAAAGCCCGCAATGTTCGACAGAGTTTATGAAGATATCGCTATGGACGAATTCATTGCTCAGTTCACCATAGATGAATTGAAGTATTTTGTAGGCGGTCAGCCGCCCACGGGCGTTGCAAATACCGGCTGCTTCGGCGGCATCAGGCGCCTCGGCATTCCCGCAATTCCCACGGCAGACGGCCCCGCGGGTCTGCGCCTCAACACCGAAACGGGCATACCCACTACCGCTTGGCCCTGCGCGACCTTACTCGCGGCGACCTGGGATGAGGAGCTTGTTTATGAGGTCGGTGCGGCTGCCGCGGCTGAAATCCGCGAGAACAATATAGGCATTTGGCTCGCGCCTGCGCTTAATATTCACCGCAATCCCCTTTGCGGCAGAAATTTCGAGTATTTTTCGGAGGATCCGCTGCTTGCGGGTAAAATGGCGGCGGCAGAAATACGCGGCATACAATCCGAAAAAATCGCCGTTTCGTTAAAGCACTTTGCCTGCAACAACAAGGAGCCGAACCGTTTTGCCTGCGACTCGCGCCTTTCGGAGCGCGCTCTGCGCGAGATATACCTCAAAGGCTTTGAAATATGCGTTAAAGAGGCTGACCCGTGGTGCATTATGTCATCGTACAACCTCATAAACGGTCAGCACACCTCCGAAAGCTACGAGCTGCTTACGGGCATACTCAGAAACGAGTGGGGCTTTAAGGGTATGGTCGTTACTGATTGGGGCGTAAAAAATGACCCGGTAAAAGAGGTAAAGGCAGGCAACGATATGAAGATGCACTGCGGCTACCCCGACGATTTGCAGAAAGGTCTTGACGACGGCAGAATCACAAGAGCAGACCTTGAGCTTTGCGTAAAGCGCATACTTGAAATGTTCACTAAACTTGCATAAAGGAGCTTTTATTATGGATAAGAAAGTAAAAATAGGCGTATTCGGCGGTCACAGAGGATTTACTATGATAGATCAACTCCTCAATCACCCCCATGCAGAGCTTGTTGCGGTTTGCGATAAATACACTCCCCTGCTCGACAAGGTCACAAAAGCCGCCGAAGAACACAATATAACTGTTGCGGTTTACACCGATTTTGAAAATTTTATAAAACACGATATGGATGCGGTTGTGCTTGCAAATTACGCACACGAGCACGCAATTTACGCTATTAAATGCCTGAACGCAGGCAAGCACGTTATGAGCGAGGTTTTGCCTGCCGAAACTCCGGCACAGCTCGCAGAGCTTGTTGACACGGTGGAAAGAACGGGGCTTATCTATACATACGCTGAGAATTACTGCTATATGAAGGCTCCGTTTGAAATGCGCAAAAGGTATGCCGCCGGCGATGTGGGCGAGGTACAGTATGCCGAGGGCGAGTATATTCACGACTGCTCAAGCATCTGGCACGAAATCACATACGGCGAAAAGGACCACTGGCGCAACCGTCTGTTTGCGACCTTTTACTGCACACATTCGTGCGGTCCGCTTATTGCCATCACCGGCTTACGCCCCGTTAAAGTAGTGGGCTTTGAAACCAACCCGAACTGCGAGGAAAAACAGCGCAGAGTGGGCGTTACACGCAGCGCGGGTATTGAGATGATAACCCTTGAAAACGGCGCAGTATGCCGCAGTATTCACGGCGGACTCAAGCGCGAGCCGGGCAGCATAAACTACCAGATTTACGGCACAAAGGGTATGATGGAGTCCAAGAGATACAACGAAGAAGAATTCAATATGTACCGCGAGGGCGCGAAGCTCTGCCGGGGCGATTGGGTAAAATACGACCCCGAAAACAATATCGGCAGCGAAATCGAAGTTAAAGCCGAAGGTCACGGCGGCTCTGACTTCTACACCACACATTTCTTTGTTGAAAAAATACTCGGTAACCCCGACGGCAAATGGGCAATAGACATTTACACCGCCTGCGATATGGGACTTTGCGGTCTTATGGCGTGGCGCTCGGTACTTGCCGGCAATATGCCTATGGAGGTACCCGATTTCAGAATCAAAGAAGTGCGCGACAGATACAGAAACGACAACGGCTGCTGCACACCCGAGGTTGCGGGCGACCAGCTTATGCCCGTTACCACATACAAACTGCCGCCTCATCCCGATGAGGTTTACGAAAATGTGCGTAAGCAGTGGCTCGGCGAAAAATGCGATATAAACGAGCTGTTTTAAGGTGTGTTTATGAATAACGATTATATTCTTTCCGTTCCGATTATGAATGTCAGCTTCAGCCGCCACATGAACCGCGAAAAGACTGTTGAAACAATGCTGAAAATGGGCGTAAAGCGCGTTTTTCTGGCACTTGAAAGCAACTCAACAAGCGGCGAAAAGCGGCAGACGGAGCTTGACTGTCTAAAAGAAAATGTTAAATACTTAAAGCAGTTCGGGTTTGAAGTCGGTGCGTGGCTCTGGACATTTCTGAACACGCTTGAAAATGACTTTGTACGTATGGTTTCGCCGGACGGCAAGGTAAGTAAGGAATCGGTCTGCCCCACAGACGAAGCCTACTGCGCAGAGATGTGCGCATTTTTAAAGGATTGTGCGGCGACCGGCGTTGACATTATTCAGTTTGACGACGACTATCGCTACGGTTTTCTTGATATCGGCTTCGGCTGCCTTTGTGAAAATCACCTAAACGGAATCCGCGCATATCTCGGTGAAGATATGAGCCGCGAAGCCGTGGCAAATGCTATTATGAGCGGCGGTAAAAACAAATACCGCGATGCTTTTATTGCGGTGAACGGCGCGGTTTTTGAAGAATTTGCAAAGAAATGCCGTAACGCCGTTGACTTGGTAAATCCTGCGGTAAGGCTCGGTTTCTGCGCTTGCATAACCTCGTGGGATATTGACGGCACCACACCCGACAGACTTGCGCGCATACTTGCCGGAAACACAAAGCCCTTTTACCGCCTTATAGGTGCGCCGTATTGGACCGCCTTAAACGCGTGGGGACATTCGCGCCTCAGTTATGTTATAGAGCAGGAAAGGCTTGAAGCGAGCAGGCGCGAGGATAAGAACACAGAAATATATTCCGAGGGCGACACCTATCCCCGCCCGCGTTACCGCGTACCCGCGGCATACCTTGAGGGGTTTGACGAAGTTTTACGCGCAGCGGGCTGCACCGACGGAATACTGAAATACTCATTTGACTACACATCGGATTGTGAGTATGAACGCGGCTACAACGAAGCGCACATAAGAAATTTACCAGTTTATGAAGCAATTGACGAAATGTTTGCGGGCAAAAAGCCCGTGGGCGTGCGCGTATTTGACAGTATGCGGAAATTCGCAGACCTCAATATGCCCACCGACAGTAAAAATCCCGCGAAGGCGCAGGAGCTTGCTTTCAGCTCTACCGCGAGATTTCTGACCGCAAACAGCATACCGACTGTTTATGAGGGCAACGAATACTCCGGCGCGGCATTCGGCGAGGATGCGCGCACACTCACGCCCGAGGCACTAAAAAACGGCGTAATCATAGACTATGCCGCGGCGATGCTTTTAAATGAAAAAGGCATTGACACGGGCATTGTTTCGGAAAACGGCACCGCCTCTATGGAAACAAAAGAATATTTTGCAAGCGGAGAAATAACCTCGTGCCTTACGGGTACAAAGCTGCATAAGCTCACACTTAAAGATAATGCCGAGGTGGGCAGTTACATTGACTGCGGCGGCGAAAAAACACCCGTATTCTATAAGTACGAGAACGCCGACGGTCTGCGCTTTGCGGTATATGCTTTTGATGTTTACAATGCCGATGAAACGGTTTACAGAAATTATGAGAGACAAAAGCAGATAATTGATGCGCTGAAGTGGTTAAGCGGCAAAAAACCGCCCGCGGCATGTACGGGGCACCCCGATTTATACATACTCACAAAAACGGACGGCAATAAAATAAGCGTAGGTCTTTGGAACTTCTTCCCCGACAAAATTTATACACCGAGAGTTGAGCTTAACGGCAACATAAAAGCTTTCAAAACATTCGGTGCAGAAGGGAAAGTTGATGAAAATATACTTACGCTTTCCGCGATTGAGCCGTACGGCTTTGCCGCGGCGGAAATAACTTTTTAACTTTACAAAAGAGCTGCGACGGAAAATCTCCGCCGCAGCCCCTTTTGTTTAATTTCACTTTATGTTTATGAATACAAGGCCGACTGCACATACCGCTATGCCGACGATTTTGTTCCAGGTGATATTTTCGCGGTAGACGAGCGCACCCACAACTATAAGCGCCACCGCAAGAACCGAGCTTTGCACAATGGAAGCTGTGCTCACCTGCCAGCCGGCTTTATAGGCGTAAATATACCCCGCTTCAAGACCGACTATTACCAAACCCAGAACTAACGATGACCAGTTCATTTTACTTAATTCTTTGAATATGTTCGGCTGATCGCCAAGCAAAAAGAACAGTATTGCCGAAACCGCCGCGCCCACAAGGTAAGTTATTGTAAGCGAAGCAAACGGATTTGCGTTGTTCGGTACGCTTTTGGTACAGATATTGTAAACAATATTGGATAATATAACAAGCGCAATAGGCCAGATATATGAAAATGAAAACATCGGTCACATCCCCTTCTCTTACACTCCCTGTTTACATACGAGTATAACATACCGGCGCCGCATTTACAATACGATATGCGATATATATTGTATTTTCCTTACGATATTGTAAGACAGGAAAAGTTGCACGAATATTGAAAATATGATAAAATGAAGTTAAGGCGGTGGTGATATGAATGCAAATATTCTGCTTGTTGAAGACGATGCTTTTCTGCGCGACGGGCTCACAGAGCTGCTTGTGAACGAAGGCTGCAAAATTACCGCGGCTGAAAACGCGAGAACGGCAAGGGCATTTCTCGGCACGGCGGCTTTTGACCTTGTGATACTTGATGTTCGCCTGCCCGACGGCAGCGGGCTTGATATTTGCCGCGAAATTCGGTCAGCCGGAAAAGCCGTCCCCATTCTCTTCCTTACTGCCTGCGACGATGAAAACGAAATAGTTGCCGGACTTGATGCCGGCGCGGACGACTATGTTACAAAGCCGTTCGGCACAAAAGAGCTGCTTGCACGCATACGCTCGCTGTTAAAGCGCACGCAGAAAAGCCGCTACATATTCGGTGATATTGTTATTGATGCCGAAAGTATGTCGGTTACGAGAAGCGGCGAAAACATATATGTTACGCCCACCGAATTCCAGATACTTATTCGCCTTGTCAAAAACAACGGCACAATAGTTACACGCAGCAGTCTGCTTGCGAATATTTGGGATAATGACGGCAATTTTATTGATGACAACACCCTTTCGGTGCATATCTCGCGCCTGCGCGAAAAAATCGGCGGCAAGCGAATTGTGACGGTACGAGGCATAGGTTACAGATGGGAGGCGGAAATATGACCGTTCCCGTTTTAACCGTTATTTGCGCGGCACTGCTTGCGGCGGTCATTATTCTGCTGATTTTTCATTATAAAAGCAAAAAGGAAATTGATGCGCTTTGCAATAATATTGAGAACTACCTGACAAAAGGTAAAAAAAGTGATTACAGCGTAAACGACAACTATTTTTCGCGCCTTAATAACGATATATGCGACCTTGAATATTCGCTTGAAATGCAGAAAGAAAACAGAATTGCCGACAACAGACAGAATGCCGATTTTGTTGCCGATGTTTCGCATCAGCTCAAAACGCCGCTTGCAGGAATAAAGCTTTACTGCGAAATGGCACAGAGCAAGAGCAATACGGAATACGCCGAAAAGGAAATGCAGCTGATAAATAAAATGGAAAGCCTTGTCAGTCAGCTCTTACGCCTGCAAAAAATAAAATCCGATGCGTACACTATGGATTTCAGGGAAAATGATCTCAAAGATTTGGTAAACGGCGTTACAGAGGATTTAAAGGCTATATACCCCGACAGGAGTATTACGGTAAGCGGCAGCGCCGTACTGCGGTGCGACAGAGATTGGCTCGGTGAGGCGGTCGGTAATATTATAAAAAACGCCTGCGAGCATACCGCCGCAGACGGAAAAATATGCGTAAATATCGAAGAAACGGAAAAATGCGTATTGGTTACAATCGAGGATAACGGCGGCGGTGTTGCAGATAGCGAGCTGCCGATGCTCTTTAATCGCTTTTATAAAGCGGAAAACTGCGCACCTAACAGCACGGGTATAGGTCTTGCCATAAGCAAGGAAATCACCGAAAAGCACCACGGCACCGTATTTGCCGAAAATACGGGCGACGGGTTAAAGGTTACGATGTGTTTCCCCGTATTTGAAGGCAAAGAAAGCTTTTCTTACGAAACCTTAAGGTAAAAGTCACCTTATCGTAAGGTTGATATTTTACAATGGTTTCACACAAAGAAAGGCGGTGGTTTTGTGACCATACTTGAAAGCAAGAACCTCACAAAAGAATACATTTCCGGCGACGGAACGGTCAAAGCGATAGACGATATTTCCGTCAAATTCGAGCAGGGCGAATTTGTGGCGATCACGGGCCCCTCCGGCTCGGGTAAATCCACGCTTCTGCACAATCTTTCGAGCCTTGAAACACCCACCTCGGGCGAGGTCATTTACAATGAGCAGAGCCTTGCGAAATACAATGACAATCAGCTTTCCATTCTGCGCAGAAGAAGATTCGGCTTTGTATTCCAGAGCTACAACCTCGTTTCCGAGCTTACGGGATACGAAAACATCGTGCTGCCGGTTATGCTTGACCGCAAGAAAATCGATGAGGAATACATAAATAAAACAGTTGATGTGCTCGGAATCGGTGACAGGCTCAATCACCTGCCCTCTGCCATGTCGGGCGGTCAGCAGCAGCGCATAGCCATAGCGCGTGCGCTCGCAAACAAGCCTGCAATCCTTTTTGCCGATGAGCCTACGGGCAACCTTGACGGCAAAAGCGGCAAGGAGGTACTTTCGCTTTTAAAATATGTGAGTAAGGAATTCGGCATTACGCTTATACTCGTTACGCACGATTTGCACGTGGCGCAGCAGGCGGACAGAATTTTAAGCCTTGAGGACGGGCGCATTGTTTCCGACACAAAGGCGGTGGCAGAATGAAAAAGCTGACCGTTAACTCCATTGCGCTCGGCAACCTGAAGCACCGTAAAAAGCAGTATGTACTGCTTATTATAGGCGTGGTGCTCGCCATGATATTCTCCTCGGGTGCTATGTTCTTTATAACCTCGTACTATGCCTCGGTGGATGAATTAAAGGACAGAGGCTACGGAAAACAGGATGCCATAGTTTACGGCGAAAGTGAAGATACGATATGCTCCATGGCGCGTGACGGCAAGTTACTTAACTGCGGCAGGAGTGAAGAAATCGGCTATATTTTCAACGACAAAGCAGAAAACAAAGGTACATATATCGCCAAATTCGACGAAAGAGCAAAAGAACTGTACGACATCACTTTGATTGAGGGCAGGCTGCCCGAAAAGAAAGGCGAAATCGCACTCGAAAAGGATGCCTACACACGCCTTAAGCTCACTACCGCCATAGGCGAAAAATTCACCGTTAAACTTAAAGCAACAGACGGTGCGGCACTCTGCAAGAACGCAACCGAGAAAACCTACACACTTACGGGCATAACCGCAGACAAGCGCAAGAATTTTGAAACCTCTTACGGTGGTATGAATTACTATTTACCAGCCGCGATAGTCAGCGCAGAGGAAAGCATTGAGCCGGGCGGCAGGGAGTTTTTCGGATTTTATTTTAATTTCCCCTCAGCCGTACGCGGCAGTATGGCGCAGGAAAGGTACTATAACAAACTGCACGACAGTTATTACAGCGAAAATACTGATCTGTACAGATACAGATTCGTCATACTCACCGCCGAGCTCGGAATAAATTTTGTGCCCGGCTACGGCGATATATCGAACTCGCAATCATTGATTATGACGCTTGCGGTGGTTATGTGCATTGCCTCGTGCATAGGCATTATAAACGCATTCAACAGCATACTCAATCAGCGCAAAACGCAGGTGGGACTTTACCGCGCGGTCGGCGCAACAAAGAAGCAGATAATCAGAATCTTCGGCAGAGAAACATTTTTGATATCACTTTTGTGCGTACCGCTCGCAACGCTGATTTCATATTTCGGTGTAAAAATACTCATAGGTAATATCGAAAACTTTGTGTTTGTGCCGAAAATTTCGGCGCTTGCATTAAGCGCGGCGGTAAGTGTGGTGTGCATTGCGGCGGCTTCGCTTATACCTTTACTCAAAGCCTCAAAGACCTCCCCCATGCTTGCGGTAAAGAATACCGAATACAACAGAAAAATGAAGACCAAACGCATTAAAACGGTGCGCGTTTTCAAGCCCGAAAAGCTCCTTTCGCAGCGCAGCCGCAAATTCAGTATGGGCAGAACGGTTGCGGTAAGCCTTATACTTGCCGTCTCGATTTTGGTGAGTACATTCGGTACGACTATTATAATCGCCGAAAAACCGTTCCTGTTGAAATACGATTATGAGGTGGATTACTTCCCGCTCTACCCGACGGATAAATTCATTTACACCAGGGACCCGGTTTATTTTGATGACAGTACGCTTACAGAGATGTATGACATACCGCATATAGCCGAGGTAAGAACATACACACGCTCCATTCCGGTAAACTGGCTGCTTGAAAAGCCGGATGAACTGCAGAGCCTGTATATTATTGACTATATGGAAAGGTTCTGCGCCGATTCCGAAGCCTACTCGGTGCTTAATGCGGAAAATTATTTAAGCGAAATATCAAAATACGACTCCTATCACGAGGAAGATATGAAAACCGCAGCCGAAAAATACGGCTACAACGAAAACACATTAAGCTGCAAGCTGCAGGTACTCTACGATGATGAAATAGAGGGTATGGCTGAATGTATCGAAAGCGGCGAAATAAACATTTCAAAGCTCAATTCGGGTGAAGAAATACTGCTTTTTGCACCGAAGGAAGCCACCTTGAACTGTGCTTCAAGCAAAATAAAAGACGAGGGCGATATGCCGATGTCATTTATATACATCGGCAAGGAATCAGGCACTCCGCGTGTGCGTTACCCGAGTAGCTATTATAATGTTACGGATATTGTGAGCGCCGAAAACGAACTCAAAGCGGGCGAAACGGCGAATTTGTCGCTGCTTACCACAGAGCTTACGGATGATATGAAGGGCATAGACGGATACAAGGTCGTAAATCTGTTTGACCTTGCGGTCGAAAAGAAAAGCTCGGTAAAAATCGGCGCAGTGCTCTGTCCCGATATAAATACGGACTACGACTACAGCGGCTACACATTTATAACCACGCGGCAGGGCTATGATGCGCTGTTTAAAGAAAAGCTGCACCCCACTATTGCCAAGGTGCACCTTGATACCGAATGCACCGACCCGATCGATGCTTCCGTTACCGCCTCACTCGAAAACATCATAAGCGGTTTTGACGGTCATTTGGAGTCGACATACGCGTATAACCGCGATTTTCAGAAGACCCGCACCACATCGCTTACCGCGCTCATTTCGGTACTTGTGCTGTTCTTTATAATTGCGGTTTCCATTGTGAATAACTCCTTCACCGCGCGAATACGGGCGGGCAAACGGCAAATAGGCACTTTACGCGCCGTCGGTGCATCGGCAAGCGAAATAGTTGGTATGTATATACGCGAATTTGCGGGGATGCTGATTTTCGGCACAATAGGCGGTTTCGTTCTGTATAACATAATCTATTTTACAAGCTATATGATATGCAAGGTGAATATGGAGATTTTCCAATTACCGTACATAATAACACCTGCAATCATCTTCTGCTTCGGCGTGATTATTGCCTGCACGGTAAACCTTGTGGCGCAGGTGAAGCGGCTTATGAAGCTCAGCATAGTTGACAATATAAGGGAGTTATAAAATGAAAAAAGCATTTATTTCAGTATTCGCGGTCATTATGCTTTTTTGCCTTTCGCTTACGGCATTTGCGGTCGACGAAACAAAAGCAGATGTAAAAAATGAGCCGCAGCCCGAAACGCAGCCTGCGGCAAAGGTCGAGGAACCCACTCAGGATATGTCGGCAGTTCGGCTTATAGTTACTGATTTCACGGTGGAAAATGACTGCATCGTGCCGGGCGAAAAATCTGCAATAAGCATAACGGTTAAAAACACCAACTCCGCCAAGGCGGTAAGGAATGCGATATTTACGCTTACAGACGGCGAAAAGCAACTTGTGCCCGACGGTATGGGCAATGTGTATGTGGATTACTTTGAAAGCTCATACACCTGGGAAACAACGCTTACCGCCGTAAACACCGCAAGCGAGGGACGGCACGAGCTGACCCTTACGGTACAGTATGAGGACAGATACTATTCGCCGTATTCGGAAACGGTTACATTGTATGTAGATGTAAAGCAGCCCGTTTCACTCGATTTTTCGGGGCTTAATCTGCCGGCAAAGGCGCAACAGAGCTCTACGGTAACGATTGTGCCCGAAATTATGAACACCGGCAAGGGCGTAATATCAAATATAAAAATCAATACAAAAATTGACGGGCTAACTACGGGCGGCACCTGCTTTATAGGAAACCTTGCCGCAGGCGAAAGCAAAAGCGGCAATATAAATATGCAGGTAAGCGACAAAAAGCTCGGCAAGACCGAGGGCAAAATCACAATAAGCTATGAGGACTGCTACGGCAAAACCCACACGCAGGAGGTCGATATATCAACGAACATAATCGAAAAAATCGAGGTGGCGGCAACCGAGGAAGAAAAAACCTTTGCGGATATTATTCCGTGGTGGTTATTCCTTGCAGGCGGCGCGCTCGTCGGCGGCGGCATAGGCTGCGCAATACCGATTGCGATTTATTCAAAAAAGCAACGGGAAGCAGACGAAAAAAGACTGTAAATAATGCAACGGGTGTGTAAAGCAAGCAGCTTTACATACCCGTTGCAATTTTTATTATACCGTAACCGTATCGCTCTGCGTACCGACGGTAAGCGTATATGTGCCGCCTGCCGTAAGCTCGGGGCAGCTGAACACTACGGAATTAAATGATTTTGCGGCTGTGTGTTCAAACAGTATATTGCCGCTCTCGTCGGTAATTACTATATTCGTGCCCGCCTGCAGCATAGCGGAATAATTCTTTATAAACGAGCTTTGTGCAGAGCCGCTTTCAAAGGATTCCGCCATACCGGAAGCGCCTATTGCTATAACGGTACCGCCGTTGCAGAGAATACTGCCGCCGTTCTCGCTGCCGGAATCAAGCGCGCCGTTGCCGCTGTTTTGCGGTCCGTCAACAATAACCGTGCCGCCATCTATAATAATATCGCCGTTGGAATCAAGTCCGTCGCCGTCTGCATTCACATACAGCCTTCCGCCGCTGATTTTCAGAAGCGGAAGCGATGAACTGCCCGTATCTGCGGCACCGGGTCTGCCGAAGCTGCCGCCGCTTGCATTTATACCGTCATCGGCTGCGGTAATATCAACTGTGCCGCCGTCAATATAAATATATGTTCCCTCAAGTCCCTCGTAAGAACCCGACACGGTGATCTCGCCGCCGCTGACCGTCAGGTTTTGCTCGGCGTGGATGCCGTCATCGGAGCTTGCAAGGCTGAGAATTCCACCTGTTATATTGATACTTGAATCGGAATGTATGCAGTCATCAACGGAATTTACCGTTACGGTGCCGCCGCTTACAGTCAAATCACCGCCGCTTTTAATGCCCTTGGTGCTGCCGTCACCGCTATTATCGGCACTGCTTTCGGCATTAAACTTATCGGGTGATTTTCCGCCCTTACCGCCTTCGTTTTCAAATGAGCCGAACTGTGCACCGCCGCGGTTGCCGAAGCCTCGGTTTTCCTTGTTGTCGTCGGGCTTTGCGCCGAATTCTGCACTTTCAGAGCCGTCGGGCATCTCAGGCGGTGTACCGGTCACCGACATCATTCCGAAGCCGCGGTTATCGGGCAATTCTCCTGCTTCACCCTGCGGCATTCCGCCGAAATCGGCATTACCGGGAATTTCGGCAGGTGCTTCGCCGCCCGGCATAAACTCGTTACCGTTCGCAATAAATTCGCCGCCGTTATCGGTTTCGTCTCGTTCGGCATTTTCAGCCATTTCCCCGGCGGTAACGGTAATGTTGCCGTCTTCTACCGTCAGTATATTTTCAGCCTGTATGCCGTCGCCGAGGCTTATTATATTTATTTCACCGCCGCGTAAATAAACATTGCCGCAATCGGCATCGGCGGTATTATTTGCTTTTATGCCGTCATTACCGCTTTTTATGCTGATATTGCCGCCTGTAACGGTAACGCTGTCTTTGCCCTTTAAGCCGTTATTCACAGCTTCAAGCACAAGCTCGCCGCCGAGTACTTGAAGGTTATCGGTAGTGGCAACGGCATTATTTATATAGCCGCCTGCAAAAAGCCTGCCGCCGCCCGAAAGGGAAAGGTCATCCCTCGCATAAAGTGCCGCACCCGCTGCGGAATCCGCATCTGTATCATCGGTTTTGGGGGTTATTTCTGTTTGCGCGCCGCTTATCAGCTTGCTGTCACTGTTCGCGGGCAGATATATCAGGGTATGCTCCGCATTAAGCACATTTATTGCCGCACCCGATAAACTTGTGATTTCGGCGTTATCGAGGATAAGCGTGACAGCATCACCGCAATCTACGGCAAGCGTACCGTCGCTCAAGCTGCCGCTTACGCTGTATATTCCGCCCGAATTTACGGTTACGGTATTGCCGCTTATAAGCACATCGGCACTACTTGCGGTGCTGCCGTTATCGGAAAGCACAATTCGCTTCGCATTACCGCTTTTAAGAGCGCTTTCGGCTTGTTTAACAAGCAAATCGGCAGTTTGCACAGTATCGGCGGCAGAATCGGTATTACCACTCACCTGCGGCTGCGAGCCGAAACGAACGCAATAAAAAATAAGCAGGCACACCACCGAAGCCGATATGCAAAGTAATATGATTTTTACACTTTTTGACATTGTAACCACCTTACAGTTGTTCGCGCGATTGTGAATAATTGCAAACCATTACACAGAGATTGCCGTTACGCGCACGAATTTCATCGAGCATATTTTTTGTAAGCGTATCGCCCGGTAATGTGACCTTGTATGTAACATCTATAAGACTGCCCATATTTGTCGTCTTTATTTTTTCGACAGAGGCGGTTATATTGTATTTTTTGAAAACATCATCCAACAAGCCAACATAGTCGTAATCCTCTGGAATTGTAACGCGCAGCAGCTTTTCGCCGCGTTTTTCACCGAAATGCAAAGCGGTAAGTGCGAACACAAGCACCGCCACCACCGCAAAGAAAATTGCCGCCATACCGATATAGCCCATACCACAGGTGACGCCGAGAGTCATTACGGTAAAAACCGCGCTTATTTCGCGCCCGTTGCCCGCAATACTTCTGAAACGCACCAGAGTAAAGCCGCCCGCAACGGCGACTGCAATACCGAGATTGCCGTTTATCATAATCGTTACCATACTCATAGCCACCGGCAGAACAGCAAGCGTTACCGAAAGCGATGCCGAAAGTCTGTTTTTATAAGAAAAAACAAGTGCGGTGAGAATGCCCATTACAAGTGAGCCTGCGAGCGTGATTATAAGCCCCGTAAATGTTACGGGCGTTGTAAGAATACTGTTTAACATAGTAAAGTTCCTTTCGTAAATAAAATATTATTTATACCGTAATTTCGGCGCAATATGGCGCGTGTAACAGGTACCGACCTTAGAAAACGGCGCCTGATAGATTTTAAGTCGGCTCATTTCGGCGGCAAACCATTCGGGTATCGCACCGAGCGCTTTTATTTCCATAAGCACGCAGGTTTCATCCGGCATAATAAGCTCCATACCGCTTTCGTCGGGGGTTTCGATATCGGTCATACGGTATTTAAGATTTCTGTCGATAGTCACTCTGAACCGGGAATCGTCATTTGCTGTCATGGCAAAGCGCGTATATGTAAGGTAAACCGCAGGCTGCGGATGGTACCTGTCAGTGAATTCGAGCAGTTCTTTTTCGATTTGCTTTTCGCCGCAACCTACCGCCTCGCCGCGCAAAAGCCTTTTTGCCTGCCAAAACGGAAGAATTATGCGCCGCTTATAGCCTATGCCGTTGAGCTTTCGCTTGATTTCCACAAATACGGCATCGTCTTCTGCGGGTATGCCGTAGCTGCGAAGCCGCAGCTTTTCCTTAAACAGCGGGCGCTCTATCGAACGGCGAATAAGCATAAAATCCGGCGTATCGTAGTAAATATTGCAAACAGTGGTTTCGCCGTAGCCGTCGCGCCGGAAACGCGATTCCAAAACCGGCTGCAGAGCCGCATACTGCTCGGCGGTCATCCGGAACTTTTTTTCGATTCGTTCAAATTTAAAGCTGACATTCTGTGAACAGGGCATTTTCACACCGTCCTTTCAAAAACGAAAAATTACCGTTCGTTTTTGCATTTATTGTAATATCCGCAACTTAAGCGATGCTGAAAAAACATATTAAAAAACTGTAAACTCGCGTTTTTCATCTTCATTTCAGTTTCGCGGTGTAGTATAATTGTATAAAGTTGATCGGAGGGGCTTATGAAAATACTTATTATTGAAGACGAAAAGCTGCTTGCAAATTCAATAAAAATGCTGCTTGAACGCAAGGGCTTTGAGGTCGAATGTGTTTATGACGGCAAAACGGGTGAAGAATACGCCGAGCTCGGAATATACGATTTACTTATACTTGATGTTATGATGCCCGAAATGGACGGCTATGAGGTTGCGCGCAAGGTACGCGCCAACCGCTGTTCAACGCCGATTTTGATGCTCACCGCAAAATCCGGACTTGAAGACCGCATTACAGGGCTTAATGCCGGTGCGGACTACTACCTCACAAAGCCGTTTGACACACGCGAGCTGCTTGCCTGCATAAATGCGCTGCTGCGCCGCCAGGGTGGGCAGGTCGATGAAATGACCTTCGGCAACACGACGCTTGACCTTTCTACGAGTATTCTCTCCTGCGGGGAAAAGAGCATTCGCCTGAGCGACCGCGAATTTGATATGATGCGCTTTTTACTGCAATCGGGCGAGCGCAACATTTCAAAAGAAGTTCTGCTTGTAAGAATCTGGGGATTTGAATCCAATGCAACGGAAAACCATGTGGAGGTTTATGTCGGATTTTTACGCAAAAAACTGCAAAGCATAGGCTCGGACATACGCATTGAGGCTATTAGGCGGCAGGGATATCATCTGGAGGTGGCGCGGCAGTGCTGAAAAAACTGAGGCTTGAATTTATAATCGTAAATATGACGATAGTAACCGTTATGCTCGGTGTGATATTCGGCGTGCTTTACTGTTCGACCGCCGTAAGCCTTGAGCACGAAAGCATAGTTATGATGGAAAATCTCACCGTACCGCCTGAGCCCGATTTGCCGGACAAGCCGCCCGAAAACATTCACCTGCCATATTTCAGTGTGCTTTTGGACAGAAACGGAAATGTGACGAAAACCGAAAGTAATTTCTTTGACACATCGGACAAAGACCGACTCAATAAAATACTTGAACAAACCTTTTCAATAAATGACAAAAGCGGCGAACTTAAAGAATACAATCTGCGTTTTCTGCGCACCGAAACACCGAGAGGTCCGCGCATAATTTTCGTGGATATGACAAGCGAGCGTTCGACGCTCCGTAATCTTATAAGCACATTTATAATAATCGGCAGCGCGGCATTCCTTGCATTTCTTGCAATCAGCATATTCCTTGCGCGCAAAACCGTTAAACCGATCGAGCTTGCCTGGCAGCAGCAAAAGCAGTTTGTGGCAGATGCCTCGCACGAGCTGAAAACTCCGCTGACCGTTATAATGACCGATGCCGAGCTTTTAAATTCGCCGGACTGCCCCGAAGCTGACCGCAAGCCGCTGTGCGAAAGCATACTGACAATGTCAACGCAAATGCGCGGACTTACGGAAAGCCTTCTGGACCTCGCAAGAATGGATAACGCAAGCACAATTGCGGAGCTTGAAACGGTGAATTTCAGCGAAACGGCAGCAGAAACCGTAATGATGTTCGAGCCCGTATTTTTTGAAAAGGGACTTACACTCAATTACGAAATTGAGCCCGACATCAGGGTAAACGGAAGCCCCGCACACCTTAAACAGCTTGCAGGCATATTGCTCGATAACGCGGCAAAGTATTCCGCCCCCGGCGGCGATACTTATGTAAAATTGAGCCGTTTGGGGCACAAGCGGTGTTTACTCGAAGTGTCCGACCGCGGCGAGCCTATAAGCAATGAGGATATCAATAATATCTTCAAACGCTTTTACCGAGCCGACAAAGCAAGGGCTATGAATCACAGCTACGGTCTCGGTCTTTCGATAGCTCAAAGCATTACAGAGGAGCATCACGGCAAAATTTTCTGCGAAAGTTCCGGCGGTTACAACCGTTTTTTTGCCGAAATACAGTGTTTGGACTGAAAATTACGGGGCGTAAAAACGCTGAGTTTTTACGCCCCGTATTTATGTATTAAGTAAATTTTATAAGAAGAATATATAATGACAAAACCGTTTATTTGTGTTAGAATTATAAAAAACACTTTCGGAGGAATATAAATGAAGCTTAAAGTCGCATCTTTCAACATATATCACTGTGAGGATTTTTTGAATAAAAAAATAGATTTTGATGCTTTTGCCGAGCTTATAAAGTCACTTGATGCAGATATAATCGGTCTTAACGAGGTGCACGGCAAGGGTGATGATGAGGAATACACCGCACAGACCGAGGAGCTTGCGGTAAGGCTCGGTTACAACGGCTTTTTCGCAAAGGCGACCGATATTGACGGAAACAACCCGTTCGGCAATGCGGTGCTTACGCGCAAAGCAATAAAGAGCTTAGAGGTAATCCCGATACCCGACCCCGAGCCGAAAACGGGCAGCGAGCTTTATGAAACACGCTGCCTTTTGAAAATGGAGCTTATGGAGCCGCAGCTTACGGTACTTGTTACGCATTTCGGACTTAATCATGATGAACATTTAAACGCGGTAAATACCGTACTTGCAAACTGCAAAAATAAAAGATGCATATTTATGGGAGACCTTAATGTACGCCCCGAAAACGGTGTGCTTGACCCGATAAGAAAAGTATTCACCGATTCCGCTTCCGTAAGCGATAAAGCGCTTTTAACATATCCGTCTGAAAAGCCGAACAGAAAAATCGATTATGTTTTCGCCACACCCGATATAAAGATTTCAAGCGTTGATGTACCCGAAAAGATACTTTCCGACCATCTGCCGATAACCGCGGAAATCGAGGTTTGATACTGTTACATTTGTTTTAGGCGTGGTGAATATGAAGCTTACAGATATTATTAAAACCGCAGATGACAAAACCGATTCCCGTTTCAGATTCGGCAGTATAAGCAACTGCGACGGTATTGACATTTTTCGGGTAAGTATTGATACTGACGAAGTAAAAGACAGCAACTATCCCGAAGCATTTTACCGCATCATCCCTGCAGTCGTTCAATGTGCCGCATAACGGTATTATTATGATAAAGTAAAGCTGTTATAAATAAGACGGTTGCTTCTTTAGCTATAATAACCCCGCATCCGAATATGCAGGTATTCGTGATGCAGGGTTATTATATAATTAAATGCAGTGCCCGAAAATCAGTTCTTTTTGCTTCTGTGCTTTTCAAGATTCATTGACTTTTCTTTTGTGAGATACATCGAAACAAGTCCGAGCAAAACGATAATATCCGCACCGATTATAAGCCAAAGGAAAAGCTTTTTATAAATGAACGAACAGATCGCGGCAGCGGTATCGCCGCCTATTATGACGGCGGCTATGTAACCGACAACGGTAAAGCCGCCTATAAACAATGCGGCAACAATGCCGTAACCGTATATTTTTTTAAGAAACTCGCCTGCTTTTTTCACAATGATACCTCCTATATACCCACAATGGGAATTATGCCGACAAGTATAAGCACCTGCAAAACAAGCTGCGCGGCAACCCACCACAAATCGTTTTTAATTGTTTTGGAAAAGTCGGATTCCGCAAGCCCCATACCCGCGTACATACAAAGAGCAAACGGCGGAGTGATATTGCCCATTGCGCCGCATATGCACGGCAGCATTGCGGCGGCGAGCAGCGGATTTATGCCGGACGCCTGCATAACCGTAATAAACACCGGACCGAACATAACCGTAAGCGATGAGCCCGGTATGACCATACCGAGAAAGCAAGTGAGTATCGAGATGACAAGCGCCATACTCCATGTACCGAGGTTAAGACCGTTTATAAAGCTTTCAAGGTCGGCGGCAACGCCTACACCGGAAAACAGCGCGCCGATAATATAACCGAAAATGCAGGTTGCAACGGTCGGAACAAGCCCCTTAATGCCTTTACTGAATATATCCGCCATATTTCTGATGCTTCTTGCATTTTTATTTTTGGAAATGAGTACCGCATAAAGCGAAGCGATACCCGCCGTGAACAGCAGAACGGAGCTTGAAAGGTATTTAGCGCCCTGCGCACCGAGACGGGCGGTAAACAAGGTGGCATTAAGGTAATTATCAAGTATGAACGGCAACAGAATTATTACGGGCAGAAGCAATCCCTTCCAGCCGGATTTTATTACGCTCCCGAATTCGGGAACATCGGCTTTATCCATAGGTTTAACTTTATAGACCTTGCAGAAAATAAAGACCATAATAATTCTCTGAATGATGAAACAGGCTGATATTGCCCACATTATCATCCAGAATTTTCCGGTTGTGAGGTCGGAATCGGGAAAAACCGCGAGGTATGCGCCCAAAGCGCCGACTATATTCGCCGACGGCGGTATCATATTGCCCAGGCACGATGACGCGCCTTGTATATTTGCGGCGAGCTCTGCAGGGTAACCTGATTTTTTCATAGCGGGAATGGTTATTGTACCGACCGCCATAACATTGCCGGGACCGGAGCCGGAAAAAGCGCCCATAAAGGCACTCGCAACAACTGCGCAATAGCCTGCACCGCCCGTCACCTTACCGAAAAGCGAAAGTATAACCGATATGCAGTCGTCGAGGATCCCCGTATTTTTAAGCAGCTGCGACATGGCAACAAACACTATCATGGAAAACAGAAGTGTTGAATTCATTCCGTCGAAAATATAACTGCCTATATGCGCCAGGGAATTTGTAACGGCTGCAAGCACAACAAGGCTAACGAGCACCGCTTCGTAAATCGGACGCTTGAATACAACAAAAAATACACATATTACGCCGAGCATTATTAAAAGATAAACAAGGGACAACGGCATTCCGTATGCAACTCCTTTTTGTTTTATGTATAAGTTTTTAACTATATGATTAAGTCTTCGATAATCATTAGGTTATAATCAAGTCCAAATAAAGCCGCACATAATGTGCGGTTATTCATTATTTACAGGCAGGATACTGCATTCGGCACGGAAAATTCTTTCCGCACCCGAATGCAGCAAACCCGCGTACTGACTGTTATATCACTTTTCCGCTTTGTTTTTGCGGGATTTTATGGGATTCACCCATTTTGCTGCGCCGTTAAAATACTGAAGCACAAAGCACACAAGCACCGTAACGGTCGACAGCTTTATGAGATACACATAGTATGTTTTGGAAAGGAAATTGCATATTTGTGCAGCAGTATCGCCGCCGATGCAGAATGCCGCCGCAAAGCCCAAAAAGCCGATACCGCCGAGGAACAGGCAACAGGCAAGTGCAATACCGATCACCCATTCGAGAACGGATACTATTTTCTTTCGAGTATTATTCATTTCGTCGCCCTCCTTACAGACCTAAAATCGGAAGCCAGCCGAGCAGCACGACAACCTCGAGTATGTACTGTACGGCAACCCACCACAAATCATTCCTGATTGTTTTACTCGGATCGGATTCCGCTATGGACATACCCGCATACATACCGAGTGCAAGCGGCGGTGTAATTCCGCACATAACACCGCAGAAGCACGGAAGCATTGCGGCAACAAGCACGGGATTTGCGCCCTGCGCATAAAACAGACTGATAAACACCGCACCGAATATGGAAACGAGCGATGAGCCGGGAATGACCATACCCATAAAGCAGGTAATAAGCGGAATAACAAACGCGAGACCGAGACGCCCCATATTGAGACTTTCAAGGAACACACCGAGCTCGGTGGTTGCTTCGATTTCGGTAAACAAAGCGCCTATCATATAACCGAACAGGCAGGTACCGACCGTGGAGGCGATACCCTTTGCACTGCCGCTGAGCATTTTGACAATATTTTTCGGTGATACTGCGCTTTTGTTTTTGAAAAGCATTACTATTACCGCGAATATCGCCGCCAGCCCCGCAACAAAGAAAAGCAGCGCGCTCGAATAGCTCTTTGCGCCGTCTTTACCGAGACGTTCAACGAAAATCGCCATTTCGGGGAAGGATGTTGAGTTGTTGAAGAAGAAGTCAATAATAAACGGAGCGAGAATGATTACGGGAAGAAGAAGCCCCTGCCAGTTGTTTTTGAATGTATCCTTCATACTCGGGATGCTTGATTTTTCCATAGGTCTTATTTTGTAGTATTTAACAAATGCAAATACCGTTATAAGCCTTGCAAGAATAAACCACAAAGAGCAGCCCCAGCATACCACCCAGAAAGAGCCGATGGACATTGTGTCCTCAACGCCCTGCGCAGCCCAGAATGTTGTAAGCGCACCGAGTGCGGCAACAATATTGGATGACGGCGGAATCATATTGCCGAGATAGCTTGCGTTGCTTTCAACATTGGCGGCAAGCTCCGCGGGGTAGCCGGATTCCTTCATCGCCTTGATTGTGATAACACCGGTTGACATAACGTTACCGGGACCGGAGCCGGACAAGGCTCCCATAAAGCCGGATGCGACGACCGCCGCATAGCCCGCACCGCCGGGAAGTCTGCCGAGCAAAGCGAGAATAAAGTTTACCGCACCGTCGATAATCTTCGTTTTTGTCATAATGGCAGACATACCGATGAACACGACCATTGAGTACAGTAAGGATGTGGTCATACCCTTTTCGATAAAGCTCCACAGACTCCCCCACGTTCCGGTTACGCCAACAAGAACGAGGAAAGACAGCCCCATTGATTCCCATATAGGCCTTTTCATGAAAATAAACCATACGCAAATCACGCCGAGCATTATCAAAAGATAAACGAGGGACATTGGCATTTCGTATACTCTCCTTTTTATTCTGTGCAAAAGCATATTTAACTATATAATTAAATATGCAATAGGCATTTGATTATATGCAAGTCCGAATAAATCCGCACATAATGTGCGGTCATTCGTTATTTACCACTTTATCTGTTTCATAACCGACAGTAAATCGGCAACTGCCTTGGGCTGCTTTCTGTCCTTACGCCACATGGCAACTACCTCGCGCCGCGGCAGCTCCTGCGCGAAAGAATAAAAGCGAACTTCGTTCTCATCGCAAAATCTTTCAACGCCCGTGGGCACAACAGCCATACCCACGCCCCTGCGCACCATATTTATCTGCGCCTGAAGCGATTTGACAACAGCGGCTTTTTTCAGATTGAGATCATACTCATCGCACAGATTATTAAGCGCCTGCTGCATAACCTGCGAGTCGGTTATCATAACAAAGCTGACGCCGTCTGCTGCCATAACATCAACGACCGGATATTTGCGGTTCTTTGCGGCAGAAGCTCGGAATTGCGGGTAATCCGCCGGAACGGCAAGCACCATTTCCTCTTCCATAATCTTCTCATACGAGAAAATCTTTTCGTCCACCGGCAGCATTGTCAGGCAAAGGTCAAACGCGCCTTTCTGCATTCTGGTTATAAGGTCGCTTGAAACCATCTCTTCAACAACAAGGTGCATACCGGGATATATCCGCTGAAATTCCTTGGCGATTTCGGGCATCATACACGCACTTCTGTATGGCGAGGTGCCGATGATTACAGAGCCCGTTTTATTCTCGGCTATATCGGAAAACTGTGTTTCCATACGGTGTTCGAGATTCAATATCTGCCTGCCGTATTCAACATAGACCCGACCGGCATCGGTCAGGCGGACATCGCCGTTGATTCTTTCAAACAGCTCCATACCGACCTGATTTTCAATTTTTTTGATATATTGTGAAAGCGACGGCTGGGAAATTCCGAGTTCCTCGGCGGCGGCGGAAAACGAGCCCAGATCAGCAAGCAGAAGGACATATTTTAACTGTTTCATATTCACGCAGCATTCCTCCTGCTTTTGATTATATTTTCTATAATGGTTTGATTATATCACATATTTCCGAATTGTCAATCGTTTTATTAAAAATCCGTTATTCCGAATCTTCTGACGGACTTTTTCAGTCCTAAGTATGTCAGGACAATAAATGCAAGTGCTCCCCCGCCGAAAATCGCGCCCTGCGGCAAAATATATTCAAAGCCGAATGAATTTATTACAGCCATACCCGGCAGATGATGAAGCGTTTCGGCAAAAGCAATGACAAACAAAGTAATGATACCGTATGCTGTAAACGGCTTGCCGAAATAAAATGCAGTCTTGAAAAATCCGCTTACAAAAATAAAATTGAACAAGCCGAAAATCAGCAGCGCGAAGCCGAGAAATGCGAAATTTGCACACATAAGCGCATTTGATGTGTATACTGCGGCATTTTTTAGCAGCAGCATACGAATTAAAGTAACCGCCGCCATAATAACAAAGCTGCAAAACTCTATGAACAAGGTAAACAAGTATTTACCTCTTACAATATCGGCTTTTGCGACGGGAAGCAGCAGCGAATACTGAATATCGTTATTTTCGCGCGTTGACTGAAATGAATAGAAAATGCCGAGCGTTGTGAAAAATGCACCGAGCAGAATGGGATACCCCGGCACAAATGTTAAAAGCGCACCTGCAATAAACACATACGAAAGCACCGAGGCGGAAAGCTTCAGTTCCTTATAAAGCAAATTCTTCATTGCGCGCCTCCTTTTCAAGACGGAGCATTATCTGCTCAAGTGTTTCGCCGCTTTCGCCGAAATTGTCGCAAAAGCGCTGTTTCGTACCGGCTGCAATCACCTGCCCGTTTCGTATGTAAACGATATTGTCGGCACATTTTTCAAGGTCGGAGGTTATGTGCGTTGAAAAGAAAATCGCCACGCCGTGTTCTTTCAATATGCCGAATAAATCCGTCAGCTCATCGCGCGAAAACGGGTCAAGTCCGCTTGTGGGCTCATCAAGAATGAGCATTTCGGCACGGTGCGAAAGCGCAAGCAGCAGGTTGCTTTTCACCTTCATACCCTCCGACAGTTCACAAAGCGCCTTGTTTTCATCAAGCGCAAACAACGCTTTATATTTATTGTAGGCACCGTCATCCCAGTTACGGTAAAAGCTTTTTGTAACTGCGGCAATTTCACCGAGCTTTTTCTTTTTATAGTAATTCACAACACCCGAGGAAAAGCCTACGCGCTGCTTTACAACGGATTCATTACCGATAAGCGGCATACCGAAGTAATACACCTCGCCTTTTTCAGGGTGAACGATATTAAGCATTGATTTTATTGTTGTTGTTTTTCCCGCACCGTTTCTGCCGATAAAGCCCGTAATTGAGCCCGCCTCAAGTGAAAACGATACATCGCGCAAAGAAAACGCCGGGTATTCCTTACACAGACCGCGCACCTCGCAAATGCTCATTTATTATCGCCTCCGAATATTTGCTCACCGAGAAGCTCAAATTCCGATTTCGGCGGAATTGCAATGCCGAGCTGCTCATCACCGAGCAAAATAAGAGTATCGCCGGGTTTTATATTAAAAAGCTGCCGCGCCTGCTTGGGAATTACGATTTGACCTTTTTTGCCCACGGTGGCAGTCCACGCGTACTTCCCGCGCGGAAAATCTTTCTGACTCATCTTTCTTCTCCTTTGGTATGATTTGTTATACAAATCATACCGCAAAAGCACGAATTTGTCAACAACACTTTTATTGACAATCACCGTTATTTATTGTATTATGGCGATGACGGCAATGTGATTTTTCTACCGTAAAATTTCGGAAACAATGGGGCGATTTTATGAAAAAAGCACTTATTTTTCAGGGTGGCTGGGACGGCCACGAACCAAAACTTGTTTCGAAACGCTTTGCAGGCTTACTTGAGAAAAACAGTTACGATGTTAAAACCACCGACACGCTCGACACCCTGCTCGATAAAGAATACCTTATGAGTCTTGACCTTATTGTGCCGTGCTGGACTATGGGCGAAATACCGCGCGAATGCAGAGAAAACATCTGCGCCGCAGTTGCCGCAGGCACGGGGCTTGCAGGCTGCCACGGCGGTATGTGCGACTCTTTCCGGCAGGATACGGAATGGCAGTTTATGACGGGCGGTCAGTGGGTAAGCCACCCGGGCGGCGACGGCACCGATTACACGGTGAATATACTGCACGGCTCAAGCCCCATAATTGAAGGCATTGATGATTTCCCCGTTTGCAGCGAGCAGTATTACCTGCATGTTGACCCCGCAGTAGAAGTGCTTGCGACAACGAGATTCCCCGTTGTGAATTACTACCACGCATCAAATAAACCCGTCGATATGCCCGTTGTGTGGACAAAATACTGGGGCTGCGGCAGAGTTTTCTACAATTCACTCGGTCATCACGATGATGTTTTCGATAAATCCCCCGCAGCGCAGACGATAATGGAACGCGGTATGCTCTGGGCGGGCGAAGGTAAGGCGTATGCAATCGCAAACGGTCTTTCTGCAAAGAAATACGAGGAGTGATATTATGACGAAAATCGGCATAGTCGGCATTGGCGACATTAGCGGCATCTACCTTAAAAACATTACCGAAACTTTCAAAGAGCTTGAAATAGTTGCGGTTTGCGACCTTATAAAAGAACGCGCACTCAAAGCGCAGGAAAAATACGGTATTCCGAAAGTTTACGACACAATGTATGAGCTTTTTGCAGACGAAAGCATTGAGCTTGTTCTGAACCTTACAAGACCGTATGAGCATTTTGCAGTTTCAAAGGCGGCACTTGAAGCGGGCAAGCACGTTTACAGCGAAAAGCCCCTCGGCGCTTCGCTTGAAGAAGGCAGGCAGCTTGTTGCTCTCGCAGAGCAAAAGGGGCTTATGATCGGCGGCGCGCCCGACACATTTATGGGTGCCGGCATACAGAAATGCAGGCAGCTTATAGACGAGGGTGCAATAGGCGAAATTGTCGGTGCCGCAGGGTTTATGATTTGCCGCGGACACGAATCGTGGCACCACGACCCCGAATTTTACTACAAATACGGCGGCGGACCGATGATGGATATGGGACCTTATTACATAACCGCATTCATAAACCTTTTAGGCGGTGTAAAAAGCGTTACAGGTATCGCAAAAGCCTCATTCAGTCAGCGCCTTATTACATCGCAACCGTTTGCGGGCAAGGTGATTGATGTTGATGTACCCACACACATCACGGGAATAATGGAGTTCACATCGGGTGCGGTTGGCACGCTTACAACCACCTTTGATGTTTACAAATCCGACAGCCGCGATATTGAAATTTACGGCTCAAAAGGCACTTTATTCGTCCCCGACCCCAACTGCTTTAACGGCAAAATCAGGATATACGACGGCGAAACGAAAGAGGAAAGAGAAATCGAATCCGAATTTGATTACGGTGAAAACAGCCGTGCGCTCGGACTTGCCGATATGGCAAAGGCGCTGAAAACGGGCAGAAAACCGAGAACCTCGTACAACCAGACCTTCCACGTGCTTGAAGTGATGACATCCTTCACCGAAAGCAGCAGGCTCGGCAAGAAGGTGGAAATCACCTCGGTCTATGACAGACAACCTCCCGTAGACCCTAAATGCGAACACGGCATACTTGACTGATACAAATAATCGGCGGCAGGATTTCTGGCGCCCCTTATTTGTTCAATCTCCCTTTTGTAGTGCATCTGCGCTTGCCCGAACGGTTTTTTTGGTATCA
>JAZLJH010000046.1:0-72883 GCA_045617785.1 Acutalibacteraceae bacterium
CCCCTACCGGTTTCTTCAAATTTTCGCAAAAAACAAACAGCGCGGTTTACGAAAAACCGCGTTGTTTTTTGAAAATTCTGAAAACTGAAAACTGCAAACTGAAAACCGAAAACTGAAAACTGAAAACTGAAAACCGAAAACCGAAAACCGGATTATGCTTCACACCGTAAAGCCACCGTTTACGGGCAGGACTGTACCGGTAATGAAATCCGCTTTTTCGGAAAGCAGGAACGCCACGGCATTTGCGACATCGTCGGGCATACCCAATGTGTTAAGCGGAGTTTCATCCCTTAACGCATCAACGGTTTCGGGAGAAAAGCCAGCCATCATATCCGTCATAATAACGCCGGGCGAAACGGCATTTACCGTTATGCCGGAAAGCCCGACTTCTTTTGCGAGTGCTTTGGTTAAGCCTATAACACCTGCTTTGGCGGCGGAATAGTGCACCTCCATGGAAGCGCCTACCTCGCCCCACATTGATGTAATATTCACGATTTTACCGCTTTTGCGGTTTATCATCTGCGGCAGGACCGCACGGCAGCAATTAAACTGCCCCGTAAGATTTACGCCGAGCATTCTCTGCCACATAGCATCCGAAATATCGGTAAAAAGAACCTGCTGCGCGATTCCCGCATTATTGACAAGGGCATCCGTTCTGCCGAAGCGCGCGGTTACGGCGTTTACCATTTCATTTACCTGCTTTGAGTCGGAAACATCCGCCCTGAAAGCCTCGGCATCGGTAATCTTTTTCAATTCGTTCACAAGCGCCGCGGCTTCATCAGCCGAGGTATTGTAATTGACCGCCACCGAAAATCCGTCGGCGGCAAGGCGGCGGCAAACCGCCGCGCCTATCCCCTTTGCCGCGCCCGTTACAAGCGCGACGCGCCTGATATCACTCATTTACGGCACCCACGGAATCGGCAAGCTCCGAAACGCTTTCAACGGTAAGGGGCTTAAATGTGTAGCCGATGGGCGGCACGAACATACCCTTGGAAACATTGGGCGAGATGCTGTCGTAATAAAGCACCGAGCCCTCATTGGTGAGCGACTTTACAAGCGCTGTGCCGCAGTAGTAATCAACGGAATTATCGTCGTATTTGATGACTTTCATATTGACACCGTCGACCTTTTCTTCGGTCTCGGATTTAACTTTCTTTGCGGATTCGAGAGCAGAGCCGTTTATGACATTGAGAATATCGTCATCAGACTCGGAATACTGCTCGACCATGCTCTTGGGAACGGCAAAATACGAACGGGTGCCCGGGTCAACAACATAGATATTGAGGTAATCGATAATAAGACCGACCTGCTTGCCGTTATAATTGGAAATTGCACAATACTGCGAGCCGTTGCGCGCCGCACGGTATTCGCAGGTAACGCCGTCTTTATTGGTGATTCTGCCGGTGATGACATATTTTTTGGATTTGAGCACCTCATTGTCATCCTGCTTGTAATCGCCGGAGGTACGCTCTTTATTTATACCCTCATCCATACCCTCGGCGGCGACATCGTAAAAGCTCTTGTTGGCGTTCTTTTCCTCCTCGGAAAGTTCAACGCCCGCGGTGCCTATCACATTGCCGTCTTCATCGGTAACCTCCACTATGGCGGTGTAATCGTAAGCCGGTGCTTCGGTATTTGCCTTACCGCCCTCGGGCAGAGTATTCTCCGCGGTGATGCGGTTGCGCTTGATGCTGAGTTCGCAGCCCGATAAAAGCACAAGGCTTACCACGAGCAGCAGACATACGGTAATTATTGCTGATTTTTTCATTATATCACCCTTAGGTATTTTTTATGATTTTAGCACACGAAAATAGCGAAAATAAGATATATATGTAAATTTAATGTTAACGCTCGACCATTTCCGCAAGAGTTTTGGCGGTTTTAAGCATAAAGCGCGCACAATCCTCAAGGCAGTTTTCGGGCAGCTTTTTGAGTATTGCATCGGCTTCAAGCGTAAGGTCGCCACTGTAATTGATTTCGCGCAGAGCATCGGCTATTGCCTGCCAATCCATTGAAAATGTGAACGGCGGATAATGGGTATCGTTTTTGCCGTCGTTATCGTGCACGTGCAGGCAGGTAAGCCTTTCGCCGCCGAGCGCGCGAATCATATCCGGCGCATTATCGCCGACAAGTCCGCAATGGCCCAAATCAAGGCAGGCGGTGAAATACTCGGGGTCGAGCGCATCGACATATACGGGAAAATCCTCGCCCGTGCTGCAGACATTCGGTACTATTTTGCCGCTTTCTTTATCCCTGCCCCACATATTTTCAAGGGCTATTTTTGTGCCGAACTCCTTTGCAACGGGCAGAAGCTCGTTATACATTTCAATATTCTTTTCAAACTGATTTTCCTTAAATGCCACGGGGTGAACAACAATGGCATTTATGCCCATAATACCCGCGACCTCTATGGCGCGCTTTACACGCGGAAATGTCTTTTGGTTGTATTCCTCATCACCGTCGCGCAGGGTGGCGAAAGGAGCGTGTGCCTGATTAAAATATTTGCCGTTTGCTTCGGCAATCTTTTTGAGTTCAAGCGCGTGCGCCTCGTATTTGGGGGTATTGAGAACACAGTCATCGTTGTGCATTTCAAACATTGAATAATCGAGCGCGTCGTAACCGACTCTGCAAAGCAGGTCAACGCCCTTTTCTTCACCGAGCCGGGCGGCTATAATATCGGTTTGTGTGGAAATTATCATTTATTAACACCCTTTCGGTTATTCTTATCTTCATTTACTGCGCGGCGAACGCAGGCAAAGGCAACATCCTCGCCGCACTCGGCAAGAATACGCAGCCAGCTTTCAATCAAATCGGAGGTTTCGGGAGCGATAACCCGCCTGCCCTTTGCCCGTAAGAAATACTCAATGGAAGCGCCGTCTGTATATTTATCGCCATTATAGATTTTACTTGCCGCTACTCTGTCGCAAAACATTTCAGCGACATATTTAACAGGCATCGGCACCGGCTCGACCTTTTTGGTTACGGGGTTATAATCGGTCCAATACTCAAAATGGTGCTTATTCCTGCCCTTGTGGTGCATCCATGCAAGTGAATAGCCATTTTCAACGCGTTCACCCTCGTTGGGACTGCGCTTGCCGGTATAATACCTTGCGCCCGGTATAAACTCGGTGGGCGTATATTTTGATAAATCGTGCCGTAACCCGAGCCACAGTATACCCGCCTTTTTGCTGTGCTTTATAACTGCGTGGCGATGGCGCGTTATTGTTTTGAAATGACCTATGGGATCACTCATAAAATCACCTCTTTTTATACACTTCAACACCGAAATGAACGGTTGTGGAAAGCGATGTTTTCGAAAGCAGCTTTTCACTGTCTGCAGACGAGGTCTTGTAATAATACGGTGTCATTGTAAACAACGCAAAAATATCCTCACTGCACGGTAAATCAACGGTATATTTCATCTCTTTGAAATCGGCAAGCTCGAATAGCGCATCATCGCGCAGCTCGGGCTTGTTTTTATAAGGCTCGCCGTAGCCCACATCAATTATATGCGCGCCCGGTGCGGTATTTGACGCCACCGCTTCGGCAACGGCATCACGAAGTGCGGAATAATAGCCCTTATCAAGAAAATCGCGGCGCGAGCGCACCATAAGCTTATCGTCGCCGTGGCGCTTTTGCGACGATGCCTGCGACATAAGAAGATTTACATAACCCTCACGGGCTATATCGAAGCTGTGCCCCGCATTGCAGGAATAAGTGTGTTCGTTTTTATTTAACGCCCCTTTACAGACGGGGCATATAAGAAAACTCATAATTCACCAAAAAACAACCCGATTGGCGGGTTGTTGAAATACGACCGAAAGCCGCACGGGGCAGCTTTCATTTTTCATCTATAAGCAGTTTTTTAAGCTCGCTCATAAAAGTGTTGATATCCTTAAACTGACGGTAAACAGAAGCGAAACGCACATAGGCAACCTCATCGATATCTTTGAGCTTATCCATAACAAGCTCACCGATTTTTACGGAAGTAACCTCGCGGTCGGTACCGTTCTGCAATTCGACTTCGATTTCATCTATGGCGTTTTTGATCACCTCAACGGGCACGGGGCGTTTTTCGCACGCAACCATCATACCCCTGAAGAGCTTTTCGCGGTCAAACACCTGACGGGAGCCGTCTTTTTTAACGACGACTATCGGTACGGTTTCGATAATCTCATAGGTAGTGAAACGCTTGTTGCAGTTTATGCACTCCCTGCGGCGGCGAATACGCTCGCCCTCATCGGTAGGTCTTGAATCGATAACCTTACTCTCCTCAAAACCGCAATACGGACATTTCATAGACGGCACCTCCGAATATTGAAATCAGTTTTAATAATTATACCAGATATTGTGCGGTATTGCAAGCATTTTGTCGATATTTAGGGCTTTTTACATAAATCAATGGCGGGAATTACCATTGAAACGGCGCACCAAACACAATATAGTGGTAATAAAGGAGTGCGCACGATGAAAGAATTATACAAACAGATGGGCAGTTCGACAAGGCTTGCGGCAAGAATTACGCTGATAACGGTTTTTTCGCTTACAATTGCCGCATACTTTGCAGAATTTTCAGGTGTTTACATACTGATGAAGATTACCTCCGGTCTGCTGAATGCGGCGAAAAGCACGATTTTTATAGGCTTTGCTTTTGTGCTTGCGATAAATTGGGCGGAAAAGAAATAACAATGCGAAAAAAGAGGTTGTGACGAAACTTCGTCACAACCTCGATTTTATTGCGCTGAATATGCCGACTTAAATCAGTCGGAGGCAAGAGCCTTTATGTATCTCTTAAAGAACGCTACGCCGTCTTCAAGCGAGGAAATCGGAATACGCTCGTTGGTGCCGTGGCAGGTCATAAGGAGCGAGGTGCTTACAAGGAACGGAGAATAACGGTAAATATTCTCGCACACGGGCTCGTAGTTTCTTGCATCGGTACCGCCCATTACAAGGTAAGGAGCAACTATATTGTTCGGGTTCATGCTCTTGCAAATCTCGGTAATAGCCTTGAATGCTCTTGAATCGGTGGGAGAAACCATTGAGGGATCCTTACCGCTTACAAGGTTGATTTCGGCATCCTTGCCGGCATATTTGCGAATATGCTTTTCAACATCGCCGACGGTCTGACCGGGCATAATTCTGAAGTTTGCGGTAATGGTCGCCTTCTGCGGAAGAACATTGGGAGCGGGGCTGCCCTGCGCCATGGTAACGGCGGTAGTCGTTCTCATCATGGAAGCAGACTGCGGGATGCTGACCGCGATTTTCTGAATAAGGGGTTTAAGTACGGGCAGATTTGAAGCAACCATTCTTACGGGGTAAGTGGTGTTTCTGCCGATTTCATTGAAGAGAGACCAGAGCTGAGGAGTAAATTCCTCTTTGAACTGATGATTTTCGAGCTTTACGATGATTTTGGCGAGGTCGCCGAGAGCATTGTGCTTGGGAGCCGCGGATGAATGGCCGCCCTTGCCGTTTACGGAAATTTCAAAGTCAACATGACCTTTTTCGGCAATGCCGACACCTGCAAGGTTCTTATTGATAACGCCCTTGATATTTACGGGAAGAATTGCGCCGCCCTCGTCGATGACACTGTCAAGATGAATGTTGTTCTTCTTGAAGTATTCCATCATGCAGTATGCACCGCAATCGGCATCCTCGCTCATAACTTCCTCGTTGTGACCGAAGCAGAGGTAAACGTCTCTTTCGGGAACGAAGCCTTCTTCAAGGAGTGTTTCAACAGCTTCAAGCACGCCGATAACGTGGTTTTTCATATCCATGGCGCCTCTGCCCCAGACGAAACCGTCGGCAACATCGCCGCTGAACGGAGGATGCTCCCAATCCTGCTCAGTGCCCTCGGATACGGGAACTACGTCCTGATGGCCGAGAAGAGCGATGGGGTCTTTTTCCGGGTGAGCACTCTTCCAATGATAGAGCAGGCTCTTTGTGGAGATTATCTGTAAATCAAGGTTTTTGTGAACAAGCGGATATGCTTCTTTAAGGAAAGCGTGGAACTCATCAAACGGAGCCCAGTCAACGATGCTTTCATCCCTGTTGCAAATTGTTTTGATTTTGATAGCAGCAGAAAGATGCTCAACGAATCTGTCAACATCGACCTTTTCGGGCGGAAGCTGAACCGATGAATCAACCTTATCCGGCTTATAAACGGTTGCTGCGCGAACTGCGCTTACGCCGAGACCTGCCGCCGCAGCTATGCCGACACCCTTGAGAACTTTTGATGCTTTTTTACTCATAATTTACACTCCTTATAAGGAAAATAATTAACTGTTAAAACAGCGACATCTGGTCGCTTTCGGGCAAATCACCGAATGCACCGCAGGCTTTGAGCGCTGCCACGGTGGATTTTGAAGCGCCGGAACGTACCTCGAAATCTTCGATGGATGAGAACGGCTCGGATGAAGCAAGGTGCGCCTGCTCAAGCTGTTCCGCCGCCGCGCCGCCCACACCGGGAAGTGCCGAGAAAGGCATTCTGATTTTGCCGTCCTCCGGCTCGTAGGAATTGGCGGTTGACTTATAAATATCTATGGGCAGGAACTCTACGCCGCGTGCCATCGCTTCATATACTATCATCATAAAGGTGGCTTTGTCAACCTCCGCGGCGGAAGCTTCGTGTGTTTTTTCTTTATTCTGCACCATTTTTATGAATGTGTGAACGGCATCCTTGCCCTTTGACATTGATTCGGCATCAACATCGCCGCCGCGCACGGTAAAGTAGGCACAGTAATATTCAAGCTTTCTGTAAACCTTGAACCACGCAAGGCGTAATGCGGCAATGACATAAGCCGCGGCGTGCGCCTTGGGGAACATATACTGAATTTTACGGCAGGAGTCAATGTACCATTCGGGTACGTTGTGCTCGCGCATAAGCTGCTCCTGCTCGGGTTTAAGCTGCTTGTTTTTCTTACGAACGGTCTCCATAATGGTGAACGCGTCCTTGGGCTCCAGATCCTTGTGAAGCAGGTAGACCATTATACTGTCTCGCGTTCCCACGACCTCGGAAATGGTGCAGGTGCCGTCTTTGATAAGGTCCTGCGCGTTGCCGAGCCAAACATCCGTACCGTGAGAAAGTCCCGAAATCTGCAGCAGATCGGAAAAGGTCTGCGGATTCGATTCAAGAAGCATACCACAGACAAAGCCCGTGCCCATTTCGGGTATGGAAAGCTTACCCGTGGGCCAGTCGATCTCCTGAGCGGTAACACCGAGAGGCTCCGGCGTTGTGCAGAGCTTTATGAGGTTGCGGTCGGATATATCAATATCCATAACATCAATACCGGTAAGGTCATAAAGATGCTTGTATATTGACGGCACATCGTGACCGAGCTCATCAAGCTTCAAAAGTGTATCGTGCATCGAGTTAAAGTCGAAGTGCGTTGTGATTATGCCCTTCGAGCCGTCCTCCGCAGGATGCTGAATAGGCGTAAAGTCGGTAACATCATACTCGGCGGGCACAACGACCATTCCGCCGGGGTGCTGACCGGTAGTTCTTTTGACACCCGTACAGCCCATTGTAAGACGGTTTATTTCGGCATTTGAATATGTAAGACCGCGTTCTTCAAGGTACTTTTTAACAAAGCCGTAGGCGGTCTTATCCGCAACACCGGATATTGTACCGGCTTTGAAAACGTGGGATTTACCGAACAGTTCTTCGGTATATCTGTGCGCATTCGCCTGATATTCACCGGAGAAGTTAAGGTCGATATCGGGCGATTTGTCGCCATAGAAGCCGAGGAAGGTTTCAAACGGGATTTCGTGCCCGTCTCTTATAAGATGCTCGCCGCAGTTGGGGCAATCCTTTTCGGGTAAATCGAAGCCCGAGCCGACCTCGTTATGTATGAAAAATTCGGAATACTTGCACTTGGGGCATCTGTAATGCGGAGCAAGCGGATTGACCTCGGAGATACCTGCCATTATGGCAACGAAAGACGAGCCGACCGAGCCTCTTGAGCCGACATAATAGCCGTGCTCCTCGGAGTTTTTGACGAGAAGACGCGCTATCATATAAAGACCTGCAAAGCCGTGCTCAACAATGGAGTTAAGCTCTTTTGCAAGGCGTTCTTCAACTATTGGCGGAAGCGGATCGCCGTACCACTCCTTTGCTCTTTCCCAGCAGAAACGCGGCAGGTCTTCGTTTGCGCCTGCGATTTTCGGGTCAAATGTACCGTCGGGGATAGGCAGAATATCGGGCTCTATCATATCGGCGATAAGGTTGGTATTTGTAATAACGACCTCTTTTGCGGTTTCTTCGCCGAGGTAGTCAAAATCGGCAAGCATTTCATTGGTGGTCTTCAGGTAAAGCGGCGGCTGCCGATCGGCATCCGAGAAGCCCTGCCCTGCCTGCAATATGGCACGGAATTTTGCATCGCCTTTATTGAGAAAATGCACATCGCCCGTGGCAACGGTCTTTTTGCCGAGCTCATCACCGAGTGTGATTATTGCACGGTTTATGCGCTGAATATCTTCGTATGACGATATATTTTCGCACCCGTTTCTGTCGCTGAGTATCATATACTCGTTATTGCCGACGGGCTGAATTTCAAGGTAATCGTAGAAATTGGCTATCTCAACGATTTCCTCGTGAGTGGAGCCGTTCAGAAAAGCATTATACAGCTCGCCCTCGGAGCAGGCACTGCCGATAATAAGCCCCTCGCGGCGCTCGTTTATAAGGCTTTTCGGCATACGCGGCTTTTTATGGAAATATTCGATATTCGATGCCGAAACAAGCTCATAAAGATTTTTAAGACCGACCTTGTTTTTAACAAGAATTATACAATGGTAGTATCTGTCGTTCTTGATTTCCTCGGGGCTCATTTTACTGCCGTCGGAATTATAATCGTTCACAAGGTAACATTCGCAGCCGTAAATGATTTTAATGCCCTTGTCGCGTGCGGTATTGCACGCTTCGGGAAACGCCTGAACGCAGCCGTGATCGGTTATGGCGATGGCTTTATGCCCCCATTTCATAGCCTTTTTGACTATTGACGAAGCACTGCTCATAGCATCCATTGCCGACATATTGGTATGCAGGTGAAGCTCCACGCGTTTTTCTTCCGCATCGTCTGTCTCCTCAAGCTTTTTTACGGTGCAGAGCGAATACACTTTAATTACGTATTCGTGGGCGTAGCTGTCATCCTCATACCTGCCCTTTACTATAACGGTAACACCCTCGCTGACCTTGGAGTCAAGGTATTCGAGCTCATCCTTCGGGCCGAAAAGCTTACAGGTGCGCGAATAGTCGCCGTCGGTAATATCAAAGTTGATAATAAGGCTTTTGCCGTCCTTGGTTTCGCGCTTTTCATACCTGAAAACATCGCCCCAGCAGATTACGGTGCCGTCATCGGGAGTAATATCCGCAAGCGGCTTTGGCTTCTGCAGGATCTCGTTGCCGTAAATTACCTTTAATTCGGAATAATCGAGCGGCACGCCCTCGTGAAAAACGGTATTCACTTTCGGTCTTTCGGGCAGATTTTCGTGGTCGATTTTCTCCTGCTTTCTGAGAAATTCCTCGGGGTTACTGTCCTCCCCCTGAATATCAACGGATATTCCGAGACCGCTGAAATGGGTGTAAACATATTCCTGCAGGAACTTGTCCGCACCGGCTTTAAGGCAGATATCCCTGCCGCCTGCCGCAAGCGCAAGCGCAAACACGCCGCCCGAATACGAAGCGGTGCTGTTATCGATAAAGCCGTTCGTCTGCGGAACATTATGTTTAATCACCTTAATAAGCCACGGGAAGCAGGACTCGGTAAACGCTTCCTGCGGAAGAATGTAATCGAAATTGACTTCACGCAGAGAAAGCGCAGACTTCAATTCCGCCGCCGTTTTTTTAAGGCAAAGGATATTTTCGAATTTATTGAAATGTATTACCGCATTCAATGTTAATGCGGTTTTATTCAATGCAAGGTCGGTGAATGACGCATCTGCGAGCATTTCGCGGCACTTGCCGTCTGCTATGTATTCACCGAAAATGGTAAGGAAATCGTAATTCATATTTTTTGCAATTCGTCAAGCAATGCGCTGACGATTTCATCCTCCGAAACTTTTTTGATTATCTCGCCTTTTTTGAATATTACACCGCAGCCGTCGCCGCCGGCAACGCCTATATCGGCTTCGCGCGCTTCGCCGGGTCCGTTTACCACGCAACCCATAACGGCGATTTTAACGGGCTTTTTCACATCGCGCACGGCAAATTCGACCTGCTTTGCAAGTGAAACAAGGTCAATCTTCGTTCTGCCGCAAGTCGGGCAGGAAACGATTTGCGGTGTTTCGACACGCATATTGAGTGCTTTGAGAATATCACGCGCGGCGTAAACCTCTTTGACGGGGTCATCGGTTATGGAAACGCGCACTGTATCGCCAATGCCGTCAAGCAGAAGCGAGCCGATGCCCATGGAAGATTTAATGAGCGCACTGCGCTCGGTGCCCGCCTCGGTAACGCCGAGATGAAGCGGATAGTCGCAGTTTTCGGCAACGATTCTGTATGCGCGCACCATTTTATTTACATCGGACGATTTGAGAGAAAGCACCGTGTCGTAAAACCCGCATTTTTCGAGCAATTCAACATGGCGGAAAGCACTTTCGGCAAGTGCCTCGGGCTCTGCACCGCCGTATTTTTCAAGTAAATCTTTTTCAACCGAGCCTGAATTCACACCTATTCTTATCGGCACTTTACGCAGCGCGCAGGCATCGGCAACAGTTGCGACCTTATCAAACGAGCCGATGTTGCCGGGGTTTATTCTGATTTTATCGACGCCGGCATTAAGACTTTCAAGTGCAAGGCGATAATCAAAATGAATATCGGCAACCACGGGAATTTTCGCCTGCTCTTTAAGCTTTGCGAGCACACGCACCGCATCCATATCGGGCACTGCCATTCTTATGATTTCGCAGCCCGCCGCCTCAAACGCCTTTAACTGCAAGAGGTTTGCTTCGTAATCCGCTGCGGGCGCATTGAGCATGGACTGCACCGCAACGGGTGAATCGCCGCCGATAGAGAGATTGCCGATTTTTACTTTTCTTGAAAAACGTCTTGCCATAATAAAACTCCGTATTAAAGTATCCTGTTAATAATATCGCTGACGGTAACTACAGCCATAAATGCAAGCAATATAACAAGCCCTACCGTATGGACAATACCTTCTTTTTTAGGCGGTATGGGCTTGCGGCGGATGATTTCGACAAGCAGGAAGAAAAGCCTGCCGCCGTCAAGTGCGGGAATGGGTAAAAGATTGAATACGCCGATATTGATAGTGAGCATCGAAAGCAGCGAAAGTGCATTGAGCATTTTATCGGCAAATGTGGGGCCCTGCGAGGTCGTTTCGGCAATTACGGAAATTGCGCCGACCGGTCCGGAAACATCCTTTAAGCCGTACTTGCCCGTGAGCATATCGACAAGGCTCAATCTTACCATCTGAACAATGGATGCCGAATCAAGAAAAGCGTTTTGGGTTACATTGAAAATATTCGGATCCTCACCAATTATTATGAAATCCTGCTCAATATACATTTTGCCCTCGAATTCCATCTGATTGAATTCGACATCTTTAAGAAGCAATTTTTCGCCGTTTCGCCTGACGGTAATATCAAGCTTATTATCGTCATCTCTTATCATATTAAAGCTGATGCCCTTAAAAGAGTACACGGGGGTATTATTGATTTTTAATATCTCATCGCCTGCCTGAAGCCACTTTGAACTGACGGCTTCGTCAGTGAAGCTGTGAACTGTTCTCGTGCCGATGAGCGGATCGCAGGCAAGTGTAATACCGACAACAAGTATGCCGAGCAGCAGGTTGAGGATTGCCCCTGCCGCTACAATAATAAAACGCTGCCACGCAGGTTTATTGTTGAGTGCACCCTCGTCCTCGCTCGTATCATCCTCGCCCTCCATAGCGCAGAAGCCGCCTATGGGCAGAAGACGCAGCGAATATTCGGTTTCTCCCTTTTTGAAATGAATGAGCTTGGGACCCATACCAAGTGCAAATTCGTTTACCCTGACCTTAAAAAGCTTTGCGAATGCAAAATGGCCGAACTCGTGTATACCTATCATCATACCGAAAAGAAGAATTGCAATAAGGTAAGGCCAGACGGCACTCCACACGGCACCTATTGAAAGAGTAATTATATAAAACACCTCCGGTGTTAAATTCAGACTTTTGCGAGCTCCCTGACCTTTTCGCGCATAAGCGCATCGGTACGGAAAACATCATCGAGCGTATAATCGGGCGTAACCGGCACACTCTGCGCCGCTGCCGAGATTAGTTCGGGTATTGCATTGAATGCGATTTTACCCTGACGGAAAAGAAGATTGGCTTCCTCATTTGCACAGTTGACCGCGGCAGGCATCAAGCCGCCCTCTTTAATGGCGTTGCGGCAGATATCAAGGCACGGAAAGCCCTCATAATCGGGCTTATAGAACGAAAGAGTGCCGACCTCCCACAAATCCAGCTGCTTTTCGGGCGACTCGAATCTGTCGGGATATGTGAGCGCGAACTGTATGGGAAGACGCATATCCGGATGACCGAGCTGTGCGAGTACGGAATTATCATCAAACTCAATAAGCGAATGAACGATGCTTTCGCGGTGAACGACAACATCGACCTTTTCAACGGGAACGCCGAAAAGCCAGACCGCTTCGATAACTTCGAGCCCCTTATTGAACATTGTAGCACTGTCGACGGTGATTTTTTGTCCCATCGACCAGCTCGGGTGCCTGAGAGCATCGGCAAGGGTAACATTTTCGAGCTCCTTGCGGGTTTTGCCGAAAAACGGACCGCCGGAAGCGGTAAGAATTATGCGTTTAAGCGCCTTATTGCGCGGTGAAGCGAGCAGGCACTGAAAAATTGCGGAATGCTCACTGTCAACAGGCAAAATCGAAACACCATTCTCTTTTGCGGCTTCGGTAACAAGTCTGCCTCCAGCAACGAGTGTTTCTTTATTGGCGAGAGCGATCGTTTTGCCGGCATTTACTGCATCGAGCGTGGGCTTGAGACCTGCTATGCCCACAACGGAATTAAGCGTGATTTCGCCGCTGCCCTCTGCGCCGCAGAACGATACGCCGTCAAGCCCCGAAAGCACCTTTGTTCCGGTATCGGCAACGCGTATTTTCAAATCCGCAGCCGCAGCTTCATCGACAAGTGCGGCGTACTCCGGCTTAAACTCCCTTATTTGAAATTCTATGTTTTTTACATCGGAATATGCGGCGAGCGAAGCGATTTTATAACCGTGCTTTCTCGCAACATCCAGTGTCTGTGTACCTATTGAGCCGGTAGAGCCGAGTAAATTTATTGTTTTCATACCTTAAAAATTCGCGATTAACGAAATTGCCGCATAAAGCACGGGCATTACAAAAAGCACGCTGTCGAATCTGTCCATAATACCGCCGTGGCCCGGAAGCAGATTACCGAAATCCTTTATGCCGAAGTTGCGTTTGATAGTTGAAGCCGCAAGATCGCCGCACATACTTATAACCGAAAGGACTACACTCAATACCGCTACGCTGATATATGAAAGTCCGCTTTCGCCCGCAAAGAATTTTGCCTTGAAAACTGCAAGCAGCGCAATATTGAGAATGAGCGCACCGATTATGCCGCCGATTGCACCCTCAACGGACTTTTTGGGGCTGATTTTGGGGCAGAGCTTGTGTTTACCGAGCTTGCTGCCGGTGAAATAAGCAAAAATATCGGTCATCCACGCGGAGAAATATGAGAAAAGTATGAGGTAGATGCCGTCTGTTTTAGTGTAGCCCTCAAAATAAAGATTTATGTCTCTGAAAACTATCATGAGCGAAAACGCGAACGGAACACATATTGATGCGAAAATTGCGGTTATCGCCTGCTCAAACTTTGTGGTTTCGAACTTAATGAGCATAAATATGAGAATAACCACCACATAAATGCAGCAGAACGGTGCTGCCGCGGGTTTTATGCCGAAATGAAACGCAAACGGCATAAGCGCCGCAACCACAAGGCTTGCAACCTGAATAAGTATGTTTTTAAGCGAAACCGCCTTTTCGATTTCATAAACCGCGATAACGCTGATAAGTGCGATAAATGCAGGAAAAACGGGCGTATACATAAGGAACAAAGCCCCTATAAACACCACTGCCGCAATAAGTCCAGTAATAACTCTTTGTTTCATAATACCACCTAATATAGATACGCTAAAATGCGGAACAAGGGCGACAGAACACGGCGCACCGCCGTACCCTGTTACCCTGCCGTAATTTACACGCCACCGAAGCGACGGTTTCTGTTCTGATACTCGCGGAGTATCTCGTTAACATGCTCCTCGGTAAAATCGGGCCAGAGGATATCCGAAAACCAGAACTCCGAATAAGCAGACTGCCATGTCATGAAGTTTGACAGTCTTAACTCGCCGCTCGGGCGAACGATTATATCCGGGTCCGGCTGACCTGCCGTGTAGAGATGGTCGGAAACGGTCTGCTCCGAAATATCATCAAGCGAAAGCTTGCCGTCCTTAACGAGTGAAGCGATTTCCTTAACGGAATGTGTGAGCTCTGCCCTGCCGCCGTAATTAAGCGCCACATTTACTATGACCTTATCGTACATGGCGGTTTCGCGCTCGGCTTTTTCGATGAGCTTCAATAAATCCTTCGGCAGCTTTTCGCGCTCGCCGATAAACCGCAAACGCATCTGCCGTACTTTGTTTTCTTCGATACGGTCATCAGCTTCGCGCAGATATTCCTTGAAAAGCTTCATAAGACCGAGCACTTCGCTTTTCGGGCGATTCCAGTTTTCGGTGGAGAACGCATAGAATGTGAGATATTTAATGCCCACATCGGCACAGTACTCGCCTATTTTGCGAAAGGTTTTTGCGCCCTCGGTATGCCCGGCGGTACGTTCAAGCCCGCGCTGCTTTGCCCACCTGCCGTTGCCGTCCATAATAAAGCCTATGTGCTGCGGCAGAACATCGAAATGAGGAATATTATCGTACATAATCAGATTTCCATAATCTCTTTGGTCTTTGCGGCTGCAACCTCATCGACCTTTTTTACAAATTCATCGGTGATTTTCTGAAGCTCCTCCTCGGCGTACTTCTGATCATCCTCGGTGATTTCGGAGTTCTTCTTCATCGCTTTGATTTTTTCAATGGAATCGCGGCGGATATTTCTTACTGCGACCTTTGCTTCCTCGCCGTATTTGGAAACATCTTTACTGAGCTGTTTTCTTCTTTCCTCGGTAAGCTGAGGGAATACAAGGCGGATTATTCTGCCGTCATTGGAGGGGTTGATGCCGAGATCTGATGTGAGTATTGCTTTTTCGATGGCGCTGACCTGTGAAGCATCCCACGGCTGAATTGCAAGCACTCTTGCTTCGGGTACGGAAATGGCTGCCATCTGATTGATGGGAGTGGGAACGCCGAAATAATCGACCTGAATTTTATCGAGCACGGCGGCATTTGCTCTGCCCGCTCTTATTGAATTGTACTCAAATTTGAGTGATTCGACTGTTTTGGTCATTTTTTCTTTGGTTTTTGCAAATACGGTTTCCATAATTTTACCTCCGGATTAAAATTTGATTTAAGATACTATTGTGCCCGCGTTCTCGCCGTTGACCGCTTTACGGATATTTTCGATTTTATTGAGGTTGAAAACGAGAATCGGGATTTTGTTTTCCTGACAGATAGCCGCCGCCGCAGTATCCATAACGGCAAGGTGACGTTCAAGGAGCTCGTTATGCGAAATGGTGTCAAACTTGACGGCATCCGCAAATTTGTTGGGGTCTTTATCGTAAACGCCGTCCACATTCGTGGCTTTGAGAAGAACATCGGCGTTTATCTGTGCTGCTCTGAGAGCTGCGCCGGAATCCGTTGAGAAGAAAGGATTGCCCGTGCCGCCCGCGAAAATTACGACTCTGCCGGCTTCGAGATGCCTGACGGCTTCATCACGCGAGAATGTTTCAACCACACCGGGAATCTGCACTGCGGAAAGCACCCTTGCATCTATGCCGAGGTCTATAAATGCCTGCTGCAAAGCGAGCGAGTTCATAACCGTTGCGAGCATACCGATACTGTCGGCACGGGTTCTGTCCATATCGCCGCTTGATCTGCCGCGCCAGAAATTGCCGCCGCCGACGACTATGCCTACCTGCACGCCGAGGTCGCAGACCTCTTTAACGGCGCCGCAAACGGTATTTATAACGTTGAAATCAAAGCCGTGCCCCGCCTCACCGGCAAGCACCTCACCGCTGAGCTTGAGAAGCAGGCGTTTGAATTTAGGTTCCATAAAAATTACCCCTTTTTCATGCAGAAGCACGATACATATTTTTACCAATTCATTTTACAATAAAAGCATGGCGATGTAAAGTGTTATAAATGAAAAAAATATGTGAATTATTTATGTATTTTTAACATAAGGAAAAGAAACGGAACTGTGAAAAACGATTTTCACAGCTCCGTTTATGTGTTTTATTATGAGACACGCCGTTTAAGCCTGATTTTATCGGCTATCATTGCAATAAACTCGGAATTTGTTGGTTTGCCGCGTTCATTCTGTATGGTGTAGCCGAAGTAGGAATTGAGAACATCTATATCGCCTCTGTCCCAGGCGACCTCAATGGCGTGGCGTATGGCGCGTTCCACGCGCGACGATGTGCTTTTGAAATCCTTTGCAACGGTCGGGTAAAGCACCTTTGTTACGGAATTGAGCATATCCGGCTCCTCAACGCAAAGGCATATCGCATCGCGCACATACTGGTAGCCCTTTATGTGCGCGGGCACACCTATTTCGTGCATTATTTCGGTTACGCGGCATTCAAGCTCATCGCGCGAGTAATCGGGCTTAGCCGAACCGAGATTTTTCCAGCTGCAAAGCTGAATTATACGCTCAGCCATAACCTGCGGCTCAACGGGCTTAATGAAGAAATAATCAACGCCCAGGCGCATCATATTTCTTTCAAAATACTGATTATCCACACCGGATGAAACTGCAATGAGCGGTCGCTCCGCAGGGTCGCCCTCGTTTATTCGAGCAATAACGCCCGCGGCATCTATTGTTTGCAGAAATGCATCCATAATTATTATATCGGGATGAATTTCACCGAAAATTCTGAGCACCTCTGCGCCGTTCTTCTCACACACTCTTACATCCATTCGGTTGGCACGCAGCACCGACGCAAGAGTTTGCGTCGAGTCGCTTTTTTCGTCGGTAACGAGTACCGATAAATTTTTAGTCATTCGACCACCTCCTGAAAGTGAGTGAATTATACCATTTTCGGTAATTTTCTGCAATAGATTATGACAAATACCGTTGTTTTGAACAAAAACCCGAATATTCATTGTAAGAAAAGGCGGTTTTTGTCAGTTATTTTGTCGAATTTTGTAGAATACTTTGACTATTTTGACAACAGTCGTATCCGTTCAAGCATGGTAGAAGCAAAAATTCCGTACCCGCCGAGAGGGTCATTTACGAAAACGTGAGTTACCGCACCGACGATTTTTCCGTTCTGTACTACGGGACTTCCGCTCATACCCTGAATTATGCCGCCCGTTTTTTCGAGCAGTGCCTCGTCGGTTACTCTCACGGTGAGGTTTCTGCATTTTTCATTCGCGGATATTTCGGTTATTTCTATATCATAAGCGAGCGTTTCGCCGTTTTCGACGGTTGTATACATCTGCGCATAGCCCTTTTGTATTTCCGCGGGCGCAGCTATCTCAAATAATTCGCCCCGCGGCACATCGTCAAAGCTGCCGTAAACACCTATTTCGTCATTCGCAAGCACCGTGCCCGTTCTGCCGTTTTCAAGGTAGCCGCAAAGCTCCCCTGCCGCGCCCTGCTCGCCCTTTACAAAACCCGTAAGCTGAACGCCCGTACATTCGCCCGTTGATATCGGTATTACTTCTTTCGTGTCGATATCGCAGACGGCGTGCCCGAGCGAAGCGTAACTGCCGCCGACGGTGCAAAAGCTGACTGTGCCTATACCTGCGGAGCTGTCGCGTATCCACATTCCTGCTTTGTATTTATTTTCGCTGACCGAAAATGCGGAACGGAAATGCACATCGAATGTTTTTTCGCCGCGTTCCACGGTCATTTCGAGCATTTCGCCGCCGCTGCGCTCGATTATTGCCGAAACCTCGGCATTGCGGGTAATTCTTTTACCGTTTACGGTTTTTATTATATCACCCACGCGTATACCCGCTTTTTCGGCACTGTTGACTTCGCCGTTTTCGGTATCGACCGCCTCGGTGCCCACCACCACAACGCCGTCGGCATAAAGCTTCAAGCCAATGGGATAGCCTCCGAGCATCACCTGCTCCGTAACAAAATCGGTATCGGTATTACCGGTATCGGCGGAATCCTCCTTAAAGCGTTCCGCAAAGGAATTGCCGAAGCGCTGCAGACGTTCCGCAACACCGCTGACACGGGTATCGGCGGCAAGTGCATAAGTAACGCCCGGCGCCATTATAGTTGTAAACATTATTGCGGCACAAACCGAAAAGCACATAAGCGCCGCAAGAACGGTATTTTTTCGCATAGCTGCACCTCCGACAAATATACTTTTGCCGAAAATGAGCCGTATATTATAAGAAAAATAAGGCTGAAAAAACAAACACGGAAATAAACTGTTGATTATTTAAGATGCCCTTTGTATAATGTTTCTGTAATCCCATATTTTAACAAAACGGGGGTCATTTTATGCTGTATAAAAAGAATGCCGAAAAGTCTCTTTCAAAGGAGCTTTTCAAAAATCCCACTGCCGAATACCGCGGCACACCGTTCTGGGCACTGAACAGCTGCCTCACGAAAGAGGAACTGTGCAGGCAGATAGATGTTTTCCGCGAAATGGGTCTCGGCGGATTTCACCTGCACGTAAGAACGGGGCTCGCAAATGAATATTTAAGTGCGGAATACCTCGATTTAATAAAGGACTGCGTTGAAAAAGCCAAAAGCAACGATATGCTCGCGTGGCTCTATGATGAGGACAGATGGCCCTCCGGCGCGGCAGGCGGACTTGTTACGAAAGACCACCGTTACAGGCAGCGCTACCTTGTTTTCATACCCGAAAAGCTTGAAATATGCGAGCGGCGCGAGCTGCTTGCGACATACGATGTAAAGCTCAACGCCGACGGCTACCTTGCGGAATACAAAAAAATCGGCGCAGACGATGATGCACGAAACGACAAATGGTACGCTTATAAAGAGGTTGCCGAGGATGACTCCTGGTACAACGACCAGGCATACGCCGACACGCTCAACAAAGATGCAATCGAAAAGTTTATTGAGGTAACTCACGAAAAATACAGAAACAAAATCGGCGACGAATTTGACAAGACCGTACCTGCCATTTTCACGGATGAGCCGCAGTTTCAACGCAAGCGCGTGCTGAATAATTCCTTTGACAAGACGCGCACCGTTCTGCCGTGGACTGACAAAGTACCCGAGCTTTACAAGGAATTGTACGGCAAGGATATTCTCGACACGCTGCCGGAACTGTTCTGGGATCTGCCCGACTCCGCACCGTCGCTCAACAGATATTATTACCACGATTTTATTTCGGAATTATTCACAAGAAGCTTTGCCGACACCATAGGCGGCTGGTGCGAAGAAAACAAAATCGCACTCACAGGACATATGATGGAGGAGCCCACATTGCACAGTCAGACCGCGGCGCTCGGTGAAGCTATGCGCTCGTACCGCGGCTTCGGTCTGCCGGGCATCGACCTGCTCTGCAACCGCCACGAATTCACTACCGCAAAGCAGGCACAGTCTGCAACCCACCAATTCGGCAAAGAGGGCGTGCTTTCGGAGCTTTACGGTGTTACCGGATGGGACTGCGATTTCAGAACATACAAGCATCAGGGCGACTGGCAGGCGGCACTCGGAATCACCGTGCGTGTACCGCACCTTTCGTGGTATGCCATGAAAGGCGAAGCAAAACGCGACTACCCCGCCTCGATACATTATCAATCGCCGTGGTACAAAGAATACTCGGCGATCGAAGACCATTTTGCAAGAGTAAACACCGCGCTCACACGCGGCAAGCCCGTTATAAAGGTTGCGGTAATTCACCCCGTCGAAAGCTTCTGGCTGCATTGGGGTCCCAACGACAAATCCGCAGTTCTGCGCGACAGTCTTGATGAAAAATTTGATAATATTACAAATTGGCTGCTTGAGGGCAGTATAGATTTCAACTTCATTTCGGAATCTTTATTCCCCTCGCTCTGCGAAAAAGGCTCATTCCCGCTCAAAGTCGGTAAAATGGCTTATGATGCGGTAATAGTTCCCGGCTGCGAAACTCTGCGTTCCACCACGGTGGAACGGCTCAAAGCATTCCGCGAAGCAGGCGGCAAGCTTATATTTATGGGTGATGCCCCCACTCTCGTTGATGCGGTGAAATCCGACGAGGGCAAAAAGCTTTACGAGGCTTCGGTAAAAACCGACTTCACACGTTCGGCTATACTCGGTGCGCTTGAAAGCGAAAGAACGGTTACACTGAGATACGGCAACGGCAAGCTCAGCACAGACCTTATTTACCAGCTGCGCGAGGACAATGACTGCCGCTGGCTGTTTATATGCCGCGACAAAGAGCCCTACAACAAGGATGTTGACGAGGGTAACGACTACCGCTTCACCGTTCAGGGTGAATATGCGGTTGAGGTTTACGACACGCAAAGCGGCGAAATCCGTGCCGAAGCCGCCGAACACATTAACGGCACTACCGTTATAAAGGCAAGACTTTACGGCTATGATTCGGTGCTTTACAGACTTGCGCCCGGCAAGTCCGAAGCCGCCTGCAAAGCTGCCGGTAATTATGAATTTGCGGCGCTCGGCGCGCAGCTGCTTGACTATGAGCTTTCCGAGCCGAACGTTCTGCTGCTTGACAATGCGGAGTTCAAGCTCGCCGGCGAAGCCGAATTTTCACCCGCAGAGGAAATTCTGAGACTTGATAACATCTGCCGCGACAGATGCGGACTTCGCCACCGCAGCGGCCACATTGTGCAGCCGTGGGTAACGGGTAATGTTCCCGCGATTTCGGAGCTGACGCTCAGATTCCGCTTTGAAAGTGAAATAGATTACAGCGGTGCTTACCTCGCCATTGAGGATTGCGAGGATGCAAAAATAGTATTCAACGGTGAAGCAGTAAACAACAAATCGAATGAATACTATGTTGATATTGACATTGACAAGGTCGCTCTGCCGCAAATCAAAAAAGGTGTAAATGAACTGCTTGTTACGATACCTTTCGGCGAGAGGTCGAATACCGAAAACCTTTTCATTCTCGGCGATTTCGGTGTTAAGCTTACGGGCAGATTTGCAAAAATCACGGAAAAGCCCGCAAAAATCACATTCGGCGACCTTACAACGCAGGGCTTCCCCTTCTACGGTGCGAATGTTACATACAAATTCAGCGCCGAGACGAAAAAAGGACTTGCGATGCGCGTTTCGGACTACCGCGGTGCACTTATGAGCCTTAAAGTTGACGGCAAAAACGAGGGAAGAATAATCTACCCGCCGTATATAGTTGAAGATGCGGCGCTTGCCGACGGCGTACACAACTTTGAGCTGACGGTATTTACACACCGCTACAACACATTCGGTCCGCTTCACCTTGTGGATGTTAAGGAGAGCTGGCACGGTCCCGGCGCTTGGCGCAGCGAGGGCATAAACTGGACTTATGAATATGTATTAAGACCCACCGGTGTACTCTCAACGCCCGAAATGAAGAAATAATAAACCGAAACAGCAAAGGCTTCACGGTGTGAAAAATCCGTGAAGCCTTTGATTTATTTATTGTGTTTTGGTTAAATTGAGATATCGTTTGCGATTTTGTAAAGCTCAAGGTCGATAGTTTTCTTCATATTGAGAGCTTCGATTATATCGTAGTCTATGATTCTGTCTTTACTGATAACAACAACTCTGTTGCCTATATCCTGCTTGAGAAGATCAACGGCATAGTGCCCCATACGGCTTGCGAGAACTCTGTCGCGTACCGACGGAGAGCCGCCGCGCTGAACATGACCGAGAACGGTCGCTCTGCTTTCAACGCCGGTTTTTTCCTCGATATACTTTGCGAGCATACCGGGCTCAACGCCCTTGACACCCTCGGCAACGATTATAATGAAATGCTGCTTGCCGGTCTTCTGTGTGCGGCGCATTCTTTCGATTATGTAGGAGTCGATATCGTAATCAACCTCGGGAATAAGTATGCAGGTAGCACCGACCGCTATGCCGGCGTTAAGTGCAAGGTAGCCTGCGTTTCTGCCCATGACCTCCACAACAGAGCATCTGTCGTGAGATTCGGTGGTATCGCGTATTCTGTCGACCATATCCATAATGGTGTTGAGTGCGGTATCGTAACCGATCGTGTAATCGCAGGAAGCGATGTCATTATCGATAGTGCCGGGAATGCCTATGCACGGAATACCTTTGAGGGTAAGTGCGCGTGCGCCTTTGAAGGTGCCGTCGCCGCCGATGGCAACAATGCCTTCAAGACCGAATTCCCTGCAAACCTCAACAGCCTTATCCTGAACCTCGGACTCGGCAAATTCGGGGCAGCGTGCAGAATAGAGCATTGTGCCGCCGCGGTGGATGATGTCGGACACAGAGCGAAGATTCATTTCAAACATATCGCCGTCGATAAGACCTTTGTAGCCCCTGCGAATGCCCATAACTCTCATACCGTTTTCACAGCCGCTTCTGACAACTGCGCGAATTGCGGCATTCATGCCGGGTGCGTCGCCGCCGCTTGTAAGAACACCAATTGTTTTCAATGCGATTACCTCCACGAATAAAACAAAATTTTACGGTTCATAAGTATAACACAAACAAAATGATAAGACAAGTATATTTTGTCAAAAGGAATCAAAAAATAAGTTTTTTACTCTCTGACTACGACATTTTCATCGCCGAAGGTCATTTTCAGCTCTTTGAGCATTTGCTCATTTACGGCGGTAAGGTACTCTTTGCCGAGAAAATCGTAAGAGCTTTTTTCGGTATTGTAAACATACACGGGCAACGTTCCCTCAAAAATCGAAAGCAGTGTTTTGATACGCGGCATTTCGCTTTCTTTTTCCGGGTACATTCTTATAAACACGCCGCACTTTTTCTTTTTGCCTGTTTCCCGGGTGCGTGCCGGCACATCTGCAACGGGCTGTCTGCGGGATATAAGCTCCGGCGGTATTTCGGCAACGGTACGCGGTGCCTGCCTTATTTTTTCGGGCAAAAATTTCAGCTCGTCATCCTTTAACGAAAGCCTGCCCTCCGCTATTATTATGCCGCCGACGGAAATAAGCTGACCGTATGCCGCGAGCACCTTCGGGAACACTATCATTTCAAGTGAGCCGTAAAGGTCCTCTGCTCCGCAGAAAGCCATTATATCGTCGCGTTTCGTTACCTTCTTTTTGACGGATGTAACTATGAGCAGCAGTTTTGCAGGTGCATTATCGACCGTTTGCGGCGCGGTTTCGGCGGCACCGAGCAAATCAACAATACGCGGGCTGCCTATTGCCGCACATACATCCTTGTAATCTTCAAGCGGATGCCCCGAAAAATACATTCCGGCAACCTCTTTTTCAAAATACAGAAGCTCGTTTTTCGGAAGCTCATCGCAGCGCGAAAACTCCGGCTCCGATATTTCCGCTTCACCGGAAAAGCCCGAGAACAAATCGAGCTGACCGCCCGCGTGCAGGTCATTTTCGCGCGCGGCTTCATCCATTACGGTATCAAGGTTTATGAGCATTTCACGGCGGTTCAATCCGAGTCCGTCAAGCGCGCCCGATTTTATAAGGCATTCAAGTGCGCGGCGATTGAGATCCTTACCGGAAAGGCGCCTGCAGAAATCCCAATAAGATTTATATGCGCCGTTTTCGGCACGGTCGGCTTCTATGGCTTCTATAAGATGCCTGCCGAGGTTTTTGACCGCGAGCAGAGAAATAATTATGCCGTTCGCATCGGTTTTGTAGGAAACGCCGCTGTGATTCACATGGGGCGGCATAACGCTTATGCCGAGGCGCTCACTCTCATTTTTATATATCACCGTTTTCGTTTCATCGCCCGTAACGCTCGTAAGCATTGCCGCGAGAAATTCTTTGGGGTAATTCACTTTAAGGTATGCCGTTCTGTATGCTATAAGACCGTACGCCGCCGTATGACTTTTGTTGAAGCCGTAAGAAGCGAACGAAATCATATCCGAAAAGACCGCATCGGCGGTGGCGGCATCTATGCCGCGGCGCACACAGCCCTCTATTACGACATTGCCGTTTTCGTCACAAAGTCCGTTCACGAAAATTTCGCGTTCGCTTTCCATAACATCGCGTTTCTTCTTGCTCATGGCGCGGCGCACCACATCGGCTCTGCCGAATGAATAACCTGCAAGCGTTCTGAAAACGCGCATTACCTGCTCCTGATACACCATACAGCCGTTTGTTTCATCAAGTATTTCTTTAAGCTGCGGTGTGCGGTACGAAATTTTTTCGGGATTTTTTCTGTTAATGAGATATGAATCTATGAAGAACATAGGGCCCGGACGGTAAAGCGCTATTGCGGCTGCGATATCCGCAAAGCGTTCGGGCTTCATATTGGTGATAAGGTTGGTCATACCCGCAGACTCGCATTGAAAAACGCCCACGGTATTGCCTGCCGACATTTCGGTGAAGACCTTTTCATTGTCAAGCGGTATGCTTTCTATATCGAAAGACGGCGTGTGCCTGCGGATATCGCGCACGGCATCGTTTATTACAGTGAGTGTGCGCAGACCGAGAAAGTCCATTTTAAGAAGACCGAGCTGTTCTATTTCAGTCATAGTATATTGAGTTACGGTCTGCTCGCCGTTACGCCCGAGCGGCACATAGGACGAAACATCGTCGCGCGTAATGACAACGCCCGCCGCGTGAGTTGAGGCGTGGCGCGGCATACCCTCGATACGCATTGCGGTATCGAGAATTTTTCTGACATTTCCATCGGTTTCATACAGCTTTTTAAGCTCGGGATTTTTCGCAACCGCCGACTCGATATCGGCATAGTCGCGTGTTATCTGCTTTGCGACAATATCGCCCGTATTGTAAGGCAGACCGAGTGCTCTCGCCACATCGCGCACCGCAGCTTTTGCCTGCAGCGTACCGAATGTTACTATCTGCGCAACTCTGCCATTGCCGTATTTCTCGGTAACGTAATCAATCACTTCACCTCGGCGTTCGTAGCAGAAATCTATATCAATATCGGGCATACTGACCCTTTCGGGATTGAGAAAACGCTCAAATAGCAAATCGTTTTTTATGGGGTCGATGCCCGTAATGCCGAGCGCATAAGCGCACAGACTGCCTGCCGCCGAGCCTCTGCCCGGACCGACGGGGATATTTCTGCTTTTTGCATATTTGATAAAATCGGCAACTATAAGGAAATAATCGTTAAAGCCCATACGGCTTATTACGCCGAGCTCATATTCGAGCCGCGCGGTGTACTCGGCGGGTATTTCCGCGAAAATGTGCGTAAGCCCCTTTACACACTCACTGTGCAGATATTCTTCGTGATTTTCAGTGGGAGCATCGAAAAGCGGCAGCTTTGTAACACCGAATTCAAAGTCGAAATTGCAGCGTTCGGCAATCAGCATTGTATTGGCGAGCGCTTCGGGGTAATTCGGGAACTGCGCTGCCATTTCACCGCCGCTTTTGAGGTAAAACTCATCATTTTCAAAGTCGAGAGCATTCTCCTCGCCTACGACCTTATTTGTCTGAATGGCGATAAGCACACGCTGTGTATCGGCATCGGACTTGGTGCAGTAATGCACGTCATTCGTGGCGGCAAGCGGTATACCGAGCTCGCGGCTTATTGATACAACGCCGTCGATGACTTCCTGCTCCTCGGTCATATCGTGATTCTGAACCTCAAGAAAATAGTTGCCGTGGCCAAAGGTGCTGTCATACCATTTTGCCGTTTCGCGTGCGGCTTCAAGGTCGCGCGAGAGTATTTTCCGCGCGACTTCACCGAAAAGGCAGCCGGAGAGCGCGATGAGCCCCTCGTGATATTTTTCGAGCAGCTCACGGTCAATTCTGGGTTTTACGTAAAAGCCCTCGGTCCAGGAGGCGGAAACGAGCTTAATCAGGTTTTTATAACCCGTTTCGTTTTCGCAGAGCAGAATAAGGTGGTAACGGTCGGTATCTATATTATGGACTTTATCAAACCTTGAACGCGGTGCAACATACATTTCGCACCCGATTATGGGTTTAACGCCGTTTTCCTTACACGCTTTATAAAATGCCACCGCGCCGTACATAACGCCGTGGTCGGTAATTGCAAGTGATTTCTGACCGAGCTTTTGCGCAGCACAAACAACCTCCCCGATACGGCAGGCGCCGTCGAGAAGGCTGTATTCGGTGTGAACATGAAGATGCGTAAAATCAGTCATAAATCAATTCTTATTTTTCGCTGCTCTTTTTTTCGGCAAGATAGTCGTCTATCTTTTCCGGCTTGCCGTTTGAAAGAGTTTCGGTTTTAAGTGCGGTTTCGGCAAGCATTTCGAGAATTGCGGCATTATTTACCGCATCTTTCCCATCCGCACCGAAAACATACGGCGCATGGTATTTCACAAGCACAGCCGGAGTTTTTGCGGGCTCAAAATGATGCGACTTGAAATGTTCGGCAATGACCTTACCGGTATTGAGCTCATAGTTTTCGTTCACCTCACCTGCGGTAAGAGAGCGCACACAGGGTATTTCGGTATTCGAAAAGCCGATATGAGTGATGCCGTAAGGAATTATATCGCGCCCCGCCTGCGAGAATGCAACGGCATTGGGCGTATGGGTATGAGCGACCGCGCCGAGCTGCGGAAACTCGGTGAACAGAGTCCAAAATGTATCGGCATCGCTTATAGGCGCAAGAGCGCCGTCGACCGGCTTGCCGGTTTTAAGTGAAATAACAACTATATTTTCGACCGTCAGGTCATCGTAAGCAACATCCGCAGGTTTTACTGCAAAAACTCCGTTGAATCTGTCGACCTGAGAAACGCTGCCCCACAAATACGGTGCAAGACCTTTTTTATAAAGTAACACATTCGCTTCACATACGGAACGTCTGAGATTTTCGTACATATTATTACCTCCGTTTGTAATTATTATATAACCGCAAAAAATTATTGTCAACCGAGTTATTTTCAAAAAATGTGATGACAATTATAAATATATGTGTTATATTATCCTAAAGGAGTGTGATACCCCATGAAAAAATCACTGAAAATTATGTCTCTCGTTGCACTTTTGCTTGCAACGGTCATCTGCTTTTCCGGCTGCGGGCTTGTTGATTTTGCCCGTTCGTTAGTCGGTAAAGGCGATACGACCGAGCCTGCGGGCACCGAGGTTTCCGAGACCTCGCCCGTTATACAGCCTGTAACAGAAAGTGTAGTCGTTACACAGCCGCCCGTAACAGCGGCACCGGCGCCTGCCACAACGGCACAGAGTACCCCCTCCACCACAAAGGCGCAGGCACCCGAAACCACACAAGCCGCCGAGCCCGAAACCACAAAAGCCGAAGACACTACTGCCGCCGGCAGAGAAAAAGGCGAGCTTTCGGTGCAGGAAATTGAAGCAAGGCTTTTTGACACCACAGACCCCAATATTGCAGGTCAGATTCTTACCGTTGCGGGCTTTGCATACGACCCCGTGCAGGATGTTTACTACACACAGCTCAATCCGTGGCAGAGGTATTTCGGCTTTAACGTTATTTACGATATTGCCGCGCCCAGAACCGGTATGATTTACGATACCCAGCGCATAAAATTCGATTACGGCGACAAGAGCTGGATGCTGCAGATATGGAAAGGTCAGTACGGTATTACCGCCGGCGGCGAGGTCGGTTTCTACAACAGACCTATTGAACGCGGCTTCCACTATGACTGCGTAACCGATGAAGAAATGCTCACTATGAAGATGGATTTCTACAATATGGACGAGCTTGTGTTCACAAGAGGTCCCGAAAAGCACTGGTGGCTGACCGGCTTCAAGATATTCAATGTGGGTGTCCCGATGCTTATAGACCTTGACATAACCATTGAATTTGAAGACCACGAAATGGCAAACGCTTTCCTTTATGCGCTGCGCGATGTCTGCAAGAGCTCCTCTCCCCTTGACCCGATGACTTATTCAAGAAGCGGCGACACTTTCAATATCAAGTGGTAACCCGTTATGGAAAACGCGCCAAATGTTAAGTTCGCGGTAATCGCAGACCCGCACTACTATTCAAACAAGCTCGGCACCGAGGGCAAGGCTTATGAAAGGCGTTCCGGCTCCGACCAGAAAATGCTCAAAGAAACGCCCGGTATAGTTAAAACCGTACTCGACACGGTGCTTAAATCCGACGCCCGTTTTCTTATGATTGCGGGTGACCTTTCGAATGACGGCGAGCGCTGCTCGCATGAAGAAATCCGCGAGCTGCTTTACGAATTCAAAAAGCAAAAGCCCGTCTATGTTATTACCGCCACACACGACTGGTGCTGCGACGGCAATCCCCGCAGATTTGAGGGCGACTGCATTTTTCATGATGTGGACACCGTACCCGTTGACGAGCTGCGCGATTTTTACAAAGATTTCGGACCCGGTGATGCGGTAAGCGAATTTTTCACACATCAGAAAAATTCATCCTATGTTGTACGCCCGTGCGACGGTGTTTCGGTTTTCTGCCTGAATGACGACCAGAACGGCAGCGGCGGCTCCGGATACTCCGATGAGCATTTTGAATGGATACGCAGGCAGATTTCAGAAGCTCGCGAACGCGGCGATGCGGTATTCGGTATGCAGCACCACCATATGTTTACCACCGAATTTCAAAAAGTCATTAACGGCAAGGGCTCGGTGGAAAACAAGCAGACGATGGCAGGGAATTTTGCCGATGCGGGCTTACCGCTTATGTTTACGGGGCATTCGCACATGCAGTCGATACGCCGCATTACATCGGAAAACGGCAACTGCTTTTACGAGGTAAATGTCGGCTCGATAAGCGGCCACCCCGCCCCCGTTTGTTACTGCACACTCACCGCAGACGGTGTTGATATACACACCGAACACCTTCAAAAATTCACATATAACGGCGTTGATTACGGCGCAAAGGCTTTTGAGGACCACGCCACGGCACTTTTCAGGAATTTGCTTGATGCAGCAGTTACGAACGAGAAAGAGCGTTTTGAAGCTCTGCTCGAAGCGATTGATGTAAGCCACGAAAAAGCAGATAAAATCTGGATCGCCGCACGCCCGTTACTGAAAAAGCTGAACAAAATCACAGTCGGTGAAGCCGCGAGAATAATGAACGCACTTTCGTTCGGCAAGGCAATAAATAAAGCCGCGGCAAAGCAGGCGGCCGATATCAAGCTTACCGATGTTATTTTTGAAACGTTCAATTCAATTCTTGACGGCTCACTTATAAAGCACGAGCGCGGCTCGGCATATTACACTGTATTTACCGATGCGCTCGCATTCCCGTTGAAAGCGGTAAAAAAGCTGCACGTTAAAAATGAAGATTTGATGCGCAGGCTTACACACCTTGCCGCCGCAGCCGATGAGATTATGACGGGCGGTCCGCTCGACAACAACGATTATTTTATCCGTTTTTAACCATCGAATAAAGCGGAGAGGTGCGAAAACTCGCAGCCTCTCCCCTATTTTGCCGAAAAATCAAAGGAGAATACTCAATGGAAAAAGTCAGAAAATATTTCGGCGGCTTGAATATCACATGGCCGAAGTTAATCATTTTTGCGGTAATAGCGGCAGTGGTTACCGCAGGGCTGAATGTGATACCCGCCTTAGAGGACACATCGTTTACGGATATTGCCGTTGCATTCGAGTGCTGGTTCCTGTTTGCGATATTTATTATTATGAACAGTAAAAGGATGATTGAAGCAGTACTTAAATGCTTTGTTTTCTTTTTAATAAGTCAACCGCTGATTTTCCTTATTGAAGTTCCGTTCAAGTCCCTCGGTTGGGGCATATTCATCTACTACAAGCAATGGTTTATTATCACGCTGCTGACCATCCCCGGTGCCGCAATAGCATACCTTGTGAAAAAGAAGAATCTTTTAAGCGTTTTTGTGCTTTCGGTTGCGACGGGTTACTGCGCTTATGCAGCCGTAACCTATGCAAGAAGCGCGGCGGCTGATTTTCCCCGTCATTTACTGAGTGCGATTTTCTGCGCTTGCCTTTCGCTGTTCTTTATATTCGTGCTGCTTGACAAGAAAATGCACAGAATACTTGCAATAGCGATAGTTGTTGCCGTTACGGTCGTTTCGGTATTTATGACAAAAGTAAATAAAGTCGAAGAGCTTGTGCTTGATAACGGTACGTGGGTTTGCGAAATCGAAGACGAAAACACCGTAAAAGTAGAAATGACCGACGGCAATCACGCATCGGTTACGGCAAAAAAAGAGGGACATTCGATGCTGACATTCACGGATGAAGACGGCAACGCTTACGAGTACTATGTAACCGTCAGCGGCGGCGGACTGTGGATAGATGACCTCGGACCCATAGAAGAATAATAATAATGTAATACACACAAAAGCAGGGCTGAAAGAAACGGTTTTCAGCCCTGTTTTTATTATAAAGTATTATACAAATCGTTTATAAGCTTTTCGGTTTTCTCCCACCCAAGACACGAATCGGTGATTGATTTGCCGTATATGCCGTCGCCGATTTTCTGCGAGCCGTCAAGCAGGTAGCTTTCCACCATAAGTCCCTTGACGAGCTTTTTCACGCCGCTGTCGCGCTGCATTGACGAGAGCACGTCAAATGCCACGTCGGGCTGCAAAAAACAATCCTTGCCCGAGTTTGCATGACTGCAATCCACTATGCACGCCGGGTTTTTATATTCGCCGTTCATATATTTTTCGCCGAGAGCGCAAAGGTGCTCATACGAATAATTCGGTATGTATCTGCCGTTTGCGAAAGCGCCGCGCAGCACGGCGTGTGCATACTCATTGCCGCTGCTTTCAACCTCCCAGCCGCGGTAAATAAATGTATGCCCCTGTTGAGCCGCCGAAATTGCATTGAGCATAACGTCAATATCGCCGCTTACGGGGTTTTTCATACCGACTGGTATATCAAGTCCGCTTGCGGTAAGGCGGTGCTGCTGATTTTCGACCGAGCGTGCACCGACGGCTGCATACGAAAGCAAATCCGACAAATAACGGTAACTGTCGGGGTACAAAAGTTCATCGGCACACGAAAAGCCGTAGTCGCGCAGAGCACGCATATTAAGCTCCCTTAACGAAATAACGCCGTGAAGCATATCCGGCTTTTCGGTCGGGTCGGGCTGATGAAGCATACCCTTGTAGCCGTCGCCCGCCGTGCGCGGTTTATTGGTGTATATACGCGGAATTATAACAAGCTTTTCGCTGACCCTTTCGCGCAGTTTTGCAAGGCGTGAAATATATTCAAGCACCGGCTCTGCGGAATCTGCCGAGCACGGCCCTATTACAAGCACGAATTTTCCGGATGTGCCGTTAAGTACATTTTTAAGCTCGCTGTCGTTCGCTTCTTTTATTGCCGCCATCTTTTCGGTCAGCGGAAACTGATTTTTAATGTCAAGCGGTATCGGCAGCTTGCGTTTGAAATTCATATTCATTTTAACACCTGCGGTACTCAATATTTAAGCTTTCGAGAATTTCAAAATATTCGGGCAGACTTTTTGCGGTACATTCAATTCCGTCAACAGTGCCGCCGAGCGCCGTACAAAGCACGGTAAGCGCCATTGCAATTCTGTGATCATTGTGAGAAAAAAGCTCCGTTTCGGGTACAATTGCACCGGTACCGACAATGACAGCATCACCTTTTTCAATCACCGACACGCCGAATTTTGCAAATTCCTGCGTTACTGCGGCTATTCGGTCTGACTCTTTATTGTGAAGCCTTTGTGTGCCAACAAATGTGCATCCGCCGTTAAGAGCTGCAACTGCGGCAAGCACAGGAAAAAGGTCGGGAGTGCCTGTAATATCTGCTGTTGCGATTTCACCGTTAATAATACCTTTTATGATATTCCTGCACACCTTGTCACCCTGAACGGATTTTTCATTCAAGCCGAGAACCGATACATCACCGAGCGCGGCAAGCGCGCAAAGGAAAGCGCCGCTGCTCCAGTCGCCCTCTATACCGTAATCGCAGGCTTTATATGCCCCTGCTGCCGCAAAAGCACTATTCGCCGAAACCATGGCGGCACCAAAGGTTTTAATCGCATCAACAGTTATGTCTACATATGGCTCACTGCTTATTTTGCCGCTGACGGTTAATGTATAAGCCGTAAGCGGCAGAGACATTAAAGCGCCCGAAAGAAGCTGACTGCTTTCGGTGCAATCAACAATTATATTTCGGTTTACAAAAGCACCTTGCGTTTTAATTGAATTTCCACCGTAAATAAAGGAACAGCCGTTACAGGTAAGAAATTGCGCCGCAGAGGTATAAACGCGCTCAAAAAGGCGTCTGGAGCCTTTAAATTCGGCATTTAAGCCAAGCATAGCGGAAAGTGCAAGCAAAAAGCGGAATGTACTGCCGCTTTCACCGCAATCGAGTACGGCGTTTTTTATGATTTGATTTTTTGGTACGCCCCTGACAACAGCACGGCTGTTCGCAATTTCGATTTCGGCGCCGAGATTTCTTAAACACTCTGCGGTTTGCAGCACATCGTCGCAGGCGCTGATATTCTCTATAACGCTCCTGCCGTTGCAAAGCGCGGCGCATATAAGCGCACGGTGCGAATAACTTTTAGACGGCGGCACATTAACTGTGCCGCAAGGCTTTGATTTTTCAATAATTATTTTCATTGCGAAAGCCTTTCAATAACGGCATCGAGCGCTTCAAGGTAGCCGTCTGCACCCTTGCCGCTGACGCTGAAAAAGCACAGATCGCGCACAAAATTCACTTTACGGAACTCCTCGCGCGAGCCGACTTCGGAAATATGCACCTCGGCAGCAGGAAGTGAAACGGCTGCAAGTGCATCGCGAATGGCAACGCTTGTGTGAGTGTATGCCGCGGGATTTATAACAATACCGTCGAACTCACCGATAGCGTTCTGTATTTCATCCACTATGGCACCCTCGTGATTTGACTGAAAAGTTTTGACGATGACGCCGCGTGAAAGTGCATGAAGCTTCACCTTGCTCACGAGTTCGTCATAAGTCAGGGTGCCGTAAATCTGCGGCTCGCGTATGCCGAGCATATTCATATTCGGCCCGTCAATCACAAGTATTTTCACGCAAATCCTCCTCAATGGCTTTCGCCGTTTCGTTCGCATCGCCCGTATCGAACAGTGTAACATCGGCAGCATTAAAATAAAGCTCCTTGCGCTCAGCCCAGACCTTTTCAAGCAGTTCGCGTGTTGCCGAAAGCGGTCGGTCATCGGTCGGGGTTATATCCTCAACAGGCGTATTGAGAAAAAATATTCTGCCGTTTTCACGAAGCAAATCAATATTGCGTTTATCAAGCACCATACCGCCGCCGGTGGCGATTATTTTGCCGTTATCTGTGGCAAGTGCCGCGGCAACCGAGCGTTCAAGAAGTCTGAAATACTTTTCGCCGCTGTTGCTGATGATTTCGCCGGGTGTTCTGCCGTCGAACATCTCAATAAGCAGATCGGTATCGGCAAAGCTCATACCCGTGTTTTCGGCAAGAATTTTACCCACGGTGCTTTTGCCGCTGCCCGGCATACCGATAAGCACAACATTCATTTTTGAACGAAGTACCTCGTTATATACGCGTTCGGTCATTCCGGTAAACGAACTGTCGCCGAAGAACTTTTCCGCCGCATACGCCGCCTGCGCGACAAGCATATAAAGACCGCCCGCCGCTTTTATGCCTTTGGCGCGGGCATCGCACACAAGCTTTGTGCGCAAGGGATTGTAAACGGCATCCGCAACTGCTTCGAGCGAGGGAAATTCTTCAATATCAACAGGTGAAACGCCTATATCGGGAAACATACCGCAAGGCGTTGTATTTATTATAATCTGCACATCGCGATGCTCGCCGTATAGCTCATTGTACGTTATGCAGCCCGGCCGTGCGGTTCTTGAAACCCGCACGGTTTTGGCTGCGCCCGAATCGCAGGCAACGGCGAAAGCGGTTTTTGATGTGCCGCCGCTGCCGAGCACGGCAACCTTTTTGCCTTTAAGCGTTATGCCGCTGCGGTCAAGTAATGCCTTCAAACCGAAATAATCGGTATTGCAGCCGCAGAGTTTGCCGTTCATATTCACAACGGTATTTACGGCATTTATTTTGCGCGCTTCATCCGATATTTCATCGAGGTATTTTATTACTTCGGTTTTATACGGAATTGTTATATTTATACCTCTGAAATCGCGATTTGCAAAAAAGGTGTCAAGCTCCGACGGCGCGAGCTCGCAAAGCTCGTAGCCGTAATTGCCGAAGCGCGAATGTATATCCTTTGAAAAACTGTGCGAAAGATTTTCCGCTATGCAGCCGTATTCCATTATTTTCCCAACCAATCGGTACCGAATTTTTGTGCAAGAAGGTCGCAAAGCGCAACGGCGGCAAGCGCATCTATTGCGGCGCACGCACGCGGAGCTATGCACGGGTCGTGCCTGCCCTGCACTTTAATCTTAACATTCCCGGCAGTTTTTAAATCGACCGTATTCTGCTCAACGGCGATTGACGGTGTGGGCTTCACCGCGCAGCGAAACACAACGGGCATACCGTTGGTAATGCCGCCGTTTATGCCGCCGTTGTTATTTGTTGAGGTTTTGACCGTACCGTTTTCATAAACGAAAGCATCGTTCATTTCACTGCCGGGCATATCGGCACAACCGAAGCCCGCACCGAACTCTATGCCCTTGACTGCGGGAACGGAAAAGACGGCGTGGGAAATGAGGCTTTCGACGGAATCGAACCACGGCTCCCCCGCACCGGCCGGCAAGCCGCAAATATATGTTTCGGTAATACCGCCGATGCTGTTGCCGGCAACGGAAGCGGCGATGATTTTTTCTTTCATCTGCGCCGCCGCACCCTCATTGAGCACGGGAAAAGCATTAAACAAGAGCGAAGCGTAATCCGCTTCGAAATCGGAAAAATCGCGGTCATTTATGCCGCCGCAATACTTCACGCGGGTGATGACCTTGATATTTTTTAATGAAAGTATCTGCCGGCAGATTTCGCCTGCCGCAACAAGCGGCGCGGTAAGCCGACCGCTGAAATGACCGCCGCCGCGCATATCGGCAAAGCCCGAATACTTGGCAAAAGCCGCATAATCGGCATGACCGGGGCGCGGTGTATCGGCAAAAGCGGAATAGTCGCCGCTGTTCACATCGGTATTTTCAATCACAATGCATATCGGTGTTCCCGCGGTTTTGCCGTTATTGATACCGCTGAGTACCCTGACCGCATCACTTTCGTGCCGTTCGGTTGAAACAGACGATTCGCCGCGCCTTTTTTTAAGAGCGCGGTTTATAAGCTCAAAATTGATTTCGACACCCGCGGGCACGCCGTCAAGTACAACGCCGACGGCTTCGCCGTGGCTTTCGCCGAAAAGAGTTACGGCAACATTGCTGCCGAATGTATTTTTCATAAGCCGTAAACCTCCTTAAACAAATCAACAATCTCATCAACATCTGAATTTTTGAATATGTATTCGCCGCATTTTTCAACGCGCACGGTACAAATACTGCCGTTTTCGGACTTTTTATCGTGCAGAAGCGCATTTACTATATCGGCGCCGTCTTTTATTTCCGTCGGCAAGCAGTATTTTTTAAGCACTCTTTCAAGGCGCGGACGAATTTCGCACGAGCACATCGGTAACATACCGACAGCAACACACTCGCCGTGCAAAAGACCGTTTTCGCCCTGCAATGATTCAACGGCGTGACCAATTGTGTGACCGAAATTCAAAAGCTTGCGGATGCCGTTTTCTTTTTCATCAGCCTCGACTGTTTTAATTTTCAGTAAAACGCACCTGCGAATGATTTCATCGACGGGAATATCGCCGTTTTCGAGAGAAGTGAAAAGGTCGCCGTCGCAGGTAAGGGCGATTTTGATACATTCCGCCATACCGCAGGCAAACTGACGGGGCGAAAGCGTTTCAAGCAGCGCGGGGTCGGTTATGACCGCCTCCGGTCTGTAAAAAGTGCCGATTTGATTTTTATATGAATTGAAGTCGATACCCGTCTTGCCGCCTATGGAAGAATCAACCTGCGCAAGTAATGTGGTGGGGATATTAACGAACGGCAGACCGCGCATATATGTGGATGCCGCAAAGCCCGCAATATCGCCTGCGACACCTCCGCCGACAGCCGCAACAACATCGGCACGGCAGAAGTTGTTATCTGAAAGCGCTTTAATTATTTGAAAATAAGTTTCGGTATTTTTGGAGGCTTCGCCGCTGTTGAAAGTAAAAACAAATGATGAAGCGAACTGCGCGGCAACGGATTTCACATAATCGGACGGAACGCCGCTGTCGGTAACTATAAAAGCCCTGCGCCCTGTATTTATGTATTTATTGAGCCGCACCGATGCGCCGCGCTCTATGTAAACGGGTGCGCCGTTTGCGGTTAGGCAGGCATTGAGCTCACGCTGAAAATCCTTTGAAAGACCGGTAACCGAGCGCAGAAACCCGGCGTAATAATCGCGGTAAGGCGCATCGACAATGTGCGAATTTTTACGGAGCATTTCCGCTTCGCGCTTACTGTCGGCTACGGGAAGACCGTTTTCTTTTTTATACGCCGCTATTACGCCGACGGTTTTCATCCGTTCTTCAAAAAGTTTCGCCATCTGCTCATCGATTTCATCAAGCGAAGCACGGTATTCATCAAGCAATTTATCGTTATGCATAAATCCACCACAAAAGATTATGCCCGCAACCGGACGATGCGAGCATATTCAGGTTTATTTTCATATTTACTGCAAGCTCGTAAGCCACGAAAGGCACGGCAGCTTTTAATACCAGCCGTTGTTCTTTTTGTTGTTGTCGCCGAGAACAACGCCGTTTCCGCCGCCGGAGCTCTTTGTTGTTCCTGCGGGTTCTGCCGATTTTTTCGTTGTGGCGGCACTTGTGGTGCTTTTGCCCTTTTCGCCCGACTTTTCACTGACGGGAACATACTGCTTTTCGGTAACTATTTCGGTAACTACGGTGCCGTTTTCCTCGGTAACGGTTTCGCCGTTTTCATCGGTAACGATTTCGGTCGTTTCGGTGATTATTTCGGTCGTTTTCACCTCTTCGGAAGAAGCGGCAGTTTCATCGCCGACGCCCTTTTTACCGCAGGAAGCGAAGCAGGTAACAAGCAAGGATAAAGTGAGTATGCACACACAGAGAATTTTAATTGTTTTCATAACTGACCTCCGTTATATTTTAACACCCTCGGCACGAAGCGCCTCGGTAAGTGCGGGAATATTGAAATTTTCAAAGACAAAGCCCTTCATTCCGTATTCACGGGCTCCGTTTATATTTGCCTCAACATCGTCAATAAAGAAGCATTCTTCCGGTTTGAACGAAAACTTATTGCAGAAAAGCTCGTAAATCTCACGGCGCGGTTTCAAAGTCTTATATAGTGCGGAAACAAAGTAACCGTCCATAAGCGTGAGCGCCGGAATATCGCGGATATGGTCGAACACCCTCGGCGTGGCGTTTGAAAGAAGATAAACACCGTAGCCGCACTCCTTGACGTGCTTAACAAAATCGTACATCGCCGGAACAGGCGGCATATACGGGTAAAAATCGTCAAGCATTTCGGCAATGAGGCTGCGTGTTTCTTCCGGAATTTTAGGCAGCACCTCGGGGATGACCGCATCGGAACGGGCGGTACCCTCGTCAAGCATCGACCAGATTTTACTTTTAAAAACCTCTTTATTGAGAATTTCGTGATATTCTTCGGGGAAGTGCTCGCGCATTGTGCGCTGAGAATTGAAATCTATGAGCACCCCGCCCATATCGAATACAATGTTCTTTACCAAATGATCACCCGAATTAACATAATTTATTTTGTGTATTATACCATTAAATAATATTTTTTTCAATATTTCGCGAAAAAAAGCGAAAATTTCCCTTTTATTATTTGAAAAAAGTGTTATAATCAGTAAGTAGTTTATCAAGGAGGTCACAAAAATGAAAGTTATTGTTATGAAAGATGCCGCACAAATTGCGGAAGCGGTTTCAAAAATTATTGCCGATACGGTAAAAGCAAAACCGGACTGCGTGCTCGGTCTTGCTACGGGCGCTACCCCCGTTCCCACATACAACGCACTTGTTGATATGTATAAAAACGGCGAAATCTCATTCAAGAATGTTAAAACGTTTAATCTGGACGAGTACTGCGGCCTGCCGCGCGATGATGTTAACAGCTACTACACATTCATGCACGAAAATCTTTTCAACAAAACCGACTTCGTTGAGGAGAACACTCACGTCATTGACGGCAACAGTGCGGATGTTGAAAAAACCTGCAAAGAGTTTGACGAAATGATAGATAACGCGGGCGGCGTTGATGTGCAGATTCTCGGAATCGGCAACAACGCACACATCGGCTTTAACGAGCCTGCCGACAATTTCACCGAAGGTACTTTCAAGGTTGCGCTTACCGAAAGCACGATAAATGCAAACAAAATTTACTTTACAGAATCAGAAATGCCCCGCTACGCTCTGACAATGGGTATCGGTCAGATAATGAAAGCAAAAAAGATAATTCTTATTGCCACCGGTCCCAAGAAAGCCGAAGCTATCAAGAAAACGGTCGAGGGCGGCGTAACAGCTCAGGTGCCCGCTTCAATTCTGCAGAAGCACGATGATGCGGTTATATTTGTTGATGAAGCCGCAGGCGCACTGCTTACAAAATAATAACCGTAAAAAATCCCGAAGCGTTGCTTCGGGATTTTTTAATTGAGAATTTCGTAAAATGCAGCCGGCAATGCACTTACACAATCGCTCGGCAGCATACAGTATTCCGTATATGAGCTGCTCAATAAATCTGCGGCAAGACCGTGAATGTAAGCGCCGGCACACGCGGCATCGAACAGTTTTCCGCCGTTCTGCGCGGCAATACCCGCGATGATGCCCGAAAGCAGATCGCCTGCCCCGCCCTTTGAAAGTCCGCTGTTACCCGTGGGATTTACGCAAAGCGATGAAGCACCATTGCCGCAGATGACGGTATTTTGACCTTTAAGCAGCACATTCACATTGTATTCGCGGCAGAAATCGACTGCCGTTTTTTCGCGTTCCGCCTGAATATCGGCAACGGTTTTATCGGTAAGGCGCGCCATCTCGCCCGGATGCGGCGTGAGCAATATTTCACAATCTGCATTTTTCAGAAAGTTAACACTGTCTGAAATACAGTTGAGCGAATCGGCATCGAGTATAAGCGGTGTTCTGCTTACGGAAATAAGTGATGTCGTAACAAGATGCGCACCGTAGCCGGTACCGATACCGCAGCCGCACACCACTACATCGGCTTTATCCGCCGCTTCAAGAATATGCGGCAGGGCAAGATGACTTATTCCGCCGTGTTCATCGGTTTCAAGCGGCAAAAACAATGTTTCGGTCAGGCGCGAAGTAAGCGCGGTATAAAGAACATCGGGAAAAGCGACCTCAACGAGCCCCGCACCGCTTCGCAGCGCGCCCAGCGCCGCAAGCACACAGCAGCCGACCATATTACGGCTGCCGCAGACTATAAGCACCCTGCCGAAAGTACCCTTGTTGCCGTCTGCGCGCCTTGCGGGAAGCAAAGACTTAACACGGCTTTTATCAAGTACAATACTGTTCAAAACAACTCAACTCACAATTTAATAAATGTTTATTAAATGATAGCGCACAAAATGCATTAAGTCAAGCAATACGGACAATGCCGCTCTTTTCGCGTTTGACCTCTGCGGACCTTTCGGTTTCGGCGTTAAGCTCAACAACATTGCTCTTTGCGGCACGCTCTTTGCGCACGGCAATGGCAAGCGCCCTGAAAAAGCATTTTACAAAGCGGCAGAATTTGATTTGAAACCTGATGATTTCTTTCTCTTTATATACTGCCAGACCGCAAAGAAGAATTGCAAGAAACTCGATGAATGATTTTAAGAGTAATTCGTTTGACATAATTGTTACCTCCAAATAAAACATTTGTTCGTTACGCCTACATTATAGCACCGTTTTTGCGTTTGTCAACACAAATGTTTGTATTTTTTCGTTGTTTGAGTACGCTAAAAGGTACTTTTGAGGGCATTTTCTCGTTTTTTCGATAATTTTCATTGGATTTTGTTTGGTTGATACGTTTTTTTGTTCACCTAAAAACGAACATTTTTCATCGCAAACCGAACATTACTTCGTCTTTTGGCATATAATTTTGCGCAAAAAGTTTTTTGAAAAAAAGTGTTTATATTTTATAAAAAGTATTGTATAATGAATTTAATATGCGCAAAGGATGAAATTTATGTTTGTAGATAAAGCTGTAATAAGCATAACCGCGGGCAACGGCGGCAACGGTGCCGTTGCTTTTCACCGCGAAAAATACATTGCCGCAGGCGGTCCCGACGGCGGCGACGGCGGTAAGGGCGGCAACATAGTTTTTCAGGTGGATGACAACCTTTCCACCCTTTCGGATTTCCGTTACAAAAGAAAATACAAGGCACCGAACGGTGAAAACGGCAGAGGCGGCAACTGCAACGGCAAGCGCGGCGAAGACCTTATTATAAGAGTTCCGCGCGGCACCGTCATACGCGAAAACGAAAGCGGCTTCGTTATGGCTGATATGAGCATTGACGAAGCATTTGTTGCCGCAAAGGGCGGCAACGGCGGCTGGGGCAACAGGCACTTTTCAACGCCGACGCGCCAGGTGCCGCGCTTTGCCAAGGACGGCGCTCCCGGTGAAAGCTGGGAGGTAACGCTTGAATTGAAGCTGCTTGCCGATGTCGGTCTTATAGGGTTCCCGAATGTCGGCAAATCCACGCTTATTTCGGTAGTAAGCGAAGCAAAGCCGATTATTGCCGATTACCACTTTACCACGCTCATCCCCGTTCCGGGTGTTGTGAGAATGGGCCCCGAAAGCAGTTTTGTTATGGCGGATATACCCGGTATAATTGAGGGTGCGAGCGAGGGTATCGGACTCGGTCATGAATTTTTAAGGCATATTGAACGCTGCCGTATGCTTGTGCACGTGGTGGATATTGCAGGCAGCGAAGGCAGAAACCCGTTTGAAGACTACGATGCCATTAACGACGAGCTTGAAAAATACAACGCCGAGCTGCTTAAATACCCCACGATAGTTGCGGGCAACAAGGCAGACCTTGCCACCGATGAGCAGCGCGAAGCATTCAGGGCTTTTATAACCGAAAAAGGGCTTGAATACTACGAGATATGCGCCCCCATTGCCGAGGGCACAAAGGAGCTTATAAACGCCGTAGCGGCAGAATTGCAAAAGCTGCCGCCCGTAAAAATATACGACCGGCAGGAAATCACCCCCAAGGAAATTCTTAAAACGGCAAAGCGTAATTTCAAAGTGAGAATCGAGGGCGATGTATTTATTGTTGAAGCGGAATGGCTTGCGAAAATTCTCGCAAAAACAGACCTGAACGATTACGAATCGCTGCAATATTTCCAGAATGTTTTGCAGACAAGCGGTATTATTCAGGCGCTTATTGACCGCGGAATTACCGAGGGCGACACCGTAAGTATTTACGATTTGGAGTTTGATTATGTTCCCTGATGATAACGAAAACATATTAGCCGAGCCGCTTACAAAGGCGAATGCGCGTATGTACAGTCCGATTACGCTTGCATTCCTCGGTGATGCGGTTTACGGTCTTTGCGTGCGCACGCTGCTCACACACGATATTTCAAAGCCCGCAGGCAAGCTGCACAAAGAATCGGTGCAGTATGTGAACGCCTCATTTCAGGCGGAAGCCGCGAAAGCTATACTGCCGTTTATGAACGAGGATGAGGAAGCCGTTTTCAAGCGCGGCAGGAATGCGCACAGCGCACACTCTCCAAAGAACCAGAGCAGTGCCGATTACAGATACGCGACGGGACTTGAAGCACTGTTCGGCTACCTGTATCTGTGCGGCGAAAATGAGCGCATTTCCTACTTTTTTGATAAAATAAAAGATATAAACAAGTGAAAGGACATACCCGATGGCACTTAAGAAGAAAGAAAACATACGCAATTTTTCAATAATCGCGCATATTGACCACGGCAAATCCACTCTCGCGGACAGATTGCTTGAGCTTACGAACACCGTTGCTCACCGCGATATGGAAAACCAGATACTTGACGATATGGACCTGGAGCGCGAAAGAGGAATAACAATAAAGGCCCACGCCGTTAAGCTCAACTACAAAGCCGACGACGGTGAAGACTACGTGCTCAACCTTATTGACACTCCCGGCCACGTGGACTTCAACTACGAGGTTTCGCGTTCACTTGCCGCGTGCGAGGGTGCGGTGCTTATTGTTGACGCTTCGCAGGGAATCGAAGCGCAGACACTTGCAAATACTTACCTTGCGCTTGACCACAACCTTGAAATAGTACCCGTTATAAATAAAATAGATCTGCCGAGTGCCAACCCCGACGGCGTTGCAGCGGATATTGAGGATGTTATAGGCATCCCCTGCGACGAAGCGCCGCGAATTTCGGCGAAAACGGGTCAGAATGTTGAGCAGGTGCTTGAACAGATAGTCAAGGTCGTACCCGCCCCCGAGGGTGATGACGATGCACCGTTAAGAGCGTTGATTTTTGACTCGGTTTATGACAATTACAAGGGCGTTATAGTATATGTAAGAATCGTTGACGGCACCATAAAGCCCGGCGACACTATGCGGATGATGGCTACGGGTGCGGAATTTACGGTAGTGGAAACCGGCACGATGAACGCCACCTCGCTTGTTCCGGGTGCCTGCCTCAAATCAGGCGAGGTAGGTTACATTACCGGCTCAATCAAAACAGTAAGCGATGCGCGCGTGGGCGATACGGTTACGCTTGCCGACAACCCCGCCGCCGAAGCTCTGCCGGGTTACAGAAAGGCAACGCCGATGGTATTCTGCGGCATTTACCCCGCAGACGGCGCCGATTACGAAAACCTGCACGAAGCACTTGAAAAGCTGCAGCTTAACGATGCCGCGCTTTCTTACGAACCGGAAACCTCCGGTGCGCTCGGCTTCGGCTTCAGGTGCGGTTTCCTCGGTCTTTTGCACCTTGAAATCATTCAGGAACGCCTTGAACGCGAATATGACCTTGACCTTGTTACTACCGTTCCGAGTGTTGTTTATAAAATACACCTTACAGACGGCTCGGTAGCGGAAATCGACAACCCCACTCACTACCCTGACCCCGCCACGATTGATTTTTCGGAGGAGCCTGTTGCGGATGCGCACATTTTCACACCTTCGGAATATGTCGGCTCGGTTATGGAGCTTTGCCAGGAGCGCCGCGGAACATTCAAAAATATGGATTACATTTCCGCAGACAGAGTTGAAATAAAATACGATTTGCCGCTTAATGAAATAATCTACGATTTCTTCGATGCGCTCAAATCGCGTACACGCGGCTATGCCTCGCTCGATTACGAAATTTCCGAATACAAGCGTTCAAATCTTGTTAAGCTTGATGTTCTGTTAAACGGCGATGCGGTAGATGCACTTTCGTTTATCGTTCATTCCGACAAGGCGTACGGCAGAGCCCGCAAAATAGCCGAAAAGCTTAAGGACAATATTCCGAGGCAGATGTTTGAAATACCCGTACAAATCGCCATAGGCGGCAAGGTAATTGCGCGCGAAACCGTTAAGGCGATGCGCAAGGATGTGCTTGCCAAGTGCTACGGCGGCGATATAACACGTAAGAAGAAGCTGCTTGAAAAGCAGAAAGAGGGCAAGAAGCGTATGCGCTCATTCGGTACTGTGGAGGTGCCGCAGGAGGCGTTTATGGCAATACTCAAACTTGATGATGACAATTAAGAGCAGTATAACAAAAGACGGTTTTGAGGGAGATTTCTTCAAAACCGTCTTTTTTATACTATTCAATTAAAAGGTGAACTTATCCTCTTCGGTCAGACCGAGCTCATTCACGGCATTTTCAAAAATGCGCGGGGCTTCGTCAAGGGCGTTCGGGTGGTGAGCATCGCTGCCGAGGTAGAATTTGCAGCCGCACTCCCTCAAAATATTGTAAAATTCAAGTATCGCCTGTATGTGCGCGGCTGATTTATTTTTGAAATTAAAGTCCTTTGAATTTATTTCAACTCCTGCGCCGGTTGCGGCAACAGTCGCAAAAACGCGCCTGACATTATCCTTGCCGACCGCCGCAAAAAGTTCGTTAAACGGATTATCCGGCGAAGCGTGTCCGCTCACGGGATGTGCAAGTCCGATTTTCGTAAATTCAAAATCACGGCTGAAAAGATATTCGAGCCTTTTTATGTAAATGCGGGCGCGTTCTTCGAGCGAAACGCCCTTTTCGATCGTGTAGCCATCAAGATGCAGGTGCGTTGTGGTCATAACCGCAAAATCGAGCTTATCGAACACAGCCTTGCTTACACCGATTACGAAATTTTTATCCATATCGATTTCGCCGCCGAAGCAGAACTTTACCGTTTTGCTTTGCGGCAGCGGCAGTTCGGAGCTTAAATATTCGTATGACTGCTTCGAGGTGTCGCCGTAGCAGCCGTGAACCGCCGAATCCCACAAATGATTTGTAAGGCAGATTTTTTTATAATTATTCTCCTCTGCATATCGCAGTATCCTTTGCACGTTCTGCTCATCGTCGCGCGAGCAGGACGAAAGACGGGAATGTATATGATAATCGTGATCTACTGTATATTTCATAGTATTACACCGTTAAAATGGGATGTAAAGAAACGCTGAATTTCTTTACATCCCCGAATTTTAATTTTCAGATGATTTATGACCGAACTGCATTTTCATACGCTTTTCTTTGGAAAGAATGCGCTTTCTGAGACGGATGCTCTGCGGAGTAACCTCCACAAGCTCATCATCGCCGATAAATTCCATAGACTGCTCAAGTGAAAGAACAGTGTGCGGAACAAGTCGCAGAGCCTCATCACTGCCTGCGGCACGTGTATTGGTCATCTGTTTTTTCTTGCAGACGTTGCATACGATATCTTCATTTCTCGCACACTCGCCAACTATCATACCCTCATAAACGGGAACGCCGGGGCCGACAAAAAGTCTGCCTCTGTCCTGAGTGTTAAACAGACCGTAACCTGTGGTTTCGCCTGCCTCGTGAACAACTATTGAGCCGCGCTCGCGCATCTGAATATCACCCTTATAAGGCTCGTAGCCGGCAAAAAGGTTGTTCATAATGCCGTTGCCGTTTGTGTCGGTCATAAACTCCGAACGGTAGCCGATAAGTCCGCGCGCGGGAATTTTGAACTCGATATGAGTTGAACCGCCCTCGCGAACATCCATATTTTCAAGTTCGCCCTTGCGCGAGCCGATTTTTTCCATAACATTGCCGACATATTCTTCGGGCACTTCGACAATAAGCAGCTCCATAGGCTCCAAAAGCTCGCCGTTGGGTCCTTTTTTGTAAATAACCTTGGGTCTTGAAACCTGAAATTCGTAGCCCTGACGGCGCATCGTTTCTATAAGAATAGAAAGGTGAAGCTCGCCTCTGCCGCTGACCTTGAAGCTGTCGGTTGTTTCGGTTTCCTCAACGCGCATACTTACGTTTGTTTCGACCTCTTTGAAAAGTCTTGCGCGGATATTACGCGAGGTAACGAACTTACCCTCCTGCCCTGCAAAGGGGCTGTCGTTTACCATAAAGTTCATTGAAAGTGTGGGCTCGTCGATTTTTACAAACGGGAGCGGATCGGGATTGTCAAGCTTGCAGGCGGTTTCACCGATATTGAGATCGGCTATACCGGACACGGCAACAAGGTCGCCCATTGAAGCACTCCGGCTTTCAACTCTTTTAAGTCCCTCGAATGTATAGAGCTTAACGACCTTGACATTCTGCGTGGAGCCGTCCTGCTTGCAGAGGGTAACGGTTTCGCCCTCTTTTACACTGCCGCGTTCAACTCTGCCGATGCCGATTCTGCCGAGATAATCGTCATAATCGAGGCTTGAAAACAGAAGCTGCAGAGGTCCGTCAATCTCGCCCTCGGGTGCGGGAATATTTTCAAGTATTGAATCGAGCAGAGGTCTCATATCGCCCTCGCGCACTTCGGGGTCAAGTGAAGAATAGCCCTCACGCGCGGAAGCAAACACAACAGGGAACTCTATCTGGTCATCATTTGCGCCGAGCTCGATAAACAGATCGAGCACTTCGTCAATAACCTCAAGCGGTCTTGCGCCGGGGCGGTCGATTTTATTTATGACAACTATCGCCTTTTTGCCGAGCGCAAGCGCCTTTTTAAGCACGAAACGAGTCTGCGGCATACAGCCCTCAAACGCATCAACAAGCAGCAGAACGCCGTCGACCATCATCATAATACGCTCGACCTCGCCGCCGAAATCGGCATGGCCGGGAGTGTCGACTATATTGATTTTAACATCCTTATAATGCACGCCGGTATTTTTTGAAAGGATGGTAATGCCGCGCTCGCGTTCAAGGTCGTTGGAGTCCATAACGCGATCCTCAACCTGCTCGTTTGAACGGAAAATGCCGCTCTGATGCAGAAGCTGGTCAACCATGGTTGTTTTGCCGTGGTCAACGTGCGCGATTATAGCAATATTTCTTATATCTTCTCTTTTCACAAAATCCACCTAACCTCAGGAATGTAAGATTGCAAGCCGAAATGCTTTCGGCACAATTTAGTATTATACCACTGTAATACGCGATAATCAAGATATTTTTTCAGTTTTCGAGCTTCTTATTTCAGCAAAAAAACAAGCATCTGCGCAGCATTGACAAAAACCGGAAACGGAATTACAATAAAAGCATAATTAAAACGGACGGTGGAAATATGATAGGTTGTTTATCGCTTTACGAGCTTGTGAAAGAAGAAATAACACAAAGAAAACAAGAGGGATGCATTGTTCCCGATTACGATATGGAAAACGCAGACGACAAAACGCTTGCCGCGATATACGATGAGCTTATTTCGCTTGAAATAAGCCGCGATTTTCCGTTCAGTGAGCCGGATAAGCGCTGCGATATTCTTGCACAAGCCGATGGATGCAGTTACAAAAAGGCGCCCGCGGCAGACACGCTTTACGACAGATTTTACGGCGCGTGGCTCGGCAGAATTGCAGGCTGCATAATGGGCAAGCCGCTTGAACGCTACCCTTACGGCGGCGGCAACGGGAAGCTTGACGCCTGGGAATGTATCCGGCTTTGGCAGGAAGGTGCGGGCGATGCATTTCCGCCCGCCGACTACATTTCGGCATTTTCAACCGCAAAGGAAAAACACGGTTTCGAAATCGGCTGCGAAAAAAGCCTGAAAGGAAACATAAGATTTGCCGAAAGCGACGATGACATACGCTACCTCGTGCTCGGATTGCTTATAAACGAGCGTTACGGCAATAATTTTACCGCCGATGATATTGCGGATATGTGGCAAAAGTACCTGACGCCCGCCATGACCTTTACGGCGGAGCGCGCCGCACTCACAAACAGCCTTATCTGCACACAAAAGGACACCGAAAAGAAGATCGAGTTCTGCCACTCGAACAAAAACCCGTACCGCGAATGGATAGGCGCGCAGATACGCATAGACCATTACGGCTACTATAACGCCGGCGATCCCCTCGCCGCCGCAAAAGCTGCTTACAACGATGCAACTTTTTCACACGTGAAAAACGGCGTTTACGGTGCAATGTTTTTTGCAGCGCTCATTGCCGCGGCATTCACTGAAAATGATATTAAAAAATGCATTGAAATCGCACTTACTGTCATACCGAAAAAATCAAGGCTGTATGCCGACATTGTTTTTGCCGCCGATGCCGCCGAAGCGGCACGCGATGAAACGGAGCTGTATAAAATGCTCTGGGAACGTTTCAGAGAACTTTCTCCCGTTCACACGAACAACAACGCGGCTGCCTGCGTCAGCGCACTTGTTTTCGGCAAAGGCGATTATATAAAATCCGTTTCAACGGCAATCGGCGCAGGTTGGGACACCGACTGCAACGGCGCGACCGTGGGCTCGGTTATCGGTGCGCTCAACGGTGCGCAATGTATTCCCGAACATCTGAAAGCACCGCTGAACGACACGCTGTATTCGTCGATTCCCGATTTTCACCCCATAAACATCAGCGAATGCGCAAAAAGGACTTATGAGTTATTTATAAACAAAAAATAATGAAAACAACCGCTAAAGAGGGAAAACTATGACCAAAGCAGAATGGAAAAGCTTCAGAGGCTCGCAAAACACGCCCGACCATATTATGCTGAGCATAAACGGCAACCCCGCGCACACCATGACGGTTACATGGCGCACCGATATTCAGATTGAAAGCGGCTATGCCCTTTACAGAAAAAAGGGCTGCAGCGGTGAATGGATGCGTGCCGATGCAGCAGTTACGCAATTTTGCACCGATATGGATGAAAGCCGCTACTACTTTGCGGATATGGGCGAACTTGAAGCTCAAACGTATTATGAATACACCGTCGGCGATGACACTTACAGAAGCGCGGTAATCGACTTCAAGACCGCACGCGAAAGCTTTGACAGCTTTTCGTTCCTGTGTGTCTCGGATGTTCAGACCGGCGATGCAGAGCCGCCCGCAGATTACACCCAGTTCGGCGAAACGCTGAAAAAGGCGCTCAAAGAGCATCCGGAAGCGGAATTTATACTGACCGCCGGCGACAACACAAACTGCGGCGGCACAGATATACAGTGGACCGGACTTATGGACGGAATCAAGGATGTTGTATGCCGTATTCCGTTTATGATGTCACTCGGCAACCACGACGGTTTTCAGTTCAGAAACTACTACACTAAAGAGGGCAAATTCTACCCTGATGTGCCCGAATACTTTTACAATCAGTTCCGCTATTCATACCCGCAGAACGGTCCCGACGGCTATAAAACGGTTAATTATGCTTTCGATTACGGCAATGCCCGTTTCTGCGTGCTCGGCGTTTCGGCATACGAGCAGATGAACGAATGGCTGATTGACGATATTGCAAAGAACGGCAAAACATGGAATTTCGGCGTTCATCACTTCCCCGTTTGCTACTCAAGCCCCGCACTTGAAAACGAGGACACCTACCCCGCCCTGCGCGACGGGCTTGAAAAATGCGATGTGGTGTTTTCCGGCCACGAACACAGCTTTGCGCGCTCATACCCACGCCGGAATGACGGGCTTTATGACAAGCCGTCGCAAGGCACGGTGCACTACAACATGGCAAGCGGCAACAGAAACCCGCCCGGCTGCCGTTCGGTGCAAAAGGTGTGGAACGCCGTTACATACCGCCACGAAGAAGATCTTTCGACGTTTTATGTTGTTGATATTGACGGCGCGAAAGCCACATTCACGGCTTACGTTGAAGACGGCAGAATTTTTGACCAATGCACCATCGACAAGGCAAACGACATTATTTACCCGCGTGCCTGCGCCCCCGTATTCAACAAGCCGCGCCTTACATTCAAGGGTTATGATCTCGGCTTATGCAACGAGCGCACGCTGCCCGTTAAGGTTGACGGTGTGTGGTACATTGCACCCGGTCCGCTTGTGAGCTTTCTCGGCGGCACGGTGGAACGAACTGCCGGAAAAATACGCGTGGACGTTTTCGGGCACGATGTTACGTTCTGCGAAAACAGCACCGTGATTTCAACCGAGAACGGCGAAAAGGCTATGGCTCTGCCCTGCCTGCGGCTTGCAAAGGAACAGCTTTTTGCTTCACTTGACGATGTATGCGAGGCGCTCGGTATGCACCCGTTCTGCTTTGAACACAACAACTTTATTACGCTTGAATCAGAAAACGAGGACAGACCCGTTCCCGTACAACCGTAAAGATATGAAGAAATACGATATAGCAGCATATATCTGGCCCGCCTACACCGGAGATGAGCCGCGCACAAGGCTTTTTTGGAGCGAGGGCATAGGCGAATGGCAGACCGTGAAAAATCACACAAGCAAATATGAGGGCGACACATGGCCGCGCAAGCCTTTATGGGGCTATGTCAACGAAGCGGACCCGGCGGTAATGGAAATGCAGATCGACGAAGCCGCCGACCACGGCGTAAATGTGTTTATTTATGACTGGTACTGGTTTGACGGGCGTCCGTTCCTTGAACAGTGCCTTGATAACGGCTACCTGAAAGCAAAAAACAACAGCCGCGTTAAGTTTTACCTTATGTGGGCAAATCACGATGCTAACGGACTTTGGGACAAGCGCATTTCAAGCACCGATGCCGGAAACGAGGTAATATGGAACGGCGCGGTCGATGAAAAGAACTTTGACACCGTTTGCGACAGAGTGATTGAAAAATATTTCAAGCATCCGAATTACTACAAAATAGACGGCAAGCCCGTGTTTATGATTTATGACCTGTATAACCTTATAAAAGGCCTGGGCGGAATTAAAAACACCGCGCGAAAGCTTGCGCAGTTCAAGCAGAAATGCGCGGATGCGGGACTCGACGGGCTGCACCTGCAGCTTACACAATGGGGCGAACGGGTGCTGAATTTAAGCGGCGTAGACGGCACAAAAAAGCCCGACAGCGAAATAGCCGCCGGGTTGGGCTTTGACAGTCTTACGAACTACCAGTTTGTGCATTTTGTGAACATAGACCGCGATTACCGCGATACAGTCGCCGAAGCCGCGGGCAAATGGGAAGGCTGGTCAACAAAATACGGCATCCCCTATTTCCCGCATATTTCGGTAGGTTGGGACAATAACCCGCGCTTTACGATGTTCAGACCGGGCATTGTAAAAAACAACACGCCCGGGGAATTTGAAAAAGCAATGCGCACGGCAAAGGAATTCGTTGACACGCACGACCTGCCCGCACCGCTTATTACCGTAAACAGCTGGAACGAATGGACGGAAACGAGTTACCTTGAACCGGATGATTTGTACGGCTACGGCTACCTTGATGCGATAAAGAGAGTGTTTTCGGAGTGATTGCGTTGAAAAAGGTTTTTTATGATACACCAAACCTGCGGTTTGGATAAAAAAAGCAAGTCTTTCGACTTGCTTTTTGGAGCAGAGTACGGGAATCGAACCCGCCTCTGTGGCTTGGGAAGCGACCGTTCTACCGATGAACTAACTCTGCATTTTTTCTGTTGCATTCAGTATAGCACAACTTTATTTTCTTTTCAAGATGAAATAAAAAAATTCAAATATTACTTGAAATAAAGTCAAGAATTAAATATAATATAAGAAATAAATCCGTCCATGGCGCAGCTGGATAACGCAGCAGATTCCGATTCTGAAGAGCGGGGGTTCGAATCCCTTTGGGCGGGCCATGAAAAAAGCAAGTCGAAAGACTTGCTTTTTTCAATGATATCCGTTCCTTACGGAACGGGTGATATACCTCCGGTATGATATCCACCTGCGGTGGATGATATATGCCTTCGGCATATGAGGGAACGGATATTATATCATATTCGAGCAAAGCGAGAATATATCATGCGGCGAAGCCGTATATCATGTCGCCGCAAGGCGATATATCATTTAATATTACGAGAGTTCAACACCATCCACCGATTTGTCAAAAATATCTTTTCCGTAGTCCAATCACAAAAAATCACTTGCTTCAGCAAGTGATTTTTTTATCCAAGCCGCTACTTTCTTATCATCACGCGTCAGCGTGTATTTTCTGCAGATTGGTGAGATTCAGCTTTGACCGCCCGCCATACAGTATTTGAATATCGGTATAAATTGCAGCACACTGCCGGCAAGTATAAAAATATGAGAATACGAAACGCCTCTGTATTTATGAAAATCGATTGCGGTAAACACAACGCCGACAACGGATGTAACGAGCACTATGCAGTAGCTTACGCACGCGAGCACCGGATTTGTTTTAATCAGTCCGCACAGAACAATTGGCGAAAATGTGCCGACTATAAGCCCGTAAATATCGCAGTGGTCTATGACCTGCATCACGCGTTTACCTATAAACGCGCCTTTTTCATTCAAGCCGTGATACACACTTGAAACGGTATATACCACTATCATTGAAATGCCGTATATCATACCCGATACTATTCCCGCGGTGTTTCTGTTCCATGCCGCAGAAATCACGCACAAAAACAATGCAGCAACTGCAAATACCGCGCCTGCAATATGTGTAATCATATTCGCCGTTTCTTCTCCCTTTGAGTATGACGGCAGTTTTCTGTTTTTTAATCTCATAGTGCTATACCTCGCAAGTCATTTTTGTTACCCGAAGCATAGCAGTATTTCGCTTGGAAATAAAATCCGAAAGTTCATCAGTTGTTAACATTCTTATGTTTTACGCGCAGCATTGTGAAAATGCGCTGAAGCTCGATTTCGCCGAGACGGTGCTCGGTGAGCGAACGGGCATTGCGCAGTTCCTCGGTCTCTTTGGCGATAAGCTGTTTTGCCCTTAGCTCGTCAATATCTTCGGGCCATTCGCAGAAATACGAAAAAATATAAACCTCGTTATTGCCGCGCACCTCCATAAAGCCCTCGGAATTATACGCTTTTTTCCATTCGCCGTTTATTTTTATGCGCATTTCGCCGGGAGCGAGTGCCGCCACCATGGGCGCGTGGTGCGCAAGCACGGTAAGCTCACCCGTGGGTATATCGAGGTTTTCAAAATCGGTAAAGTCGAGCATTTGCCCCTCATCAACGTTATCCCAGAATTCGCTGCCCTTATCATTATAAATGGAGCAAACCGTTACGCCCTCGACCTGTTCGGAAAGGAACAGTCTGCGCGGCGTGAATATTTCAAGCTTGAATGTCGACAAATGCTCACCTCCTTACCGCAAAATAAATGATTAAAGTGTTTTTGCTTTTTCGCGGGCTTCGTTTATATCGCCGACCATAAAGAATGCGGCTTCGGGTATATCGTCCGCTTCGCCGTCGATTATCTGACGGAAGCTTTCCACGGTATCCTTAACGGGAACGAATTTGCCCTCCTCGCCCGTAAACGCCTTTGCTACGCTCATGGGCTGCGAAAGGAATTTCTGTATTTTCCTTGCACGGTAAACTGCGGCGCGGTCTTCGGCGCTGAGTTCATCCATACCGAGAATTGCTATAATATCTTTCAAATCGTTATAACGCTGCAATGTTTCCTGCACGGCGAGGGCAACTCTGTAATGCTCCTCGCCCACTATTTCGCGCTCAAGTGCGCGGCTTGCGGATTCAAGCGGATCTACCGCGGGGTATATGCCCTGCTCCGCTATTGAACGCGACAGCACGGTCGTTGCATCAAGGTGTGTGAAAATTGTGGCGGGTGCCGGGTCGGTAAGGTCATCGGCAGGAACATACACCGCCTGCACCGAGGTTATGGAGCCGTCATTTGTGGATGCTATGCGCTCTTCAAGCGCGCCAAGCTCGTTTGCGAGTGTGGGCTGGTAGCCCACCGCACTCGGTAATCTGCCGAGCAGTGCGCTGACCTCGTTGCCCGCCTGCACAAATCTGTAAATATTATCTATAAACAGAAGAACATCCTGCTTCTTTTCATCGCGCAGGTATTCTGCCATGGTGAGCCCCGTAAGCGCAACTCTCATTCTGCTGCCCGAGGGCTCGTTCATCTGCCCGAATGCGAGAATGGCTTTGTTTATAACGCCGCTTTCGCGCATATCGCTCATAAGCTCGTTGCCCTCGCGGCTTCTTTCGCCAACGCCGGTGAATACCGAATAACCGCCGTGATTTACGGCAACATTATGGATCATTTCCATAATAAGCACGGTTTTGCCTACACCTGCGCCGCCGAACAGACCGATTTTGCCGCCCTTGGTGTACGGCACAAGCAAATCTATGATTTTTATGCCGGTTTCAAGTATTTCGGTAGAGGGCTTCTGAGCGGCAAGCGACGGGGCGCTTCTGTGTATCGGCAGATGCTTTTCCGCAGTTATTTCGCCCATATCGTCTATGGGTCTGCCGAGAACATCCACTACCCTGCCGATCACGCCGTCGCCCACGGGAACGGTTATGCCGCAGCCGTCGGAGGTTACTTCAAGCCCGCAGCGCACGCCCTCGGTCGCTTCAAGCGCGATCGCCCTTGCCGTATTGCCCGCAAGGTGCGCCGCGACCTCAAAATGCTTATTTATGCCGCTGACGGTAAGCAGTGAATTTATCGGCGGCATCTTTTCGCCGTCGAAGCGCACATCCACCACCGGACCCGATATTTTTACTATTGTGCCTTTGAATAATCCATTCATAATATGCTCACACACCGTTAAGTTCCGCCGCAGCGGATATTTCGGTTATTTCGTTTGTTATTTGCAGCTGACGCTCTGCGTTCAGCTGATCGGAAAGGTGCTTTATCATTTCATCCGCATTCCGTGTGGCGTTCTGCATAGCGGTCATTCTTGCAATATTTTCACAGGTTGCCGACTGCATGAACACATCATACATAAACCCGGTAACATACTGCGTTACAAGGTGATCGAACACCACACGCGCCGACGGCTCAAATATGGGCTGCGCCGTTTCGGCACCTGCCTCACGGACTATATCGGTAAAATCTTCTTCAAGCAAGGGCAGAAGCCGCCTGCAAACGGGGCGCTGAACGGCGGAATTTACATACTCGGTGTAAACAACATAAATCTCGTGATAATCATCGGTGAGGTAAAGCGGTATCAGCTTACCCGCGACCTGTGCGGCAAGCCTGCGCGTGGGGTGCTGAGATGCACCGTACCACGAATGCAGAACCGGTATATTATTTGATTTGAATATTTCATCGCCGATAAGTCCGAGTGAAATAACAACGGGAGATTTATGCTTTTCAAGCTCCTCGAACGCCTTTTCGGCAACGGCACTGTTGTAGCCGCCGCAAAGACCTTTATCGGATGTTACGACCACCACGACTGCCGAGCCGAGACCGTTATCCTCGGTGAATTTGTTGCGAAGATTGTTGTTTGCCGCCGTCGTTATGACATTATCTATTGCGGTGCGCAGATTTTTAAGGTAAAGCAAGTTGAAATCAATGTTTTCCATTGATTTTTTCATACGCGAGGTCGAAAGCAGATACATTGCATTTGTAATCTGCCGTGTCTGCTCAACGCCTTTAAGGTGCTGCTTTATTTCGTTTGCTCTGCTCATAATGCAATGCCCTCTTTATATGTGCGCATCGCTTCGAGAATTATCTGCTCATCGGACTCGGTAAGGTCGCCGGAATCGTTTATTTCGCGAACGGTATCAATTATGTTGCCGCTGAGGTACTCAAGCATCCTCTTGCAGAAGCTTTTGATTTCCTTTGCATCAAGCCCGTCAAAAATCGCGTTTTTATATGCAAGCAGCACAGCGGTCTGCTCAAAAAGGCTCATCGGCTCGCCCCTGCCATGCTTCAAAAGCTCGGTTAAACATTCGCCGCGCCTTAAAAGCTTTAATGTGGCATCATCCACATCGCTGCCAAAGCGTGTGAAAACCGCCATTTCGCGATACTGTGAAAGTTCTATGCGCAGCGAGCCGGAGACCTTCTGCATAGCCTTGTGTTGAGCGCTTCTGCCGACACGCGAAACGGAAAGCCCGGTATTGACTGCGGGTCTTATGCCGCTGTGGAAAAGCTCGCTTTCAAGGTAAATCTGACCATCGGTAATGGATATTACGTTTGTGGGTATATACGCCGAAATGTTGCCGCCGGTGGTTTCTATTATGGGCAGCGCGGTCATACTGCCGCCGCCGAGCTTTTCACTGAGGCAGGCGGAGCGTTCAAGAAGGCGTGAATGAAGATAAAACACATCGCCGGGGTACGCTTCGCGTCCGGGCGGTCTGTGAAGAAGCAGCGACATTGCACGGTATGCCACCGCGTGCTTTGAAAGGTCATCGTAAATAACAAGAACATCCCTGCCCTTTTCCATAAAACTTTCGGCTACGGAGCAGGCGCAGTACGGTGCAAGGTACTGTGTTGCGGGGCTGTCGGAGGCAGTTGCCGCCACCACTACACTGTAACGCATGGCGCCGTTCTTTTTGAGATTTTCCACTACGTAAGCAATGTTTGATGCTTTCTGCCCTATGGCGCAGTAAACACATATAACATCCTTATTTTTCTGATTATATACGGCATCAAGGGCTATTGAGGTCTTACCGGTCTGCCTGTCGCCGATTATAAGCTCACGCTGACCTCTGCCTATGGGCACCATACTGTCTATGGCGAGTATGCCCGTTTCAAGCGGCTTGCAAACGGGACGGCGTTTTGATATGCCGGGTGCCGTACGCTCTGCGGGCAGGTAATCGCTCACATCAAGCTCCATACCGTCAAGAGGTCTGCCGATGGGGTCAATCACCCTGCCGATAAGCTTTTCACCGACGGGGATTTCGGCAACTCTGCCCGTGCCCTTTACACTGTCGCCCACGCAGACGGAATCGGCACTGTCGAAAAGCACGGCGCCCACGCCGTTTTCTTCAAGGTCAAGAGCCATACCGAAAACGCCGCTTTGAAATTCAAGCAGCTCGCCGTAAACTCTGTCGGGCAGGCCCGTTACACGCGCAACGCCGTCGCCCACTGCGGTAACGGTACCGTAGCGGTATGAAACGGGCGCAACACTGAAGCTTTCAAGCCTGCTTTTCAGATATTCGCTTTTTGTATTAAAAATACCTTCGGGCATTTTACTTCCTCCCGGAATATTATTCCGCTATATGCTGTCTGAGCTTTGCAAGCTGCGCTTCAACGGTCATATCATACACGGTGCCGTCCATATCCACGGCAAAGCCGCCCGCACTTTTTTCGTCTGCAACGGTCTGTATCTCAATATCACCGAAGCGTTCCTTTAAGCCCGAAATGAGCAATTCAAGTGAAGCCGCGTCAAAATTCGGCGCGACCGTAATAACCGTTTTACGCATTCTTTTCACCGTCCAGCGCGGCAAAAAATGCCTCAACAGCCTTTCTGTTATCGGCGGTGTCGATATTGCGTTCAAGAAGCTTTGACGAAATATCGACTGTGAGCTTCACCATTTCATCGCGCCCGTTTTCAAGCATAAGCTCATATTCATCCGCACTTTTCTTTTCGGCGGCTGAAACGATCTGCTCTGCTTTCCTGTTGGCGTTATCGATAATCTGCTGTGCCTGAACACGCGCCTGCGCCTCGGCATTTCTGACCGCCTCGGCTTTGAGCGAATCGCTGTTTTTAATAAGCTCGTTATATTCCGCCTCTTTGAGCTTTGCCTGTTCGGCAAGCTCGTTTGCCTCGGCTTCGCGCTCAACTATGCGTTGGGTGCGGCTCGACATATAATTCTTAACGGGCTTATAAGCGAGCTTTTTCACAATGAGAAAAAGCACGACTATACTCGCTGTGTTTATAACGAGATCAATCAAAAGATCGCTTGATAATTTCATTTAACTCACCTTATGCCTTTGTTGCAAGAATAAGCGCAACAACGAATGAATATATCGCCGTTGACTCCGCAAGAGCACAGCCGAGAAGAAGAATGGTCTGAATTTTGCTTGCCGCTTCGGGCTGACGTGCAACGGATTCAACCGCCTTTGATGTTGCATAGCACATACCTATACCTGCGCCGAATGCTACGAGCATTGCTACTGCTGCTGCCATAATAAATTACCTCCGTATTTATGCTGATTTTTTCTTTTTTGTTTTCGGTTTTTTATCGGTCTCATCCACCGGCTCCATAGCTTCGTTAATGAATGTGAGCGAAAGCGTTATGAAAATATACGCCTGAATAAGCGGATGGAACAAATTGAAGTAAAGTCCCGCGATCCCGGGAATGCCCGAGGCGTAGCCGCCGAGAGCACCTTTGAGCAGATCCATTACTATAAGCCCGCCGAGCATATTGCCGAACAGACGGCAGCCGAGCGAAATTGGTACTGCTATATCGCTGACCATTTTCAGCGGTATCATAATTACGCGCATCGGCGCCACGGGACCGCCCATGGATTTGAGCCTGCCGCCGAAGCCGAGCTTTTTGAAGCCGTAAAGATTGAGCAATATGAAAGTGAGAAGACCGAGCGCGAGCGTTACGGTCAGATCGGACGTGGGAGCGCGCAAGCCGATAAGCTCGACGCAAGCACAGCCGATCATATAAAATGCCACGCTGAACATATACGGCGAAAGTGTTACCGCCGCCTTTTCACCGACTGCGGTCGCCGTAAGATTATCGACAAACTCAACGCAGATTTCGGCGACATTCTGTATACCCGCAGGCTCGTTTTTGAACTTCGGCACGGCGAAAATTCTGAACAGAATGCAAAGTATTGCGATTACCGCCGCCACGGCAAGCGAAACGAGCGTTGTCTGCGCTATTGATATGCCGAGCACCTCAACGCGCGGGCTGAACATTTCAAATTCGATTTTAAGTCCGCCCTTGCGCTGCGAAATGAGCGATATTACAAAGCCGAGCAGGAACCATATACTGAACACTATGCCGACGAAGAACAGCGTCATGCGCTTTTTCTTTTTTCTGAAAAGCTGCCTGCCGTCATCATCCGAAGCTTCGGCAACTTTACCGTTTGCTATAATGCCGCGGGTGTGAATATACCCCGCAAGGCACAGCGCAAAAAGCACTGCCGCTGCGGCAAGTTCAATTATCTGTACCGGTGTCAAACACATCATCCCCTTTCGCATTCGCCGACGGAGCTTTTTCACCTTTAAGTTTTGTTACCGCAAAATGCACAAGCGCAGCGCACGGCACACCGGAAGCATAACCGATTGCCGCCGCAATAATATACTGCCTGAGCAGAAGCACCATTACCGCCGCTGCCGCGCCGTAAAGCATAAGCTTTGCCATAAGCAGAATTGCGGTTTTATTGAAATTTGATGCAAGCGCATTTTTCAGCAGCGCCGCAAGCAGCAGAAACTGCCCCGCACCGAGAAACGCGGTAAAAAGAAAGGATATTACCCTCATAACTACCTCGCAGAAAAAAATTACAAACCACCGACTGACAGTTGTCGTCAATCGGCGGCTGAGAATGTATGAATTTTAATACATTGTGATGTTTTTGTCAACATAAAAACAGAAATATGTCAATTATAAATTATCTATATATTATATAAACAGATTTTATACTGCCGAAAACACTTTATTCCGCAAAAAATTCAGCTTCAAGCATTGCGCAGAGCGCGTGGTAAACAGGGAGTGTGAGCTCCTGTATCTGCGGTGTGCTTTTTGACGGAAGTCTGATTGCGGCATCGCACAAAGCACCGAGCCTGCCGCCGCCCTCACCCGTAACCGAAACGCTTTTGCCGCCGAGCGCCGCCGCGGTCTGCACGGCTTTGACAACATTTGCGGAATTACCGGAGGTACTCAACGCGATAAGTGTATCGTTTTCACCCATATAGCCGAATACCTGCTGCGCGAAAACGAGTTCGGGATCGCAGTCATTCAGGAATGCGGTCGCAAGCGCGGTATGGCTTACAAGCGAAATTGCCGGAAGCGCGCCCTGCAAGCCGTCCGCAACATCGCCCGCACCGACTATTTCAAACGCCGCTTTCTGTTCGGCGGTAAGTTTTCTTTTAAGCATAAAGCCTTTCATAAGCTCGCCGACGATATGTTCACTGTCAGCGGCACTGCCGCCATTGCCGCACACAAGTATTTTACCGCCGTGTGAGTATGTATTCTTCATAATTTCAAACGCCGAAGCAACACTTTCGGCACACACGCCGAGCGACGGATAATTCAGGAAAAGTTCATCGTAAATCTTTTTAACACTGTCTTTCATAAAAACACCTCAAAAAAGCAGACCGAGGGCTGCATAATCGCCTATTTTATCACCGAGCTCGGCACCCTTTACGGTGCAAGCCGCCGCTGTCTGCGGCAGGGCCTCGCGCTCTATTATTTCGCGCACAAGGGGCTTGAAAAATGCCTCGTTGCGCTCATAAATACTGCCTATGACTATAACCTCGGGGTTGATAATATCGCAGAACATTGCGAGTGCCGCACCGAGCTTTTCGGCACAGACACCGTAAACCTCCGCCGCGAAAGCATCGCCGTTTTCGCGCGCTTCGGCAAGTGAAAGTGCCGTGATTTTTTCAACATCCGCTTCGGAACCAAACAAACTACTCGTCTTATTTGCGGCAAGGTATTTTTTCGCGGTGAGCTTTGCAAGCCGCGCTATGCCGCCACCCGAGCAGAAGCCCTCAAACGAGCCCTCCTTACCGTAGCCCTCGGGACCGGTTTCGCTCAACCTTATATGACCGACTTCACCTGCCATATCGCAGGTGCCGGCATACAGCTTGCCGTTAAGAATGAGACCCGCGCCCATTCCCGTACCGAATGTGAGGAACATCATATTTTCGCACCCTCTGCCGGCACCGAAGCGCCATTCGGCAACCGCGCAGGCATTGGCATCGTTCTGCAAAATCGCCCGCACGCCGAAATGTTTGCTTACGATTTCGGTTATCGGGACTTCGTCCCAATCCGGCAAATTGGGTGGACATTCAATCACGCCGCGCTTACTGTTAAGAGGGCCGCCGCAGCTGATGCCCGCGCCGAGGAGTTCACCGCTTTTAACGCCGTTACGCGCAAGCAGCGCATCGCCCTCGGCTAAAATTTGATTTACGACCTCGCGCCAGCCGCGTTCAATGCAGGTGGGAAATGAGATTTTATCTATAATGAAATCCGCTGTGTTTTCGGTAATTTCGTCTTTACCGAGCACAACGGCGCATTTTGTGCCGCCTATATCTATACCCAATGAATACATAAAATCACCCGTAAGCTTTTTTATGATTTTAGCACACTTTTCGTTATCATTCAACAATTTAACGCTTTTTTATGTGAAAAGTCTCTTCGCCTATTCTGCGCAGTGTAACATCCGTGTTTATTTTTACTTCGCTTTCGGCAAACACGGCACTCCAATCGTTTTTTACCGAATTGTAGCTTTTCAAATCGGCACATTCAAGCCGCCGTGCAAACCGTGCGGCATCAAGCTTTTCCGACTGCAGAAAGCTGACGGTTTTCACCAGACTGTCGCACACTGTCTGCTCTGCAGAGCTTTCAAGCGATTTAATATAGTCGCCGTCATCGGAATACGCGAGCTCACCCTCGGCGGTGTTAAGATCGCAAAGCAGCTTTACCGTTATATCAAAAGAGGGCTTACCGTTAACGACGCTGATTTTATAGGATGTTTTGCCGCTTAAAATCACGAATGACGCGTGCTTGCCGTTTTCGGTAACGGCGGTTATTTCACCGCGGTTCACGAAGCCGTCAAGCATCTGTATTCCGCTTGCCGCCTCAGCAGAGGTATAGGCGCCGAAGCTGCCGCCGATATTGAACGCCGCGCAGCCGTCAAGTACATAAACGTCGTATTTGCCCTCTTTTTTCATTGTTACGGCAGGCAGGCAAAGCGCTGTGGTTTCGCCGTTGAGTCTGTTGGCGGCATCTATTATGCGAACACGCGGTGCAGAGGTCGTTTCAAAAGCCTCGTGCAAAATATCATCAAGTATTTCACTGCGCACGTCGCCCGACGGCAGCTCGCCTTTAAGAATATCGGCGGCTTCACATTCCTTTGCAGCACAAATCAACTGCGTGGGACGCGAATTGAAATCGCGCTCAAAAAAATCAAGCACTTCATCAATGCCGTTTTTCACCACGCTTTCACCGAGGACTATGACCCTGTTATGCGCAAAGAACGGCGTGTTGCCGTTGAACGCGGGCAGCTTATAAAGAGCCTGCGAAACGGTTTCGCCCTCGCACGAATACACGCGCGTTAAATCGGAGCTTACGCCGCCCTCGGCAGAGCCGAGCTGCTCGTTATTGAGTATTTCGACCGTTACGCGATAGCCGCTGTCTGTTTTATCGACACCGATACCCTGCATTATCATAAGCTCGGAAAGCTCGGTGCCGAGTTTTTCACACCCGCAGAGCATAAATGATGATGCCAATACCGCGAGCACGGCAAATATTTTAACAGTTGTTTTCATCCCGTTTCACCTTTTTGAATTTAAGAATCAGAAGCGACACAGCCGGCAGAATTATGACCGGAATAACATAGACCGCAAAATTCTGCACCGATACCGCAAAAATGCGGTGGCGTGTAATGCCCGACGATATGACCGCAAGCATTATTGCCGCAAACGCACCTATGAGCGCCGCCGCCAAACGAAAAGGCAGTTTTTTGAATATATGCGTAAGGCAGCGGGAAGAAGCGATGATGTAGTAAGTTATTTTTATTACGACACACGAAATCCACACGGCGGTTTCTACGGAATCGACACGCTCAAAAAGACCGAATTTTGCTATTGAAACAGTGGAATATGACGGAAACAATCTTGAATCGGTAAATGCGCCGAGAGTACCGATAACAGTGAACGAAACGAGCAGAAACACCAAACACGAGCCGACAAGCCACACATAAAAGCCTTTTTTCATATTACCCGAAACATTGCCGAAAAAAAGCGGAAGCGTGCCGCACTCAACCGCAAGGAGCGAGGTTTTGACGCTTCTTACGGTAAAATCGGCAACGCCGTTTTCAAAAAGCGGCGTGAAATTCAGAAAATCTATTTCATTAAGCAAAGAAAGCTGGACAGAAACAACGCTTATGCTCACGATCACGGCGATAAGGAACGCGCCCCTTGCAAGTCCGCCGAAGCCGATGCACGCGAGCACGGCGCAGATAACAACCATTATCACGCTCAAAAGCAGCATATTTTTTTCGGGGAACATCTCGCTGCTCGCAAACAGGTCAAACCGCACGGATATTTTCGCGGCAACGAAAACAAATATTATGAAATACGCTGCCGCAACCGCCACGGAAAGCTTGCGCGAGCGTTTTTCAAGCGCATCAAAAAGATTTTCACCCCCGCACTTTGAATACAGAAAGCGTATTGGTATGCAGGCGGCAAGATTCACAACGAAGAAAACAAGCGGTCTTAAAAGCGCATTAAGACCGTTAACTATTGAATCCTCGGTGGCGATATACATAAGTATGCCGCTCAACATTGTGAGGTACAGCACACTGTAATACTGCACGGCGGTCACGCGCTCGGTTTTCATCTGCTTTCCCCCTTTAACGAATTTACATTGAACAGCTTACTGCCGAGCTTTAGCATATCCGCCCTTGTTACGGTATCGCGCCAGACGGATTTATCATAAGGCGTAAACGGCGAAAGATAATTCACGCCGTAATCCGTGACCGAAGCAAGATTTATGACCAGAACCGCCGCACCCACGGTTATGCCGTAAAGCCCCGCCGCACCGCCGATGAGTATAAATGTTATGCGCAGCACGGAAATGGGTTGATATAAATCTGATGCAACAAGCGAGCATATTGCCGTTAATGCGACTATTATGAGCATTGGTGCGCCGATAAGTCCTGCGCTGACGGCGGCGTCGCCGATAACAAGCGCGCCCACTATACTGACGGCGTGGCCGACCGATTTCGGCATACGAAGTCCCGCCTCGCGCACCGCTTCATAGACAAAATGGATTATTATGCCCTCGGAAGTCAGATTGAAAAGCGTGTTGCTTTCCATAAGGACTATGTTATAGAGCATATTATCCGGCAGCAGCTCCTGATGAAAAAGTCCCACGGCGATGAATATTCCCGGCAGAAAAACGCTTATTATAAATGCAAGCAGCCGCACGCAGCGCATAAAAGTCGCAAAGTACGGGCGGTTGAGGTAATCGTCCATAGTCTGAAAATTTTCTATAAAAAGCCGCGGCACAAGCAATGTAAACGGCGTGCCGTCGACTATAATGCCGACCTTGCCCTCATTAAGCTTGGCACAGAACGAATCGGGGCGCTGAGTCTGACCGACCATTGTAAAAAGCGACGGGCGGCGGCTGTCAAGCGCCTTGCGCAGATAACCTGCGCCGAGAAGCGTATCGAAATTTACGCTTTTGAGCTTGCGGCGCACATCGCAGAGTGTTTCGTCATTCACCTTTTGCGCCATATAACATATACACACGCGCGTTTTGCCCGTTACGCCTATTTCAAGCGTTTCTATGCGCAAATCGGTCGTGCAGAGGCGTTTGCGTATAAGGGCGATATTTGTCTTCATATTCTCAACAAAGCCCTCGCGCGAGCCCGCCTCCTGCACCTCGGTATCCGGCTCGGAAATCGAGCGTTCGGGTATGTTTTGTGCGCCGAACAGTATACACTCGGTTTCGCCGTCTATAAATATGAGAAGAACGCCGCGCAAAAGCTCCTTAACCGCATCGTCAAGACTTGAAACGGTGCTTTGCTCGGTGCCGAAAAGCAGACTTTCGCAAATGAACTGCAAGGTTTCCTTTTTCGGCAGTTTACCGTCGTAGCGCAAAAGCGGGCGCACGGCATTTTCGGCAAGCATTCCGGAGTTTGTAAGACCGTCGCAGTTAACGAACAGTACTTCTCTGCCGCCGCACACGCCTTTTTTCATATTTATATCAAAGCTCCCGTCAAAAACATTCTTCAGGACGGCATAATTCGCATCAGCGGTATTTCTCACCGCACCGAGCCGGTTGCTTTTAAGCTCGCTCACATTTATAAACTCACTTTTTTTCAAATCATCACTTCCGATTTTAATATTGACTGTACTGCGCCGGATATTCCGAAAATTTCGGCAAAAACTATGCAGGGTGATGATATGCTTACTACGGTTATACGCACGGTGATTCTTTATGCAGTCGTTATGGTGAGTGTAAGGTTTATGGGCAAAAGGCAGATAGGCGAACTGCAGCCCGGTGAGCTCGCGGTAACGATACTGCTTTCGGAAATCGCGGCAATTCCGATACAGGACAATGAAATTCCGCTTGTCAACAGTATTGCGCCGCTCGGAATACTTATAGCGTTTGAAATAATCAGCTCGGTTTTGAGTATGAAAAGCGTTCGCTTCAGAACTGTGGCGGCAGGCAACCCCATTACCGTTATAGAAAACGGCAGGCTGCTCGAAAAACCGCTTCGCGAATTGCGGCTTTCGATAACCGATATTCTTGCCGCTTTAAGACAGAAGGATGTTTTCAACATTGAGGATGTTGATTACGCGGTGGTGGAAACGAACGGCTCGCTTTCGGTAATGCTCAAGAAGAAAAAGCAGCCCGTTACGCCGTGCGACGTGAAAATCGCCGTCGAAAATGCCGGTATGCCCTACCCCGTAATAACAGACGGCAGATTTATTGAGGACAATTTCGGTTTTTGCGGTCTGACATTGCCCGATGTGGAAACAAAGCTCCGTGAACAGCGGGTAAAGAAAGAGGATGTTATACTTATGACATCCACAAAAAACCGTGAATTTTTTATTATTACAAAGGATGACTGCAGTAAATGAAACGCGTTATTATTTCGGTAATTCTGCTTGCCGCCGTACTCGGATTGAGCATAGTTTCGCATTTTACGCTGATGAACACCTGTGACTCGCTCACCGCCGCACTTACGGATGTGCGCTCGGCTGCGCGAAACGGCGATATGCAGGATCTGGAAATCTGCGTGGAAAATGTTCTCGAACAATGGCAGGGCGACAAAACGGTTTTTCACATACTGATACACCACAACCTTATGACTGAGCTTGAAACAAGTATGAAAAAAGCCGAATACTACTGCGCAGCCGGCGAAACCGACAATGTATATACCGAAGCGGAAAACTGCATTGAAAACATTTCGCACATAAAGGAATCAAGCACACCGTCGTTAAGTAATATTTTCTGAAAAAATCTTGAAAAAAACGGCGCGGCGGTGTATAATTTTATAAAGACAAAAAGGAGTGGTGTTTATGATGTTATGGGTATGGCTCGCACTTATTGCAGCATTCATTATCATTGAAGCCGCAACGGCACAGCTTGTTACGGTGTGGTTTGCCGCGGGCTCCGTTGCCGCACTTATAACCTGTTTCATCACCGACAGTATCCCCGCGCAGATCGCGGTGTTCGTAATAGTTTCGGCTATTGCGCTTGCCGTTACACGCCCGCTTGTAAGAAAAATCACCGCTTCCAAAAAGCAGCCCACAAATGCCGACATGTACATAGGCAGCGAGGGCGTCGTTACGGAGGATATTTGCAACCTTGAAGCGAAGGGTCTTGTTAAGGTAAAGGGCTCACTGTGGACGGCACGCACCGAAAACGACGGCGACACGATAGAAGCCGGCACTCATGTTACAGTCAAACGCATTGAGGGCGTTAAACTTATAGTTGAAACAATAAATAATTAAAGGAGGTCATTTTTTATGATGACAATAGCCATTTCGGCAGGAATCAACGGCGGACTTATCGCTTTGCTTGCGATAATAGTCATTCTTGCGATTCTTGTAATCTCAAACATCAAAATCGTTCCGCAGTCAAAGGCTTACGTAATTGAGCGCCTGGGCGCTTATTACACCACGTGGGACACCGGTCTGCACGTAAAAATCCCCTTTATTGAAAAGGTCGCAAAGGTAGTTTCGCTTAAAGAGCAGGTCGTGGACTTCCCCCCTCAGCCCGTTATCACCAAAGATAACGTCACAATGCAGATAGATACGGTCGTATTCTTCCAGATTACCGACCCCAAGCTTTTCTGCTACGGTGTTGAGTACCCCATTTCCGCTATTGAAAATCTCAGCGCCACCACGCTGCGTAATATAATCGGTGAAATGGAGCTTGACCACACGCTCACCTCGCGTGACACCATAAACGCAAAAATCCGCGGAATACTCGATGAAGCCACAGACCCCTGGGGCATCAAGGTAAACCGCGTTGAGCTTAAGAATATTCTTCCTCCGCGTGAAATCCAGGATGCAATGGAAAAGCAGATGAAAGCAGAGCGTGAACGCCGTGAATCAATACTGCGCGCAGAGGGCGAAAAAGCAAGCCAGGTGCTTGTTGCCGAGGGTAAAAAAGAAGCGCAGATACTTGCCGCAGAAGCCGACAAGCAGTCAGCCATTCTCCACGCCGAAGCAGTTAAGGAAGCGAAAATCCGCGAAGCAGAGGGCGAAGCCGATGCAATCGTTGCCATTCAGAAGGCTCAGGCGGAAGGTATACGCCTTATAAACGAAGCCGCACCCTCCAGCAGTTACCTTTCACTCAAAGGTATGGAGGCTTTTGAAAAAGCCGCAGACGGCAAGGCAACGAAAATCATCGTTCCCTCGGATTTACAGAATATCGCAAGCGTTGCAACGGGCGTAAGCGAGCTGATAAAGAAAGATTGAATATAATTATTAAACTGCCGGGTCGTCCGAAAGGATTACCCGGCAGTTTTAATTATTATCGATATTCACAACTTTTTTCTCTCACACCGTTTGTTTTACCGAATATTATATTAACGGTGATGAACTGTGAAAGAAAATAAATTCCTTATTCTCGGCGGCGATGAACGCTCGCTTTACCTCGGTGAATACCTTGAAGCGAACGGGTTGCAGGTATGCTATTACGCTTTCCGCAACACCGATTGCTTTGAAAGCACTGCAGAAGCGGTAAATACCGCCGATTGTATAATACTGCCCCTGCCCTTCACACGCGACAGGCTCACGCTGAATGCGCCGCTGTTCGACGGCACCGTTGCCGTTTCGGAAATTTCGGCGCTTGCCGCACCCGGCAAGGTGTTTTTCGGCGGTCAGCTTCCGAAAAGCTTCTGCGAGGATCTTGAAGCACGCGGCGCGGACTGCTTTGACTACTTTGCGCTTGAAGAACTTGCCGTATACAATGCAGTGCCGACGGCGGAGGGTGTGCTCGGCATACTCATAAACAAACTGCCCTGCACGGTACACAATATGAAATGCGCCGTAACGGGTTACGGCAAGGTCGGCAAGATACTTGCCGCGGAGCTGAAAGCGCTTAACAGCGATGTTACGGTTTTTGCCCGCCGCGAAACCGATCGTGCCGATGCATACGCGAAAAACATTAAATTTGAAAATATCACCGAATATAAAGATGCGCCGCGTGATTTTGATGCGCTTATCAACACCGTGCCCGCAAAAGTCATAGGCGCGGCGGAGCTTGAAAAAACGAGCCGCGACTGCGTGCTTATAGAAATTGCTTCGCCGCCGTACGGCGTTGATTTTCAGGCGGCTAAAGAAAAGGCATTTGAAGTAATCAAGGCAGGGTCGCTGCCGGGTATTGCAGCACCGAAAACCGCAGGCGAAATAATCGCACGCACGCTTATACCGATTTTCAAAAAGAAAGGTCTGATGGCTTGAAAACAATAGGATTTGCAATGTGCGGCTCATATTGCACTTTTAAGGAAGTATTCACGGAAACGGAAAACCTTGCAAATGCGGGTTATAAGATAATACCGATTATGTCCGAAAACGCTTACAGCCTTGACACGCGCTTCGGCACCGCCGAAAGCTGGCGCAGAAAATTCACCGATATTACGGGCAGCGAAATAATACACACCATTCCGCAGGCAGAGCCGATAGGTCCGAAAAAACTGCTTGATGCCCTTATAATCGCCCCCTGCACCGGCAACACGCTCGCAAAGCTCGCCACAGGCGTTACCGACACCTCGGTAACACTTGCAGCAAAAGCGCATCTCAGGAACGCGCGCCCTGTTATAATTGCGCCGTCAACAAACGATGCACTTGCAAACGCCGCAAAAAATATCGGTGCTTTGCTCAATTACAAAAACATATATTTTGTGCCGTACGGGCACGACAGCTACAAAACGAAACCCACCTCGCTTGTTGCGGACTTTTCGAAAATACTGCCCACACTCCGCGCGGCACTTGACGGCAGGCAGCTTTTACCCGTGCTTACCGAGCCGAAATGAGTGTTTATTTTTTCACAAAATCAAATAAAACTCTTTACAAATATAAAAAAATAATGTATAATTCATTCAACAAAAGGGAGTAACTCGCATATACTGTGCGGTATTCGGCGTCAATCACGGCAATAACGCCCGCCATTACCTTAGAGAGTGAGACTTTTACCGTTCGCGGTAAAAGTCTTTTTTGTTTCCTTTTGAATTTTTAAGTGAGGTATATTTATGAAGTATTATCTCGAAGAAACCAAGGCGGTATTCGACGAAGTCAAGTCGAATGAAAACGGTCTTACTCAGGCAGAGGCCGAAAAACGCCTTGAAGCAAACGGCAAAAACAAACTCAAAGAAGCCGAAAAAGACAGCCTTTTCACCAAGTTTATGAAATCGCTTGCCGACCCGATGATAATTATGCTTATAGTTGCAGCGGGCATACAGGCTGTTGTTGCGGTAATCAACACCGTTAAGGCAGGTCAGGGCTTCCAGTTCAGCGAATTTGCAGATGTTCTCGTTATTCTTGTGGTTGTTATCATCAACACGGTAATGAGTCTTGTACAGGAATCGAAATCGGAAGCCGCAATGGAAGCGCTCATGCAGATGACTGCCGCCACAAGCCATGTCATTCGCGACGGCAATGTTGTTACGATCAAGAGCGAAGATATTGTTGTGGGCGATGTTGTGGTGCTTGAAGCCGGCGACGCAGTTCCCGCAGACTGCCGTATTTTCGAATCGCACAGCATTAAGTGTGAGGAAGCGGCACTCACGGGCGAATCGGTACCCGTTAGCAAAATCATCGATGTGCTTTACTGCAAGGATGCAAACGAGGATGTTACACTCGGCGACAGAAAGAATATGCTTTACAGCGGCTCTACCGTAGTTTACGGCAGAGGCAAGGCGGTCGTTACCGGAGTGGGTATGGATACCGAAATGGGCAAAATCGCCGATGCGCTCGCTGATGCCGAGCAGGAACAGACTCCCCTGCAAATCAAAATGGCAGAGCTTTCAAAATTCCTTACAAAGCTCGTTATCATCATTTGCGCGCTCGTGTTCCTTGTCGGCATAGTTGAATCGCTTATCCCCGTTTTCAAAGGCGTGGGCACATTCAATGTGACCGAATTCCTCGAAAGCTCCGTGCTTGACACATTTATTGCCGCCATCGCTCTCGCGGTTGCCGCAATTCCCGAAGGTCTTCCCGCAGTTGTTACAATCATTCTTTCAATAGGCGTTACCGCAATGAGCAAGCGCCAGGCACTTATAAGGAAGCTCACCGCGGTCGAAACTCTCGGCTGCACACAGATAATCTGCTCGGATAAGACCGGTACCCTCACACAGAACAAAATGACTGTTGTTGACCACTACGGCGACAATGAAAATCTTATAGCAACGGCTATGGCACTTTGCTGCGACGCCAATGTTGACGCCGAAGGCAAGGTTACCGGCGAACCCACAGAGGCTGCTCTTGTAGGCTATGCTTATGCGCTCGGTCTTAACAAAAACGACCTCGTTGCCGCCTGCCCCCGTATAGGTGAGGCTCCGTTCGACAGCGGCAGAAAGATGATGTCCACCGTTCACAACACCGCCGAAGGCATCGTACAGTACACAAAGGGTGCTCCCGACGTTGTGCTCGGCAGATGCAAATACGCACTTATCAACGGTGAAACAGTTGAATTTACAGACGAAGTTAAGGCAAAGGTGCTTGCAGACAACAAGCGTATGGCAGACAAGGCTCTGCGCGTACTTGCGGTTGCACTTAAAAAGCACGATGCTGCCCCCGCAAGCTTTGATGCCGAAGATCTTGAAAAAGACCTTGTGTTTGTCGGCCTTACGGGTATGATAGACCCCGTACGTCCCGAAGTTAAGGCGGCTATTGAAGAATGCCGCGATGCGGGCATCAAGCCCATTATGATAACCGGCGACCATAAGGATACCGCAGTTGCCATAGGCAAGGAGCTCGGCATAATCGCCGATGCTTCGCAGGCTGCTCTCGGTGCAGACCTTGACAAGTTCACCGATGAAGAACTTGTTGAGGAAGTTACAAAGTATTCTGTTTACGCGCGTGTTCAGCCCGAACACAAAACAAGAATAGTCAAGGCGTGGAAGGCTCGCGGCCTTGTTACCGCCATGACCGGCGACGGCGTAAACGACGCGCCCTCAATAAAGGCTTCCGATATAGGTATAGGCATGGGCATCACCGGCACCGACGTTACCAAAGGCGTTGCCGATATGGTGCTTGCCGACGATAACTTTGCAACGATTGTTAACGCCGTTGAAGAAGGCAGAAAGATTTACGATAATGTCTGCAAGGTGCTTCAGTTCCAGCTTTCCACAAACCTTTCGGAAGTACTTATCATGTTCCTTGCTTCGCTGCTCAACTTTAAGATTCTTGAGCCCGTTCACCTGCTCTGGATAAATATGGTAACCGACTCGCTCCCCGGTCTTGCACTCGGTATGGAAAAAGCTGAAGGCAACCTTATGAAGCGCAAGCCCAGAGCTACCACCGACGGTATCTTCTCGCACGGTGCCGGCTTCGATATGGTATGGCAGGGCATCTACCTTACCGTTATTGAAATAGCGGCTTATGTAATCGGCTACCGCTTCGATGTAGGCTCATTTGAAGGCTTCTTCGGCGGTAACGAATGCCTGAATGCGATGGCAATGGCTTTCCTGACCGTTAACTTTGCCGAAATGATGTGCGCAATAAATATGCGTTCGCAGTCCGGCTCGCTCTTCTCAAAGAGTATGTTCAAGAATATGAACTGGTGGCTTATAGGTGCATTCTTTGCAACGACCGCACTTACGCTGATTGCAATTTATGTTCCCTTCCTCGGCAAAATATTCGGTACATATTCGGCTGACGGCGTTTGCCTGTTCCAGTTCAACGAGCTGCTTATTTCCGCACTTCTTGCACTTTCGACAATCCCCGTTTTCGAGCTCGGCAAAGCTATCAAGCGCGCCATTCGCAAAAACCGCGATTGATAAAAAACTTACGGCTGCAAAAACTTCGGTTCTTGCAGCCGCATTTTTTATGTATTCACTTGACAGTTTTTTTATATGTGATATTCTAATATAGGTTCATTGATGAACTCAACACAAACATTACCGGCTTCGATGAAAGGGAGGAAAACGCCGTGCGTATTATGTCATTTAACATCCGTTGTACCAATGTCGGCACCGACACCTGGGAGGACCGTATAGGTATAGTTTCACAAACAATTCTTACAGGTCATCCCGATTCACTCGGTGTGCAGGAAGCCACCCCCGGCTGGATGGAGGCACTTAACGAGAATATCGGCAGCGAATACGACTATGTCGGCGTAGGCAGAGATAACGGCAAGGACCTCGGCGAATATTCGGCTGTTTTCTACCTTAAAGATAAATATGATGTTGTTGACAGCGGCACATTCTGGCTTTCGGAAACGCCGGACAAGCCCTCTTACGGCTGGGATTCCGCCTGCCGCCGCGTATGCTCGTGGGTAATCCTTAAGGATAGGGAAAGCGGCAAGCAGTATGTTCACCTTAACTCTCACTTTGACCATATCGGTGTTACGGCACGCCGCGAAAGCGTTAAAATGATTATCGCAAAATCAGAGGAATACAAGGATATTCCCGCTGTATTTACCGCGGATATGAATGTTAAAGAGGGCAGTGAAAACTACAAGCAGTTCACCGAATCCGGCATTTTCAGAGATGCAAAATACGATGCTCCCGATACAATGAATTACTGCACATACCATGATACCGCGCCCGAAAAACACGCTGAAGATATTATAGATTACGTTATGATAAACAACGGCTTCAAGGCACTCAAATACAGAGTTGTTACCGACGGCGTTGACGGGCGGTATGTTTCAGACCACTTCCCCATTTATGCGGACCTGGAGTTTGCGGAATAAAACACAGCAAAAAGCTCTGTGAAAAACCTCGGTTTTTCACAGAGCTTTTTTATTTGTTCGTCTTGTAATACTCGGCGGCCTCTTTCACCGTGCCGTCAAAAACTACTCTGCCGTTTTTGAGCACCATTCCCCTTTTGCAGAACTGCTCGGCTACGGCGGGCTGATGTGTTACGAACAGAAGCGTTACATTTTCTTTTTCTATTATGCTGTCCACTTTTTCGCGGCACTTTTCTTTGAATGCCGCATCGCCCACACTCAAAGCCTCGTCAACTATAAGTATTTCGGGTCGGATATTTACATTTATTGCAAAACCGAGGCGCGCTTTCATACCGCTTGAATAGGTGCGCATGGGTTGGTCAATATAGACGCCCAATTCGGCGAATTCAATAATACCAGGGGCAATTTTGGCAATATCTTCTTTGGAAAGCCCCATAATTTGCCCACGCAGGTCT
>JAZLJH010000047.1:0-99276 GCA_045617785.1 Acutalibacteraceae bacterium
CCTACCGTTCGTTCTGAATTTCGCGCTCTAAAACAGAAAAGCCGCGTTCGCTGAAAACTGAAAACTGAAAACTGAAAACTCATTCCGCCTGATTATCCCCGGTGGCGTAATCTATTACCACTCCCGGCTGCACATTGTAGCAGAATACATTAAAGCAGATGCCGTCGCCGCCGTCATCAACCGAATATGCCTCTATCTGCACGCCGCGGCAAAGGAGGTCATTGCCCTCAAACACGGGGGTTACACGGTAAAGCACGCGCATATCGGTTTCTTTTATGTAATCCGCCACCATATTCTCAAACGGCAGCATACCTTTTGTATTCATATAGCGTGTACCCGTTACAAGATTTTTATTGTTGGCATTTTCGCCCGCAAGCTGAAAGCCTATAAGGTGGCAGCGGTTGTAAAGGTATTTGCCGTCAATAAAATCATATTTTGCGGTTTGCCAGCCGCTCGGCTTAACGGAGCCGATTTCGCCGCGTTCCTCGGTCGGCATAAGGTCCTTGCCGAGACAGGCAAATGCCGTACCGCATCTGTCAAGGTCATCAAGCGGGCTGTAATTTTCAAATGTACCCGAGCCGCGCTTATATTCTGCGCTGAATTCAGGCTCGTTGCCGTTTATAACCACATACGGCTCTCCGCTGTATGCGGGTATATCGGTTATATTTACCGGCTCGGCGGTATATTCTTCTGTTGCAGGCTCGGTTCCGGCACTCGGCTCTGTGGTATATTCGGTACCGGGGCTGTTGTTATTCGGGTCGGATTTCATTTCATCCGACGGCAGAAGCGCCGCGCCGATGGCGGCACACACTATCGCTATGACCACGAGCGCCGCCGCAGAAAGCTTAAGTGTGCGCTTGAAAAACGCCCTGATAAACTTAAACGGCAATATGAACACCGCGGCAAAAAGGAACGCAACGGTTGCTTTACCTATGCCGAAGCCGAACGCGCAGCCTATGAATATGAGCGACAGTATGCCGCACGCGGCGGGATTTTTGCAAAGCCTTTTGAAAAAGGAAGATTTTGATTTTTTAGCCATTTTCGCACTCCGTGTAAACACATTTGGTTATTTTTTCGTGGGAATTTCCGGTAAATTCCGTCACAGATACGCACGAGAGCCCTGAAAAATCGCAGTCAAACACTTTATCGTGCGGATAATCTCTGTTCCAGCGGTAAACGGTCAGTTCGTCAAAAGAAACACCGTTTATGTTTTCGGGATTTTCAACAAAAAGCGGATATTCACACGCCTGCGCCGCTTCATTAACGCAAAACACATTTTCATAATCTGCAAAAAGCGGCAGCGAGTATTCTAAAACCGCAAGTCTGCCCGCGCCGACATCGTTCATAATATCGGCGATCACCGCTTTGTCGCGGCTCTGGCGGCGGTTGTTGAACATCATACCCATACCGTTATCGGCACAAATTATAATTTTCATATTCTCACCGTAAAATCAATCTGCAAGGCGTATCATAAGCTCTGCGAAAAGGCTGTTTGCCCATGCAAACCACGGGCGCGAAAATACGGTGGGGTCATCCATATCGAACGATTCGTGCATAAGGCGCGTTCCGGCATCGGTGGATGTAAGCATTTTAAGGCAAGCATTTATTTCGGCTTCATCGGTCGCGGTGAGTGCCTGCATTGTGAGCGCAATATGCCATATTCTGTTTGAACCGGTATGCGGACTGCCTACGCCCTTTGCGGCAGCACCGTCAAAATACCACGGGTTGTCTGCGGAAAGAATGAACCGGCGCGTATTCAGATACACGGGGTCATCCTTTTTGACATAACCGATATACGGTGCGGCGAGCAGACTCGGGCTGTTGGCATCATCCATAAGCAGCATATTGCCTCTGCCGTCGGTTTCGTAAACGAACATCCTGCCGAATTTTTCGTGCTCGTAAACGCCGTGTTCTTTAATGGCCTCGTCAATATCGTAAGCGAGCGAACGGCATTCACTTTCGATTTTTGTATCGTCATAGCCGATGCTCGCCAATTCAGCCGCCATTTTCAATGCGGAAACAGCCATCATATTTGCGGGCACAAGGTAGCCGTATTTGCAGCGGTCATCGGAGGGGCGAAAGCCAGACCAGGTCATACCCGTATACGAAACCTCGTTGCCCCTGCCGTCCTCGCCGGGCAGAGTATCGGTTTCCGGACAGTTTTCGCGTTTGAAATAATACCTTGAAAGCTGAAAATGATTTTGTTCGAGCTTGAAAACCTCTACGATTTTTTCAATCATATTGAGAAATTCATCGGTAAAAATCGAGTCATCAAGCGTCGCCTTGTAATATTTATGCGCAAGGAAAAGCGGCGCACAAAGTGAGTCGACCTCATACTTGCGCTCCCATATCAGCTCGTGGCTGAAATCGGTATCGTCCTTATGGCTTCTTGAATTTGCGGCGGCGTTGAACGCATTTGCATACGGGTCAAGGCACACAAAACCCGCCTGCCGCGCTATAACGCTGCGCAGAATTTCTTTAAGGTCTTCATCCTCGGCAGCGTAGCGTATGTACGGCGTAAGCTGGGCGGTACTGTCGCGCAGCCACATAGCGGGAATATCGCCCGTGATAACGAAATAGCCGCCGTCATCGAGCTTGGTGACGGTCGTTTCTATTGTATTGAGAAAGCAATTCCTGAAAAACGGGGCAAGCTCCGGATATTTCACACCGAGCTTTTCGGTGATTTCGTCCGCCTTGCGAAGAAGTATCTTCGGTGTTTCCATAATCATTCTCCCATATAGTATAAGTTTTTATGTAGTTTAGCATAAACGGCATAATAATACAAGTTACATAATAGTTACAAGCCGTTCGGAACGGTCTCAAAAAACATTTTCATCTGCCGTATTGACTTCTTCGGCAAACTGTGATATTGTATAACAAATGTTACGAAACAGATGTTACAGAACAAGCGTTACACAATAAAAGGAGAATCGATTATGCCGCCGAAACCGAAATTCAGCAAAGAACAGATAGTTGACGCCGCACTCGAAATCGCACGAACGCGCGGAATAAATGCGGTAGTTGCGCGCGAGGTGGGCAGCCGGCTCGGCACATCGTCAAGCCCGATATTCACATTCTGGAACAATATGGAGGAGCTTATTGCCGATGTAAGAGCAAAGGCGTACGAAATATTTTCGCAATACCTTGCCGTTGCCGACGACTATGTCCCCGCCTTCAAAATGCGCGGTATGCAGTTTGTAAAATTCGCAAGCGATGAGCCGCATTTGTTCCGGGCACTTTTCGTCGGCATAAAGACCGATAACGATATGAACGATATATACGGTTATTTGCGCTACCCGCAGCTTGAAAACGATTATAATTCGCTGAAAAGCGCATATTCGCTCACCGATGATGAGGTAAAAAAAGTTTTCAACAATGTTCTTATACGCTCATACGCCATGTGTATGCTGTGCTCAACGGGTGCATACTCTTATTCGCAGGAGCAGTGCAGCACACTTTTGGGTGAGTGCTTTGACAGTATAATGTATGCAATAAAAAACAACGCTCTCGCAGATGCCGCAATTATGCCGGTGAAAAAAGGAACTTCCGGGAGCGAAAAATATTCAAGAGCATTAAATACGGAAAGGCAGTGATATTATGCTCAAAATTCAGAATCTTACAAAAACCTACGGTGATACCAAAGCTGTCGACAACCTTTCGCTGCAAATAAACGCAGGCGAAATCTTCGGCTTTATAGGCCATAACGGCGCAGGCAAAACCACCACGCTCAAAAGTGTTGCGGGTATTCTGCAATTTGACGGCGGTGAAATATTTATTGATGGTATATCAATAAAGCGAAATCCGCTTGAATGCAAGAAAAAAATCGCCTATATTCCCGATAACCCCGATATTTACGAATTTATGACCGGCATACAGTACCTTAATTTTATTGCCGATGTTTTCGGCGTGCCTGCCGATATACGCAGTGAAAAAATCCGCAAATACGGTGATATTTTTGAGCTGACCGGCGATTTAGCCCAGCCCGTTTCGGCGTATTCGCACGGTATGAAGCAGAAGCTTGCGATAATTTCCGCCCTTATACACGACCCGAAGCTTATACTTATGGATGAGCCGTTTGTGGGACTTGACCCGAAAGCCTCGCATATACTCAAAGAAACAATGCGCGATATGTGCTGCCGCGACGGCGCCGCTATATTCTTTTCGACGCACGTGCTTGAGGTCGCAGAAAAGCTCTGCGACAAGGTTGCCGTAATCAAAAACGGCAAGCTCATTACAAGCGGAACTATGGAAGATATTGTAGGCGATGCTTCGCTTGAATCGGTATTCCTTGAACTGGAGGGATGACGAATGTTTAAAACTCTTGTAAAAAAGCAGTTTCTGGAATTAAATGCATTTTACTTTCAGGACCGCAAAACGGGTAAGCGACGCTCAAAAGGCGGCATAATTGCCTTTATTGTACTTTATGCCCTGCTTTTCATTTTTTTGGGCTTTACATTTTTCGGAGTAGCAGCTATGCTCGGTGAAACATTTTTCGCCCTGAATATGAACTGGCTGTATTTTGCATTTATGGGTACCATCTCGGTATTCCTCGGAGTTTTCGGCGGTGTGTTCAACACATACAATATGCTGTATAAAGCGAAAGATAACGAGCTTTTACTTTCGCTTCCGGTTAAGCCGTCGGTAATACTCAGCTCGCGTATGACAGCGGCTTATGCCATGTCCCTTATGTACGAAGCAATGGCTTTTGTGCCGACTGTTATATTCTATTGGATAAATGTTAAACCGAATGCCGCAAGGGTGATAATCCCCCTGCTGCTTGTGTTCATACTCGGCATTTTCGTGCTGACGCTTGTATGCGTTCTCGGCTATATTGTGGCGGTAATCTCCTCGCGCCTTACCAAGAAGAAAAGCTTTATTACCACACTTGTTTCGTTGGTGCTTTTCGGTGCGTATTATGTGGTGTGCTTTAAAATAAACGATCTGCTTACGGCTGCCGCTGCAAATGCGGAAAAATTAAGCGCCGCCGTAAAAAGCTACGCCGCGGGACTTTACGCTTTCGGTCTTGCCGCAGACGGCAGCGTACTGTGGTTTGTTGTCGTTACCGCGGTTATTGCCGCACTCTTTGTGACATTATATGTTTTGATGAGCAAGACATTCATTAAAATCGCCACCGCAAACCGCGCCGCAAAAAAGGCGGTTTACAAGGAAGCGCCCGTAAAGGAAAACAATGTAAAGCAGGCTCTTTTCAAAAAGGAACTCAAGCGTTTTCTTGCAAGTCCGACTTATATGCTCAATACGGGACTGGGTGTGCCCATAATGATAATTGCGAGTGTGGTTTTACTGATAAAATCCTCTTATATCACAAATACCCTTGCAGAAATAAGCACAGAGCTTCCGCAGATAAAGGCAATGGTTCCCCTGATGTTTATTTTAATAGTGGGCTTCTGCGCCGGAACGGGCTGCATTACCGCACCTTCACTTTCACTTGAGGGTAAAAATCTGTGGCTTCTCAAATCGTTGCCGATAAATCCCGCCGATATTTTCAATGCAAAGCAGCGGCTTCACATTACGCTTGTCGCTCCGCCTGCGGCATTCACGGCAATTTGCTGCGGCATTGCGCTGAAGCTCGATTTTACAATAATCCTCTATTCCGTGATTTTCTCTGTTGCATTCGTGCAGCTTATGGCGGCATTCGGTCTGTTCCTGAATATCAAAAAGCCGAATTTCGAGTGGACAAACGAAACGATCGTAGTCAAGCAGAGTGTGCCCGTAATGACAGCATTATTCGGCGGATGGCTGATTGCGATGATACTTTTTGCCGCGTACTACCTGCTTAAAGACATTATTCCGGTGCAAACTTATATTCTTATAACGGCGATAGTGCTTGAATTGGCAGGGCGCTATATCAACCGTTGGATATTGACAAAAGGCGTTGAAGAATTCAAAAATATGTAAAAGAGGGTGTATTTATGTTTCGTGAAATGCGAAGAAAAAAGCAGATTCTTTCCGAGGAAGAAAACATAAAGATCCTTGAAAATGCAACCGCCGGAGTGCTTGCCGTAAGCGGCGATGACGGATACCCCTATGCCGTGCCGATGAGCTATGTTTACTTCGACGGCAAAATCATTTTTCACGGCGCAAAGGCAGGGCACCGCTTTGACAGTGTGAAAAATGAGCCGAAATGTTCATTTTGCGTGATCGCGCAGGATGATATCCACCCCGAGCTTTACACTACATTTTTCAAAAGCGTTATTGTGTTCGGCAAAATCCGTATAGTTGAAGACAAAGAGCAGATACGCCGCTACGCCGAAATCCTTGCGGATAAATACAACCCCGCCGCCACCGACGATTTCAGAGCTGCGGAAATCAACAAGTTTTTCAACACGCTTTGTATTTACGAATTGACCGCAGAGCATATAAGCGGCAAGCAGTGTATTGAACTTATAAAGCAATAAAAAATCACCGTCGAAAAGGATTTCTTTCCGACGGTGATTTTTTATTTTCGGGTTTTGTTATTTCTTAATCGACTTTGCGGTTACAATGCTGCTTTCGGCAGTCTTATATTTAACCGTAACGGTATCGCCGACATTGAGGATAACAATGCTGTCATCATCGGCTGCCGCCATTGAATAGTAAACGGGCTTGCCGTCAAGGGCAATGTAGTAAACACTGTTGCCGTTAACAACTGCGGTGCGTATATCGGTAATCGCGCCGGTAACGGTCGCAAGCTCTGCGGGAGTATTGCTCTCGCTGCCCGTATTTTCGCCCTCGCCGCTGATATTTTCGGGAAGAACGGCGTTATAAGTTATATCAAGTACCTTTTTGGTGCTTGTTTTGACCTTGCTCACATAAGCTTTAAGGCAGGCTTCAAGGTCGGGGTTGGCGTCATCCTCGCTTCTTACGGCATCCTGAACGCGCTCAACACTTACCATTGCATAGCTCTTAACAACGCTGTTGTCCTTAAGTGCCATAAAGTAGGTAGCTTCGCCGTCAAGGTTGAGAAGAATGGGGAATGTAGCAGTCCAGCCCTTATCGGAAACGATACCCTGTGCAGAGGTCTGTGCACCGCTTTCGGTAGTACCTGCGATTTTCTGGAAAACGGCTTCCTTGGTACGCTGGTTGATGATCGCGAAGCCGACTATTGAATCGTCGCTTGTAACGGAGGTAACACCGGTGTAAAGCCAAACGTCATCGCCGCTGGCGATATAGCTTGCGCCCTCGGTAGTGGCGACAACGCCGGTCTGACCGATGTAGCCGTTTATAAAGCCGCCTGTGTATTTGCCGTAGTAGTTATACTGCTGAACAAGAAGCTCCTTGGAATAGATCTGGTCGATCCACTGAATATCTTTATTTGTTTTGATTTCGTCGAGCGAATAATATTTAATAGCACTGCTGTCGCAGGCATCAACAAGCACAACGCCTATAACATCGGTACCGCCGATGAGACCTATTGTTTTGTCAACGCGCTCGCAAACCCACCACGGATGACCCTGCTCATCTATTTCAAGCGAGGGAGTGCCGAACATATATGTGGGGTATGCAAAACGAAGCACGCGGACAAGCTTTTTGTTGAAATATTCGCTTGTAGAGGTCTTGATGTTGCCGCTTGCATTTTCAAGCTCACTGAGAACGACCGCTTCAGCCTCCTGAGTATACATATTTACTCTCAAATATGCGGGAATACCGTCGCGTGTGTTCTTGAACCACTTGAAAACATCGCCGTATTTAAGCGGGAATATTCTGTAAGGATTGCCCTGATAGTTTATCTGTGTGGAATAAGTTTCATCAATAACGAACTGCGAAACCCACTCGGAAAGCTCACCGAGCTTTTTGTTGGCAAGGTTTGCTGCGACCTCGTCATCTATCATGGGAACGGAGCTGAAATCGCCTAAATCGGTTATGGTTGTGATACTGTCATCCTCACCGAAATTTGTTTCGGAAACGGTGATTATCTTACTGTAATCCCTGGCGCGGAAGAATGCGCAGGAGGTAAGGTAACCGACAAGCAGAACAAGCGCAAATGCAAGCGCAATGATGATCGGAACAGTCGATACCTTTTTAACATAAGGCACATATTCGGGCTTTGCGAATGCCTTGCTCGTAAGAAAGTTCATACCGATGAAAATGGCGATAACGATACCTATGAAATAATAAAGCTCAAGCGCCTTGAAATTGAAAGGCGGAAGCAGGAAATAATAGGTGATCGCGGCGCCGATAACGGTTGCAATGATGCTGATTACGAGTTTGAGAACTTTTTTGTCGGGCGGGATAACGACCTCTTTGGCTTTACCCTTACCTGAAAAATCGACCTTTATGGGATCCATTGTGTCAACTCCTTTAAGTTGTGCATATTGAAATAATTATATACTATACTCGCTTTAATTACAAGTATTTTTTTGTTAATTCTCCGTCATTTCCCATAAGCCTGCCTGCGAATACAAATCGTAATCGCCCACGGCAACATTCGCAAGGTTGGGATTTACCGCGACCACGGCGTTTCTGTAAAACAGCGGAATAAACGGAACATTTGTTGAAAATTCTTCAATGAACGGCTTTAATGAACCCGTTGCGGTACGGTATTCGGCGTAAGAAGCGAACATAGATTCATCAATGCCGTAATTGAGCCTTCCGCCGCTTGTTAAGAACTCGCTCAGATCGGAGTCCGGCGAAAGGATCGTTTCGCCTATGTAAATACCGTAGTAACCGTCCGAAAGTGCGGCTTCAAAGCTTTCCGCCGTATCGGCAATATTCATCGTTACACCGAAGCCGAGGCGCTTCAGCGATTTTTCAAGCGCTTCGGCAACATCGACCTTATACTGATTTTCGCCGCAAACGAGTATGCTTACCCACAGAAGATTTGCGCCGTTTGTACGCACACCGTCGGAATTGACCTTATCGTAGCCGTTTCGCTCAAGGATCGCAATGGCGCGTTCCGTTTCACCGTTCACGCTCGCAAGTGTATTTATGCCCTCAAGCTGATAAAACTCGTTTTTAAACGGCGTAACCACCGCCGTGCCCTGACTGAGAAATGAGCCTGCGGTTATCTGTGCGCGGTCAATGCCGATGTTTATTGCCTGCCGCACCCAGTCGACCGATGTGAGCGAGCCCGCCCACTTGGAATTTATGCCCGCGTAAACGAGGCGGTAGGTCGGCACGCTTACGGTATTTGACGAAAGGTTTACATACTCTCCGCCGGAGAGGTCATTTTTGAAAACGCTTATTTTATTCGCCTTAAACGGATAAACCGGACTTGTTACACCCGCCATATCACAGAGTGCTATCTGCTTGTTTTTAAGCGATTTGTAATTTTCGCCGCTTTTTACGGCTTCAAGGAAAGGTGCTCCGTCATCGGTGTATTTAATACAGTATGCGCCCGTTCCGCATATATTTTCGCCCGAGCCGTTCACCACGGGGAACGAAAGCACATTGAGCGCCTGCGGATCGGCCTTTGCAAGTGAAAACTTAACCGTGTAGTTATCAATTATATTTATATCCGTAATATTTGACACAAGCGATGAAAAATATACGCTTGCACGCGCTTTTTCAAGCGAAGCCTTTACGCTTTGCGCTGTAAAGCCGGTGCCGTCGCTGAATTTTACGCCCTGCTTTAATTTAACACTTACCGTTGTGCCGTTTATCTCACCGCCGGAAGCAAGCACGGGCTTACCTTTGCCGTCGGCAGTCGGGTAAAACAAGCTCTCATATATCGTATATATCAAATCGCGGTTGTAATCGCTTTGCGCTTCATAAGGATCGAGCACATCGGCGCTCGTATAGGGCAGCGAAACATCCGATTCCACTACCGTTGACGGAAGAATATATTCCTTTTCGGTCGTATCGGTATTTTCGTTTTTGCCGCAGGCGGCAAAGCACACCAGGAGTGAAAGGACGGTAAATAACGCTGTTGCTTTTTTCACTTCACCGCCACCCTTTCGATATTTTCCGCCTTGCCCGTAACGGTATCAAGCTCGACAATGCAGCCGCACATCATCTGCGCGCCGCCTGCCGCTTCGAATTTTACGGGCAGATTTGTTTTAAGTTTTTTAATGACCGCCTCGGGCTTTACGCCGAGCACGGAATTAACTGCCCCCGTCATACCGACATCGGTAATATAGGCGGTGCTGCCGTCAAGTATCTGTTCGTCGGCAGTCTGCACGTGTGTATGTGTGCCTATTACCGCACTCACCCTGCCGGCAAGGTAAAAGCCGAGCGCACGTTTTTCGCCCGTGGCTTCGGCGTGAAAATCCACCACCGTGCATTTGCAGCCGTCCGTAAATTCAAGTGCTCTGTCGGCATATTCAAACGGATTGCCGAGAGGCTCACCGAACGATGTGCCCTGCAGATTTATTACGGCAATGCGAAATCTGCCCTTGTCGATTACACCCACGCCCCTGCCGGGAGCGCCGTCGGGGTAATTGAACGGGCGTATAACATCCTCGCGACTGTCGAGATAATCGGCAATTTCGGGTCGGCGAAAAGCGTGATTGCCCAGCGTAATGAGGTCTGCCCCCGCATTAAAAAGCATATTGCACGATTCGGGCGTGGCGCCGTTGCCGCGCGCGGCATTCTCGCCGTTCACGACACATACATCTATTCTGTTTTCGCGCTTAAAAACGGGCAGACGCGCGGCGAGAAATTCGCACCCCGCGGTATCCACCACATCGCCTGTAAACAGTAACCGTATTTTCATAAAAGCTTCCGTTCATTCAAAACGGGGTTGCCGTAGTAATGCGACAACCCCTCTTTGTTATTTTGCAAAATCAACTGCGCGGCTCTCTCTGATGACATTGACCTTTATCTGACCGGGATATTCAAGCTCGTTTTCGATCTTGTTTACTATATCCCTTGCAAGAAGTACCATCTGGTCATCGTTAACAGCTTCGGGCTTTACCATGATTCTGACTTCTCTGCCCGCCTGAATAGCGAATGCGGTATCGACACCGTCAAATGACTTTGTGATTTCCTCAAGCTTTTCAAGACGTTTGATATAAGTCTCGATATTTTCGCGCCTTGCACCGGGACGGGCTGCCGAAATGGCATCCGCCGCCTGAACGAGGCAGGCGATAACCGTCTTTGCTTCAACATCGCCGTGGTGCGCCTGAATGGCGTGAATGACCTGCTCGCTCTCTTTATTCTTGCGGGCGGCATCAACACCGAGCTCAACGTGTGTACCCTCAAACTCATGGTCAAGAGCCTTGCCTATATCGTGCAGAAGTCCTGCGCGCTTTGCAAGCTTAACATCCGCGCCGATTTCCGCCGCCATAAGACCTGCAAGCAATGAAACCTCAATGGAGTGGTTAAGTACATTCTGACCGTAGCTTGTACGGTATTTAAGTCTGCCGAGCAGCTTTACAAGCTCACCGTGCAAGCCGTTTACGCCTGCATCGATAACCGCCTTTTCGCCGGTCTGCTTAATGGTCTGCTCGACCTCGCGTTTTGATTTTTCAAACATCTCCTCGATTCTGGCGGGATGTATTCTGCCGTCGGAAACGAGCTTTTCAAGTGTGAGTCTTGCAATTTCGCGCCTTACGGGCTCAAAGCAAGAAACGGTGATGGCTTCGGGCGTATCGTCTATGATAAGGTCGACGCCGGTAATCGTTTCTATGGTGCGGATGTTGCGGCCCTCACGGCCTATGATTCTGCCCTTCATTTCGTCGTTGGGAATTGTAACGACCGAAACGGTTGCCTCTGCCGCGTGGTCGGCAGCACAGCGCTGAATGGCACCTGCAACTATATCGCGCGCGATTTTGTCCATATCGTCCTTGGTCTGCTGCTCATACTCATAGACCTTGACGGCTTTTTCGTGAACAAGCTGTTCTTCAAGCCTCTGAAGAAGCTCGACCTTGGCTTGCTCCTTTGAGTAACCGGAGATCTTTTCAAGAAGCTCAAGCTCGCTTCTTTTAAGGGTTGCGATCTCCTCGGTTTTTTCTTCGATTTCTTTTGTTTTCTGTGCAAGAGCTTCCTCTTTTTTCTCCTGCGCCTCAAGCTTTTTGTCGAGGCTTTCTTCCTTCTGGATAATGCGCCTTTCCTGACGCTGAACTTCGGCACGGCGCTCGCGCAGCTCGTGCTCGGTTTCCGTTCTTTGTTTGTGAATTTCATCCTTGGCTTCGAGAACAGCTTCTTTTTTCTTCTGTTCCGCCTCGGTCATGGCGTTGTTTACTATACGCGCGGCTTCCTCTGTGGCAGAGCCGATAGCCGCCTCGGCAACCTTTTTACGGTGTGCGCCGCCGATGACAAATCCGACTGCACCGCCCAGAACGAGGGCGACAGCTGCAATTATTACTGCAATTGTTACGGGCATTTGCGGTTCCCCTTTCTGTAAATTTAATAAAAAACGAAAAATGGGCATGGCTTATGCCGTGCCCGATATAATAAAGTTTTGCTGCCGGATAACCGACCATAAAATATATATGAGATCACATATTTTTATATATAAAAGCATAACGCCGCAAAACCATTATCATACATGACGACAACATATATTTCCACATATATACATTATCGTGTACATTATAATAAACAAAACACAATTAGTCAAGTATGATTATTACTTAATATATAAATTTTTTATTGCGGTCATAGATTTCATATATGTTTTTTCAAAAACGCATCAACTTCTGCGGCTGACGGTATGGTTTCGGCGGCACCCACCTTTTTAACGGCGACCGCGGATGCCGCGCTCGCACGCGTAAGCGCATCCTTTTCATCGGCGCCGTCCATATACGCTTTCAGAAAATACCCGGTAAATGTATCGCCCGCACCGGTGGTGTCAACGGCTTTCACCCTGAATGCCGGCACTTTAACGGTTATATCGGAATCCGAATATATCGCTCCGTTCGCTCCGAGCGTCATTATGACCGCGCCGCCCTCGGTCATTTGCTTTATGATTTTTACGGCTTTGTCGTTGTCGTTCGTTTCGGCAATACCCTGCCCCTCGGATTCATTCACTATGACAATATCCGTTTTGCCGTACGGCAGATCCTTGACTGCTTCGGCATAAGGCGACGGGTTTATTGCAACTATAAGACCCTTCTTCGCCGCCTTTTCCATCATATACTCAACGCAGGAGGTTTCATATTCCATAAGCACAAGGTCACCGCTGCCGAAGCTTTCAAGCACCTTGTCGCAATACTCGGCGGTGATTTCGTGATTGGCACCGGGGAAAAGTATCATCTGATTCTGACCGCCGCCGTCAACCTCTATTACCGCGTGCCCCGTTACCGTGTCGGAAATCTGCACAAGGTCGGTATTCACGCCCGCATCCTGCAAAAATTCAACAAGCCCTCTGCCGTCGGCACCTACCCTGCCCGCCATATAGACCTCGGCTCCGGCACGGGCAAGCGAAACGGCCTGATTGAGCCCCTTACCGCCGACGTGCTCCTCGTAACCGCTGCATGTAAGCGTTTCACCTTTTTCGGGCAAAGCGGGCAGCTTATAGACCTTATCTATGTTCATTGAGCCGAAAACAAGAAATTTCATATCAGTCACCTTTCAACAAACCGCGCATTTTTTCAATGCCGCGTTCAACACCGAGCTGCGCGCTGAAAACGCTGGATGTGCCTACAACGAAAATATCGGCACCCGCGTTTTTCATCTTCACGGAGTTTTCAAAGCTGACATTGCCGTCGACCTCGATGATTACATCGGTTTTGCCGTTTTCATCAAGCATTTCGCGCACGGCGCGTATTTTTTCAAGCGTGCCGTCGACCATCTTCTGCCCCGCAAAGCCGGGGTTTACCGCCATAACAAGCACACCGTCGATATCATCGAGCAGCTCATAAAGAACATCGGCGGGCGTGGGCGGATTTATTGCCGCAAACGCTTTTGCGCCTTTCGCGCGAACGGCTCGCAGAGCTTCTTTTATGTTTTTTGTGCTTTCGGTATGCACCGATACCATATCGCCCGCCGCTATGGGAAACCAATCGAGCATTTTTTCGGGATTTTCGACCATCAGGTGAATATCAAGCGGTATATTGCACAGTTTTTTTACGGAACGGCAGTAATCGGTGCCGAGTGTAAAATTCGGTACAAAATGCCCGTCCATTATATCTATATGCAGGTATTCTATGCCGTTTTTTTCGAAAATGCCGAGTGTTTCGGGTATGCCGGAAATATCGGCACACATCATTGACGGCGATATTGCGGATTTAATACGACCACCCCACAGCGTGTTTTCACCATTGTACCACAAAGTGCCGCGCCGCACAAGAAAAAACCGATGCAAAGGCATCGGTTTTTTCTTGAACAGAGGAATCTTTGGAATTCCTGCGTATCGTATTGGCATATTCATAGTAGCGCACCCTTATTGTTTTGTTGTTGTGAAATTATGAACAAATTATTAACAATAGTGCTTTTTTAATAAACAAATTTACAAACCGGAATAAGTTTGTGTAAATTATACACAAACCGCATTGTATTTTTGTGCAAATGGGAATTTATTGAAAACAGTACGCCAAAAGCTATGATTCCTGTTGAAAGATAACGGATATTGTGGTACTCTAAGCTTGCAAAAAACCGTTACGGAGGTAATATTATGGCAAGTATTCTTGACGCTTTCAAAGAAAAGCACAGTGAAGAAAAGGTTTACACCGGCAAAAAAATCAAAGTCGGCATTATCGGCTGCGGCTGGATAGCAGAGGCGCACCTCAAAAGCTATATGAAATGCGACGATGTTGAAATAGTTGCCTTTGCAGACCTTGTTCCCGGCAAGGCAGAGGCATTCGCCAAAAAATACGGCGCACCCGAGGGTGCTCGTTTCTACCTGAGCGACAAAGAGCTTATAGATAACGAAAAAGACCTTGATGCAGTATCGGTCTGCACATACAACAGACAGCACGCCCCCTGCGCCATCTACGCGCTCGACCACGGCGTAAACGTTCTGCTTGAAAAGCCCATGTGCGTTACTCTTGACGAGGCAGTTGAAATCTGCAAAGCCGAAAAAAGAAGCGGCAAAATCCTTTCCATCGGCTTCCAGCCCCGTTTTGACGAAAATATGAAGATGGTCAAAAAGGTCGTGCAGTCCGGCGAGCTCGGTGAAATTTACTACATTCAGACCGGCGGCGGCAGGCGCAAAGGCATCCCCACCCCGTTCGGCACATCCTTTATTCAGGAAGATACCGCAGGTCTCGGCGCTCTCGGCGATATAGGCTGCTATTCACTCGATATGGTGCTCAATGCAATCGGCTACCCGAAGCCCCTCACCGTTACCGGCTACAAATCAGGCTTCTTCGGCAAGAATCCCGAATACCTTGAAAAGCCCGAATATGTTGAAAAATTCGGCGTTGATGATTTCGCAGCGGCATTCGTTCGCCTTGAGGGCGGCATAATTCTCGACTTCCGTATTGCATGGGCTATGCATATGGACACTCCCGGTGATACCATCATCCTCGGCAAAAAGGGCGGTCTGCGCATTCCCTCAACCGAATGCTGGAACGGCTCAATCGGCGGCCCGATGACCGTTTACCACAATGTTGCGGGCACTTGTGTTGAAACCAAGATACCCGAATGCAGAAATGACGGCGACAATTTCGACAAGAAGATCCGTTCGTTCATCGATGCCATTGAATACGGTCTTCCCGCCCCCGTTCCCTCAAGCCAGATCATCTACAACCAGGCGATCATCGACGGTATTTCACGTTCCGCGGAAGCCGGCAGGGAAATCGCCATCGAAATCCCCGAAATCTGATTTTCACCGACAATTCACAGTCAATAAACGGAGCATCTTCGCAGGTGCTCCGTTTATTTTTTTCGCCGCGATTCATAAAAAAGCGCAAAAACAGTTGTATTTTAATTGTTAGTATAGTAAAATAGATGAGCTATTATTCAGTAAAGGAGAAATCCCGATGAAAAAAATAATTTCCGTTATTTTAATATGTGTTTTTCTTTGCACCGCACTGTTCGGGTGCGCCAACACCGCCGATTCAGGCACCGGCAAAGACGATTTCAAAATCGGCATAGCAGCCCCCAGTGTAACCCACGGCTGGGTAGCGGGCGTTGCATATTACGCCGAAAAGTATTGCAAGGATCAGGGTATTACCTACAAAATCACCACATCCGCCGATGCCGCGGAAATGATGGCGAATCTCAACGACCTTGTTGCCTGGGGCGCCGATGCCATAGTGCTCTGGCCGCAGTGGACGGGTATGGAGAGTGCGGTTGCCGAAATAGTTGAGCAGAACATTCCCGTTGTAAGCTTCGACGTTGACGTTGCCTGCCCCGGTATTTACAAGGTTACGGGCAACAACTACGGAATGGGCTACGAATCGGCAAAATACATAACCGAAAAAGTCGGTGAAGCCGCAACGATAGCCGTGCTCGACATTCCCTCGGCAGGCTCGATCGCCGAACTGCGCAAACAGGGCTTTTACGATTACCTCAACGAAATCGGTTACGACACATCAAATATATTCGAAATCAGCCAAATCGGCTTCACGCGCGACGAAGGTCTGCGCAGCATGACCGATATACTTGAAAGCCACAAGCATATTGATGCCGTATTCTCAATGGATGACGAAACCTCAATCGGCGTTATTCAGGCAATAATCGAAGCCGGCAGAACCGATATACACGCCATTACGGGCGGCGGCGGAATGCAGGAATACTTCCGTATGATGAAGGAAGAAAAATATGCTTCACTCGGTCTTGCTTCGGCACTTTACAGTCCCGCAATGGTTGAGGATGCAGTAAAAGCAGCTATTTCACTTTGCCGCGGCGAAGCCTGCGACAGCTGTATTGTGATACCCACCACGATAGTAACCGCCGCAAATGCGGACGAATACATCGACGCGAACAATACGGTATATTAAACTTTACGGTAAATCCGGCTGAATGCCGGATTTATTTTTGAAGGCACGTAAGGAGACGAGTATGAAACTGTCTGTCAGAAACATTTCAAAATCATTCGGCGGCGGCAATGTGCTTGACAATGTTGATTTTGAAATAAACGGCGGCGAAATATGCGCCCTGCTGGGCGAAAACGGCGCCGGTAAATCCACGCTGATGAATATTGTGGGCGGCGTTATTCAAACCGATTCGGGCGAAATTCTGATCGACGGCAAAAAAGCCGTATTTCCCGATCCCTCCGCTTCGCAGAATGCGGGCATTGCATTTATTCACCAGGAACTGAACATTGTGAATGACCTGACGGTTTATGAGAATGTTTTTCTCGGTGATTTTCCGAAAAAGGGGTTGTTTATTGACAAAAAGCGGATGATACGCGAAACCGCCGAACTGTTTGAGCAGCTCGGAATTTCCGTTGACCCGCAGACCCTGGTGAGCGAAATCGACGCGTCATACAAGCAGCTCACCGAAATTGCCCGCGCACTGCGCACTGATGCTTCGCTCATTATAATGGATGAGCCGACGGCATCGCTCACGGGCGCCGAAACCGAGCGGGTGTTTGAAATAATGCGCAGGCTCAAAGAACGCGGTATTGCAATGATTTTCATTTCGCACAAGCTTGATGAGGTCATGCAGATTTGCGACCGCTACACCGTTCTGCGAAACGGCAAAGCGGTGAACAGCGGCAATATTGCGGATGTGAACGCAAATGACCTTGCCGCTTTCATGGTGGGGCACGCCGTAAACGGCGAAAGCACCTTTACGGTCGCAAGCTGCGGCGATGAAATACTGCGGCTTGAAGATTTAAGCGACGCAAAGAACTTTGAAAACATTTCGCTTTCACTGCACCGCGGTGAGGTACTCGGAATTACCGGTCTGCTCGGCGACGGGCGCAGCGAGATTTTCGGCACGGTGTTCGGCATATACGGCAAAAACTACACGGGCAAAATCATTCTTGACGGCAGGCAGATTCACCCGCGCGCACCGCACGAAGCCGTCAGCGCGGGAATAGCGTACCTGCCGAAAAACCGCAAGGAAAATGCCATTATTGCGGATATGACCGTGCTTGACAACGGCACCGCAGTTACACTTGAAGATTACAGCCGCTGCGGATTCCTTGACAAAAACAAACAGAAAACGGTATTTGACGGTCAGGTGAAAAACCTGAGAATAAAAACGAGCAATACCGAAAACCTCATAACCTCGCTTTCGGGCGGCAATCAGCAAAAGGTTGTGCTTGCAAAGTGGCTTACCGCAGAGCCGAAGGTGCTTATTCTCGATAATCCCACGCAGGGCGTCGATGTTGGCGCAAAAGAGGAAATTTACTCGATAATCCGCACTCTTGCCGAAAGCGGAATAGGTGTTATAGTGCTTTCGAGCGAGGGGCAGGAAATAATGCGGTTGTGCAAACGGGCAATAGTTTTGCACCACGGGCGTATTGCCGCAGAGCTTTGCGGCGGCGATATTACCGAAAAAACAATGATGCTCTACGCAACGGGAGCAGAGAAAGGAGCCGAAGACTTTGAATAACACAAAAAACGCCGCAGCTTCAAAAAGCGGCGGACTTTCAAAAAAAATAATTTCTCTGTTCGGCGGTACAACAAGTATAGTGCCCACACTCATAGCGCTTGCGATTATGGTGGCTTTGCAGTGTGTTGTTATAGGCTTCAACGAGGGTACGGCTGCGGCAGTCCCGCAAAAGCTTGCAATTTCGTGGCTGAACATTCTGCGCAACAACACATACACGGGAGTCATCGCGCTCGGAATGTGCTTTGTAATACTTTCCGGCGGAATAGACCTTTCGGTAGGCTCAATGACCTGCGCGGTCGGCGCGGCGCTTATGTATATGCTCGACCCCGCCGTAGGGCTGCTCACAAAGCTCGGCATAACCGGAGTGCCCGCATACATTATAGCCATACTCGTTTCGCTCGTGCTCGGCGGCGTTTTCGGTGAAATAAACGGTCTGCTGATTTCATACGGCAAAATACCGCCGTTTATAGTAACGCTCGGCACTATGAAAATATACCGTTCGGTAACGCAGCAGCTCACCAAAAGTTTTAACCCGACCGTACCGGACAGCTTCAAGCAGTTAGCCTCGCTGAAAGTCGGCGGGCAGGTAATAATGCCGATTGTGTTCTGGGCGGTCATAGCGGCAATGCTCTACACAATTCACCGCAAAACAGTTTTCGGCAAACAGGTAATAGCACTCGGCTCCAACGAGCGCGCGGCACAGTATTCCGGCATTCGCGTAAATACGGTCAAACGCCGCGTTTATGTTTTAAGCGGACTAATGTGCGCGGTGGCAGCAATAATATATGTTGCGCGCATAGGCTCTATGGACTTTGCCAATGCCGGTAACGGATTTGAAATGGAATCGGTAGCCGCGGTAGTTGTGGGCGGCACCGCCATGAGCGGCGGCAAGGGCAACCTTGCGGGAGCATTCTTCGGTATGCTGATAATAGGCGTTATGAACAATGTGCTTAATATGCTGGGCGTGCCGACATTCCTTTGCGATGCGGTGCGCGGCGCGATAATAATATTTGCGGTGCTCGTTCAGCGCAGGAAGTGATGAATTTTCGGTTTTTCGGTTTTTCGGTTTTCGGTTTTCAGTTTTCAGTTTTCAGTTTTCAGAAATCGAATTTTCAAAAAACAACGCGGTTTTTCGTAAACCGCGCTGTTTGTTTTTTGCGAAAATTTGAAGAAACCGGTAGGGGTCGCATAGTATGCGACCCGGGTCAATCGCGCAGCGATTGACAAATGAAGACAACATATATTATAAAAACTGCGATGTTTATATTTTGCCCCGCGGTTTTGATAACGAAAAAATAGAACGAATCGTACGGGTGGCACCCCGTGCAACCCGGGTCAATCGCGCAGCGATTGACAGTTGAAAACAACAATATTGCAAAAACCGCGTTGATTACACCAAATCAACGCGGTTTTCATTTTGCCCTCCGCGTGCATTCTCGCGCATTCGCGCTTCAAATACCGCTGCGGGCAAACCGGGTGCCACAGTGTGGCACCCCTACCGTTCGCTCTTTCTTTCCGCATTCAAAAAAAGAAAAGCCGCGTTGATTGAAAACTGAAAACTGAAAACTGCAAACTGAAAACCGAAACTCAGATTTTACGGACTTTTATAGCCGTATCGAGCGATTTAAGCTTTTCGATAACCGCATCGGGAATGGTATCGGCAGAAATAAGGGTGTAAGAAACATTGCCCTTTGCCTTTGAAGCAAAGCCCTTTGTTTCTATGCCGGAGGTGGTGAAAGCGGCAATCACATCGTTCACGGTGCCGAGATCGTTGCCGTGGATGATGCTTACGCGTTCGCCGTCGCCGTCAAGCTCAACATTGGGGAAGTTAACGGAATTTTTGATATTGCCTTTTTCAAGGAATTCGCGAATTTCGACCGCCGCCATATAAGCGCAGTTTTCTTCCGATTCGGGAGTGGAAGCGCCGAGGTGCGGGATAGCCGTAACATTTTCAAGACCTATTACTTCATCCGACGGAAAGTCGGTAACATAAGCCGCAACGGAGCCGTCTGCAAGAGCCGCCGCCATATCTGCACCGACTACAAGCTCGCCGCGCGCAAAGTTAAGAATACGCACGCCGTCTTTCATTTTTGCAAGTGAACCTGCATTTATCATACCCTTTGTATCTGCCACGCAGGGAAGGTGCAGTGTTATGTAATCGCTTGCGGCGTAAACCTCATCGAGTGTTTCAACGGTTTTTGCATCTGCGGGCAGCTCTGCCTTTGCGGCATCGGTAAGGAAGGGGTCATAACCTACGATCTTCATACCGAGAGCATTTGCGGCATTTGCAACAAGCCTGCCGATTGCGCCCAGACCGACAACACCGAGTGTTTTGCCGAGAATTTCGGGACCTGCAAACTGTGATTTGCCTTTTTCTACGAGCTTGCCGACATTTTCGCCCTCGCCCTTAAGGGTTTTGCACCAGTCATAAGCGGCAGTTACCTTGCGCGAAGCAAGCATAAGGCCGCACACAACAAGCTCCTTAACGGCATTGGCATTTGCGCCGGGGGTGTTGAAAACCACAATACCCTTTTCGGTGCATTTGTCAACGGGAATGTTATTTACACCCGCGCCTGCGCGTGCGACTGCGCACACGCTTGCGGGAAAATCGTACTCGTGCATTGCGGCGGAACGAACGATTATTCCGTCGGGATTTTCGCAGGAATCAGAAACGGCGTACTTTGCATCAAGCTCGCCGAGACCGATCTGTGAAATTTTATTCATTGTAAGAATGTTATACATTGTGTTTTCCTCTCTTTATTTGTTTTCAGCCTCAAACTTCTTCATAAATTCCACAAGCTTTTCAACGCCTTCAACGGGCATTGCGTTGTAGATGGAAGCTCTCATACCGCCGACTGTTCTGTGACCTTTAAGGTTGATGAAGCCTGCCGCTTCGGCTTCCTTAATGAACTTCGCATTGAACTCGTCGCTGTCGGTGACAAAGGGAACGTTCATTATCGAACGGTCCTCGGGAACAACAGTGCCGCGGAACATCTCGCTGCTGTCAAGAAAATCGTAGAGAAGCTTTGCTTTCTTGTGGTTGCGCTCTGCAACTGCCTCAAGACCGCCGAGCGACTTTATCCACTCAAGCACGAGCTTGCAGATGTAAATGGTGTAGCACGGAGGTGTGTTGTAAAGCGAATCGTTTTCAGCGTGGATCTGGTAATTGAGCATGGTGGGGGTAATATCCCTTGCCTTACCGAGAAGGTCTTCCCTTACGATAACAACGGTAAGACCTGCGGGAGCGATATTCTTCTGTGCGCCGCCGTAAACAAGACCGAACTTCGTAACATCAAGCGGCTCTGAAAGGAAGCAGCTCGAAATATCGGCAAAGAGCGGAACATCGCCGGTATCGGGAAGCTCGTGGTAAACAGTGCCGTAAATGGTATTGTTAAGGCAGATATATGCGTAGTCCGCATCCTGTCTGAAATCCGCCGCAGTTGTTTTGGGGATATATGAGAAGGTCTTATCGGCAGAAGATGCAACCGCTTTAGCATCGCCGTATTTGCAGGCTTCCTGATAAGCCTTTTTTGCCCACTGACCCGTGATTATGAAATCAGCCTTGCCGCTGCCGTTCATAAAGTTAAGCGGAATAGCCGCAAACTGTGTGGAAGCGCCGCCCTGCAGGAAAAGCACCTTGTAATTGTCGGGGATATTCATTATCTCACGGAAAAGCTGCTCGGCACCTTTAATGATGCTGTCATACACCTTTGATCTGTGCGACATCTCCATAACCGACTGACCGCTGCCCTCATAGTCAAGCATTTCCGAAGCTGCTTTTTTAAGCACCTCTTCGGGTAACATGGAGGGACCTGCCGAAAAATTGTAAACTCTGCTCATATCAATAACTCCTTTCGAGCAAATAAAATACTGAATATATTTTAGCGAACTTATTCCGCATTATTCACTACTCTGTCTGCGATACATTCCTTTACCGCGCCGAAAAGCGAAAGCTCGGGGTCGGTAACATCGCAGGCGAAATGCCATACCATTATGCCGCCTATATCGTTTTCAAGCGCGTAAGCGGTTTTATCGTACACGGTCTGCCAACAGTTGAAATACGCTTCGCCGCCGTCGGTTTCGCATTTATCCTGCGTCCTGCCGAGTGTTTCGGCATACTCCGCATACGAGGGCCAGTACCCGTCCCTGTCGGCAGGTCTGCCGTAAAACGGAAGCCCGAGGTCCGTATCGTGCAGCACAAGACCGCGCTTTCTTGCCTCATTATGACCGCTTAAAGCGGTATCCATCGACGAATGGTTGCCGTTATCGTCAAATAAATCATACTGCATCAGTTCAAGCATATCGGCGTGCGAGGGTGTATCGCCCGCAGCCGAAAGATTCCACGCCGAAGCCGCAATACCGACCTTTTTGCCGTTGGTGCAGGCTTTGACCTGCTTTATGAATTTGTCGAACGCGTTCCAGTATTTGCGCTTGAGCGGATACTCGTAATCGAAGAACACGCCGTCGAACTCGTATTCTTCAACAAGCTTTGCAATATCCTGCGCAAGCGCGCCGTTTTTGAACGCCGCCGAGTGCCTTGCGGCTTTACCGTTCATCTGCTCGTTCCAGTCGTCAGACTCGCTCTGACTGTCCGGCCCGAGGATATTTATATAGAAATTCACCTTTTTGTCTGCGGCGTTTTCTTTAAGAATATTATATGAATTTTCAAGAAGCTCGGTATCAATGCCGAGCTTGCCCGCTTCGTCAAAGGTAACGCAGCCGAATAAAATCACATCGGTAACAACATCAAAACGCTCGGGTGTAACATTTTCTTCGTTAATTGACGAAGCGACTGCATACGCCGTAACTCGGAAATCGGCGTTTTCGCTTTTAACGAGCGATACACGAAGATTTTTTACCCTTACGGGTGTGTCGGCGATGATTTTAAGGTTTGAGGTGTTAACGGTATTAAATGCGCAATACCTGTATTTCTCGGCACCGGTTCGCTCATAAACGAGGTCGCTGCCGTTGAATATCTTAACGGTACATTCCGCAGCCTCGTCAAATTCAAGCTCAACGGTATTCACATCGCCGCGCTCAAACTCGGCGGCAAGACCGCCCGCGGCATCGGCATTGATTTTCTTTTTAACAAGCACCACATTACTGCTTGCATACGGTTTGGGCGTAACCGCAACACCCCATACGAGTATGGCGGCAATTACGGCGGCTATCAAGATGCAGATATACTTATACATTCTATCATCACCTTTCGTAACATTTTACCACTTGTCAATTTTTTGTCAATATAGTATTTAAAAAACTGTTAAATATTATGATTATTCTTGTAAAAACCAAAGTATTGTTGTATTATTGTTACATCAACATTGAAAAGGTGTATTTATGAACAAACCCGAACTGCTCGCCCCCGCAGGCGATATGAACTGCCTTAACACCGCCGTACGCTTCGGCGCGGATGCCGTCTATATGGGCGGGCCGATGCTTCAGCTCAGAGCCGAAAAGTCGGCATTTTCGTTTGAAGCACTGAAGGACGCCGCCGATATTCTGCACACGAACGGCAGAAAAATGTATGTTACCGTAAACAGCTTTACGAAAAACAGCGAAATAGACGATTTGCGCGTATACGCCCGCGAGCTTTACTCGACGGGGGTCGATGCCGTTATTGTTTCCGACCTCGGCGCACTCAGAACCATAAAGAGCGCGGCGCCCGATTTGCAGGTACATATAAGCACGCAGGCAAACTGCTGCAACTATGCCGCCGCCAACGCCTACTACGAGCTCGGTGCTTCGCGCATAGTGATTGCGCGCGAAATGAGCATAAACGAAATTGCCGAAATGCACGCGAAAATCCCCGAGGATTTGGAACTGGAAGCATTCGTACACGGTGCTATGTGTATGGCGTACTCGGGCAGGTGCCTTATTTCATCATATATGAACGGCAGAAGCGGAAACCGCGGCGAATGCACACAGCCCTGCCGCTGGGAATACTACCTTGTGGAACGCAACCGCCCGAATGAGTTTATTGCGGTTGAAGAATACGAAAACCACTCCGCCCTGCTTTCATCAAACGATATGAAGGCAATAGGCTTCCTCGACAAGCTTACCGAAGCCGGCATCGACTCGTTCAAAATCGAGGGCAGAATGAAAACGGAATTTTACGTTTCGCAGGTGGTGAATGCCTACCGCCACGCCATAGACGGCGACGTTCCGCTTAATGTGCTTGAAAACGAGCTTAACGCATTCAGCCACCGTCCGTATAACAGCGGTTTTTACTTCGGTGAGCTTATACATAACCACAAGAATGACGGTCTTTACCATTGGGACTGCACCTTTGCGGGTGTGGCGCTTGAAGATGCCGAAAACGGCAAAGTGAAAATAGAACAGCGTAATTTCTTCAAAAAAGGCGATGTGCTTGAAATAGTCACACCGAATGAAATCGGTCTTTCATTCACGGTTGAAGAAATCACAAATGAAAACGGCGAAAGCTGCGAAACCGCCTGCCATCCGCAGGAAGTGCTCACGCTCAACTGCCCGCACAATGTTAAAAAAGGCGATATTTTAAGAGCACGCGTAAAAAATGAGGACAATGATGAATAAGCCGGAAATTCTTGCGCCCGTCGGCGGCGCCGAGCAGTTAAAGGCGGCTGTAAGGTGCGGTGCGGATGCCGTTTACCTCGGCACATCCGATTTCAATGCACGCCGTAATGCCGATAATTTCGGTGAGTTTGAGCTTGATGAAGCGGTAAAATACTGCCATCTGCGCGGCGTTAAGGTGTATGTTACGCTTAATACTCTTGTATTTGACCGCGAGCTTCCCGCGCTGTATGAAACGGCAAAAAGGATAGCCGAAAGCGGTGCAGATGCGGTTATATTGCAGGATTTTGCCGCAATAAATGCAATAAAAGAAATTTGCCCCGAACTCCGGCTGCACGCCTCAACTCAAATGGCGGTGCACAATGTAAACGGTGCCAAGCTGCTTGAAGAACTCGGCTTTTCGCGCATTGTGCTTGCGCGTGAAATGAGCCTTGATGAAATAAAAGCCGTTCGCAATATCGTAAGCGCGGAGCTTGAAGTGTTCGTGCACGGCGCACACTGTATGGCGGCTTCCGGCAACTGTTACCTTTCGGCAATGCTCGGTGAAAGGAGCGGCAACCGCGGTCTTTGCGCGCAGGGCTGCCGTCTTGACTGGCGTTCGCAGCACGGCAGAAGCTATGCGCTTTCGTTAAAAGATATGTCGTATATGGACAGTATCGGCGAGCTGACCGCGCTCGGTGTACAGTCTTATAAAATAGAGGGCAGAATGAAACGCCCCGAATATGTTGCCGCCGCGGTTACGAGCCTGAAAAACGCAATTAACGGCGAAGAATATGACCGCGACACGCTTCGCTCGGTCTTTTCGCGCAGCGGATTTACGGACGGCTACCTCAAAGCCGAAAGAAACATAAATATGTTCGGCACACGCGGCAAAGAAGATGTAACCGCCGCATCCTCAGAGGTACTGAAAGGTCTTACCGCGCTTTACAGTACCGAAAAGAAAATACTTACCGCAGATTTTACACTCAAAATACGCGAAAACGAGCCTGCAAAGCTGACCGCAAAATGCGGCGGTAAATCAGTAACGGTAACGGGTGCACTCCCCGTTTCGCCGCTGAATGCACCGCTTGCAAGAGAAACGGCGCTGCGCAACATCTCCAAGCTCGGTGACACGCCGTTCAATATGGGCGATTTTGAATTTTCAAATCCCGACGGTATGATGCTGCCGTCATCGGCAGTAAACGATTTGCGCCGCCGCGCCTGCTCGGAGCTTGAAAACGCGCTGACAGCTTCAAGCCGCGTAATAAAAGGCGCAAAGCCGCCCGTTTTTGACAAATACACGCCCGACAAAAGCGGCATACGCGTACGGCTCGCGGAAATTTCTCAGTACAGTGATGAATTAAACGGTGCGCAGGCGGTAATAATCAGCGTTGATGAAATACTCAAAAACGAAAATGCGATTCGGAAAATCAAGCCGAAAATAATCGCGGAGCTGCCCGACCTTGTTTACCCCGCCGCAGAAGCGGAGCTTGAAAGCAAGCTAAAAAAGCTGAAAGCTATGGGTATTACAGACGGCGCGACCGGCAATATCGGCGGCATACGGCTTTTGAATAATCACGGCTTTATCGTACACGGTCTGCACGGGCTTAACATAGTAAACACCGCCGCCGTGTCGCAGTATGAAAAGCTCGGACTTGACGATATCACGCTTTCGTTTGAGCTTTCGGCAAAATCAATAGCCGCCATGGGCGGCGCTATTAAGCGCGGCGCGCTCGTTTACGGCTATCTGCCGCTTATGCTTATGCGCTGCTGTCCGCAAAAAAGTGCTGACGGCTGCAAAAACTGCCGCGGTAAAACATTTTTAACCGACAGGAAAGGCGTGAAATTTACCGTAATCTGCCACAGCAGAGAATACTCGGTGCTGCATAACAGCGTGCCGCTGTATGTCGGTAACAAGCCGTTCCCTCCGCTTGATTTTTACACCTTGTATTTTACAAACGAAAGCACAGACGAATGTGCAAGAATTTACGACTGCTTTACAAACGGTGCGGATATAGGCATACCGAAAACCAACGGCATATATTTCCGCGAGCTTTTATAAGGAAGTGAAATAATGGGCAATAAAACCGCAATAATAATCGGCGCAGGTCCTGCGGGACTTACCGCCGCTTACGAACTATTAAAAACAACGGATATTACTCCGCTTATTATAGAGGCATCCGATAAAATCGGCGGCATTTCGCGCACCGAGGAACATAACGGCAACCGCATTGATATAGGCGGTCACCGCTTTTTCTCAAAAAGCGACGAGGTGAACAGACTGTGGCTCGAGCTTATGAATCCGCAGGGCAGGCCCTCGTTTGACGATATTGCCACCGAAACGCGCAAGGCACTTGAGCCGGGCGGTGCAGATCCCGAAAAAGAGGATGATGTGCTCCTGCTGCGCAACAGAGTTTCGCGCATCTACTATTTAAGAAAATTTTTCGACTATCCCATATCACTTAAACCGCAGACTTTTATAAATATGGGGCTTGTGCGCACACTTAAAGCGGGCTTCGGCTACATTTACTCCTGCATTTTCAAGCGCAAAGAAGACTCGCTCGAAAACTTTTATATAAATCGCTTCGGCAAGCCGCTTTACGAGATGTTTTTTGAAGATTACACCGAAAAGGTGTGGGGCGTTAACCCGAAATACATCTCTGCGGATTGGGGCGCCCAGCGCGTTAAAGGACTTTCGCTGACAAAGGCGCTGCTGAATATAATAACAAAGCCGTTCAAAAAGAAAGGCAGTGTTGAAACCTCACTTATTGAACAGTACCTTTACCCCAAAAAGGGTCCCGGTCAGCTCTGGGAAACGCTTGCCGCAAAAATCACGGATATGGGCGGCGCAATTCTTATGAACAGTACCGTTGATGAGATCTGCGTAACCGACGGCAGAATCGACAGCATAACCGTTGCAACGCCGCAGGGCAGAACGGAATTCAAGGCGGACTGCTATATCTCCACAATGGCAATAAAAGACCTTGTGGGCGCTATGGGCAGCGTACCGCCGCGCGAGGTGCGCGAAATCGCCGAAAACCTCCCCTACCGCGATTTTATGACGGTCGGTCTTCTTGTGAACAGACTCAAGCTCGAAAACAAAACAAGCCACAGAACACTCGGCAACATTGTACCGGACTGCTGGATATATATTCAGGAGCGCGACGTGCGCATCGGCAGACTGCAGATTTTCAACAACTGGTCGCCGTATATGGTGAAAGACCCTGAAAACACCGTGTGGATAGGGCTTGAATACTTCTGCAACGAGGGCGACGAGTTCTGGAATATGTCGGACAGTATGTTTACCGATATGGCAATCAGCGAGCTTGAAAAAATCGGCATAATCGATAAAGAGGATGTGCTTGACAGTGTTCGTATTAAAGTAAAAAAAGCCTACCCCGCATATTTCGGCTCATACGAAAAATTCGACACCGTGCGCGAATACCTCGACAAACTGCCGAACCTTTACTGCATAGGCAGAAACGGTATGCACCGCTACAACAATATGGACCATTCAATGCTCACCGCGGTTGAGGCCGTACGAGCAATAAAGAACGGCTCGACCGACAAAACTCCGATATGGAATGTTAACACCGAGCAGGAATACCACGAGGAAAAGTGATATACTTAAACAAAAACAGCGGAAATCCGAGTATCATTATGCATCGGATTTCCGCCGGAAAATTATTTAAACAATTCAGAATGACTGCCTACGCGGTTTAATATCAATACCAAAACATCGTCAAAAATCTCGTAAATCAAAAGCCAATCCGGCTCGATATGACACTCCCGGCAACCTTTGTAATTTCCTGACAAATCGTGGTCACGGTACTTTTCATTCAACTGATTACCTTCGGCAAGCATACCGACAACATGAAACAACTTATCAATATCCTTGCCTTGCTTTTTTGCAAGCTTTATATCTTTTTTGAACTGATTTGTAAAACGGACTTCATATTTCATACGCCGAGTGCCGTCCTTAAATCATCCATATTATTATAACCTTTGTTTTTCTTATCTTTTACCAAAGCCCTGCCCTCTTCAATAGCGGCGGCAGTAATTTCATTAGGAACATCAAGCTTCACATCAAACGGCAAACCGCCCTGCCTGATAGCCTGACGCAAAAATATATTGACTGCCGTAGACATATTAAGACCGAGTTGTTCAAAAAGCTTTTCGGCATTTGCTTTTACATCCACATCTGTGCGAATATTTATATTGGTTTGGTTAATCACAAAAACACCTCCGTACCATTCTATGTAAATTGTAACACATTATGCGCACAATGTCAATGCAATTTCGCCAACAAGTAAAACAGAGCTGCAAAGTGCTTGCAGCTCATATATTATGCGCTTCACATGCGGGGCTATTCTGCGGGCAAATGCCACCCCGCCGCCCTCTGCGCTTATCTTTGCCTATTGCATAGTATGCTTGTCAGAGGGTTTTGGTGAAACAGAATTTTTTTATGATATTGACAATAATTCATCAAGAAACAAAAAGAAAATCATATATGTATTGAATGGGCTGTTGCATTTAGATGCAGAAAGCGTTTTCTTCGCTCGTATACAAATACTCCGAGCAGGCGAAAAAACAACATATAATATTAAATATTTATAAAAAAATAATGGCTTTACGGTTTATTAAATGCTTAATTCGCCGTGAAGTCATTATTTTTTATGTTGTGTTTTTCGTTCTGCGCTAAATGCGACAGTCCCTTTTTGTTAAACAGTTTTATATGATGGCTTTTTTCAGTTGATATTTATTTCTTTTTCAAGCGAAACGATGCGCACGGTGCCTTTAATGGCAACGCTGCCGTCCGGTTCGGCTTTTACGCCGAGCATACCGCCCGGCTCGGCAAAATCGGCTTCAAATGTGCATTGGCTTTTGGCGGCATAATACACGCCTGCCGCCGCGGTGCCGCTTGCACAGGAATTTTCCCAAAAAAGCGTCCCCGAAGCCGGAACATATACCAACGGTACGATTTTCCCGTTCTGTTCGTCAATATTCATAATGCCGAGACTGTCGCAGCCGAGGGTTTTGCACCAGCTTTTTATTTCAGCGGCAAACATTTCCTTTTTATCGTGGCACTCGTTTATTATGTGTGAAATGCCCGCGAATTTCACCACGGGCAGACGGTATTGTGTACCGCCGCAGGTGAGTGCCTGCACCGTAACGCTTTCGGCTTTCGGCATTGTAACGCCGCAGTAAAATGAATATTCATTCTTCTTTTCGATATGCACGTTCACCTTTTGCGGTGCACCGCTTACGCAAAGCGGCATATCGCGGCTTTCGCCGTTTTGCAGTTCATCTTTCAGACACATTACCGCTGCGCACATTGAAGCGTTGCCGCAAAATTCACCGCCCGCCATTCGCATACCGCGATTTTTCACATCAAGGAATCCCACCTGCTCAACATCAAGCTCGTTTTCCATAATAAGCGATGCGGCATACGGCTGATTGCCGATTGCGACCTCGTCCGCAACAAGCGCCGTAATATTGCCCGTCGGGTCAAGAATACTGTATTTCACCGTCATATATTACTGTAACCGCTGAGGAACTTTTTAGTGCGTTCCTCCTGTGTATCGTCAAAAACATCCTCGGGCTTGCCCTGCTCGACTATGTAGCCGTTATCCATAAAAATGACTCTGTCCGAAACGGCTTTGGCGAATGCCATTTCGTGCGTAACGATCACCATTGTCATTTTTTCCTCGGCAAGCTGTTTTATTACCTTAAGCACCTCGCCCGTAAGCTCGGGGTCAAGTGCGGAGGTCGGCTCATCAAAGAACATAATATCCGGCTTCATGGCGAGTGCGCGCACTATGGAAACGCGCTGCTGCTGACCGCCCGAAAGATGGCACGGATATGAATCCTCCCTGCCCTCGAGCCCCATCTTTTTCAGCAGTGCTCTCGCTTCCGCCTCAACCTCCGCTTTATCGCGTTTAAGCACGGAAACGGGGGCATCGGTAACATTTTTCAAAACCGTATAGTGCGGAAAAAGATTGAAATTCTGAAACACCAGACCGAAATTTTTCTTAAATTCTCTGAGTTGTGAATTTGAAACATATTTCGCCTTGCCGGAGTCATCGTTTTTAACGGCTGTTGCGCCCTTATAGCTGATTTCGCCCGCATCTATCGTTTCAAGAAAAGTCGCGCACCTTAAAAGCGTTGACTTACCGGAGCCGGATGGCCCTATTATTGAAACGACCTCGCCCTCATTGACGGTGAGCGAAATATCCTTCAGGACACTGTTGCTGCCGAAGGATTTCTGAATATTCGTCATTGTGAGTATGTTATTCATAAAAACCCTCCTTACAGCGAGTAATAACTCATTTTCTTTTCGACCTTGCTCATTACCGCACCGACAATGGCGTTGAATATGTAGTAAAACGCACCTGCAACAAAGAACGGAACAAAGCTTGTCTGGGAGTTTGCGATTTCCTTGCCTATGGTGAACATCTCCTGGTACGAAACGGTAAACGCCATGGAGGTATCCTTAACAAGAGTAACTATTTCATTCGTAACGCTCGGCAATATGCGGCGAATGACCTGCGGAAGAATAATTTTAACGAATGTCTGCACTTTTGAATAACCGAGAACATTTGCCGCCTCATACTGACCGACTGAAACAGACTCTATACCGCCGCGGTAAATTTCGGCAAAATATGCGGCATAATTTATTGAAAACGCGATAACTACCGGAATGAGCTTCTGACGCGAAACGCTCCAGCCGAAAATATAGTACGGACCGTATGTTACCGCAATAAGCTGCAGCATAAGCGGCGTGCCGCGCAAAACGGAAATAACGAACCTTGTTATTGCCGCGATTATTTTGAATCGGCTTTTTCTGAGAAGTGCCACGCCCATACCGAGCGGCAATGAAAATGCAAGGGTGAGAAAGAATATGGCGCAGGTCTTGCTGAGGCCTTCAGCCATTTTCAGTACGATTGTAAGTAAATCCATAAACTACCTCAATATACACACAAATTCCCGAAAGCGCATTTCTGCGCTTTCAGGAAAAGCGATTATTGTTTTAATAAATTATTTGAGGAACAGAAGATTGTTCTGAATCTCGGGATACTTTTCGGCGATCTGTGCATAAGTGCCGTTTTCAACGAGAACTGCAACTGCATCCTCAATGGATTTGCAAAGCTCTGCATCAGTTGAACGGAAAGCGATGCCGTACTGTTCTGCGCCGAGATTTTCATCGATAACGATAACGCTGTCATGCTCTGCTGCATAAGTATCTGCAACGGGTTTGTCTACGAAAACTGCATCAACGGCGTTGCCCTCAAGCTCTGAGAAGCACTTTAAGAAGCTGTCGCAGGTAACTACTTTGTTAAATGTGTCTGCAAGGCTTTCCTTCAGGTCACCTTTAAGAAGGCTTTCGCCGGAGGTGCCGAGCTGAACGGCAACATCTTTACCGGCGAGGTCTTTTGAAGAAGCAAGGCCGCTGTCGGCTTTAACAACAAGAACCTGAGTATTGTCGAAATAGGGTTTGGAAATAACATAGCCGGCTTCGGTCATGCTGGGGAGAATTGTCATACCTGCCCATACGCAGTCGCACTCTTTGGAGTCAAGCTGAACGAGCTTATTGTCCCAGTTGACTGCGAAGATTTCGAAATCCCAGCCGAGATAATCGCAGGCTGCTTTGCAGACTTCAACGTCAAAGCCGGTGTATTCGCCGTCATCACCAAGATAGCTGAAGGGCGGATATTCGGGGTCGATACCCATAATGAATTTCTGCTTTTCGGCTTCGGGCTCGGTATTGCCGCCGCAGGAAGCGAACATGGCAACTATGCCGCAAACAAGAGCTATGCTTATAACTGCGGCAAGAATCTTTTTAACATTTGACTTTTTCATAATTATTCCTCCGATTGATTTTTGGTACGGTATTACTTTATCACTTTATCACGATAAAGTAAAGCGTTTTTTCATATTTTTTATAAGTTTGTTGAAAATAACATAGCCCGCCGTACAAAACACGCCGCCTTTGTACAACTTTACCACAGTAGAGCATTAAAGCGGTTATAATCTTTTGCCCGCACCGGCAGGCAAATTCGGCAATAATGCCATTGAAAATGCGCAAAGCGAGTGGTAGAATACATATAATTCAATACCGAAAGGAGCCATCCGATGAAGCTCGTTACAATAATACTCAACAAAACCGAATGCCTTGAAACGCTGCTTGAAACCTTCGGTGAAAACAACATTTCCGGCGCTACCATAATCGACAGCAAGGGTATGATACAGGAATTGAGCGACCACGAGGATTTATATTTTCTCGGCTCGCTGCGCAGTCTGTTAAATCCCTCTCACAAAGAAAATAAGACTATAATAATGGTTGCCGAGGATGATGCGGTTGCCGCTATTTCAAAAATAGTCAACAAGGTCACAGGCGGTCTTGAAAAACCCGATACGGGAATTATGTTCACCCTGCCCATTGATTATCTGGAGGGAATTTCGCACTGATGCTTTCGGGTATTACATTAAACACATTCACAAACCTTGCAATAATGATTTTCTGCGGTATGGCATTGGGCAGGCTCGTTAAGCATATAAAGCTGCCGAATGTTACGGGCTACCTTATTGCAGGGCTTCTGCTCGGTCCGAGTGTGCTCGGTCTGCTTTCCGACGGATTTTTAGACGAAATATCGGTGATATCCGATGCGGCGCTCGGCTTTATTGCATTTTCAATAGGCAACGAATTCAAAATAAGCTACTTCAAGCGTGTGGGCGTTACACCCATAGTAATTGCCTGCCTCGAATCGTTTTTTGCGGTTATTTTTGTTGCAGTTGCGCTTATAGTTGCAGGCTGCGGCACAAAATTCTCAATAGTGCTTGCTTCCATAGCGGCGGCTACCGCACCCGCGGCAACAATAATGGTAATAAAGCAGTACAAGGCGCGCGGTCCCGTTACCGAAACTCTGCTTTCTGTCGTGGCAATAGATGATGCGACCGCGCTTATTATGTACTCACTTTCAATAGCACTTGCTACCGCGCTTTCGGGCGAAAAGGCTTCGGCAAAAGAGCTTGTACTCTCCCCGCTTATTGAAATAGGCGGCGCACTCATTGTGGGCGCGTTGCTCGGCTTTTTATTCCTTCTGCCGCTTAAGCATTTCAAAAAAGACGGCAACCGCCTTTCGCTTATAATAGCATTTATATTCATCGGGCTCGGTCTTTCACAGCTTTGCGGTTTTTCGTCGCTGCTGCTCTGTATGTCAATGGGAGCCATAATCGCAAATTTCTCGCAGGATGTAAACAAGCTGATGGACTTGTCGGACAAGATCACCCCGCCGATATTTATGCTTTTCTTCGTGGCATCGGGCGCAGACTTGAAGCTTTCGGTGCTGCCGACTGTCGGTATTGCAGGCGCAATCTATATCACATTCCGCGTTATAGGCAAAATTTTCGGTGCGAGCCTCGGCGGTATCGTCTGCAAGGCGGATAAAAATATCAGAAAATACCTCGGTCCGGCACTCATACCGCAGGCGGGCGTTGCAATAGGCCTTTCGCTCGCGGCGGCAAATGTCGTACCTGAATATGCTTCGCAAATCCGCGCGGTTATACTCTGCGGCACATTGATTTATGAATTGATTGGTCCGGCGATTTCCAAAACCTGCCTGAAAAAAGCAGGAGAAATCAAAGAATAAAAACAGAAAGACCCGGCAGAATTCCGCTCACCGAATACAGTGTTGCGGAGTCTGCCGGATTTATTTTTTGTTTTTCTTATGCCGTTGTGCTATCGGTTTATTTGCCGTAATATGTATTCATTGCAAGCAGCCAGTCGGTCTGCACAATGTCAAACTTTTTATCGCGGAACCAGCCCCAGCCTTTTTCGGGCTCACCGCAGACGGAAACATCGTCGGTATGTCCGCCGCCTATAACATCCTCGTAATTGTAAACTATGGCGTTGCCCCATATCGCAAGCCCGTTTTCGTGCAGCCACGAAATGTACCCGTCGCTTGCGACCTGTGCGGTATCGGTATCGAAGCAGGCTTCCACGCCCACGATATTTATTTTGCCGCCGATAAGCTCTTGTGTTATTTCATCGGTATTTTTCACCATCGGCATAAATGCGAGGTCGGGCGCGTAACGCTCAACATTTTTAATGCGCGATTTATCCGGCGAGGTCTTTATTATGACCTGATCTTCTATGCCGTGCTTTCTTATGCACTCGGTTATTTTTTCGGGCGCAGTCCAGAATTTATCCACATTTATCAGACATTTGCCTTTGAGAAAATCAAACACATCGTCAAGGTACTGCACCTTTTCAACTGTTTTTTTATCGTCCTGATTTACATATATGAGCTTTTCCGCGCTTTTCGCGCTCATAGTACGTATGTAGCGTTTTTTGTTAAGGTGTGCAGGCTCCATACCGGGATGAAACACAAAAAGCTTACCGTCCGCCGAAACGGAAACATCAAGCTCTATTATATCCGCACCCTGAGCAAGAGCCGCCTTATATGCCGCAAGGCTGTTGCAGGGAATATTGCCGCCGCTTACGCCGCGGTGTGCCGCCGAAAGCGGAACGCCGTTTTTACTTAAAAGTTCCATATCGCACCTCTAAAATATGTTATTGATTTTTTTATTAATATATTTCATTATACCACTATTATCCGAAAGTGCAACACAATAAAATACTTGATATAATTCAATCTTTTTGGTAGAATTAAAGCGAAAGCGGTGATATTGTGGAAATAAAGGAATTCAGCAAAGCAACACCCGACGAGCAGCGCTTTTTTTATGAAAAGATGCGCACGTGCGACTGGGATGCCGGTCAATATCTCGGCTGGCTGCTCGAAACGGGAGAATTCAATAAGGTAAGCGGTTCTTTCGGTGAGGCGCTTATACTTACCGATAACGGCGAAGTCGCCTCATACTGCACGCTTGTTGAGTTTGACGAAATAGAAAACGACGATATGAAGCCGTGGATAGGCTTTGTTTATACATTTCCCGAATACCGCGGCAGACGGTGCGCGGGTCAGCTTATAGAATACGCCGTAAATATGGCGAAGGATGCCGGCTTCACACGGATTTTTGTTTCCTCTGAGGAAAAGGGACTATACGAAAAATACGGCTTTACATACATTTGCAATATGCAGTCAATACACGGCTACGAAACCGGTGTGTTCGGAAGGAATATAGGGTGATAATATGACAAATTTACGCGATATTGAGCCGTTTGCTTTCGGTTTTAAGGAAGCGGATGTAAACGGCATTGAGCCGGAATACGAGCGTTCATACCGCATAGCCTGCGGCTTCAAAAGGCTTGTGGAAACCACCGAAATTTCAATAAATCCGGATGACTGGTTTGTCGGTCCTTGCTGTCATTACAAAAATGAGGGCATACATTACGGCAGAGCCGACGGAATAAACTCACACCCCGATTTAAGAAACGCACAAAAGGAACGCCACCCCGAGCTTGCAGCGGAAATAGACGAATTATACGATGAATTTGAGCTTATACGCACCCACAGACTTACGGGCGATTCGCTCACTCCCCTGCAGCACCAAATGTGGGAAACCGACTGCTGCTGGGGCACGGGCGGCGGTCACGCCAACCCCGATTACGAGATGCTTTTGCGCATCGGTACCGACGGCATCCGCGAGCGCATAAAGCTTTTCAACACAATCAACGGCAAAAACGGCTTTTACAAAGCACTTGAAACCGCACTTTCATGTATTGAAATCCTTGCAAAGCGTTACGAAAAGCTCGCGTGCGAAATGCTTGAAACCGCTTCGGACGACGATGCCGCCGTGCTTAAACGCATAATCAAAGCATTCGAGGTAGTGCCGCACAAATCGCCGCGCAATTTCTTTGAAGCCTGCCAGTTTTTCTGGCTCGCATACAGTTTTATTGATAACGACTCGCCCGGACTTTTCGACTTTGCACTCGGCAGATATTACGAAAATGACGACCCCGAGGACAGATACGAATGTCTCAAAAAGCTGTGGAAGCTGTTTTACCGCGTGCGCGCGTGGAATCTTTGCATAGGCGGCAGCGATGAGCTTTGGAACGACAAATGCTGCGAGCTGACCTATGATGTTTTGCGTGTGGCGCGTGAAATGCACTGCCACACTCCGAATATAACAATGCGCTTTCACCGTAATTCGCCCGAAAGAGCGTGGCGCGAGGCTGCCGAAACGATCGCAACGGGCATAGGTATGCCTGCGATTTACAATGATGAATGTGTCTGCCCCGCGCTTGAAGCGCTCGGCATACCCGCCTCGGATTCGCACCTTTACTGCATGAACGGCTGCAATCAGATAGATATTTTCGGCAAGTCGCACATGGGGCTTGAAGACGGCGAAATAAATATGATAATGGCGCTTGAATTTGCTCTGTTTGACGGCGTCGGACAGCAAAGCGGTTTGAAAATGGGCATTGACACCGGCAATGCGGAAAACTTTGAAACCTTTGAAGAACTTATGAAAGCGTACAAGGCGCAGGTGGAATTTATTGCAGACAATGTTGTTGATATGTCCAACAAGGCACAGAAAATTTTTGCCGAAAATGCGCCAAACCCGTGGCATTCGCTTGTAATTCAGGGATGCATAGAAAAGGGCGTTGACTATAAAAACGGCGGTCCGTACTACGGGCACGGTCAGATTTTAACCGAAGGTCTGCCCGATGCCGCCGACAGTCTTGCCGCCATAAAAGAGCTTGTTTACGACAAAAAGAAGCATACTATGGGCGAGCTGCTCTGCGCACTTAAAAACGATTTCAACGGTTATGACAATCTTTATAACGATTTCAAAAACTGCGGCAAATTCGGCAACGATATTGACGGCGTTGATGCGATTTATGCAGAAATCACCGACCATATTTACAGATATGTGCGCACAAAGGATACATTCCGCGGCGGCAAATTCGGTATGGGCTGCAGTACATTTCAGCGTGCGGCGCGCTACGGCGCAAGCGTGGCGGCTCTGCCGAACGGCAAGCACCGCGATGAAACACTGCTTGCCGACAGTATCGGCGCAACCCCCGGCAACGATGTTAAGGGCCCCACGGCTCTGCTCAATTCCGTACTCAAATCGAATCAGCTGCTTGCGGTAAGCGTCAACGTGCTGCAGATGAAGTTCCCGAAAAATCAGTTCAATACCGAGCGCGGTCTGCAATCGTTCATTTCGCTTGCAAAAGCATATTTCAATATGGGCGGTCAGACACTGCAGGTAAATGTGCTTGATGCCGAGGAATTAAAAGAAGCACGCCGCTGCCCCGAAATGCACAAAAACCTTATTGTTCGCGTCGGCGGTTACAGCACATATTTTGTTGACCTTGAAGACGGCTTGCAGGAAAACATTATTAAACGCACGGAGCAGGCGATGTAATGAACGGCGTGATTTTTGATATCCAGCGATTTTCGGTTTATGACGGCACGGGTATTCGCACAAATGTGTTTTTCAAAGGCTGCAACCTGCGCTGCAGGTGGTGCCACAATCCCGAATCGCAAAAAAAAGAACCGCAGCTGATGCTTAATAAAAGCAAGTGTACCGGCTGCGGTGAATGTGCAAAGGTCTGCGGCAACACCTTCACCGCAAACTGCACCGCCTGCGGAAAATGCGTTGCCGTCTGCAAAAGCGGGGCGCGCAGAATAGCAGGCAGAGAATACACGGTTGATGAGGTATTCGATACCGTTAAGCGCGACAAGGCATTTTATGACACCTCCGGCGGCGGTGTAACGCTTTCGGGCGGCGAGCCGCTGCTGCAAATTGATTTTGCCGCCGCGCTCTTGAAAAAATGCAAAGAAAACGGCATAAACACCGCCGTGGAAACTGCGGCAAATGTACCGTGGGAATATTTTGAAAGAGTGCTGCCGTATCTTGATGAGGTGCTTTGTGATATAAAGTGTATCGACGAAAGCAGACACAGGGAGCTCACGGGCGTTTCAAACAGACTGATACTTGAAAATGCCGAAAAACTGAAAAGCTGCGGCGTTAAAGCAACATTCAGAATGCCGGTTATACCCGGTCTTAACGACCGCGAGGTTGAAAAGGTGCGCGAATTCACAAAGGGTTTTCCGCTTGAACTGCTCGCTTACCACGAAACCGGCAAAGGAAAATACGACCAGCTCAATATGGACTATGCAGTTACTGCGACTCCACCCGCCACAGAAGATATGAATGCCCTTGCAGAAAAAATCGGCGCAATATATGCGCCGACGGGGATATGAATATTATTTCGTTTTCATCCTGATAAGGTCACGGTAGCTTATAAGCTCTACGCCGTGGTCATTGAGGTACTTTTCGGTTTCGGGGTCTTTCATAAGGGTGTATTCCCAAAGTCTGCAGCGCCAGCTGCCGGTAATCGTCTTAACTTCATCATCCTCGATTACGGGGTGCACGAAGGTCTCGGTAACGCCGTCGGGGATATTTGTCCAGATTTTGAGAATTTCCTCTCTGTAATGCTCGTAGCTCTGTTTAAGGTCATCGTTCCAATCCGGGAAAAGCAGATAATCGGGCATAATGACATTGTATTTGTCTCCCCAGTGGCTTGAAAGAAAACGTAACTTGCTGTAAATAAAATACGGAACACCCGCAGGGCAAAGTGTTTTTTTGGTATCTCTGAACATACGGAACGCATAGCCGTATTCACCGCAAACGCGAAGCGTCATTTTCAAAAAGCTGAAACGCGGCGGAAACGCACAGTGACCGTAAAGTGAGCCCATGTGATTGTCGAGGTGTGAGGGCTTCATACCAAGGGCATGCGCCTTATCTATCTGTGCGCGCACCTCTGCTTCCATTTCGGCGAGGTCGGCATGCTTACCGACCTGGTCGCTTTCGTGCCACATAAAGCCTTCTTCATCCAAAAGGGATTTGCCGCCGGTAAGGGGCTTCCACCTGTAAGTTTTCCACTCACTTGTGAGTGTAAGGTGCACGCCTATTGCATACTGAGGGTTGTCAATGGAAAAGCGCACTGCATCCTCTGCCGTGGGGCAGGGCATCATAACAGTTGCCGATTTTAATCTTCCGCTTTTGAAAAGGTCCTCAACTGCTGCATTGGCGGCTTTGCACATTCCGTAATCATCTGCGTTAACAATCAAATACTTTTTACCCATCAATGAAAATCCTTTCATTACATACGACAAATAACTTGCGTATAGTGCTTTCTGCGCTAAAAATGATAACAAATTATGCGAGTATTTGTCAACACTTACTAAACTTATTGATTTACAAAAATAAATGCATTTTTTATGTAAAATATTTAAAAAAAACGCCTTTCGTGAACAAAGCGTAACAAAAAGAAATACATTACGAAAATCGGAATAAACATCTTTACAAAAAGGAAAATCGGCCATCACGCATTGTGTGATGACCGATTTCATTTTTAAACGGCTTCAAACTGTGCCCTGACCTTTTTGAAGCATTCAATGAGCTTTGGAGAGAATACTCCGCATTCGCCGTCAACTATCATATTATAAGCCATTTCGCAGGAATAAGCATCCTTATACACGCGCTTATGCACAAGCGCATCATACACATCGGCTATGGAAACGATTTGTGCCGCAATGGGAATATCATCGCCGCTGAGCCCGTCGGGGTAGCCGCTGCCGTTGTAGCGCTCGTGGTGGTAGCGGCATATATCATAACTCATTTTTTCGTAATCCTCATTCCACACACCCGTAATATTATCAAGCAGCTCGCAGCCACGCGTGGTATGCTCCTTCATAACGGAAAATTCATTCTCACTGAGTCTGCCGGGCTTGAGAAGAATATTGTCGGGAATGGCGATTTTGCCTATATCGTGCAGAACGCTTGCAGGTACCATAACAGCTATGATTTCATCGGTAATACCGTATTCGGGAAAATCGGTTTTGACCTGCTCGGCAAGTATACCGGTATAAGTTTTAACTCTGCTTATATGCTCGCCGCTTTCAAGGTTGCGCGACTCCACCACCGTACCGAGAATATCAATGATATTACGATTGCTTTCTTCAAGCTGCTGCGCCTGCTGCTTAAGCTTAACATTCTGCTCTATAAGCGTATCGTTCTGCTTCATAAGCGTATCTTCAAGCTCGTTTTTATACGAAAACAGCTCCACCATATTTTTAATGCGCCTGCGTACCACCGCAGCATTAAACGGCTTATGTATAAAATCCGAAACACCGTAATCAAGGCAAATCTTTTCGGCGCTCGCGGAATCGTCTCCGGTAATGACAAGTATCGGTGAACGCTGTTTGAATTCCGAGTATTTAAGGCGTTCAAGCACCTCTATACCGTCAATCCCGGGCATAACAAGGTCAAGCAGCATTACCGCAAATTCACTGCCGCGCGCTTCGATAATATCCAGCGCCTCTTTGCCGCCGCTCGCCTGCACAATATCATAATCGTATTCAAGCATTACGCTGAGGATTTCACGATTCAATGAATTGTCATCAACTACAAGTAATTTTTTGTTCATAACCTATCTCCCGAAAAAATTATTTCGATAACACAAAGCAATCGTAACGTATCGCTTTGCCTTTTACTGAATAATTCGGCTCGCGCCCGGCAAGGCAGGCACCCTTTAACGGCCGTTTTACTATGATTTTCTGCGGTTTTGCCGAAAACGCCGCGTTGAGCAGCGCTTCCTCCTCAATGCATGGATGCTCGAGCTTTTGTATGAGCTGGAGCTTTTTATTTATCAGCCCGCTTTTCTGCCTTGCCGGAAACATCGGGTCAAGGTAAATCAAATCGGGCTGCTTGGCAAATTCGGGCATAAGAGAAATACTGTTGCCTTCAACAAGGTGCATCCTTTCCACCGTATCGCGAAGCGCGGGGTTTTTCTTTGCCCGGCGCAAAGCATCCTTTAACAATGCGGCAATCACGGGATTTTGCTCATACATTGTAACATCATACCCGCTTGCGGCAAGCAAAATCGCATCCTCGCCCATTCCGGCGGTCGCATCCACCGCAACGGGATGCGGCTTGTCGGTTTTTGCTATGTGAACAAGCATTTCGTGCTGCAGCCGCCCGTCTGTAATGCGGCGCAGCATCTGCTCTTCAAAATCGCCGCGAAAACTCAGCCCGTAACCGGTAAGCGTAACGCCCGAAGAATCAATAAGTAATGTAAGATTTTCGCCGTAAGTATCGCAAAGCGGCGCCCCTACACGCCTTGCAAGTGCCTCGGCAGCATCGCGCTGCGCGCCCTTGCCCAAACACACCACAAGATTTTCTGAAAGGTTATTATCCATTCGGTTCTCTCTCAAAAATTTATCGGTAATATAGTAATTATATAATAAATTATTTTTTACCAAAGTCAATATAATATTGGAATTTCACGCGAAAACAGCGTGATGATTTTGCAAACAACGGTAAGCTTTCACTATAGTATTAACAGTCCCGACGTTCCAATTTTGGAATTACGGGACTGTTTCTTTGCCTACCTGTTCATCAGCCCCTGCATAGTTTCAAGGAGGCGATTCACATCTATCGGTTTTGCAACATGAGCATTCATTCCGGCTGTCAGGGATTTCTGGACATCTTCTTCAAAAGCGTTTGCGGATACGGCAATAATAATCAGCTTATCGCCATTTGGAAGCTTACGGATTTCATTTGTTGCCGTATACCCGTCCATTACCGGCATTTGAATATCCATGAGAACAAAATCGAAATAATCCGCTCCTTTTTCGGCAACGGCTTTCACAGCAAATTCGCCGTCTTCTGCGGTTTCAACAAGGAGCCCGACTTCCTCAAGAATCTCCGTTGCGATTTCTCGGTTCATTTCGTTATCTTCAACAAGAAGCACCTTCTTATTGTCGAAGCTGAATCCTTTTCCCCTAAATACAATCGGCCTGTTCTCTTCCTCATATTTCTCAATAGCCGCGTCATCCATAATTCGCAGAGGCAGATCGACAATAAAGGTAGAGCCTTCACCGGACTTGCTCTTTACGCTTACAGTACCGCCTGCCAGATCAAGTATTTTCTTAACAATGGAAAGTCCGAGTCCGGCACCCTCCTGTTTGGAAACGGTGGATGTATTTTCTCTTGAAAACGTTTCAAACAGATGCTTCTGAAACTCCTCACTCATTCCGATACCGTTATCTTCAACGATGAAGCGGAATGTGGCTTTGTTATCCCCGATTTCATCCAACTGGTTTACTTTAAGGCGAACCTTTCCGCCTTCCGGGGTATATTTTATTGCATTGGAAACAAGATTTATCAGGACTTCGTTTATATGAAGCGTATCAGAATAAACATACGGATTATTCAGAGTACCGACCTCACTCTTAAAGTCAATACTTTTGTTAATAGCCGTATCACTGCTCATCAGTACAACGCCCTCAATGAGTTTGCGGAGGTCCATTGGGTCTTCAACAATTTCCAGTTTTCCGGATTCAATGCGGCTCATCTCAAGGATATCATTGATAAGGCTCAGCAGATGCTCGCCTGCCACCTTGATTTTAGACAGGCTCTCATCGACCCGCCTCTGATCGTCCCTGTGTTTGACGGCAATATCCGCATATCCGAGAATTGCGTTCATAGGAGTACGGATATCATGTGACATATTGAAGAGAAATTCCGTCTTTGACTTGCTGGCAGCCTGTGAGATTTCAAGTTCAGACCTTTGCCGCCTCTGCCTCAAAGCCAAATAAAACACAATACCCAGGAAAGCTGCAACGATTCCCAAAAGGACAAAGAAAGAAGATAAAATTGCTTTTGACTGGGCTTTGAAAACAGAAATGGGAACCGAAGTAACAAAATACCAATCGGCAACATCAAAAGCCGTAATCACCATAATGCGCTCTTGTCCGTCTGTTTTATAGGTCACAGCCTGCGCGCCGGTAGTGGTAGTTGCAACGGTTCTGAATTCATCGACATCTTCAAATCCATCAAATTCAGCATCCTTGAGATCATCAAAGAAGTTATCATATGACATAAAACTGTGGTCTCTTGAAATGTTGACAATGTAATTTCCGTCCGCGTCGATGACAGACGAGTAGCCCTTTCCATCATAGCTGTCAATCTTCAGTTCGTCCTCTAATGTGTTAATCGGGAACTGGCATATCAGCCATTCATACTTATTCCCGTCTACAGAAAAATTAACGGGAACACCAAGGAAAATGACCTCATACGTATTTTCGCGGAAATGTGTATCCGTATTCAATCGGATTACAAAACGCTCATTCCTGCCTTCACAAACATCTGCGAGATAGCTGTTTTTTTCAACAACACCGTTTGAAATATAGTTCGTGCCCTCCGAATCAAGCAGAGATGTTTTTATAGCGGAAGGAATATTGTAGGTTTTTGTCTTCAATATCTCATACAATTCACCGTTCGTTTCAAACTGAGTGCCGGATAATTCTCTTGCGACGCCTTCCATATTATTCCAGCGAAGAGTAATCGAGTTCTGTATGCTTCCGGCATCATGCAGAGCGATTTCCTGCATGGTGCTGACATTTGATGCGATGATTTTTTTATTTACAAAGTTAGTCAGATACCAAAAAGCAAGGGTTACCACGACAACAAAAACAATAGCCGTAACAGCAATATTGCGGGTGCTATTCTGTTCCTTTTTAATTGTATTACTACCCTTTTTTGTCAAAATGGGCACCCCCTGTCAAACGCGATAGCGAATTACTCGTGAAGATTCCTCGTAACAGATGTAATCACGGCATTGCAGTCGTTATCAAGCCCCGCTGCGGCTTCTTCTGCACTTTCGGTACCGTTAAGCAATGCCTGTATGTGTGGCCAGAACGCTTCTCTTACGCCCGCCCAGTTCGGGTTGTTGGCTGTAAAGTCAACGGCATACTGATCGTTCGCGGCAAGCTGCTCGCCGAGCGGCATTTTATCCTGCCATTTTTCCGCAACGCTCTTGGAACACGGGAAGCCCATGGTGGAATATTCCATCAATTCGGGGTTCTCATATATAAACTTAAGGAAGTCTTTTACGACTTCGAGCTTTTTTGAATCATTGTTGTCGAAGGCCATAAAACCGGTGAGCCAGTTGGAGTTCGCGCCGTGTGCATCCGCCGCCGGAATATTAACATAGCCGAGATCCAGATCGCTCATTCCTGTTGCAAGAGCAGAATTCCATATATAAACACCGAGCTGACCGTTCATGAACATCTCGGTATTATCCGCAATTTCCAGGTCCTCACACTGGGGAGGATAATAGCCCTTGTCATAGTTGTCCTTGAGCCATTGAAGACCTGCGATTCCTTCCGGAGTATTCAGATTGAAAAGACCGTTTTCATCAAAAAACTCTGAACCTTTGCAGCGGAGCATGACCATGGTGTGCGTATCACCCTGGTTGTTCATGGCATACATCATCATCGGGTATGTGTTTTTCGGGAGCTTTTCGGCAAGGGTCGAGAGGATCTCATCCCACTGCTCAAGGCTCCAGCCCTGAATTTCCTCTTTATCGGAAATGTACTCATCAAGCCCGCACTGACGGAACAGATCTTTGTTGTAGCACATAACATTCTGCAGTGAATAGAACGGCATCAGATAAGTCTTGCCGTTTGAACCTTTGGACTGTGCCCAGGTTGCTTCCGAAAAATCGTTGCGGATGCTATCGGTAATGATATCATCCAAAGGAACGATGTGACCGTCATAAATATATCCGGACATGGCGAAGTATCCGCCAAAAGAGAGATCCGGACAGTCGGCAGTGCCGTAGGTATCGGGGATGTTTGACTGATAATCCGTTTGCTCAAAAACATTGACCTTATCGTTTTTAAGTTTCACATCATATTTTTCATACTGCGCGGCAAACTGATCCCAGGCAACCTGTATAAATTCGTTTGTTGCATTAATCTCCGGATGCGCAACGCAGTCCGCCGTCAGAACAGGCACATTGATAAAAATCTCAACAGATTCTTTTTTCTGCTGTCCGCAGCCCGCAAGGATTCCGACGACAATTACAAACGCAAGAATGGCAGCAACTGTTTTTTTCATAACGATTCTCCTTTAACATAAAATATTGGGCAGAGTTAAGCAGTTCCTCAAACCCCATTGCCCTTAAATCTTCAGGCTTCTTCGATACACTTCCCATTATTATACGAATATTATATCAGACGCCTCTGTAATTTACAATATGAAAATTATAAATTACAATAAAACGGCTGTTTTTCGTACACGGAAACAAATCCATGATACGAAAACAGCCTGTTTCTTCTTATTTCAATCTGACATAGAATGTAGATTTTCCGGTGCCTTCTCTGCGAAGCTCTCCTTCTGCTACAAGCTTACGAAGTGAACCTTCTATTGAACTTACACTAAGAGCCGGACACAATTCACGGATGTCCTGCTTATTGAACCTCCCGATCTTATTCTGTGTGGCTTTACGAACCATTTCGATTGCCGGAAGTTTATTTTCAACAATTTCAAATCGGTCTTCAAAATCTTTGTATGCTGCAAGAATAGTTCCCAGCAGATATTTGATGAATGGGACTGCATCCTCATTACCTTCATGCCAACCATCCTGTGAATGGCCTAAAGCTTCGTAATACAAGTCTTTGTTCTTGGCAATTTTAGTTTCAAGTGAGATATACTTACCTACATAAAATCCACTGCGATAAAGCAGCAGGGTCGTGAGTAATCTGCTCATTCTGCCGTTGCCGTCATTGAACGGATGGATGCAGAGAAAGTCATGAATGAACACCGGTATGGCAATCAGCGGCTCGATTTCATAGTTGCCGATGACACGGTTGTATTCCTCGCAGATCCTGTCCAGTGCCTCCGGCGTTTCATAGGGCGCAGGCGGCGTAAACAGAATTTTCGTATGTCCGTCCGGATAGCTTGCGCTTATATAGTTCTGCACATTCTTCGTCTGTCCTGCCATCGGGTTATTCATATAGCTGTACATGATTTTGTGCAGCTGCAGAATATAGTTGCGCGTGATCGGAATCGTATCGAAGCTCTCGTGGATGATATTCAAAGCATCCCGGTATCCGGCGATTTCCTGTTCATCCCGGTTTCCGGGCGTGGTTTTTTCTTCGACAAGCTGCTTAATGCGTGTGCTTGTCGTAACAATACCTTCAATCGCATTCGATGCCTCGGTGCTTTGAATTTTGGCGACCTCCACCAGTTTTTCCAACGCTTGCGGCTGCTGCTTCAGATATAGCTCCTGTTTACCGGCTTCTTTATATATCGCGGCGATCAAACCGAGGATATCCGAATCCCATTTTTGTTCCTTGATTGCGGAGTAGTTAAATTCTCTCATACCCTTACACGCCTCGCTTTCCCTTATATTATAGTGCAAATTAAGGGAAAGTCAATACTATATTAAAGCATGGCCTTATTTTGTGCAATTATTTAAGGGATAGTATATCGCGGCGAACAAGCATTACCGCACATTCTATATGGCTCGTGTACGGGAACATATCCACGGGCTGAATTTTTTTGACCTCGTAGCCGTTTTTGGTAAGGTAGTACAAATCCCTTTGCTGCGTTTCGGGGTTGCAGGAAATGTAAACCACTCTTTGCGGCGCAAGCTTTACGAGCGATGAAAGGAATTTTTTATCGCTGCCGGCTCGCGGCGGATCCATAAACACCACATCGAACTTTTCGCCCTGCTCGCTCATTGCAAGCATAAATTCGCCGGCATCGGCACAGATAAACTCGGCATTTTCGACACCGTTGAGTTTTGCGTTTATTTTCGCATCGGCAACGGCATCGGGGTTGAGCTCGGCGCCTATGACCTCCGCCGCGCCGTTTGCCGCCGCCACAAGACCTATTGTGCCTATGCCGCAATAAGCATCTATCACCCTTTCGCTGCCGGTAAGCCCCGCGAATTTTACCGCTGTACCGTAAAGAAATTCCGTCTGCACAGGGTTTATCTGGTAAAACGATTTTGCGGAAATTCTGAATCGACAGCCGCAGAGGACATCCTCGATATAGCCCTTGCCGTAAAGAATTTCCTCACGCTCACCGAGCACCATACTCGTAAATTTGTTGTTAATATTATGTATAATTGTTGTGATTTCGGGGTGCAGCTTCAAAAGCTCTTTTATAAAATCGCGTTTTGAGGGGAAAACATTGGTACCTGTGACAAGCACAACCATAATTTCGTTTGTGGCAAAGCCGCGCTTCACAAGCACATGACGCAGAAATCCCGCGCCGGTTTTTTCATTATAAACGCCGAGCTTAAAGCTTTTTACAAGCCTGCGAACCGTTACGATTATTTCATCCGCCTTTTCATCTTCCAAAAGGCAGGAATCTATCTTTACTATGTTGTGGGTGCTTGACTGATACACTCCGCTTATTATTTCACCGCCGCGTGTGGTACCGAATGCCGCCTGCACCTTGTTTCTGTAATGGAACGGATTCTCCATACCCTTGACCGGCATAACACGGTGGAAACCGCCGAGCAGTTTATTCACCTTCGCCTGCTTGAAACGCAGCTGCTCGGGGTAACTCATATTCATAAGCTGACAGCCGCCGCACTTGCGCGAAACGGGGCATATTCTTGCAGAATTTATATCGCGTTTTTCCATAGTCAAATCCCCAAAAACAATAATTCCCACTAATTATATCAACCGTTTACAAAAATGTCAACGCGATTTCCCCATATTGACAAAACTGCGATCAAGTGATATATTGTACCAAACGGAACATATAGGTGATAATTTTGAAAAATTCCACAAAAAAAGCATTATTAAATTCGCCGCTGTTTCAAAACACCGAGCAGCACGCCGCCGCACTGCTTGAATGTGAAGGCGTTACCGAGCGCGATTTCAAAAAGGGTGATATTATATTTGATGAAAACGATTTTTCGCGCTCGCTCGGCATAATAACACGCGGCAGTGCCATTGTCGAAAAGGTATGCGGCGGCAAGCGAATAATTATGAGTACGCTTGAAAAAAGTGCAATTTTCGGTATGCCTACCCTTTTCGGCAAGGGCGAAAAATTCCCCACGGTGATAACCGCCGAAAAGGACTGCACAGCGGTATTTTTGAGTAAAGAGTGGGTTACGGCGGCATTCGCCGCAGAGCCGCAGATAACCGAAAACTACATCACATTGCTTTCGGATAAAATACGATTCCTTACCGCAAAAATCGATTCACTGTCATCACGCGGGGGCGTGGGCAAGCTGTATTCGTATATTCTTGACGAATACGAAAAGCGCGGCGAGAATAACAAGGTCACGCTCAAATACAATATGAGCGAGCTTTCGCGCGTACTCGGCATAGGCAGAACAACGCTCTACCGCGAGCTTGACGAGCTGATAAACAATAATATTATAATTAAAGACGGTAAAAATATAATCCTGAGGTGATACCCATGAAAAAAAGAACAATATTTGCGGCAATAATAATTTTATGTATTGCGCTTCTGAGCGCGTGCGCAACAAAAGGCATACCCGATTCGACTACCACTGCACCGGATGCGGCGGCGAAAAAAGCAGAGGTCAACATCGCCGTGCTTAAAGGTCCCACCGGCATGGGCTGCGTAAAGCTTATGGAAGAAAACGAAAACGGCGTTACCGCCAACAAATACAATTTCACAGTTGCTTCGGCGCCGGAGCAAATCACCGCAAAGCTGATTTCGGGCGAGCTCGACATAGCGTTTATACCCACAAATGCGATTGCCGCACTAAACAGTAAAACTGACGGCAAAATAAAAATTGCGGCAGTCAGCACCCTCGGCGTGCTTTACCTGCTTGAAAACGGCGACACGGTCAATTCGGTCAAAGACTTAGCCGGTAAGACGGTGCTCACATCCGGCAAAGGCAGTGCCTCGCAATATGTGCTTGAATATATTCTTATTCAAAACGGGCTCACTCCGGGCGAGGACGTATTCATTGACTACGCCGCCGAGCATACCGAAGCCGCATCGCAGGCTCTTGCAGGCAAATATAATATTGTTGTGCTGCCGGAGCCGTTCACATCGTCGCTGCAGATGCAGAACGAAAATTTCGGAATAAAGCTTGACCTTTCAAAAGAATGGGAAAAGGCAAACGGCAATGCGCTGACAATGGGCGCGGTGGCGGTGCGCTCCGAATTTGCCGAAAGCAACGGTGATGCGGTAAAAAAGTTTATTGAAGAATACAAAAGCTCCGTTGATTTTGTGAACGGCAATACGGAAGAATCTGCCGCACTTGTTGAAAAATACGGTATTGCAAAAGCGGCAGTCGCGCAGAAAGCCCTGCCGAACTGCTCAATAGTCTGCATAACGGGTGAAGAAATGAAGCTCGCGGCAGAACAGTTCCTTACTGTAATAAACGAATATGATTCATCTGCAATCGGCGGCAAGCTGCCGGCAGAAGATTTTTATTACACGGTAAAATAATATGAAAAAACTCGTTAAAGGCATAATCACAGCGGCGGTGTGGCTCGTTATTTGGCAGGTGCTCGCCACATCACTCAATTCGCAAATACTGTTCCCCTCGCCGCTTGCGGTGCTTGGGGCATTGGCGCAGCTTGCGAAAGAAGCTTCGTTTTATAAAAGCGCGGCGTTTTCCGTGCTGCGAATGATTTGCGGCTTCGTATGCGGCACTGCGGCAGGCACGCTGCTCGCTCTGCTCACATTCAAATCAAAAATACTGCGCTCGTTTTTTGCGCCCGTGGTGAGCGTAATAAAATCCACACCCGTGGCTTCGTTCATAGTTCTGCTGTTTTACTGGCTCACAGACGGCACGGCAGTTTCGTTCACGGCGGCGCTTATTGTCATACCCGTTATTCACGGCTCGCTTTTTGCCGCGCTTGGCTCGGTCGATGAAAAGCTGCTGCAAATGGCAAAAGTTTTTGAAGTGAAGCCCGACAAGGTGCTGAAAAACATATACATTCCCTCGGTAATGCCGCAATTCAAGGCAAGCCTTGCAACTGCCATGGGACTTTGCTGGAAAGCAGGTATTGCAGCCGAGGTTATATGCCGCCCGGAATTTTCGCTCGGCAGCGGCATATATGATGCCAAAATATATTTCAACTCTCCCGACCTTTTCGCGTGGACGGCAGTAGTAATAGCTATCTCCGTAATACTCGAAAAAACAGTTGTGCGACTTTTGAAACGCAGTAAGGAGGTGCCGCAGAATGAGGCTTGAAAACATCGCAAAATCTTTCAGCGCAAAAAAAGTGGTTTTCACCGGCTTTAATGCACAGATACCGGAGAAGAAAATCACCTGCATTCTCGGCGGCTCAGGCAAAGGCAAAACCACGCTTATGAATATGATACTCGGTCTTGAAAAGCCGAACGGCGGCAAAATAGAATTTGAAAGCAAACCGTCTTTTTCGGCGGTGTTTCAGGACAACCGCCTTTTGCCGTTCTGCACCGCACTTGAAAATGTTATGTTTGCCGGTGCCGATAAGGATACCGCAAAAGCCGCACTTTGCAAGGTAGGGCTTGAAAAAGAAGAAAACACCCTGCCGCATAAATTAAGCGGCGGCATGCAGCGCCGCCTTACCCTCGCAAGAGCGCTATGCAAACCGAATTACACCCACCTGCTGCTTGACGAGCCTTTTACCGGACAGGATGAACAGATGAAAGAACACCTTGTTCAGCTTATAAAAGAAGAAACGCCCGGCAAGACTGTTGTAATCATCACCCACGATGAATTGCTTGCCGAACGAATTGCAGATAATATAATAAGGATATAACAGAACAAACCGACGGCGTACAAAGGTACGCCGAGCGTGCGTAAAACGACTTTTTGGCAATTGACAGGCGATTTCGGATGCAGAATTTATTTTCTTTACCCCGACAGCGTACAACTGCGCCAATAATTGTCAGATTTGGATGAAGAAGGCGTTTTACAAACCGACGGCGTACAGAGGTACGCCGAGCGTGCGTAAAACGACTTTTTGGCAATTGACGAGCGATTTCGGATGCAGAGTTTATTTTCTTTACCCCGATGGCGTACAAGGGTACGCCGAGTGGGTAAAAAAATGAATAAAGACGGCTGCGATTTGCAGCCGTCTTGTTCTGCACCGAAAGCGCTGTCAATTTTATTTTGCGTCGATGCCGATTGCATAGCACAGAATCGTTCTCGCATCATCAATACCAATGAAACCGTCTTCATTTGTATCGCCGTAAATGAGCTCATCTGCATTTGCGACTCTCTGCTTGGAAGCTATCTGCAAAGCAATTCTTGCATCGGTAGTGTTGACCTTGGAGCTGTCATCTATATCGCCGAGGGGTCTGTCTGCCGGGCAGCGCTTTACCCATGTGCCGAAGTATGCTTCGGACTTTAAGATGGCGAACTCATAGGTGTTATACATTGAGAACTGCGGATACTTGGGAATTACTCTGCCGGTGTTGAGAGTTACGCAGTCAACCTTGTCGAAAACATTGCACTGCTTGTCAGCGGTGGCGAGGTACATAACATAATCTGCCGTGCCGGTGTCTACGCTGTAGCCCATGTGATCCATGTTCTTGATAAACCATACATATTCGGGGAACATGCAGGTGGAAGCATCGACCTTATAGTCCCAGGAAAGGTGGTTATGACCATCGTTGACTTTCTGATAATATATATCATCCCAGTCATTGAAAGCCTGAAGGTACTTGGAGCAGGTTGCGCCGCCGCTTGCATACTTAACGTCAACAACGCCGTCGCTCTGTTCAAATTCCTCGGTGATGGGAACTATCTGACGGCTGTAACCGCAGACGATGCTCCAATACATACCGTCCTTCATACCCTTTTCAACAATATTCTTTGCATCAAGCTGAATATCGTGGTAAGCATCGAGTTTTGCAATATATTCATCAGAGGGTTCTGCATCGCTGAAGAGGAATGCCTGTGCATCATCATAGTATTCAGCGGGAAGAAGGCTCCACACGCCGGGCATACCTGCAATGTAGGGGATTATGGTATCGCTGTAAAGTCTGGGAAGGCAGCCCTGAACGAACTCGTTAACATCGTCAAGGTATTCACCGGTAAGGTCCTCCCTTGTGCCGAGCCACGAAATAGCCGTGCTTGCAACATGGGTGATGAAGCTGATGTTGCCCATCTGAACAAGGTAGTTTTCGATGGCGAAGTCATCAAGCTGAATGTGACCGGTGAAAAGGTTGCCCACGATGCTTGTGCCCTGCCATGCGGGAGAAGCATAAACAACGTTATTGAGCGACTTTGCGCCGTATTTGTTAATGAAAGCCTGAAGAATTACTGAGCCCATGCTGATGGCAATTACATTTACCTTTTTGGCACCGGACTGGCTCTTTGCATTATTGATGAAAGCATAGAGTTCGTCTGCGAGCTCGGTGGGATCTTTACGCCAGTCATAAGTGAAATTGAAGACCTTGTCTTCGCCGTACTTTTTGCCGTATTCTTCACCGAATACGCCGAAAGCGGCTTTTTCACTGTCAGAATACTCCGACATGGGCTTGTCATAAACATCATAGCCGATGGTATCGTCCATGGGGTTGCCGTCAAGATCGTAGCCGAGAGGAGCGATATACTTGTTGACTATGGGATCGAATTTATCGGCAAACTTCTCAAAATCCTTATGATTTTCGCCGTAAGCGATGCAGCCCTTGATGAATGCGCCGATAATGTTGCCGACGGCATCCATAATATTGTCGGGCCCGAGAATTTCAACCTGATCTTCAGTGCCGTAGTTCGCATAGAGTGCGGTTGATGCAAAGCCGTTGACGATTACGAGGGGCTCTTTGCCTGCGGCGGAAACCGGTACTGCCACGGCAAGAGCAACAAGTATAAGCGCCAAAACCATGCAAGCGATTTTTCTTGTAGCTTTCATAATAATCCTCCTAAAAGATGGATATAGCGATGCACACTATATATACGAACAGATTTTATCATATTTAATCGTCAAATGCAATAGCAAAAATATATTTTTGCTTGTTTTCTTTTACCGATTTTGAGCGCATTTTATTGTATATTTTGAATAACACCCGAAATCAAATTATTATTTGCGAAATTTCACCGCTGAACATCCGTTTTTCGCTTCCGTCGGCGCACCTCACAAGCAGGCTGCAATCGCCGTCAATACCCGTTACAAAAGCTTCGCTCACGCCGTTTGAGGTAACAAGACGGACTTTTTTACCGACAACGATATTACGGCGTATATACTCGTTCACATGGGCATCTTTTCCGCCGTTTGCATACTTGTAAAACGATTTGAGAAATTCGGCGGCAAAAATATCCATATTACCGTTTTTTTGTTCGGTAAATACCGAGGCGGCTTTATCTTTTATATCATCCGCGAAGCCGTTTTCGGACATGTAAAGGTTTATTCCCACGCCCACGACCGCAAAATCGACGGCGCCTTCAGCTGATAAAACGCCCTCGGTCAGTATGCCGCAAACTTTTTTACCGTTTATGTAAATATCGTTTACCCACTTAATGCCGTGGTTTCTTACGCCAAGAGCATCAAGTGCCTCACAGACGCTTACCGCCGCCGCCGTTGTCAGCGAAAGCGATTCGCAGGCACTCCCCTGCGGTCTTACAAGCACGCTCATATAAACGCCGCCCTCGGGTGAAAAAAAGCTTCTGCCGAGTCTGCCGCGCCCCGCAGTCTGACGGGAAGCCGCCAGCACGGAAAATGCCGCCGCGCCGCCATTGCCGCGCTTTTTCAGCAACTCGTTCGTGGATGCCGCGCAATCGAGCAATTCGATATTGAAAACGCCGTCAAGGTCGGCTCCGAGCCTGTGCCTGATGCCGTTGTGTGTTAAAGAATCAATCATATATTACAATCACCTGCAAAAAAAGGACTGCTTTCGCAATCCTTTTTTATAAAGCTTGCAGCTTAATATGCGATGGAGAATTCGGAGATGCACTCAATACCTACGCTTGCATTGTTGATCGAAAGCACAAATGCCTTTGCATCGAGATAAAGGATCGAGGGAGCATCTGCGATGAGGTATGTAAGGTTGCCGGTAGCCTTGTCGATGGTAGCGGTGATCTTGACATTCTCATAAGCGAGCTTGATATTGCTCAGCTCAATGCCCGGGATGCTTTCAACGCCGCCGGTGATCTGGTCATTGGTGATGATATTCACAACAGAACCGACGCCGCCGTCACCGAGAACGGGGTTTTCGGAATTGTTGAGTGTGATTTCAACGATATAGTTGCCGCCGTCTTCCTTGATGCTTGCTTCTTTAACATTCTTTGCATCGAGCTTTACATCAGCGCCCTTGGGGGGAAGCTCGCTCTTGTCGCTTGCACCGTTAACATCTTCAAGCTTGAAGAAAGCCTTGAGAACGGGAGCAAAGCTTGAGAATGCACCTGCTTCGAAAATCTCGTTATAGTTGAGAGCGCCGTCTTTAACAAGGGTAACGGTCTTTGCATTTGCCTTTGCATTGTTGATAGCCTTAACATACATATCAACTGCTTTTGCGGCATCGTTGTTATTTGCGGGGGTATCGGTGCCGGGATTGTCATTGTCGGCGGGCTTCTGTGAATTGTTATTCTGTGAGCCGCCGTTTGTGGTCGCGGTGTTGTTATTGTTATTGTTGTTATTATTGTTGTTATTGTTCTGAGCACCGCCGTTTACGGGTGTGCCGCTGTTCTGCGAACCGCCGTTATTGACTGCGTTGCCGTTGCCGTCTACCTGACGGTAAATAACCTCTGTACCTGCATTGGCATTTCTTCTTGCGGCAGTGATCATCATAATAGTGGAAAGATTGTTTATGGTGATGATCGTAGTGCCGAGTATAGCCACAACAAGCGCTATAAGCAAAACTTTGGGAGCTTTCTGTTTCATATTTATTACCCCTTTTTCACATATTCGGATACTGCACCATTATAAGATAGAAAATGCAAAATGTCAACAATTTTAAGCAATATCTGAATAATATGGCAATTCTTTGCGTATATTTCACTTTCATTATTCCCGCCGGGAAAAACAACTGCTAAAATCCGTTTTTAATATTTGCTAAAATCCGTTTTTTTAATATTCCTATTGTTAAATTGTGAAATATATAGTAAAATAATGAAATCACGCGAAAGGAGAATGAGGTATGAGCAGCACACCGCAGGGCATAACCGCCGCAAGCAAAATATCATACGGACTTACCGCGCTTATGCTCACGGGCACTTATGCCGTATGCGCCTGTGCAGTAACGGGTGCGGGTACGGCGGGCGTGCTTGCGTGCACGCTTATCTGCCTTTTGTGCTCGCTCGGCTCACACGGCACCGTGCTTGCGCCCGATGCATTTCTGCTTGTTCCCGTCATATTCGTGCTCGGCAAAGCCGGACGGTTTGAGCTCTTTCTTTCCGTAATGCTCGGTGCGGTTATATTCATAATACTTTCGCATTTCATTAAATGCCAAAAGCTTCCCGACTGCATAATTGCAGGCGCTTCGCTCGGGCTTGCACTGAGCGCGACCGTACTTATAACAAACGATTATTTCGGCATAGGTGCATTCGGCGCCACGGCGTTCGATATGCTCAAAGCCTACCGTTCACTCGGCTTTCACCCGCATTTCCGCGGTCTTCTGTACGGCACAATCACGTTGTTTCTTATGATAACATACCCGTTCAAATGCAAAAAGCTGAGTAAAATAATTCCGCAGGAATTTATTACGCTTGTTATCCCCACGGTGCTGAATTTATTCTTAAATCCCGACAAAGCACTCACCACCGTAAATGAGCCCGCCTCGTTTTCCGCAGGCTTCGGCGGTATTACGGAGTTTTCGGCATTTCACTTTTCGGGCAGCATATCCGTTCTTACGGTCATTGAGGGTGCTTTCACCGTTGCGCTTATTCTCGCGGCGTACACCTCCGCCGAAAAAGGCGGCAATATCCGTCTTTGTATCGGCAATGCGTGCAGTTCGCTTACCGCAGGGCTGCCCGTAAGGCAGTTTGAGGTGCGCGGCTATTCCGTGATTTCCGCAGTAACGGCGTGCGCGGGCGCAATTATTGTTTTCGGTGTATTCCCGCAGATGATAACAAGAATACCGCTTCACTCGGTCGGTTCAATGCTTATAGTATCCTGCTGGCAGAATGTGCCGTACGAACTTCTTGCTTCGTCATTCAAAGAAAAAAGTGTTCTTGATATAATCGCGGTACTTACCGTGGCGGCGTGCTTTGTTATACTGCGCCCCGCAGCGGCACTGCTTGTGTGCCTCGCATTTTTTGCCGCAGTAAAGGTGGTGCGCCGTGGAAAATAAGAAATTTGACAAAAAGAAATTCATAAGAATTTTCATGACCTGGCTCGTAACTTTCGTAATGACTTTCGTCTTTACCGCCGATATTGCCGTTAACGCCTTGTGCAACAAGTATGTAAACAAATACACGGTGCTTGAAGAAAACGATCATGACAAGTCCTGCGATGACCGTATACATTTTCTGAACACCGCAAACAGCGACTGTATCCTGCTTGAAAGCAACGGGCACTTTGCTTTGGTCGATTCCGGCGAGGGCAACAACAACCCGCGCCGCAAGACCGATTACCGCGGTTATGAAAAGGATGTGCTTGCATATATTGAGAATTATGCGAAAGCAAAAGACGGCTCGGTGCATCTTGACTTTATACTTGCAACGCACTACCACTATGACCACGCGGGCAATTTCACCGCGATAATAAATGACCCCGCAATAAGCATAGAAAAAGCGTACTGCAAGAAATACGATGCAGCGATTGCAACGGATATGGAACGCGGTCCGTGGGGCAACGAACAGACGTATAACGATATACTCGCCGCACTTAAAAACCGCGATATTCCCGTAATAAACGACCTGCCCGAAAATGAGTTCACATTCGGTGATTTTACTCTTAAATTCATAAACACCGTTACACCGCCGGAGCTCGCCGGCAAAGGCGAAAATTCCAACAGTGTGGGCGTGCTTATCAAAAAAAGCGGCAAGACGGTATTCCTTGCCGCCGATATAACGGACGATTCGGGGCTTGAAAAAATATACGCCGATGAAATCGGTGATGTGGATATTCTGAAAATCGGGCATCACGGGTATTTCGGGTCATCCTCTGCATCTTTTCTGCGAAAGGTAAAGCCCGAAATTGCAGTTGTAACGAACTATCTCGGCAAGATTTACCCGAATGTGAAATGGAATTTAACGGTGATTGCGAAAGCTCCGATATTTTCAACGGAGCACCGCGACGGATTTATTGTTTCAATAAACGACGGCGGAGAACTCATACTTACACAACACACGATGATACGTTAAAAACGCTTGCCATTCGGCAAGCGTTTTTAATGTATCGGCTTACTGTAACAGCATCTGCTGTATATCTTCAAAGAACGGGAATGTTACGGAGAAAATATACGGAAATGCTATTGTAAATGCGAGCGAGGTAAGCATTGTTAAGCTGTACCTTTCAATGAATGCACCTGCATAAACAACGCCGAAAAACGGTGCAAGCAATATCTTTGCAGCAAGGTTTTTACCGCCGTAAAGGGCATCCTTCAAGGCGAGGGCATCCTCAAAGGTCGGGAACACGTTTGCCGCAAACGAAAAGCCGAGCCACAGGAAAAGCCACGATGCAAGCGAGGAATAATCGCCCGCATATACTATGCGGTAAGCTCCGCTGTAAAGGAAGCAGCACGCGAGCAGGCAGTTGAGCGTGAACGGAAACCAGCACACGAAAAATGCCTTGCCGAGCGTGGGTGCAAGCTCGTGCTCAATGTGGCCGCAAAGCTCCGATTCCTTGAATGTGCGCGTATCTTCAATAGGTAATTTAAGAATACGGCAGGCTATGTGTTCAAACGCGCAGCGGCATTCGGTGCCGAAAAATGTGAGTATTCTCGTTATATAATACAATGTATTCACTCAACATCACCCGTCCCTTCCGTAAACAGCTGCTTTGCGGTAAGCTTGCCCGCAAAATAATCATTCATTCTGTCGCCGTATTCAATACCGTATTCATCAAGCTGTTTTTTCACGGCTTCAAGCTCCTCGGTCTTGCCGAGTTCGTTCAGCGCAACGGCGTAGGTGAAATACATAAGGCCGTAGTCTTCAAGCTCAAGACCTTTTGAAATGTCTTCAAGCGCTTTTTCGTATTCGCCCGCAACGATATACGCCATACCTTTCATACGGTAAAGGTCAACGGTATTATCTGCGGCGGCAAGCCCCTTGTCAGCCCACTCTATGGCTTTGTCGGTATTGCCTTTCATACGCTCTATGGAACTGTAAAGCGTGTAGCCCTCGGGCGATTCCACATTGGATTCGTACAGGAGCTTCGCGTACTTTTCCGCCTCTGCCCTGCTGCCCGTCTGCAATTCAACACAACCGAGCTCATAAGCATACATCCAGATATACTTTGAGCCGAGCTCTGCGGTCATTTCAAGGTACTGCTTTGCATCCTCAAGGTGATTCGTGGCGTATGCGAACATATACTGGGTGAATCTGACTATCGGCTCACTTGCCGGAACCTTTTTGCTTGTTCCGTCAATATGCTTTACCATTACTTCGGAATCTATAAGCGAGCCGATTGCGGTCATTATCTGCTTATACATTTCTTCGTCTTCGCCGTCAAAATCGGAATATTCCTCGCTGTTTACGGTTTCGTAAAACAAGCCGAGCGTGCCGCTGAGCACTGCCGCATCATCCGAAAGCGAATTGTATGAAGCGTATACGGGCATTTTTGCTTCAATCGTGCCGAGTGCCTTTTTGAGCCTTGAGGTTATTTCACTCATTGAGGTCGCACCCTCGGGCATAGCTTGCATAAGCAGCTTTGAGCTGTTGTAATATGCTTTTTTGGCAACGATTTCGTTTTCTTCAAAGCTTGAAATCGCCTCGTCGTACAAATCGAGCGCGGTGAAAAGCTTTTTTTCGTTTACCGCTTTTTCAGCCTGAGCGAGCTTGTTGTAGCCTGTAAAATCGTTTACAAACACCATAAGCGAAATTACGGCGGCGGCAACCATGACCGCAAGCACGGCAATAAGCGAGCCGCTTAACGGGTAATGCTTCATCGCTTCGCGGCATTCGGAGCAGTATTCGTAGTTTTCGGAAACGGATTTGTCGCGCTTACGCTCGCCGCAGCACTGGCAATAATCCTCCTCGTTATACTCCTCGGTATCGTCTATGCCCTGTATGATCTCGCCCATTCGCTCGCTGAGCTCGGCATCGGCTTTGGCTTTTTCAAGCTCGGCTTTGAATGTCTCGGCGAGTCTGTCGAGTTCATCGTTGAGGTCGCCGCTGTCAAAAGCGTTGGCTGATTCAAGTTTATCGACTGCGGAATCTTTCTTTTTATTAAGGTCTTTCAAGAGTCAATCCTCCCTGAAAACGCAAGTGATTTGATCGGTATATTATATATTAGCATTATCTCCGCAAAATTTCAAACATTTTCGGCATTTGAATACTCGGTTTTACAATTTATTCACACTTACGGCGTTTGCGAGGACGGATTTCGCTGCTGTCTATATCGAAAATAAACGCGACCGCAACAAGTCCAAGCACGGTAATTACGGCTTCCGGCAGCATAAAACCGCCGTTATACAAAAGCGAATACAAATAAACATTCATATCGCCGGCATATTCTTTCCATATTGTAACGCCGCTTACATAGTGGCACAAAAAGCGCACCGCCGAAACACAAACACCGCCGAGAGCGAGACTCACCGCCGTGCTTTTTAATTTGCCGCGAAAAACACCGCCGAAGCCGATTGCCGTAAACGCTATGATGTAATCGGCAAAAAAGCAGACTGCAAATGCCGCTATCCCTTTTATGTAGGTGAAATTTTCAAGCCCGAACAGCAGTTCGATTACCGCGGTAACAAAGCCCGTTGCGGCGCCCCATTTTACGCCGTAGCGGTATGAAACAAGCACAAGCGGCACCTGCGAAAACAGCGTAACGCTGCCGCCGAATGCGAATTTTATAACCGTAAATTCCGACAGAATCACAGTCGCGGCAATCATAATCGCACTTTCCGCAACTTTTTTCGTTTTAAGAGCCGAACGCGCCATAAAAATCCTCCCAAAAGAAAACCCCGCGGTGCGCGCCGCGGGGTGAAATCTTTCAAGACATTCCTACGGCGGCATTATCCGCATCAGGTATAAGGGTCAGAGAAGGTCTGTTCTCTATCTCAGCCGGTGTCCGCCGGCCCCCCTTGCTAATATATGTTTGTATTGTAGCACTATGCAGCCGTGCTGTCAAATATTTTTGACTCTGAAAGCAACATTTTCGCCGCACATACGCTTTGCTATGCGCAAAAACGCCTGACTGCCCTTGCAGTCGTCGGGTATCTTTTTGCCCGAAAGTGAATCGTAAATTTCATCCGACTCGGGAATGATGCCGAGAAGCCTTGCACCGACCGTATCGATTATATCGTCTATGCAGATTTTTTTGTGCAGGTGTCTGTCGAATCTGTTCACCGCGAGCAGCTGCACGGCATCGGTGAGTGCGCGCGCGTTCAGCGCGGCACTTGACGCCGCACGTATGCTCACCGCATCGGGTGTGGTAACGAATATACATTCATCCGCACATTTTACGGAAAGGCGGAAACCGCTTTCAAGGCCTGCGGGTGAATCAAGAAGAATGAAATCGAAATCTTTTTTATACGCCCCAATGCACGCGGCAAAGTTTTCCGCTGTGAAATCATCGCTGAAGCTTACGGGTGCCGCAAGCAGAGACACGCCGTATTCGGTGTTTATTATCGCCTTGCGCGCATCACAGTTGCCGTGCAGAACATCACCCCAGTTGTAAACGGTCTTTTCCGCGGCGTTAAGGAGTATATCAAGGCTTCTTACGCCTATATCCATATCAACAAGCAGCACCTGTTTTTTCATTGCGGCAAGCTTTTTTCCGACTTCGGTGCAGAATGTGGATTTACCCACGCCGCCTTTTGCGGATGCTATGCATATAACCTTCATAATTTCACCTCTTACGGAATAAGCACATTGTCGACCTGCGCCTGCTTAACGGTTGAGCGCTGACCGAAATAGTAATTATAGACATCGACCGCCGCCTGCGAGGTGCGGCTGCCGCTGAGTGCATTTTCAGCCACTATGGCTATGGCGATTTCGGGGTCATCGAACGGTGCGAATGTTATGAAAAAGCCGTTTGTACATTCCATAACACCGCCGCCGGGAGTTATTCTTTTGACCTGCGAGGTGCCGGTTTTGCCCGCCGCATCGACAATACAGCTATCATAATATATTGACGGACTTGAAAGCTGAACGACCTCGTGCATACCCTGACGGACTATGCGCAAAGTTTCATCGCTGACATTTATTTTATTGAGCACAGTGGGCTGCGTTTCGTAAATCACTTCGGACATATCCGCCGAAAGCACGGATTTTATTATGTACGGCTTCATACGCGTGCCGCCGTTTGCTATTGTGGCGCAGTAGTTGGCAAGCTGAAGCGGAGTGAAAAGGTTATCTGACTGACCGATCGCCGCCTGAACGGTATCGCCGGGGTTCCAGACCTGACCGTTTGCCTCTTTATTTGCAATGCTCGCAAGAGCCCCTGCCGCTTCGGGTAATTCTATACCCGTTTTCTGACCGAGACCGAGCAGGTTGCAATATTTGTTCATTTTATCTATGCCGAGCAGTCTGCCCGTTTCATAAAAGAATATATTGCAGGACTGCTGCAAAGCAGTTGTAACATTCAGGTAGCCGTGCTGCGACAGACAGCCGAATATCTGATCCTCAATAACATACGTTCCCGTGCACTCGAAGCAGGTGTTTATGTTCAGCACACCCTCCTCAAGTCCCGCTATTGCCATGGCGGGCTTAAAGGTTGAGCCGGGGGCGTATGTACTCTGAAAGCCTCTGTTCCAGAGCGGGCTTGAAACATCGCTCGCAAGCTTATCGTAATTTTCAAAGTACTTTGTAATATCGTATGTGGGGAGCGAAACATTTGCAAGCACCGCGCCCGTTTTACAGTTGAGCACCACCATTGCACCCGCTTTGCCGAAAAGCTCGGTGCTCTGGTTATCGTCTATCATGGCGGCAAGCGACTTTGCCGCGACCTTCTGCAAACCGGCATCAATGGTGGTAACAACGGTATTGCCCTGAACGGGCTTTGCAAGGTAGCCCTCGGTCACGGTACCGTCGGAGGCGGTTGTAACGGTCTTGATGCCGTTCGTGCCGCGCAGGTATTTTTCCATTGCGCTTTCAATGCCGCTTTTGCCGTATTTATCGTTGAGCGTATAGGCATTACTGTTTATGACCATACGCTGTTTGCTGCTCAAAGTACCGTCCTTGAGTTTTTCTTCGAGAAGCTTGCTTTCCTCATCATATTCCTCGGCACTTATGGAGCCGACAACGCCGAGTATATGCGAAAAATCCGTAACATCGGCATACTCGCGGAATGATACGGTATCACTTTCCACGCCTCTGTAAAATGAGCCTTGCTCCATTATCTGCGAAACGAGCTTTGTGGAAACATCCTCGGCAAAGGTGTATGGGTATTGGTCCGAAAAATACAGATACTTCATACCGAAGCACACCGAGGATATTTTTCTCGCATCGCTTCTTGAATACCCCTCAAGCCCGTAGCGTTCAATGAGCGCATCGAGGCATTCATCCGCGGTGGCTTTGGTGCCCTTTTCAAGCGAAAGCATATTGTCGGACACCATGTATTCAAATTCCTGCGTTTTTTTCTTATCTATTGCAAATTTGCCGTCGGCACCGCAGACAACGGGCGACATATCCACCCACTTGAAGCCCTCTTTTTCAAGCAGATTTATGAGCGCGAAAATAACTTCGTTGCGTTCTTTCTGCTTGTCCGGGAATGTGGCGTATTTGAAAACGAGCGAATTGCCGAGCCTGTTCGTAACAAGCGGATTGCCGTTGCAGTCGAGTATTTCGCCGCGGTCGGCTTTGACGGTACTTGTGGCGACCGCCATACTTTCAGCCGCAGATTTGTATTTTTCGCCGTCAATAAGCTGGGTTTTAACAAGCAGCAGCACAATAAGCGCAAATATGCACGCGGTGGCTATTCTGCCTATGCGTGCTCTTCTTTTTCTTAATTTAACCGGCATCGGCAGAAGCACCTCCGTTTCTGTAAATGAGCTTTACGGCAAAATAGCACACGGGTATAAACAGAGCCGTGAGCAGAAACGCCGGAGCATTGTATGTAAAAAATCCCGCAAACGGCGAAACACCGCGGAAAGCGCGAAAAACAACGGCATAAATAAACTCATAAACTGCCGTGGCAGAACCGCAAAGCACAAGCGCGGTAACTATATTGTTGCGCATAAAGTGGCTTATAAGCAGACTGCAGCCCGCGCCGAAAAGCATAATGACAACGGCGTTAAAGCCGTCGCAGGCGGCGCTCACATCCCACAGTATGCCGCCGAATGCGCCGAAAAGTGCAGATGCGGTGTTGCTTTCAAACATTGAAGCGCACACACACAGCGGTATAAGCAGTAAGGGCCTTGCCGCAAACGGCACTTTGAGAGTTCCGCAGGCATTCTGCAGCACCGCAGCGCCGACGATTATCACCGCCAGCATAACCCGCCTTAATATAAGTTTTTTATTTTCACCGAAGCGCAAGTTCCTCACCCCTTTTCATACAAAATACAGTAAATCAGTTTATATCGCCCTTGCCCTCGAAATCGGTTATCACGAAAACGTCGCTGACATTTTCAAATTCGGCAAACGGCTTTACCTCGGCGTAAAATGCCGATGAAACATCGTCGTTTTTAACGGCATTGACCTCGCCTATGATAAGCCCGTTGGGGAACACGCCGCCCGCACCGGAGGTGCAGACTACGCCGCCGCTGACAACGGATGTTGACGTATCAAGCCCCGTGAGCCTGCAAAGTCCGCTTTTGAAAAGCTCCTCGTCACCGCTCACATAGCCGTATTCGCGCGTGCCGGACTCGAATGCGCCGATTTTTACGCGCGGGTCAAGCACCGAATACACAACGCAGGTCGCGCTGTTCACCTTTTTGACTATGCCGAGCACATAATCGCCGTAAATAACGGGGTCATCGACGGCAACGCCGTCCTTAGAACCGACATTGAGCACGAATGAGCCGAACGCATCCGCCGCATCGCGTGAAATAACGGATGCGCCGCAGAATTTGTAATCGGGATTTTCCTGCTTAACGCCGTAAAGCGCTTCGTAGGATTTCATCTTCTTTTTCAGTTCGTCGTAATCCGCAAGCTTTTTGCGGTATTCGGCAAGCTCCGCTTCAAGCGCATCGTTTTTCTCTTTATAAACGGATGACGAAACGAACGAAGCCGAAAGTCCGTCAAGATTTCCGGCTATTGAAGCCGAAATTTTCTGAAGCGGCGAGAACACAACGCCGAGCACCGATGTAAGCGGTGATGATGCCTTATGCGAAAACGATGCACAGAGCACGCCCGCAAACAGCACCGCCGCAATTACAACAAGGCGTTTGAAGCTGTCGCTGTAAAAAAATCTTTTCATCGTCAATTACCTTATTTCCCGCCTAAACCGAGCAGATCTTTTTCAAGGCATATACCGGTGCCGTTCACAACACAGTCAAGCGGATTTTTGGCAACGCGGACGGGCATACCCGTTTCGGTGGCTATGAGCTTGTCAAGTCCCCTGAGGAGTGCGCCGCCGCCCGTAAGGGTTATGCCGCGTTCGATAATATCCGCCGCAAGCTCGGGGGGCGTTCTGTCAAGCGTATAGCGAATGGAATCGAGGATTTTGTCAACGGGCTCCGCGAGCGCCTCGCGCACCTGCGCGCTTGTGATTTCGACCGATTTCGGCAGACCGTCAACAAGATTTCTGCCTTTTATTTCCATAGCGGCTTCGCCCTCATAGGGGTATGCCGAGCCGAGCTTTATTTTAATATCCTCGGCAGAGCGTTCGCCGATAAGAAGATTGAATGTCTTTTTCACATAGGAGATGATTGCTTCATCGAATTTATCGCCCGCAACACGCACTGATTTGGCGGTAACTATATCGCCGAGCGATATTACCGCCACCTCGGAGGTGCCGCCGCCGATGTCGACAATCATACTGCCTGTTGCTTCAAGCACGGGAAGCCCCGCGCCGATAGCCGCCGCCATAGGCTCCTCAATAAGACTTACATACCTTGCGCCTGCGCTTTTTGCCGCATCGTGAACCGCACGTCTTTCGACCTCGGTAACGCCTGAGGGTATGCATATCATAACCCTTGCTCTGTTAAAGGGCGAGCTGCTTATTGCCCTTTTAATAAACTCCTTGAGCATATCGCTTGTCATATCGAAATCTGCAATAACGCCCGCTTCAAGCGGTCTGACCGCAGTAATGGAGCCGGGTGTTCTGCCTATCATCCTTTTGGCATCCGCGCCCACGGCAACAACCGATTTGGGATTGGTGCGCTCATCGACCGCCACAACAGACGGTTCTCTGATAACTATGCCCTTGCCCTTTACGAATACGAGAGTATTGGCAGTACCCAGGTCAACGCCTATATCCTGTGATAAAAACATATATATACATTCCTTTCGGATTATTCTTTATTTCTTTTTGAATGCGTAGGTTATGAAGAATACCGCGGCAAGCACCGCCACAACGGTTGCACCGGCAGATGTATCGGTATAGAACGAAACGAGCAGTCCCGTAATACCGCATACAAATGCAAGCACCACCGAGCCGGCAAGGTACCGCCTTGAATTTTTCGCCACATTACGCGCCGCAGCCGCGGGCAGAATAAGCAGCGAATTTATAAGAAGTATGCCTACCCATTTAATTGACATCATAACGACGACCGCAACAACGACCACGAAAATATTTTCGTAAAGCACACATTTAATGCCCTTTGCCGCCGCAAGCTCGCGGTTTATTGATACGGTGAGAAGCTTGTTGTAAATAAGCGCCCACACCACCATAACCGCAGCGAATGTAATTGCGAGCATTGCAATTTCGCCGGGGGTTACGCTTAAAATATCGCCCACAAGGTATGAGCTGTATTTTGAAAATCCGCCGCCGCGCGAAAGCACAAGCAGACCGAGCGCGACCGCCGTTGAGGAAAACACGCTTATGACGGTATCCGCCGATGCTCTGCCGTTATTTTTAACTCGGGTTATTACAAGCGCAAGGAACACACCGAAGGCAATAAGCGAAAACAACTCATTGTCTATACCGAGAAGCACGCCGAGCGCTATGCCCGTAAATGCGCTGTGCCCGAGTGCATCGGAGAAAAACGCCATTTTATTGTTGACCGCCATTGTGCCGAGCACGCCCATAAGCGGAGCTATAAGGAGCATGGCAACAAACGCGTTCACCATAAATTTATAATCTGCCCACGCAAAAGGAAGCATGCCGAATATTTCGTAAATAAACTGCACGGTCAGCCCCTCTTTCCCGGTGCGAGGAAGAATGTGTTTTTGAATTCCTCGGAAGCGAAAACCTCATCGGGCGTTCCGCATTTAAGCACCGTTTTATTTATCAGCACAACATTGTCGGCAAAGTCGCTGACCATACCGAGATCGTGTGTGACCATGGCTATTGCCATGTGGTAATTCTTTTTAAGGTCGGATATAACTCTGTAAAATATTTCGCTGCCGCGAACATCAACGCCGGAAACGGGCTCATCAAGTATAAGCAGCTCCGGCAGCGGATGAAGCGCATTTGCAAGCATCACCCTTTGAAGCTCGCCGCCGGAAAGCTCGCCGAGCATTCTGTTCCTCAACTCTGTGCAGCCGACCATTTCAAGCATCTCGTCAAGCTCCGCGGCTTTTTTTCTGCTTTTCACAAAGCACACGGGAGCATTCGTTCTGCCTATAAGCAGAAAATCCTCTACGCTCACGGGGGCGGAGCGGTCAAAATCAAGGTGCTGCGGCACATAACCGATAGTAACCTTATCGAGCTTGTCGCCGTCGTGGCTTTCAAAACCGACGCTGCCCTCGTGGCGGATTTCACCAATTATTGATTTTACGAGCGTGGTTTTGCCCGCGCCGTTTATACCTATAAGCGCGGTAAGCTCGCCGCAGTGCATCTCGAACGAAGCGTCCGACAGAAGCACATTGCCGTTCTTTTTCACGCCGAGGTTATTGACCGATATTTTACAAAGCCCGCAGCCGTTTTCGGACGCCATTCATTTCACCGCCTTTTTGATCGTTTCTATATTTTCTCTCATAATATCCTCGTAAGCAGTCAGCTCGCTGCCGCCGCTTACAACGGGGTTAAGTACAAATACGCCTGCGCCCGTTTCCGCCGCAAGAATATCTGCCGCCGTGCCGTTATACTGCGGCTCGGTGAAAAGGGCTTTCACATTGTGTTCTTTTATTTCATCGCAGAGCGAAGCAAGCTCCTTTGCGGAGGGCTCACCGCCTTCATCGCTTTCGATCGAGTCGAATATTTCAAGCCCGAGCTCTTTTGCCATATAAATATATGCCTCGTGGAAAGTTATGACCTTTTCGCCCGAAAGCGAAGCGGAGCTTTCGACAAGCTCATTATAAAGCGAATTAAGCCTTTTGACATAATTTTCGCAGTTTGATTTTATCTGATTTTCATACTCGGGAAAAACCTCTGCGAGTCCGTCTGCGATATTTTTGACCTGCGTAACGGCATTTTTTACCGAAAGCCAGATATGCGCATTGTTTTCGTGGTGGTGGCCGCGGTGCTCATCCTCGCCGCCATCGCCATGGTCGTGGTCGCATTCATCGCACAAAAGCTCAATACCGGCTGACGAATCAATGATCTTCAACCCGTCAACATTTTTATAGACATCTGTAATGAACTGCTCCATACCCGCACCGTTGATAACGAACGCATCGGCATCGGCAAGCAGGCGTACATCGCCCGCAAGCAGCGTGTAATCGTGCAGGCAGCCGACGGTCTGCTGAGCCATACACTCAACCTTTACGGTGTCGACGCCGTCAAGCAGATTCGCCGTGAAAATATAAACGGGGTAAAATGATGCCGCAACGGTCTTTTGCGAATTTTCGCGCTTGGCGCCGACGCCGCAGCCCGAAAGGAGCAGCAGCGCGGCAGTCAGTATGGCGACCGTGATTTTTTTCATCAGTTTGCACCGACCAATCTTACGGAATAAGGTGTTTCAACGGATTCAAGTCCGTTTTCGACCTTGACATAGTATGTGCCCGCACCGAGGTTGAGCACTTCGGAGGAAACGAAATCTCTGTTGCAGGCGGAATCGTATGCGAATACCTTTTTGCCGCTTGCATCGAGAATGCTTATTGTCCAGCCGGTGCGGCTGTCCTCGGGATTTGCGGTATGGGCAAATTCCACACTTACGCGCTTCTGCTCGGTAAGCGTGAACTTATAGAAGTCAACATCGTAATCGACATTGGAGGAAATAAGCGCACCGTAGCAGTACTTGTTGAGCGTCATCGTCTTCGCCGAAGCCATATCGTTATTGGGCTCGGTTTCGTATGCGGCATTCGTTGAGGTGGTAACGGTAATGCCGTATTCCGCGTTATTGGAGGCGATGGAGTCGGAATCAAGGCACACATAATACGTGCCCGCCCTCAAACCGATGCCGTCTATTGCAAGCTCGGGCTGATTCCACGCGGATACTTTCTTGACAAGCTCGGTCGTTTCGCCGGAATCCTCTCTTATAAGGCGTACGTTCCAGCCGCTCTTTTCTTCAAACAAATCGTCGTGAGTGAACGAAATGTTTGCGACACAGTCATTTTCAAGGGTGAATTTCCAGTAGTCGCGGTCAAGGCCGAGCAGCCTTGAAGCGAGCGAGCCGTGCATTGTCTTGCCTATGGGCAAGGCGGTAGCCGAAGATGTGCTGTTATTGAATTCATACTCGTAATCCTTGTGTACCTTTGCGGAAACAAGCAGCGAATATGTCATATCGCTGAGCACCTGCGAATCTATGCGCACATAGTATTTACCCGCTTTAAGTCCGAGAATACCGGAATTTAATTTTGTATTGTTGAGGTCGGATGAGAAATCCGAAAGAATATCGCCGTTTTCGGAAAGCACGCTTATAACCCAACCGGATTGCGGCATTGTATCGGCAGTATGGTTAAACGAAACCTCGACCGTCATATCCGATTTGATTTCAAACACATACCAGTCAACATCCACGCCGCTGCTGCGCTCATTGGAGGAGCCGAAGCGGGCGTGATTCAACTCGATGGGCGTTGCGGTTGCTTTGGTATCGTTCACTTCGCGCTCGTAATTATCGGTTTTGCTGAAAAACACCGTTAAAGTGAACTCGCCGGGAATGAAGAGCGTACCGGCTTCCACCACGATGCAGTATGTGCCGGGAGTAATGCCTATCTCACTCCAGTTTGAAGTTACGGTATTGATATACGCCTTATAATTCGCAAGCTCGGCGTATGTTTTCGCGCTGTCATTTTCCATTTTATATATTGTTATATGCCAGCCGTCATCAACAATATCCCTGAGCTCCTCCTGCTCAAGCAGAATACTCAAAGCGCCGTTATCCTGCACCTCGAACATATAGCTTTCGGTATCGGAGGAGTTTTTGATTTGCCCCGTAACCGTTGTATTTACATTTATAAGCATGGGAGTATTGAATGTGAATGCACTGTCCTTGGCGGTAAAAGCATTTACCCCCGCGATAACGGCGCAGACCGCCGCCGCGGCAAGAACAAGGGCAATTATCACTTTCAGCCTTTTACTCATCGCTTAAACTCCTTTTCAGCATTTTTTCAAATTCGGCTGCGGCGCCGTCAATATCCGGCAATGTGTCGGTAAACGGGCAAAGCACCGTGCCGCAAAATTCAATATTTGTAACGGAACATATAAACTTAAGCTGCTGCTCCATATAGGCGCACTCGCCACCGGCTCTGCCAGACGCGCTCAGCAATATTGCTTTGCGACGCTTTGCAGCTTTGGAAATTTTGGAGTGCGAATAAAACCACGAATAATACGGCTGAAGTCTGTCGGTAAGAGCTTTGACCGGCGCGGTGAAGGTACCGTTGTAAACGGGACTTGCCACTACAAGCACATCGCAGTTTTCAAAATCGGCAAAGAATCCGTCAAGGTCGCGGTGACGGCAGGTACCGTTTTCATCACAGCAGCCGCAGCCGTCACAAAAATCAAACGCCTTTTCATAAGCATCGAAAACTTTTATTTCACATTCGTCCGCAAGATTCTTCAAAGCCTCTGCAAGAACGGTGTTTGTATAACCGTTTGCCCTCGCCGAGCCTTTTATAACAAGTATTTTTTTCATTCTTTGTTAATAACTCTGCCGCAATACTTGCATATAAGCGTACCGTCTGCGGTTTCGTGGAAAAGCGGCGGCAGGTATTTTTCGGTTGAGGTTATGCAATCCTCCGCTCCGCAGTACGCATCGTGCGTTTTTTCCTCATAGCTCGGGGTGATTATTCTGCCCGCTCTGTTCATTACAAGCTTCAGCAGAATCGCCGTGCAGGCATCTACGGTGTAATCCATCTGCGAATAGTAGCCGGCGTTGGGAAGTCCGTCAACATAACTGTCGATTTCTTCGCCCTTGGGGAACGCGTGCAGAATAACAAGGTCGGGCTTCGCAGTCATCATAAGGCGTTCGTCAAGAATGAAATTGTGCTTGCGCGCCTCATACATAATTTCGCTGTCAAAAGAGCTTTTGTCGACCTTTGTCATATACAGTAAATCAAGCTCCGGCAGCACATCGAAAAGATTGTCGTAAACCGCATAAGCCTTGTCGCGCTTGTCCATGATTTTTGTATATTCATCGGAAAGCGGCTTGCCGTTTACCGAAACAAAATAGAATTCATTGCCGTTGTAAAGATTAAGGCACTGCAGGAGATTGCGAACGAGCGCATTGTTTGAAAAATCGCCTGAAAATCCGATTTTCATATTGGAAACGTGCTTTTTTTCAGCCCAGACGGTTGCAAAATCGGCAAGCGTCTGCACGGGGAATGCCCTGCCGCCGTCGCCTGCATTAACAACCGGCACACCTGCATAAAGCGACATTGCCCTTGCCGCGCCCTTTTTGGAGTGATTCATCACGATAATATCGGAGCAAGCGGTGAGAACAGCCGCCGCATCCTTAAAGGTTTCGCCCTCGGAAAGCTTGAAATCGAACGACATACCGCCCATTCTCGTAACGGCACATTTGAAAAATGCTTCGCTGTTGCGGGCGCCCTCACCGAACACCATGGCAACGGTGCGTTTTTCAAGCGCAGCAGCATAGGCATTGCGGTTTTCTTTTATATAAGTCATAAGATTCAGCGCCTCGCGAAGTCCCTCGCGGGAGAAATCGGTTATATCGAGAAATCTTTTGAACTCCATAAAAACACTCCTGTAATCAAAAGTTTGCGGCACTTTCGCATAATAAACCATTATCCTATGAATTATAACACAAATAAATGTAAAATAAAACAACTATTTGCTTGAATTTATAAAATTTTCACATTTGCACGAAAAATGCAAAAAATAAAAAAGCACAGATGTAAAATCTGCGCCTTTTTATAAAAACAAACCGTTTTGATTATTCGGCAACGGGAGCCTCTACGGGGCAGTTGTCAGCGCAAGCGCCGCATTCGATGCAGGTAGCTGCGTCGATTACGTACTGACCGTCACCCTCGGAAATAGCCTCTACCGGGCAAGCTGCTGCACAAGCACCGCAAGAGATGCAAGCGTCTGTAATCTTATATGCCATTTTCTTGACCTCCTTGTATTTTTTCTTAATTGTAACACATATTTTGCAAAATTCAATAGAATTTTACATTATTCTTCAATATCCGCGCCGTCATCCTCGATTTTCGGTTTGCCTGCCTTGACAATTCTGACCTCGGCACGGTTGAATTCTGCGGGAATCGCCTCGGGTCTTCTGTCGAGTTTCACCTTAACGATGCCGGTTATGAGGTTATTCTCGACCACAACGCCCCTGCCCTCGCGGGTATCGACCACGGAATTTACTCGCGGTGTAATTTTCGCAAGGTACTCGTATGTATCCTGCTCATATTTAAGGCAGCACAGAAGTCTGCCGCAGGTACCGCTGATTTTAGTCGGGTTGAGCGAAAGCCCCTGCTCCTTTGCCATTTTTATGGATACGGGGTAAAAATCGTTAAGGTACTGTGAGCAGCAGAACGGTCTGCCGCAGATGCCGATACCGCCGAGCATTTTCGACACATCGCGCACGCCGATCTGACGCATCTCTATTCTTGTGTGGTACTGCGAAGCAAGGTTTTTAACGAGCTCGCGAAAATCGACTCTGTCATCGGATGTGAAGTAGAAAAGCATCTTGCTGCCGTCGAATGCACATTCGACCTCAACAAGCTTCATATCGAGACCGAGAGTTTCAACGCGCTTTTCGCAGAACTGAAATGCTTCAGCCTCTTTTTTGCGGTTGGCTTCAAGAGTTTTCAGGTCTTGCGGTGTTGCCTCTCTCACGATTTTTTTAAGCGGACTGACTATTTCATTTTCACTCACGGTATGGTTCCCGTCTGCGACCTCGCCGCATTCAATGCCGCGCACTGTCTCAACAATGACCATATCGCCCTTTTTATAGGTACAGTTTTCAGCAGGCTCAAAAAAATATGCCTTACCCGCTTCCTTAAAGCGGACACTTACAACTTCTGCCATAAAATTTCTCCGTTTTTCATAGTTTTGAACTTAACGCCGCCGAAAGCAGCGTGTAATTCGGGTTATTTTCAAGCGAGCGCGAAAATGCGCACACCGTATCGTATAAATCAAGAAGCCTGCCGAGATTTACCGTTTCGCTGAGTTTGCGCGACTCGGCGGTGAACTCAGCGCACAGCGCTTCGCCGCCGTTTTTAAGCGCAACGGCATCCCTGAACAGATACTGCAATGCTTTGAGCACCCCGGCGGTCAGCTGTTTGTTGCCGTCAAGCGGTGCGGTCGCGGCAATTCTGTCAAATTCATAAGGCGTGCCGACACAAAGCGCTATGCTTTTTGCCGTTTCAATCGCCTTTTCACCGAAATCCTCGCCGCCGCTGCCGAGCCGCAGGCGCACCACGCGCGAAAGCACCGTGCCGATTACTGCACTGACGGTCTGCGAGGTGAGAATGAACGCGGTATACACGGGCGGCTCTTCAAGAATTTTCAGGAGAACGTTCTGGCACTCCTCGCTCATAAACTGCATTTCGGATATAACGAAAACCTTTGTTGCGGCTTCATTCGGTGTGATAAAAGCATCCGCGACCATTTGCTTCACATCGTTTTTTACAAAGCTTTTTCTGTCATCGGGCTTTTTCACCTGAATAATATCGGGGTGGATATTTTCCGCAGCCTTGCGGCAATGCTCACACGCACCGCAGGGCTTGTCGACGCCGCCGCACACCATAACGGATGCAACGAACTGCGCAAGCTTTTCGCGTTCTTCGGCGGTGCCGCCGTCAATAAGCACGGCGTGCGGCTTTTTGCCGCCTGCAAACATATTTGCCACTGACTCGTCAAGCGGCGAGCCGTTAAAACTCTTAATCATATTTTCAGGAACTTGTCAACATCAACAATGAACAGCGTTGCGCCGCCTATTGTTACCTCAACCGGAGCGGCACTTATGAAGCCCTCGCCCATAAACGGCGGTGCGGCGGGTATCATCTGTGTGCGCCTTGAACAGCAGTTTTTGAAAATTTCGACAACTTCATCGACTTTTTCATCTTCCACGCCGACAAGCACGGTAACATTGCCGATTTTCAGAAAGCCGCCCGAGGTGGAAAGCTTCGTTGCCTGAAAGCCGGATTTTGTAATCTGACCGAGCAGTTCGGATGCATCATCGCTGTTGATTATACCTATAACGAGTTTCACGGTACCATTCCTTTCTGAATAAATTATATTATCGTTTTCCGCGATTTACAACTGAAAATCTTTTCCGCTAAACTATGCCCGCAAACGCTATCATAACGGGTATGGTTATTATGCAGAAAAGCGAGCACATGGCAACGATTTTTGATGCCACGCCCGTGTCCTTATCATACTTCGCGGCAAACATTACGGTATTGTTTGCGCTCGGCGCGGATGCCGAAATAATAAGCGCGGTAAGCAGCGCCCCGCTTATTCCGCAAAGGCGGAATATTGCAAGCATTGCCGCGGGCAGAACAAGCAGCTTCAAAAGCACCACAAGGTAGTTGCGCTTATCACCGAACATTGATTTCAAATCGGTATTGGCTATGTATGTGCCGAGAAACAGCATTGCAAGCGGCGTATTGAGATTTGAAATGTGGTCGACCGTTTTTTGCAGCACCACGGGCAGCTTCACTCCGAGCACGAAAAGGGGCGCGCCTATGAGCACCGATATAACGCCGGGATTGAGCACAAGCCTTTTCAGGTCAAACTTCACTTTTTTGCCGCCGTCGCGCGTCATAAGCCATATACCGTGTGTAAACGAAAGAATGTTGAACGCCACAACGCCTGCCGAGCAGTAGAACACACCCTCATCACCGAGCATTGCCTGGCAAAGCGGCAGCGCCATATAACCCATATTCCCGTATGTTACGGCATATTTGAACACCGCGGTATCGTTGCCCGCTTTTTTGAAAAACGGCAGCGCAAGCACAAGCCCCACAATGAGCGTGCCCGCCATACATACGAATGCTATGCCGAATGACCTGACGGTTTCGGCATCGAACTTCATAGACAGAAACGACTGCACTATGACCGTGGGCGTTGTAACATAAAACAGTAAATCGTTTGAAAGCTTTGCGGTGGACTGTTTGAAAATGCCTATGCGGTCAACCGCAAAACCGACTGCCACTATCAGATACAGAATTGCTACCTGCTGCGCGGCAATAGCCATATTCTGAAAAAACATAGTTTACCTCACAAATACCGCGGCGGTATTATTTGTTTCTGTTTTTCAGTTCCGCAAGCGATACGGAAGAAATTTCCTCATCGAGCTTTGCGTATTCTTTCGATTTCTTTTTGCCGAAGAATCTTTTTCTTGCGGATTTGCGGGGCTTTTTCTCTTTGACCTCGTCAGCATCATCCTCATCCTCGGTATAATCTTCTTCCGCTGCGCCGTCTGTTTCTTCCTGCGGTACTTCCGCGGCTTCGCTTTCATCGGCGGCAAAATACACATCTTCGCCTGCCGCGACATAGTCATCGTCGGCTTCGGCGGTTATTTCGATTTCCTCTGCAAAGTCCTCGGGCTCTGCGGTTTCGGGTTCTTCTTCCGCTGTATCCTCTGCCGCCGCTTCAACATCCTCAACAAACACTTCGACGGGCTCTTCTATAACGGTTTCAACGCCGGGCTCTTCTTCCACATCCTCAACGAACACTTCTGCCGGCTCTTCTATAACGGTTTCTTCCTCTTCTTCAAATTCGGGCTCAAAAACTTCCCCGGGCTCGAATTTTTCTTCATCATCACCGAATACATAGGCGGTAATGTCGGGCTCGACGGCAGCCTGCTGCTCCTCTTCAAACGACGGCATCATTTCGATTTCGTCGGTTTCGGGTTCAGCGGTATTTTCCGCTGCGGTCTGTTCGGCATCATCTGCGGCGAAGTAACCTGCTGCCGATGAATTTTTCTTTTTGGTTACGGCTTCGTCTTCATCGGGAAGCTCGACCTCGGTAACGGTACGTCTGTTTTTAAGACCGTCCTTAAAGCCGACACCGAGTGAAGCGAAAATATAAGAAAGGATAAATATAAGGCAGGCAAGGTCGGCAAAATTAAATTCATTGCCTTTTACGGGGTCAAGACCCACCGCAAGCACCACAAGTCTGGGCACGGTAATAAGTGCCGCAAACAGCGAAGCGCTGAGTCCGTAGCCGTAAATGCCCCACATACTGTCCTGTGTGAACACGCCGGATGAAATGCGGGCGAACGTGAGGAAGAACAGCATAAGGAATACAAGTGCGAATATTTCAAATAGCAGCTCCGAAACGCTTAAAAAGCTGATAGCGTGCATCATGTGCGAAACTATTTTCGTCATACTCCAGCAAAGGGGCGAAAGCGCAAGCAGCTTGAACTCCTTATATGATGCTTTGCCGTTGAGGTGGCTTATGGCGAACACCGCAAAGTAGATAACGCCGAAAAGGGCAAACACCATCTGCAGTATTGAAAACACACCTGCGGAGCCGGCAAGGTTTGATTTGAGAATTGAAATGTAAATGGAAACGGAATTCTGGCGTGTCGGGAAAATCGCACGTTCGACCGATACTATATCGTAAACGAGTGCCGCCGCCATAAGTGTGCCGGTAATGCCGAGCACGGGGTTTTTGCCGGCGGGAAGCTTCGGTGAGGGAACTTCCTTGCTTATAAAGCTCAACAGCAAAAACAGAAGCACGAAAACCGCAAGTGCGGCACCGAGTACCGCAACGGTTATATCGGATGACGTATAGAAGCCGGTAACGGGGTCAACAAGTGCAAGAAGCTGGTAAACTCTTGTAGGGAGCACCACAAGCACCGCCGCCGCGAAAACGAAAAGCAGATATTTCATTTTTACGGCTTCGGATGAGCCTTTCAGTTTATTCATAGAAGTCATATCCTTTCATTACCGTTCTTCAAACGGGATGTATTCTCTATTGCCCTCGTAATTTGCAACGCGCTGATCAATGGGAACATATTCCTTGCGGTGAGCAACATTCTTATAAGCGGGGCGTATTACACGATTGCCCGTAACAAGCTCCTCTATTCTGTGAGCCGACCAGCCCGCTACGCGCGCCACGGCAAACAGAGGAGTGTAGAGATCTATCGGGATGCCGAGCATTTCATAGATAAGACCGGAATAAAGGTCAACATTGGCGCACATCTTTTTGGTGTTGTGCTTTTCGCTCGCAAAAATTTCGGGAGTGAGCTTTTCAATGAGCATGAGCGCTTCAAGCTTGTCGCCGAAGCCTTTATCGTAGGCGATCTTTTCGGCTTCGCGCCTCAAAATCTTCTGCCTCGGGTCGGAGAGCGTATAAACCGCGTGGCCCATACCGTAAACAAGACCGCTGCCGTCGCCCGCTTCTTTATTTATGACTTTTCTTAAGAAATCGGCTACCTGACCTTCGTCGGTAATATCGGTGCAGGCTTCCTCCATATACTTCATCATTTCGGCGACCTTAAGGTTTGCACCGCCGTGGCGCGGACCTTTAAGTGAGCCGATGCCCGCAGCCAGCGCGGCGTATGTATCGGTACCGCTTGAGGTAAGCACGCGTGTTGCAAATGCCGAGTTGTTACCGCCGCCGTGCTCGGCGTGGAGCATAAGGCAGATGTCGAGAAGCTTTGCTTCTTCATCGGTAAATGTGTGATTTGAACGTGTTGTATATAGAATCGCCTCGGCAGTGGAATGCCCGGGCTTCGGCAGATGCAGGTACATACTCTTTTTATAATAATACCTGCGCTTTACCTGGTAAGCATAAGTCATTATCATCGGCAGCTTTGCAAGCACCTGAATGCTCTGACCGAGAACATTTTCAAGCGAAAGATTGTCGGGGTCGGCATCGTAAGAATAAAGCGACAGCACCGAACGCGAGAGCTTATTCATAATATTCGGTGACGGGGCTTTCATAATCATATCGTCAACGAAATCGTCGGGTAAATCACGGTTTGCCGCAAGCAGAGCCCTGAAATCTTCAAGCTGTTCGGCGGTGGGCAGAATGCCGAAAAGCAGCAGATATGCAACCTCCTCATAGCCGAAGCGGTTTTCCGCTATGCAGCCGTCAACAAGGTCATTGACATTCATACCGCGGTAGTGGAGCCTTCCCTCGATGGGCTGACGCTCGCCGTCCTCCATATAATAGCCCTCGACCGAGCAGATTTTGGTAAGTCCCGCCATAACGCCGCTGCCGTCGCGGTTGCGAAGACCGCGCTTGACCTCGAATCTGTCGAAATACGATGTCGGGACATCTATATTCTTTCTGAGTTCCTCGCACAAAGGCTCGAGCGCTTCCTGCGGAATGGGAGAAATATATTCTGACAAAAGATAACACCCCTCGTACTAAACTTAAACAATAATTCATATTATTCTATAACAAAAAACGCCGAATGTCAATAAAATAGTATCGAAAAGGAAGGCTCAAAATGAAGAAATACATAATCACGGTTTTTCTCGCATTCGCGGTAATGGCGGCAACGCCCGCAATAGTGCTCGGCACGCCGCAAAAAGAAGCCGAAAGCGGCGGTCTCGAAGTGAAAATCGACTCCGAAACCGCCGCAGAAGACGGCGAAACAGATGACTCAACGGTAACGGTTTTCATAACCGCCGAGGAAAAATGCACCGAGCTTTCGGCGTTCGAGTATGTCTGCGGCAGTGTAGCCGCCGAAATGCCCGTAACGTATTCCGACGAAGCCCTTAAAGCGCAGGCAGTGGCGTGCCTTACAAATGCCCTGCGGATGAAAAAAGAGGGCGGCGCGAACGGTGCCGATATAACCGACAACAGCGCGGTGCATCAGGGGTATATGAGCAAGGCGGCGCGCCGCGAAAAATGGGGCGACGATTACGAAAAATACGAGCAGAAGCTGGAAAACGCCGTAAAAGCAGTGGAGAGCAAGGCTCTGTATTACAAGGATGAATTATGCATTGCGGCATTCAGCGCACTGAGCAGCGGCACTACCGAAAGTGCCGAAAACGCGTGGGGTACAAAGGTCGCATACCTTGTAAGTGTACCGAGCCGCGGCGACAGACTTTCGCCCTACTATTCCTCCACCGTAACATACACGCCGGAGCAATTCAAACAGTGTGCCGAAGCTCTCGGCGTTGACTGCGGCGAAAAGAAAATCGATGCAGACTGTGTGAAAATCGTAAAAACCTCCGATGCCGGAACGGTGCTTGAAGCGGAAATTTCCGGTAAAAAATTCACGGGGGCGGAAATCCGCGAGGCATTTTCACTGAAAAGCCCATGCTTTACCGCCGAATGTGCCGAAACGGGCGTAACTTTCAGTGTCTGCGGATACGGGCACGGTGTGGGTATGAGCCAATACGGCGCCGATTATATGGCAAAGCAAGGCAGAACATACGAGGAAATACTCACGCATTATTACAAAGGGGCAAAAGTAAAATAAGTCTTTCAAAGTTATGAAAAATGGTGTATAATCATATCAATACACAAACAGGAAGTGAGAAAATGAAAAAAGCGGCAGTCGGCATTATTGCCCACGTGGATGCGGGCAAGACCACGCTTGCGGAAGCAATGCTTTACAAGGCGGGCGCCATTCGCAAACAGGGGCGCGTCGACAACGGCGACACCATTATGGACACTCACATCCTTGAACGCGAGCGCGGCATAACGATATTCGCCGGGCAAGCCGTATTTACTCACAACGGTACCGAAATCACGCTGCTTGACACTCCCGGTCATGTCGATTTTTCCGCCGAAACGGAGCGCATACTCGATGTGCTTGATTATGCGATACTTGTTATAAGCGGCACCGACGGTGTGCAGTCGCACACGCGCACGCTCTGGAAGCTTCTGAAGCACTACAATGTTCCCACATTCATTTTCATCACAAAAAATGACCTTGCCCGCAGAGAGCGCGCCGAGCTTATTGCAGAGCTGAAAAAATACTGCGGCGACTGCTGCATCGATTTCAGCACAGACTGTACCGACGAAATGAACGAGCAGCTTGCCGTCTGCCGCGAGGATGTGCTTGAAAAATACCTTGACGGCGTTATGCCCGACACCGACACCGTGGCAAGCCTTATAAAAAGCCGTCTTGCAGTTCCCTGCTTTTTCGGCTCCGGGCTTAAAAATGAGGGAATCGACGAATTTCTTGATGCGCTTTCGCTCTATGTGCGCGAAAGTGAGCATCCCTCGGAGTTCGGCGCAAAGGTGTTCAAAATAAGCCGCGATGAGCGCGGTGAACGGCTCGTTCACCTGAAAATCACCGGCGGCTCGCTCAAAGTAAAAAGCACCGTCAATATTAACGGCGTTGAAGAAAAAATAAATTCACTGCGCATTTATTCCGGCACAAAGTATGCGGCAGCCGATGAAGCATCGGCAGGCACCGTCTGCGCCGTAACGGGTCTTAATTCCGCGCAGAGCGGCGACGGGCTCGGCACCGAAAAATCCCGCGGGAAAGCGTACCTTGAGCCCGTTATGTCATACCGCGTGGTTTTACCCGACGACTGCGACCCGAAGCAGTTTATGCCGAAGCTGAAACTGCTTGAAGAGGAAGACCCCATGCTGCGCGTGAGCTGGAACACTCATCTGCAGGAAATAAACGTGGCTTTAATGGGCGAAATTCAGGCGGAAATACTGAAAGCGCTCGTTTTGCAGCGTTTCGATGTGAAAATCGAAACCGACCGCGGCAGAGTGATGTATAAGGAAACTATTGAAAACACCGTTGAAGGGGTGGGGCATTACGAGCCACTGCGGCACTATGCAGAGGTGCATCTGCTTATGGAGCCGATGCCGACGGGCAGCGGTCTGCAATTTGCAGCGCGATGCAGCGAAGATTCGCTTGACCGCAACTGGCAGCGCCTTATACTTATGCACCTTGCCGAAAAGCAGCATTTGGGCGTGCTGACCGGCTCCCCCGTTACCGATATGAAAATCACGCTTATGGCGGGGCGTGCCCACTTAAAGCACACCGAGGGCGGCGATTTCCGGCAGGCAACATACCGCGCGGTGCGCCACGGACTTATGCAGGCGCAGTCAAAGCTTCTTGAGCCGTATTACGATTTTCGGCTTGAAGTGCCGACCGAGCTTATCGGCAGAGCCATAAGCGATATAAAAATGCGCCACGGCACATTTGAAGCGCCGCAGGATACGGGCGGCTTTTCGGTGCTTACGGGCACCGCACCCGTTACGGCGCTGAACGGCTATTCCTCCGAGGTTGCCGCGTACACGGGCGGCAACGGCAGGCTTTTCTGCGAATTGAGCGGCTACGGAGAATGCCATGACCCCGACGAAATAATTGCCGGATACGGCTACGATGCCGAAGGCGACCTTGAAAATACGCCCGATTCCGTATTCTGCGCACACGGCGGCGGATTCAATGTTAAATGGGACAAGGTTACGGAATATATGCACCTTGAAAGCTGCCTGAAAAAGAAAGCGACCGATACCGTCGGCGTAAATGCACGCAATTTCCACATAGACGACAAGGAGCTTGAAGCGATAATGGAGCGCGAATTCGGCAAAGACAAGCACCCGTTTTACCGCTGGTCGCACACCGCGCCGAGAGTTGAAGAAAAGCACGTATACACCGAAAAGGAACGCCGCAAATACATAATAATTGACGGTTACAACGTTATTTTCGCTTGGGAAAGCCTCAAGGATCTGGCAGAATACGACCTTGAAACCGCACGCACTCGCTTGCTGAATATAATGTGCGATTTCAGCGCATTCACACAATGCAATGTGATAGTGGTTTTTGATGCGTACAAGGTGCCCGGCAACCGCGGCAAAAGCTACACCTACAATAACATAGGCGTTGTGTTCACAAAGGAGCGCGAAACGGGCGACGCCTACATTGAAAAGACCGTTGCCGAGATCGGCAAAAATGAAAATGTGTGTGTTGTAACAAGCGACAATCTCATACGCCTTTCGGCGCTGCGCGCGGGTGTATTGAAAATAAAGGCGCAGGATTTTGAAAAAGAGGTAATTGCCTCGCACGGCAAAATGGAAAAATTTCTTGAAGAACTCAACAGACCGAGAAACGCGAAAATCGGGGAATTTGTGAGCTTTACTGATGAATAACGAATTATGAATAATGAATAATTTCGGGGCGCAAAGCGCCGATTATTCAAGTTTTCAGTTTTCAGTTTTCAGAAAGCGAAAACAACGCGGCTTTTCGGTTTTTGAATACGGAAAGAAAGAACGAACGGTAGGGGTGCCACACTGTGGCAATATTGTTGTTTTCAACTGTCAATCGCTCCGCGATTGACCCGGGTGGCACGGGGTGCCACCCGTACAATAATTCTCTGAATTTTCGCTATACAAAAACACTACATCATTAAATATTAAACTCAAAAAATCAGCGCATTTCATACGAACTGCGCTGTTTTTTGAAAATTCTGAAAACTGAAAACTTTGCAAACTGAAAACTGAAAACTCAAAAAATCTTTCTTTCCAAAAGCACCGCGTCGAGCACATCGACGAAGCCGTCGCCGTCGAGGTCGGCTACCGCTTTTTGGTAATCGGCGGCTTCGGTAAGGTCTTTTGCGACCTCGGTTTGTGCACCGAGTGCCGCATTGACCGCGAGCGCGTAGTCGTTCGCATTGATTTCGCCGTCGCCGTTGACATCGCCCTCGGCGTAGAGCGCGACCTCCTGCGTTACCCTGCCGTCGGTGATTTCGGTGGTGTATGTGCGCGTTACAGCGCCCTCGCACGAAACGGACATAAGATATGTGCCGTTTGCAACATTTGCTATATTGCAAAGATTCGTGCCGTCTGTCGTACCGGAATACAGCACCGTATCGGGCTCGTCAATGCTTGTGAGGATTACGGTGCAGACCTTTGCTCTTATGCCGGTATCCTCGTAGCCGCAGACGGTACATTTGCCGCTTTCGTCAAAGGTGTGGGCAGCCATATTCTTGGTGAGGTCATCGTGCTCGCAGGTGGATTCGTGCCAGTGCACCAATTCATTGTGGCTCCATTTATCCGAGAAGGTATGCTCGTGGGCAGAGGGAAGAGTGCCGAGTAAAACCGTACCGCCCTTGTAAACAAATTCGCCGTTGTTACCATTGCTGCTGCCCGCACCGATCGCCATTCCACTTTGGGATGATGCTCTGACGGTGCCGTCTGATATGGTGAAACTACCGCCGTCGCCTTGATAGCCGCCGCCGATGCCCGCACCAGATTCGGAAGTAGCCGTGACTGTACCGCCGTTTACGGTTACAATGCCGCCGTTGCCGCCGTTGCCGCCGTTGTCGCCCTCGATGTTGTTGGCAGCGTTTTTTCCGCCGCCGATGCCCGCACCAGATTGGGAAGTAGCCGTGACTGTACCGCCGTTCACGGTTACCGTGCCGCCATCGCCTTGATAGCCGCCGCCGATGCCCGCACCTAATTCGGAAGTAGCAGTGACGGTGCCGCCGTTCACGGTAACCGTGCCGCCAATGTCGCCGGATTCACCGCCGCCGATGCCCGCACCTAATTCGGAAGTAGCAGTGACGGTGCCGCCGTTTACGGTAACGGTGCCGCCGATGCCTGCATTACCTCCGCCGATACCCGCACCGGCGTCGGATGTAGCCGTGACGGTGCCGCCATTCACAGTAACACTACCACAGTTGTTGTATCTATCCCCTCCGCCGATGCCTGCACCTATAATATAAGTCTGTGCAATTATTTCACCTGTATCATTTTTCTGCCCGTAAATATTCAGCACATAACCTTCGTCAACCTCTATACCGGCTGTAGCATTAAGTGTAACGCCGTCGGGCAGGATGATATTCGTCGGATTCTGGGCTGTGCCTTTTACTGTGATTCTGTCGCTTATTTCGATGTTTTCGAGAACAATATACCAGCCGCCGCCAAGCTCTTTGGTGTCCGCCGTGATTTCTTTTGCATTTGACGGAATATCAAGCTCCGTGGAAATGACCTGTTTACTATCCTCATCCCACCTGCGGTCAATGTATTTACCCCAGTTGTGAGCACCGCAAACGCAAACATGGTCTACATAGGTATGTGCTTCGGGAGTGCTTATCTCACCGCAACCCGTGCATTTGCGGGAGTGCGTGCCGTTATGGTTATCAACATATTTGCCTGTGAAATCGTGGTCGTGGGGAGCAGCTTTGTAAATAGTTACATAGGGGTTTCTGTTTGCTTTGTATTCTTCGGCATTAACAAAATCAGCGGCTTCAGCATTATCACCTGCCTTTATGAACAACCCGTCTGCCACGGTAAGAGTGCCGTGGTCATCGCAGAGGTATCCTGCACCAATGCCGACACCTTCAGCAGATGTAGCCGTGACGGTGCCGCCGTTTATGGTTACTGTGCTACCGGCTCCGCCAACATCGCTGCTCCAACCGCCACCGATGCCTGTACCTTGTAAGGATTTAGCCGTAACGATGCCGCCGTTTACGGTAACTGCACCACCGTTGCCGTTACTTCCGCCGCCAATGCCCGCACCTAAATCGGAAGTAGCCGTGACTGTGCCGCCGTTTACGGTTACTGTACCACCGTTGACTAAATCGTCGCCACCGATGCCGGCTTGATATATTCCGGTTGCGACAATGGCACCGGTTTCATTTGCCTGCCCGTAAATATTCAGTACATAACCTTCGTTAACCTCTATACCGTCTTTTGCTTCAAGCTTAAAGCCGTCAAAAAGCATGATATTTGTCGGGCTTTCGCCTGTGCCTTTTACAACGATTCTGTTTTCGATTTCAACATTTTCGCGAAGAACATACCAGCCTCCGCCGATTTCGATTGTGTCTGCCGTGATTTCTTTTGCATCTGACGGGATATCAAGCTCCGTGGAAATAACCTGTTTACTATCCTCATCCCACCTGCGGTCAATGTATTTACCCCAGTTGTGAGCACCGCAAACACATACACCGTCTGCATAGGTGTGAACTTCCGCCTCACCGACTTCGTCGCATCCCGTACATTTGCGTGAATGCGTACCGTCGCCGTTGTTCACATATTCGCCGGTGAAATCGTGTTCATTGGTTGCGCCGCACACGCATTCATGATCAACAAAGGCGTGTGCCTCCGGCGCACTTAATTCGTCACAGCCCATACATTTGCGTGAGTGCGTGCCGTCGCCGTTGTTTACATAGTCACCTGTGAAGCTGTGTTCACTTGTCGCACCGCACACGCATTCATGATCAACAAAGGTGTGTGCTTCCGATGCACTTAATTCGTCACAGCCCGTACATTTGCGCGAATGTGTACCGTCGCCATTATCAACATAGTCACCGGTGAAGCTGTGTTCACTTGTCGCACCGCACACACAGATATGGTTTACAAAGGTGTGTTCTTCCGATGTTGTGCCGACTACATCACAGTATGCACACTGCCTTGAATGTGTACCGTTGCCGTTGTTTTTGTATTCACCTGTGTAATCGTGAATGTGAACGGATACATTTTTGTATCTGTATTGTGCGTATACCTGCGCTGTAACGAAAGAATCAGCCGCCGTATCACCTGCTTTGATAACTGTACCGTCAGCCACAATAAATTCGTGGTTACCACTGAAACCGCTGCCGCCGTTATATCCGACACCGATGCCGGCACCGTATGCGGATACAGCCGTAACACAGCCGCCGCTGAAAATAAAATCAGTGCCGTAGCCGTTGAAACCGCCGCCGATGCCCGCACCTTTTTCGCCGGTTGCCGATACAACACCGCCGGTCATGGTAAAGGTGTTGCCGTCGCAGTTGCGGCCGCCGCCGATGCCTGCGGCATCGATTTTACCTACAGCCGTTACATTACCGCCGTTGACTGTTACGGTTCCGCCGTCACCGTAGGTACCGTAGCCTTCTTCACCAAGAGTGTGATATCCGCTGCCGATACCTGCGCCGTGGTCACCGCCGGTTGCGGTTATGTTACCGCCGTTAATCGTTACGGTCCCGCCGTTCTCGTTATATCCGCCGCCGATACCTGCGGCACCGTCACTGCCGGTTGCGGTTATGTCACCGCCATAGACCGTTACGGTTATGTTTTTATCGACATATTCGTTGTTACGGTTATCACCGCCGCCGATACCTGCACCGCCGTCATTGCCGGTTGCGATTATTCTGCCGCCGTGTACCGTAATATTGCCGACACGATTATATTTATCACCGCCGATGCCGGCACTGCCGCTGATGACATTAGTTCCCGAACTGCTGTCTGCAATAAGTCTGCCCGTATTTTCGCCGTCGGACTGGGCATAAATTGTCAGGCTGTTATCAACGCTGACCTTGATACCGCCCTTGACTTCCAGCGTACAGCCGTCCTTGAGAATAAGGTTGGCATTGCCCGAAACGGTGATCCTTCCGTCAACTGTCACTTCATCGTCAACCGTATACCATCCGCTTGAAAGCGTGGTAGTGTCAGCCGTGATTTCTTGGGCTGTTTCCGGGATATATATTTCCGAGGAAACGACCTTTTTACTGTCGGAATCCCAGCTGCGGGCGATATATTTTTCCTGCGATTTTCCGCAAAGGGTACAAACCCTGTCTGCAAAGCTATGCTTACATTTATATTTGCAGGCAGAGCATACACCTTCAATAAATGTGTGATTTCCTTCTTCTTCACAGCACACATCACAAAATGTGCATTGTCTGGAATGGGTATAGGCATCGTTTGCACAGTATTTGCCTGTAAAATCGTGGGAGTGAACGAACACATAGCCGTTTCTGTTTGTTTTGTATTGCTCGGCTGTAACGAGCGTGCTGTTATCAGCCGTGCTGCCTGCCTTGATACTGAGACCGTCGGCAAATGACAATTCGCCTTGACTTGAGCTGATGTACCCGCCGCCGATGCCGGCACCGTATTCGGAAGAAGCCGTAACACAGCCGCCGTAAACCGTAATATTACCGCCGTTTTCTTGGTAGCTGCCGCCGATACCTGCCGCATATTTGCTGTTGTATGCGGTTACTTTTCCGCTGTGAACAGTCAGCCTTGCACCTTCACCGACCTTTATTGCAGGAGAGTTGTTGGAAGGTGATTTTGCGATAAGCTCGCCCGTTCCTACACTCTGACCGTAAACCGTCAGACTGCTTCCCTCGGTTACGGTAATACCGCCGTTGGCTTCCAGCTTACAGCCTTCTTTAAGAATCAGGCTGACATCACCGTTGACGGTTACCGTGCTGTCTATTGTCTGATTGCCGTCAACCTCATACCACGGTAAATCCCATGTGGTTGAGCCGTGAATACCGAATGCCTTACCCTCGTCGATTGACTTCTTTTCATATTTTTTCGAGCCTGTGTTGTATGCAAGGTAATCTGTATGTTTTGATGCATAGGACATGGCGTAGAAATATACCGTATTTCTGCCCTGTTCGTCCTTGACGGCGGTATTATTGACAGGACCGATATATGTATAAGAATCTGTGAGATAAATAATATCACCTTTAATAATACTGTCATCCCGTCCGTTATAAAATGCAGCATTATCACAGGGATAGATTTCACCAATGGACAGAGCGACAATTGTATCGGTTTTATAACCGCAACCGAAAGCTGCACAGCCTTCGCCGCCGGTAGCAATGATACTGCCGCCGCTTACATATATTTCCGCACCGTTTGTATCTTCACCTCCGCCGATGCCGGCTGCATGATACCCGCCGACAGCATTGATATTTCCGCCGTAGATATATACATTCCCTCCGTTTTTAGTAGCACTCCCGGTACCGGCACCGATACCGGCACCTCTTGCACCGCCGTTTGCGGTTACGCTGCCGCCGTAAATATTCACGGTTCCGCCGTTGCCATGGCTTCCGCCGCCGATACCGGCACCTTGGTAACCGCCGTTTGCGGTAACGCTGCCGCCGTAAATAGTTACTGTACCACCATTGCCGTAATCTCCGCCACCGCCGATGCCTGCACCCCCACCACCGCCGTTTGCCGTCACCGTACCGCCGGCTATCGTTACATTTCCAGCGTTTCTATATCTTGCACCGCCGATGCCTGCTGAGAAATTGCCTCCTGTTGCAGTTATATTTCCGCCGTAAATCGTAATATCACCCGCATCACCGTCAAAGCCACCGATACCGGGTTGATAATCGTAACCTCTTGTAACAAGCTGACCTGTACCCTCATACTTCGAGTAAATTGACAGGCTGTTTCCGCTTTCTACCTTGATTCCTCCGTTAACCCTCAATGTGCATCCGTCATTCAGTATGATATGAACGTTACCCGTAACGGCAAGAGTTACGCTCACGGTTACTGCTCCATCTGCTTTATACCAGCCACTTGTCAGTGAACGGGTTTCGGATGTAATCGGGGTTGCGGAATCAATGAACTCATACTTTGTTAATGCTATACCCAATTCTTCATAGCGTTCGGAATATTTAATTACATTATCGGGAAGCCCGTTTTCCAGCACGCTAATCGCCGAAGCCTGTCTGCCGCTGAGACCGTCCACAGCCAAAGAATTAAACAAATCACAGTAATTCTTCGTTCCGATGTTGTCAGAAACCAGCATCTCCTCATTGTAGCGTTCAAAAACGCATACATGATTACCGAGAACGACCTCGGCGTTAAAAGGCTTGCCGCAAACAGAACCCTCTGTTGAAGCTCTTCCTCCTGCGGCTACAATGTTGCAACCATTTATGATGACCTTGCCACAGGTGCCTTTGTAAGAGTTGCCTATAGCAACGCCTCCGTAGTATTGGTAATCGGCAAGCGAATCTGCACCGATTGCGATTATGTCGCCGCCGTTTATCGTGATATCTCCGCAGGAACCATTGTATCCGTTGCCGATACCGGCACCGGCTGAGTCGTTGTCATCAGGGGTGCCTCCTTTTGCGACAATTGCACCGCCGTTTATCGTTATATTACCGCAGGAGCCGCGACTTCCACTGCCGATACCGGCAGTTCTTTCACCGCCGTTTGCGGTGATATTACCGCCGTTTATTGTGATACTGCCGCAAGAAGCACACCATCGGCTGCCGATTCCGGCACCATCTTCACCGCCGTTTGCGGTGATGTTACCGCCGTTTATTGTGATATTGCCACAAGACTCGTCATATCCGCCTATACCGGCACAATAATCTCTACCGTTTGCGACAAGATTACCGGCGTTTTCGCCCTCGGACTGTGCGTAAATCGTAAGAGAACTGCCATTGTTGATATGTATACCACCGTTGACGATAAGCTCGCATCCGTCCGTCAGAATCAGGTATGACGAACCGTTGACATTAACATCGCCAAGCTCCAGCTTCCCTGCCGGTGCGACATACCAGCCGCCCGTCCATGCCGTTACACCACCGGCAAGTGGGGTGTAGTCCGTGCAGGTAAGCTCTTCAAATGCACCTGTTTCGGCGTTGTATTCAAGATACATTACACCCTCCTCCGCAAAGGCAGTAATTGCCCCGAACGGAAGCATACCCGCCACCATTACAAGCGCGAGGATGATGCTTAAAACTTTCTTTTTCATATTCAAATGCCCTCCCGAAAGAAGAATATAAATATACATTGTATATATTAACACAAAATCAGGTATTTGCAATGTTTTTTTGACGAGTTTTCGGTTTTCGGTTTTCAGAAAGCGAATAAACAACGCGGTTTTTCGGTTTTTGAATACGGAAAGAAAGAACGAACGGTAGGGGTGCCACACTGTGGCACCCGGTTTGCCCGCAGCGGTATTTAAGCGCGAATGCGCGAGAATGCACGCGCAGGGCAAAATGAAAACCGCGTTGATTTGGTGTAATCAACGCGGTTTTTATAATATATGCTGTTTTTATCTGTCAATCGCTGCGCGATTGACCCGGGTGGCACGGGGTGCCACCCGTACGATTCGTTCTATTTTTTCGTTATCAAAACCAAAAGGTTTATCTTAATTCCACGGCTCAGCTGCGGTCACCGTATTTTCAAGCAGCATTGTAATTGTCATAGGCCCCACGCCGCCGGGCACGGGTGTAATGTATGATGCTTTTTTCTCAACCGCTTCAAAGTCCACATCGCCGCAGAGCTTGCCGTTTTCATCTCTGTCCATACCCACATCTATAACCACTGCGCCGTCCCCGACCATATCGGCTGTAACGAATTTCGGCTTGCCAACTGCCGCAACGAGAATATCGGCTGCGCGCGTGATTTCGGCAAGGTTTTTCGTTTTTGAATGACACACGGTAACGGTGCCGTCAGCCTGAAGAAGAAGCATCGCCATAGGCTTGCCGACTATATTGCTTCTGCCTATCACTACACAGTTTTTGCCTTTGATTTCAATATTGTAGTATCTGAGCATTTCCATAATTCCCGCGGGCGTGCAAGGCAAAAACGAATAGTCGCCTATCATAATATGCCCGACATTCACGGGGTGGAATGCATCAACATCCTTCGCGGGCGATATTGAATTTATAACTGCCTTTTCATCAAGCCCCTTCGGCAGCGGAAGCTGGCAGAGTATGCCGTTCACGCGGTCATCGTTATTGAGCTTTTCTATGAGCTCCACAAGCTCTTTTTCGGTCGTGCTTTCGGGCAGAGCATATTCAAACGACTCTATGCCGACCTCGGCACACGCCTTTTTCTTGTTATTGACATACACGCGCGAGGCAGAATTATCGCCCACGATAATAACCGCGAGACCGACGCTTATTCCCTTTTCATTCAGTTCTGCGACTTTGGCTTTTATTTCGTCGCGCTTCGCCTGCGAAACGACCTTGCCGCTGATTATTTCAGCCATATCATTCGCCTCCGTTTTCACTCTGCGCTGCCTTTTCGGCGGCGATTTTCTTTTTATAATATTTCGGCATATTCTTCGGGTAATAATCTATGCCCTCAATATGCCTCGGCTTACCTTTAAGCTTTATAAGCACCGCAACAAGCACCACCGCGCACACGATTACTATAACACCCGAAAGTGCCTGCGAAACTCTGATGCCCGTAGTGCCGATATACAAACTGTCGGTGCGCATACCCTCGATTACAGCCCTGCCGACGCCGTACCATATACCGTAGCAGAGGAATATCTGCCCGCTGAATTTGCGGAATTTTTTCATAATAAGGTACAGAAGCAGAAATCCGACTATGCACCAAACCGATTCATAAAAGAAGGTTGGGTGTACGAAAAGGTTGTTTTCCTCTATGTAGGCGGGTATATTCGCAACATTTTCAAGTCCGAATTCGCCGGGCTTGCGCTGAATGTACGCCATGACCTTTTCGCTCATCATACCGTAATTGCCGTTTGTGAAGCCGCCGAACGCCTCCTGATTGGCGTAGTTGCCCCATCTGCCTATGCCCTGCCCTATCAGCAGGCTCATTCCGACCAAATCAAGCAGATTCAGGAAATTCAGCTTTTCGACCTTGCAGGTGATAAAGCCTGCAAAAATACCGCCGATTATACCGCCGTATATGGCAAGTCCGCCGTTCCATATCTGAAAAATTTCGGCTATGTGCTGACTGTAATACTCCCACTCGAATATTACATAGTATGCGCGTGCGCCCACTATACCGCCGAACATACCGTAAATAAGCACATCGACCATTTTGCTTAAATCCATCTTCCAGGTGTAAGCAATTCTGCCGCCGTAAAGCGCGGCAAGAATAAAGCCGAAAGCGATTATCACGGCATACCATTTGATCGAAATAAGCGTACCGCCTGCATAAAATTCGCAGAATACGGATGAAACATCAAACACCTTACTTATGCCGCCGAATGATACCCTTGCAAAATCGGCAAACCATTCCATAGGTTACACTCCTTGTTTAACGGGCGGCGGCGCAAAACCCGCCTGCCCGCAAAATAATAGATTTTACTGCTTCGGCATTATAACCGAAAGCACGGTTTTATCGTCATTGAACGAAGCTCTGAGAAGATTATTCACATAATCGACATCAAGCTCCCGCAGCGCTTTGAACTCGGAAAACAGCTCATCGTTTTCAAAGTATGAAACGAGCAGACCGTTGGCGACCGTTTCAATATCGGTAAATGCGCGCACGATTTTGCCGTAGTGCTTTTTGCGCACTATTTCAAATTCTTCGGCATCCACGCCGCTGCGTTTAAGCTCACTCATACGCGCTCTGATGCAATCGGCAACCTTCTGCGGATCGGACGACTCGCCCGAAAATGACGTTACGGCGTAGCCGGGACCGCGGAAATACTCGGTGCCGAAATTATTGTTGATAAGCCCGTCTTCAAGCATCTGCTTATAAAAATCGGACATCTGACCGACGGCGATTTCAAAAATAATGTTCATTGCCGTTTCCTGCTTAATATCGCCCTCCGCCGACGGCTTTTCCTTGTAGCCGAATGCGAAAACAGGAGTAACGACCGAGAGTCTTTCCTCAACATAGTGTTTAACTATGCCCTCCGGCTCGTCCTCAAATGCGCGATTCACCGTAAACGGTGAGTCACTTTCAAGCAATCTGTCTGCAACCTCAAGCACCTCATCGAGTGATACATTACCGCTGACGGCAAGCGCCATATTGGAAAGGTTGTAGTAGGTGTTGTAGCAGTCAAAGAGCATTTCGGCGGTAATCTGCGAAATAGACTCCTTTGTGCCTGCAATATCTATCTTGACCGGGTGATTAAAATACATTCCTTCCAGAAGATTAAAGAACGATTCCCACTCCGGCGAGTCCTTATACATATCGATTTCCTGCCCGATTATGCCCTGCTCCTTCCGGACGGTTTCCTCGGTAAAATACGGGTGACGAACGAAATCAATGAGAATTTCAAAGTTCGCTTTGAAATTGCCGCTGCAATTAAAGAGGTAACACGTTCTGTCAAAGCTTGTAAAGGCATTTGCCGAGGCGCCCGTTTCGGCGTAACGCTCAAAGGCATCAAGCTCCTCGCTTTCAAAGAGCTTGTGTTCAAGAAAATGCGCCGTACCTGCCGGTATATCGGTAAATTCATCGCGGTCGCTGCGCTTGTAGCGCGTATCCACCGAGCCGTATTTGGTGCCGAAAAGCGCATAAGCCGAGGTGTATTCGGGCTTCGGATAAACAAACATCTTCAAGCCGGATTTGTGGTCTATTTCGTAATAGCCCTCACCGAGTATTTCGTTTTCAACATATTTAATGATATTCTCACTCATCGGCTTCACCGCCTTTTCCCGTTCCCGCAAGCATAAACACGGTATCAAGCGTTACCTGCGAAGCGGCTTCGATTATCTGCTCACGCGTAACGGCGTTAAATTCCTCAACATACTGCTCGGGGTATTTGAAGCTGTCGTTGACCACCTGCGACATAAACCACGCATCGAGCGATTCGGGCGAATCGGTGATGCTTTTGAAAGAATCTTCAAGCGACTTTTTCGCGTGGTCGATATCATCATCGGTAAAGTCGCCGTGTTTGACGGCTTCAAGCTGGTCGAGAATCGCTTTTTTCGCCACATCTTCGTTATAGCTTTCAATACCGCTTGAAACGAACATAACACCCTTCTGACTTATCATACCCGCCGAGCAGTAATAGCAAAGGCTCATTTTCTCGCGCACAACGGTAAACAGCTTTGAATTCGGGCTGCCGCCGAAAAGGTTTATCATAACACGGCGCGCGGCGTAATTATCGTTGGGCGACGTCATACCGAGCCTGAATCCCATAACGAGCTTGCCCTGCTTGACATCGTCGGTTTCTTTAAAATAAGTTACATCCTCGGCGCTTTCAACGAATAATGTTTGGTTCGACTCGGGGCTGCGATTTATCGCACCGGCGTATTTTTCAATAAGCCCGTTAACAAATTCGCCGTTGCCGCTGCCGCTCACGCATATAAACATCGGTGCTTCGGTAAGCATTTCGCGGTATGCTTCATAAACAGTTTCGGCAGTCGCTTCGTTTATTGCCTGCTTTGTACCGAATTTGTTTATGCCGTAGCTTTCATCCGCAAACATTATTTCCTCGCAGCGTCTGCGTGCGTAAATCTGTTTTTCGGCGGTTTCGGCATCAAGCCGTTCGCAAAGCTGACGCTTTTCGCTTTCCACTACCGCACGGTCAAAGCCGCTGCCGGAAATTTTCGGTTTGAATATAAGCTCAAACAAAAGCTCGCAGCAGCCGCGCTGAATGCTCTCGCCGTCAAGGGCGAAGCGGTCATCAATGGAGCCGACCTCGAATTTTATTATCTGGTTTTCACCCGATTTTGACACATCGGCGGATATTTCGGCACCGTAAAGAACTGCAAGCTCCCTTTCAATGCACGAAATATCGGGGTATTTTTCGGATGAACGCGTCAGCACATTCGGCACAAGTGCAAAAAGCGATGCCTTTTCGCAAAGCGGCCTTACAAAGCTCACGGAAATGCCGGCGGTTTTGAAGCCGCCCGCAGTTACACTGCAAAGAGTTATGCCGTTACCGACTGAGTTGTCTGAAAATGTGTATTTCAATATATCACTTCCGAACACAATATTTGATTTTATCATTCTATCACATTATTGACTGTGTTTCCATATATATTTCAAAAAATTAACATATTTGTAAAAAGCGGCTTAATTATTGACAAAACGATATTATTATGGTAATATAACACAGTTAAAAACATTGATTAGGAGAGTTTTTATGTCAGGACATTCCAAATGGAGTACCATTAAGAGAAAGAAAGAAAAAACCGACGGCGCAAGAGCCAAGGTCTTTACCAAAATCGGCAGAGAAATCGCCGTTGCGGTGCGCGAGGGCGGTCCCGACCCCGCAGGTAACTCCAAGCTTAAAGATGTTATTGCAAAAGCAAAAGCCAACAATGTTCCCAATGACAATATCGAAAGAATCATCAAAAAAGCCGCAGGCGAAACCGGCGGTGCCGCTTATGAAGAAATCATTTACGAGGGTTACGGTCCCAACGGTATTGCAGTAGTCGTTAAGGCTCTTACCGACAACCGCAACCGCACCGCAGGTGATGTTCGCCATTACTTCGACAAGTTCGGCGGCAATATGGGCACATCCGGCTGCGTTATGTTTATGTTCGACTATTACGGCGTAATAGTTATTGAAAAAGAAGATGTTGATGAAGAGAAGCTTATGGAAGATGCTCTTGAAGCAGGCGCCACAGACCTTCTCACCGACGATGAAGACGTATTCGAGATCCGCACCGAGCCCAACGACCTCGGCGCAGTTACAAGCGACCTCAGCGCAAAGGGCTACAAGTTCGTAAGCAGCGAAACTGCCTACATTCCGCAGACCTATACACGCCTTGATGACCAGGAAGCTATGAAGAATATGAGCAAAATGCTTGATATGTTCGACGAAAACGACGACATTCAGGGCGTTTGGCACAACTGGGAGAATGAAGAGGATTACGAGGGCTGATAATGCTTTCGCACTCTTGATTTTCACGCGTGTTCATAGTATAATACAGCCATCTACTTACGCTCAATTCGGTCATGCGACGGGCGGGTCCTGTGCGACGGGACGCCGTGAACCATGTCAGGCGGGGAACCGAGCAGCATTAAGCGGGCCGTACTGTGCGCCACAGTCCGCCTGCCCGCCGTGTGACCGAGTCGAGCGTAAGTTTTTTTATTACTGTTTTTACGGGAGTTGAGAAAATGTACAGAGCCCTTTACAGAAAATGGAGACCGCAGATTTTTTCGGATGTTTACGGTCAGAACCATATAACAGAAACTCTGTGCAACGAAATTTCGTCGGGGCGCCTTTCGCACGCGTACCTTTTCACGGGCTCGCGCGGCACCGGCAAGACCACCTGCGCCAAAATACTTGCAAAAGCGGTAAACTGCCTCAATCCTCACAACGGCAACCCCTGCAACGAATGTGCGATTTGCCGCGGAATCGACGACGGCTCAATTCTCGATGTTACCGAAATCGACGCCGCAAGCAACAACGGCGTAGACAATATCCGTGATTTGCGCGATGAGGTAAATTTCACCCCCGCCGCCGCAAAATACAGGGTGTATATAATCGACGAAGTTCATATGCTCTCGCTCGGCGCATTCAATGCACTTCTGAAAACGCTTGAAGAGCCGCCGGAGCACGTGCTGTTCATTCTTGCCACGACCGAGGTGCACAAGCTCCCCGCAACCATTCTTTCGCGCTGCCAGCGTTTTGATTTTCGGCGCATACCGCCCGAGGATATTGCGGCAAGGCTGAAAGTAGTTGCCGAAAACGAGAATCTCGCGCTCGATGAAGAAGCCGCAATGCTTATTGCAAGGATTTCCGACGGCGCACTGCGTGATGCACTTTCCATTCTCGACCAGTGCGGCGGCTACAACGAGCCGATTACCACTGCCGTTGTAAGCAAGGCGGCAGGGCTTCTCGGCAGAGATTATCTTTTTGAAATCTCCGATGCGATACTCGGTGAAAACGGCAGCGATGTGCTTGCGATAATCGACAGACTGCATTCCTCATCCTGCGATATGGAACGCCTTATGAGCGAGCTTGTGGGGCATTACAGAAATATTATGATGGCGAAAACCGTAAAGGAGCCCGCAAAATTCGTTGTATGCACTCCCGAGGAGCTTGAACGGTACAAAAAATGTGCCGCCGGTATGACATACGGCTCTATTCTGCATATAATAGAAACGCTCTGCCGCGAATCCTCGCAGCTTAAATATGTTTCCAACCAGCGTGCGCAGACCGAAGCCGTGCTTATAAGGCTCTGCAACCCCGCACTTTCAACCGATACGCAGGCACTTGTAAGGCGCATTGATGACTTGCAGGCTGAAATTATGCGGCTGAAAGCTACCGGCGTTACGGTAAGCGGCGCACCTGCCGCAGTGCAGGCACCTGCCCCGGTCGAAGCGAAGCCCGCACCCGTTGCCGCGGAAGAAAAACCCGAAATAAAAGAAGCACCGCTGCCCGAAGCCGATACGGCTGAAATTGAAGCTGCGGAAGATATACCCGACAATGAAGCACCGTTCGGCGATGAGCCGCCGCAAGAGCCGGAGTACGCTCCCCTTTTCGGCATTGAAGAGCCCGCCGACGAGCCCGCAAAGCAGGAAGAACCTGCGCAGGCGAAAATAAAAGCCGCACCGCGCGAGGAAATAAAACCCGTTGATACCGCGGTTGTAACCGAAAACGATACCGCCGTACCGTTTGCCGCGTGGGAAAACACACTCAACCAGCTTTCAAAAATCAGCAGACCGCTTTACCCGATGCTTATAGGCTCAACGGCATACAGAGCGGGCAACACGGTATTCATAAAAGCGAAAAACACGGCATTCACGCAGATGTTTACGCAGAAGCAGCACAGCGACTCAATAGCCGAGGCACTTATGCGCGCCACCGGCGAGCAGCTCAAGCCCATGCTTTATACCGACGGCAAATCTCCTGCCGCCAACGACGGAGTAAGCCCCGTTGACTCGCTGATAATGAAGCTCGACAAAAACAGAATAGATTACTTGATTGAAGAATAATTTCTGAAAAAGGACGGTAAAATAATATGAAAGCAAGAATACCCAACCAGGGCGGCGGCAATTCCCAAGCCGCTATGATGAAAAAAATTCAGGATATGCAGGCTGAAATGAACCGTGTTCAGGAGGAAGTTGAAAACGGCGAGTATTCCGCAAGCGCTGGCGGCGGAGCGGTTGAGGTCAAAGTCAACGGCAAGCACGAGGTGCTCGAAGTTAAAATTCAGCCCGATGTTGTTGACCCCGACGATGTTGAAATACTTTCCGATATGATCATTGCCGCCACAAACGAGGCAATAAGAAAAGCAACCGACACTATGGAGCAGAGAATGGGCTCCGCAACAAGCGGCCTTAATATTCCCGGTCTTGGCGGTCTCGGCTTCTGATATGGCGTACGATGTAGCCGCTCTCGAAAAACTCGTTGAGCAATTCAGAAAAATGCCGTCCGTAGGTAAAAAAACGGCACAGCGCATGGCATTTCATGTGCTTGATTTAAGCGATGACGAAGCAAAGGAATTTGCCGATGCCATTCTTGAAGCGCACGAAAAAATCCACCGCTGCAGCCTTTGCCACAACCTTACGGAAAATGAGCTTTGCCCTATTTGCGACAGTCCCGTGCGCGACCATACCACCGTTTGTGTGGTGGAGGACCCGCGCGACGTAATGGCGCTTGAACGCACACGCGAATATAAAGGCGTTTACCACGTGCTGCACGGCGTAATTTCGCCCATGAACGGCATAACGCCCGACAAGCTCACCATTAAAAGCCTTGTGGAACGCGCCGCTTCGGGTGAGGTAAAGGAGTTTATAATGGCTACCAACCCCACCATTGAGGGCGATACCACGGCTATGTATATAAACAAACTTATTAAAAATTTTGATGTTAAGGTCACGCGCCTTGCATACGGCATACCCGTGGGCGCGGATATCGAATACGCCGACGATGTTACGCTGATGCGCGCACTTGAGGGCAGAAGCGAGCTTTAACCCGCCGATTTCGAAAGGAAGTGAACGTGATGGGCAAAGCGGAAACCAAAACGATCGCACAAAATAAAAAAGCCTACCACGATTACTTTGTGCTTGAAACCTACGAAGCCGGAATTGAGCTTTTCGGCACCGAGGTCAAGTCGGTAAGGGCAGGCAAAATCAACTTAAAAGATTCGTGGTGCAACGTGGTAAACGGCGAAATGCTTGCTAACGGCATACACATTTCGCCATACGAGCAGGGCAACCGCTTTAACCGCGACCCGCTGCGCCCGAAACGCCTTCTGATGCATAAAAAAGAAATTATGCGGCTTATGGGCGAGGTAAAGCAGCAGGGCTGCGCACTCATCCCCCTTTCGGTCTACTTCAACGAAAAGGGCAGAGCGAAAATGCAGGTCGGGCTGTGCAAAGGCAAAAAGACTTTCGACAAGCGCGAAACCGAAGCGAAACGCGATGCGGAACGCACGATCGAACGCGCTATGAAGAATAATTTAAGATAAGGGGCCGAAAGGATTTCGACGGGGATTTTGAACCCGAATAAGCGAGCAGAGGTGCGGGACCTCTATAATACCCGCAAACTTATAAATTAACTGACACTACTACAACAAGACAGTTACAGGCTGCTTAACTAAAAGCGCCCGTCGCCCCGGGAAAACCGCGACCCGGCAAGCGGCGTGATTGAGCGGTGAACCGTAATGCGTGAGAGCCTTGCAGCGCATACGGACTTAAAGGGCTACTGAATGTAAAAGCCTGCTTTCCGGCGTTTACAGGAGGGAATGTTAAATGAAAAGCTACGCTCGTAGAAAGTTTGGGGAATGGGTTTTCGGACGCGGTTTCGAGTACCGCCGGCTCCACCATGAAAAAAGCACTTGCTTCGGCAAGTGCTTTTTTCAACTAAATCCGTCCTGTGGACGGGTTAAATCTACGCTTCGCGTGGGTGAAATCGCCTGAGGCGGTGAAATCCGCTGCCGCGGATAAGACGGATTTAATTTCACCCGACGGCGAAGCCGGAGGATTTCAT
>JAZLJH010000048.1:0-25804 GCA_045617785.1 Acutalibacteraceae bacterium
TGCAGAACGGGTGATATATCTTCGATATGATATCCGCTAACGCGGATGATATATGCCTTCGGCATATTAAGGAACGGATATTATCTCATATTTGAGCGAAGCGAGAATATATCATACGGCTTTGCCGTATATCATATCGCGTAAGCGATATACCATTTCTTGTGAAATGGATGATATACAAGGCTTCGCCTTGATTTGCAAAAGCATAAATATCTTGATATTGAGGCAGAATGTGATATACTGACTGTAAACGATGGCAATATTGTAAAAAAGGAGTGTATGTATGCGCAACAAACACAATATAACAAAGTGCTTTTCTGTTTTACTTTCGGTAATGACTTTACTTTTGCTTTTTGGCGGTTGCACGCCCGCAAATACAGAAGAAACCGCGCGTGAAGAAATTGAGCTTAACAGCGAGGATATCACCATCGGCGTTACTTCCGACAACCCCGTAGGCGATATTATAGACGAACGTTACCCGAAAGCGCAGATATTTTTTGTAAACAACAACACCGACGGTTTTGCTGCGCTTGCCGCCGGCAATGTTGATGCCTTTGTAGAGCAGCGCGTTACATACGACTGCGCCATCGCCTCCGGCGTAACCGGAATACATATACACCCGGACAGTCCCATAGGTGAGCCCGGTATAGTTGCGGGAGTTGTGAGCAATAACACCAAAATACCGAACGCAAAGAAGCTTGCCGACGATTTTCTTACCGAGATGGAAGAAAGCGGCATTCTTGACGATATATACAGACGCTGGGTAGTTGAACATGATTACACCATGCCGGAAATCACCCCTGCCGAAAACCCGAAATTCACGATCAGAGTAGGCACATCCTGCCTTGCGGAGCCGTACACGTTTTTTGTCGGCGGAGAGCCTTCGGGATACGATATAGAATTGTCCTACCGCTTTGCCGCGTGGGCGGGTGCTGATGTGGAATTTTATGAGTTTGACTGGAACACGATAGTTGAAGCGTGTGTTACGGGCAAGGTTGATTATGTGTTTTCTAACCTCTATATTACGCCGGAGCGTTCCGAATCGGTTGAAGTTACCAAAACCTATCTGACATTTGACTCGGTAGTAATTGTGCGCGACACCGAGGAAACTGCAGCAGGCGGCGGATTTTTCAGCTCGATAAAAGAAAGCTTTCAAAAGACTTTTATACGCGAAGCTCGTTGGAAGCTTCTGCTTAACGGCTTGTGGACAACTGCGAGGATTACTCTGCTTGCCGCATTTTTCGGCACGCTGCTCGGACTTTTACTGTGCATTGCGGAGCGTTCGCGTTTCAGAGGGCTGCACAAGGTGATTTCTGTATTCAACCGCATAATTTCGGGCACGCCCGTGCTTGTGGTGATGATGATAGTCTACTTTGTTATTTTTGCTCACACGGGTATTTCAGCCGAAATTGCCGGCACATTAACATTCAGCGTGATGTTTGCGGTTACGGTCAGCGGTGTGCTTACCACAGGCATAAATGCCGTGGGCAGCGGTCAGTGGGAAGCCGCTGAGGCACTCGGACTGAAACGCCGTAAAGCCTTCACACACGTTATTATGCCGCAGGCAATGCGCATAATATTGCCCATATACAAGGGTGAATTTGTGGCTATGATGAAGCTGACCTCGATTGTGGGCTATATCTCGATTATTGACCTCACAAAAGCCGGCGACATTATTCGCAGCCGCACATTCGACGCTTTCTTCCCGCTGATTGTGATAGCGGCGATTTACTTCTGCCTGTCGCAGCTTATTTTTGCCGCGCTCAATAAGATCGAAATAAAGTTTGACCCGTCAAAGCGCGCTCACTCTTTGCCGAAGGATGTTAAAACCGGTTCGGTTTCCCATGCCGATGCGGTCAGCAGAACCGAGCGCAACCGCGAGGAAATAATACGCCTTGAGCACGTGAAAAAGGTTTACGACATTACAACGGTTCCGCTAACAGATGTAAACGCCTCGGTAAAGCGCGGCGAAGTGATAACGGTAATAGGTCCGTCCGGAACGGGCAAATCCACGCTGCTGCGCATGCTCAACCGCCTTGAAGAACAGACCGAGGGTAAGATTTTTGTTTTCGGCCAGGATACCGAAAGCAAGGATACCGATATGAGCCTCATCCGTCAGCGAATGGGTATGGTGTTCCAGAGCTTTAATCTGTTTGACCATTTAAGCGTAATCGAAAACATTATGCTTGCGCCGGTACTTCTCAAAAAAATGACACGCCAGCAGGCGTTTGACAAGGGTATGCAGCTGCTTGAAACGGTTGGACTTGCAGAGCGCGCGGCGAACTATCCTTATGAGCTTTCCGGCGGGCAGAAGCAGCGTGTAGCCATAGCGCGTGCACTTGCGATGGAGCCGGAGCTAATACTGTTTGACGAGCCGACCTCGGCGCTTGACCCCGGAATGGTCGGTGAAGTGCTTGCGGTAATAAAGAAGCTTTCGACACAAGGGCTTACCATGATGATAATTACACACGAAATGCAGTTTGCCCGTGATGTTTCAACGCGCATATTCTATATGGATCAGGGCGTTATTTACGAAGACGGCACGCCCGAAAAGATATTTGACGCGCCCGAACGCAACCGCACGAGAGCATTCGTGAACAAGCTGAAAACGCTGCACATTGAAATCGAATCGAAAAAATATGACTTTATCGGCACGACCGAGGATCTGCGCAAATTCGCGCAAAAGAACTACCTTTCAAAACGCCGCAGCGATAATCTTGTAAGATGCTTTGAGGAAGTATGCGCACAGCCGATAATCCCCGAAGACGAAAACGAAAGCAAGCTGCACATCATTGCCGAATATGACGAGAAAAACGACGTGCTTTCGATACAGTTTATTCGCGACGGTGAACGCTTTGACCCCGTCGGCGACGGCGATCCGCTTTCGGCAAAGCTGATTACGGCATCGTGCGAAACGGTGAATTTCAAATATGAAAACGGCAGAAACTCGCTGACACTTTACAATATAAAGCAATAACGGAATTTACACCCCACCGCTTCCGGCAGCGGTGAGGTGTAATTTTTAATCGTTAAGTCCCATACTGACCGACAGTGCAGTATCGATTCTGTTCATATCACTGTCCTGCAGATTGCCCATACGCTCGCGCAGGCGCTGCTTGTCGAGCGTGCGTATCTGCTCGAGCAACACAACCGAATCTTTTGAAAGCCCGCACGAATCGGCATTTACGCTGATATGTGTGGGCAATTTTGTTTTGAAGCGCTGGCTTGTGATTGCCGCGGCAATCACGGTGGGGCTGTACCGATTGCCGACATCGTTCTGAACAATAAGCACCGGCCTTACGCCGCCCTGCTCGGAGCCGACCACGGGGCTGAGGTCGGCATAAAATATATCCCCTCTTTTAATATTCAAGAATATCACTCTCCGATATCAACTCTTTTGACATCTGTATTTTTCACACTTTAAGAGAGTTTAATCGCTTTTATACACATTTTTTTAAGCCCCGGTATATAATATACACTTCCCTGTACAAGAGTGATAAAAAAATGCTCCCCCGCCGAAACGGGAAAGCAATTTGCAATAATGTTAAAACTGATAAATGTATTCGGTGCGGATTTCAAACTTCTTTGCCGCAGTATCGGCTTCGGAGCCTTCGGCACACTTCACAACAAGATCAGGTGCAATATTCGGTGCAGGCAATGCACTTGTGCCGATATATGCAACCGACTTGGGAATGGTAAGCTCCTTGAGCTTACTGCATTTACTGAAGCAGAAATCACCGATGTAATCGGTACCGTTTGCAACAACCAGCGTTTCAAGCGAATCACATTCGCCGAAAGCGTAAGTTTCGATACGTTTTGTGCAGGGAAGGTTTATTGTTGTAAGCATTGAACAGCCCCTGAAAGCATATTCACCGACACTGTCGAGGTCATAAGAGCCTAAGAAAACAACGCTTTTAAGCTCGGTACAGTTTCTGAAAGCATTTTTACCGATTTTTGTGATATTGTCTTTAATGCAGATGCTTGTAACGGGCTTTCCGGCAAAGCATCCTTCACCGATTTCGGTAACTTTGTTGCCCATAATGGATGTGGGAATATAAATGGGTTTGTCGTAACCCTTACCGATATATTCCTGCAGTGAAACGGTCTTTGTTGAGGGGTCTATGGTGTATTTGTAATCGAGCACTGCAGGCTCGGTGGTTTCGGGCTCTTTGGTTGTGGGCTCGGTACCCGTAGGCGCGATGTATGAGGTCTCAACATAAACGTAGACGAGTGAGGTAAGCGGTTCGGTGCTGACTGTGGTGCCGGTAACGGAGGTAGATGAAGTATCGGTAGCGGTGGCAAGGTCGCTTGCGAATTTGTCAAAATTCACCCAAGAGTCGGTATTCTGCACCTCGCTTGAATAGACGGGTGTCTGAATAACATACTGACTGCTGCCGAGAGTGCTCTGCTTTGCGGAAGGATCCTTAAAAATATCCATACCGCCGTTTTTCTTCATAAGACCGACGGCAAGCACGACCGCGGCGGCAACTATCACCACGGCGAGCACTATAATAAGCTTGTTGGACTTCTTTTTCTTCATCGGAATACCTCACACTACGGAATTGAATGTATTGTAACATAAAGATATTAAAAAGTACATAGTATTTTTTAACTAAAATGTTAACTTTTTATTTCTCATACATTTCAAGCGCGCAATTTACAAACGCCTTTGTTGCGCGGCTCGGATACCTGCGCTTTTTATATGCAATGGCAAGCTTACGGTGAGTATTGGTGCCGGAAATCTTATAGAAAACACATTTGCCGCCGCCGCTTACCGAGGAAACGAGGTTATCGGTCACTATTGTTACGCCGAGCCCCGCTTTGCACATATTGTATGCGGTAAGAAGCTGATCGGGGTAAATTTTCACATCGGGCACAAAACCCGCACTGTCGCACAGTGTCATGGAACGGGTAAACATATCGTTGCCGCGTTTAAGTATAAGGAACGGCTCACCGCTGAATTTTTTAAGGTCAACGGTCGGGCAATCGTCGCGCATATATTTCCCGCAGACAATATCGTCATCGGTAAGCGCGCAGGACTTATACTTTTTGTTTATTTCATATTCTGACGGCACTGCAAGCATGAGCGTTTCATCCGCAAGCGGAAATGACACGAACAGCGCCGGGTCAAAATCATGCGCCACAAGTATATCGACCTTTTCATCAAGAAGCTGATTTTTAAGGTCATGGGTATTTGATTCAACGGTTTCGACCTTTATACCGCCGTATTTTTTCATAAAGTTTATGATTATTTTCGGAAGAATGAATGAGGAAATAAAATTTTCGCCGCTTACGGTAACGCTGCCGCTTTTCATATCCGAAAGGTCATTGAGCTGATTGAGCATACCGTGCTCGAGTGTGCGCATTTTTTCTATGGACTCGATACACACCTTGCCTGCCGGAGTAAGTGAAATCGGGTTGGTGCTGCGGTCAAAAATGGTAACGCCGAGCTGCTTTTCCACCTTTTTTACGCTTGCGGAAAGCGCAGGCTGCGAGATAAACAGTTTTTTGGCGGCACCCGAAAAGCTTCTTTCAAGGTAGACCTCATAAACATAATCCATTCCGTCGAACATATAAATCACCCTGCCTCTGAGCCATTACAGTGCGGCTTCAAGTTTGGAAATATCGAGTTTGCCGTAACCGGCAACAAAATCTTTGAACCACAAGAGCATAGTACGAACGCCGCCCTCGGAGTTGCTTTCGGCATTCATAACAAGAAGCGGCTCGTGCAGACTCCTTCTCAAAAGAATCCAGCCGTCACCTGCATCTTTGCCGAAATTAACGCGTATGCCCTCGTGATTTACGGGCGATACGCTCGCCTTTTCACACTCGCGGCAACGCTTTTCGAAATCGGCAATAACATCGTTTCCGTATTGTGCAAAATCATCAACAAGTATTTTATAGCGAATCTCCTTTTCTTCAACGGGAGTTTTCAGGTCACTTATAATATCCTCTATGGTTTTGCCGTCTGCGGCAAGCTTTGCGGCTTCGATTATGATTTTGGTCACAAGGTAAGCGCCGTCATCGAGGTAATAATTCTCGGCGAACGCGGCGTGACCCGAGGTTTCAATGGCAAGCGGTGCGGCTGTACCCTCGCCGCTCAACCTTTTTGCCTCGTCGATTACATTTTTATAACCGCGTTTGAAACGGTGATGAACGCCGCCGAGCTTATTCTCTATAAAATCGGCAAGTCCGTCGGATGTAACGGAATCGGTAACAACGGTGCCGCCTGCGCAATTTTTGAGCGCAATGAACGCAGCAAGCGCAACGAGCTTATTTCTGTTGATTTCCTCGCCGCTTTTTCCGACACACGCCGCGCGGTCGCAGTCGGTATCGAAAATTATGCCGAGGTCGGACCCGGAAGCAACTACGGCGCTGCTTACGGCGCGCATTGCATCGGCGTTTTCGGGGTTGGGAATGTGATTGGGAAACATTCCGTCCGGCTCCAAAAAGCAGCTGCCGCTTACATCCGCACCGAGCGGCGCGAGCACGTTTTCGGCGTAGAAGCCGCCGACGCCGTTGCCGGCATCCACGGCGATTTTAAGTCCGGCAAGAGGTTTTTCGCCGCGGCAGGCACCGTCTACTATCATTTTGCGCAGGTCGGCGCAATAACGCGCCATATTATCAAGCTTTTCACGATCGTATTTGCCCGCGGGAACGGATTGAGGATTTTCGGAAGCATAGTCGAGAATTTCGGCTATCTCACTGCCGGAAAAGCCGCCCTCGCGAGTAAAGAATTTAAGACCGTTCATCTCATACGGCAAGTGGCTCGCGGTTATTTCAAGCGATGCATCAACGCCGAAATTTATAATTGACATAAACATTGACGGAGTTGTGGAAAGACCGCAGGAATAAACCTTAACGCCGTTATATGCAAGGATTTTTTCGGCAACCCCTGCAATACGCGGCGACGAAACGCGCGAATCGTAACCGACGGCAACACTCAAATCGTCTTTGCCGAGCTTTTTGCGCATGAAGTGAACGAATGAAGCGGTCATTGCCGCTACGCGTTCATCGGTAAGGTCAAAAGGCGCACCGTTAACCGAAACGGCGGTACCTCTTATATCCGTTCCGCTTTTCAAATAAGCAAGTTCACTCATCTTTCATTCCTCCGTAACACATAAAATATTCTTTCACTGTTTTCGCGCGGGGCTTCAAAAGTCAGTTCATCATACCTGCCGACGACCTTAAAATCGCCCCGTGAAGCGGCAGCGGTAAGTTCCGCATCGGTAAAAGCCGTTTCGGTGAAACTTTCACGGCAGCGTTCATAGCATTCGCCGCCGCTGCGAATAAAGAAATCAAGGCTTATGCCGACCGTTCTGCCGTCACTGTGCAGGCTGTTCTGCCAGACGCAAAACACATTTTTTTCATCATAAACGAATGTATTATTTGCAAGCACCTTTTGGTGTTTATATAGCGTATTCACATCAAAAATCACAATGCCGCCGTCATCGACGAAGTTTGTGAGTCGTTCAAAAACGGTGTTTACATCATCGACGGAACAAAGGTGATTTATACTGTCAAGCGAGCAGACAACGGCGCGCACCGTGCCGAAAAGGTCCGTTTCTTCCATACGCTGACAAAGAAACATCATCTGTGTTCCCCTGTCATACGCCTTTTCCCGCGCAACGGCGAGCATATCGGCAGAGGCATCGGATGCGATGACATCAAAGCCTTTTTCGGCAAGCAGAACACTCAAAGAGCCCGTGCCGCAGGCAAGGTCCAGCAAAAGCCCGTCGGTTATACCGTGATTTTTCAGTATTTCACACACATAATCGGCGCGGCGTTCATAATCGACATTGCGCGTAAGCTCATCGTAGACAGAAGCAAAAGAATTATACGACATAACACACCTTACTGTTTGAAAAATTCATCGAATGCTCTGAATGCTGCCCAAAGGTCGAATTTAGCTATGACCTCATAGGGTGCGTGCATCGAAAGCACGGCTACGCCCACATCGACAACATCAATATCGTGGCGGGCTACATACTTTGCGACAGTTCCGCCGCCGCCCGCATCTACCTTGCCGAGCTCGCCGATCTGCCAAACGACTTTTTTACTGTCGAGCAGTGCCCTGACCTTGCCCATAAATTCGGCAGAGGCATCGCTTGAGCCGCTTTTGCCGCGCGAGCCGGTATATTTGGTGATAACCACGCCGCGATTAAGGAACGAAGCGTTATTCTTTTCGAAAACGCTGCTGAAGGTCGGATCGTAAGCCGCGTTAACATCGGCGGAAAGGCACTCGCTGTGCGAAAGCACCTCGTACTGGTCAACGCCCTCTGCTTTTGCGAGGCTTGCGATGAAATATTTGAGATACGAGGACTGAAGCCCCGTGTTGCCCTCGGAGCCGATTTCTTCTTTGTCGGTGAGGCAGGTTATTACGGTGTAATCGGGCTTATTTGCCGCAAAAGCCGCCCTTGCCGCAGGGTAAGCGCACACGCGGTCATCGTGACCGTAAGCGCCGATAAGCCCCTTGTCGAAGCCGATGAAATCCGCCTTGAACGCGGGCACCACTTCAAGCTCGGCGCTGAGGAAATCAGCCTCGGTAATTCCGTATTTTTCATTGAGTATTTTAAGAAGATTCAGTTTAACGAGCTCGCTGCCCTCATCGCTCTTAAAAGGCAGACTGCCGATAATTACATTGAGCTCTTCGCCTGCTATACCCTCTCTGAGCGGGCGTTTTTCCTGCTCGCCGTCAAGGTGCGGGAGTAAATCGGATATAACGAATTTGGGCTCGCCCTCTTTTTCGCCCACGCTGACCTGCACCTCGGTGCCGTCGTTTTTAACTATTACGCCGTGCAGAGCAAGCGGAATTGTCACCCACTGGTATTTTTTAATGCCGCCGTAGTAATGAGTTTTGAAAAATGCCATTTCATCGCTCTCGTAAACGGGGTTGGGTTTAAGGTCAAGGCGTGGTGAATCAATGTGCGCCGCGGCGATTTTTACGCCCTCTTTAAGGCTTTTTTTGCCGATAACCGCAAGAATGACGGCTTTTTTGCGATTGATGTAATACACCTTATCGCCCGCTTTATACTTTTTTGAAGCATCATATTCTTTGAAGCCGAGCTTCTTTGCCTGCGCAACTACCTCCGAAACCGCTTCGCGCTCTGTTTTTGCATTGTCGAGGAATTTTATATAATCAACGGCAAATTCATCCGCCAGTTTGATTTCGGCTTTGCTCATTACGCCCGCGGCGTGTTTGGGCTGATAAAAAAGTTCTTTTTTGAGTTCTTCTGCTTTTGACATAATATCAGTTCCTTTCCGTCATACCGAATACTTTATCCACAACGCTTTGCGCGACGCTTTTAACATCGTTTAAGCCGTCATTTACTATAAGATAATCGGATTTGCTTTCGTACCAATCGTCGCTCTTCTGAGCGTTTATTCGCAAAAGAGCATCAGCTTCGGATATACCGTCGCGTTTCATTATTCTTTCGAGACGCACGCTTTGCGGCGCGCTGACTGTTATAAGCACATCACACTTTTCCGCGAAGCCCGATTCAATGATTGCCGCAGCATCCACAACACAGACATCGTGTGTTTCAAAATACTTATTGCACAGCCGTTGCGTTTCGGCATTTATTGCGGGATGTGTTACGGAATTGAGCAGCGCAGTATTCTGCGGTGAAGAAAACGCCTTGCGCGCAAGAGTTTTCTTTGAAAGCACGCCGTCGACAATAATATCGTCGCCGAACGCTTCACAGAGCTTTTCGAGCACATCGCGGCGCGAGGTTATGCCTGCTGCGACCTTATCGCCGTCTATAACGGCGGCGCCCATTTCGGCAAATATGCGCGAAACGGACGATTTACCCGCACCCGTTTTGCCCGTAAGCCCAACGGTAATTTTCATAAAATGCACCTCACAGTTCAATCACCTTGAACGCCGCGGCGCGCAAAAGTCTGTTCATTACCGCAAGGTTATCGTCATCTGCACTGTCGGGGCAGCGAACGAAGCACCGTGCGGCACCCATATCGTCAACCTCGCGCAGAGCATCGAAAAGCCTGCGGCTCATCTCTTTATAATTTTCGCCGCCGTAGCATATATACGGAACACCGAGACCACCGCCCTCACCGTTGAAGACCATGGCGCAGGTCGAGCCGTCATTTTCGGCGTTTACGAAATCACAAAACTCTTTGTAGCCGCTTTTTACCACGGTAACATCGGCATTCGGCGAATAATGCTTATATTTCATACCCGGTGAAGCGACCCTCTGACCGCTTTTAAGGGGATTTAAAACGGCGTCGTCAACATCTACTCTGCCGAGCACACTGCGCAGCTCGCTTATTGTAACATTACCCGGTCTCAAAAGCCGCGGTGTTTCGCCCGCAAGCAGTATAACAGTGGATTCCACGCCCTCCTCACACTCGCCGCCGTCGAGAATAAGCGGTATTCTGCCGTTCATATCACGAAAAACGTGCTCGGCTTTTGTGGGGCTCGGTTTACCCGAAAGATTTGCAGAGGGTGCGGCAATAGGCACGCCCGCCTCACGAATCAGAGTATTTGCAACGGGGTGCGAGGGGCAGCGGACCGCAACGGTTTCAAGCCCGGCGGTAACACAGTACGGCACGCGCTCCGACTTCGGCACGATCATTGTAAGCGGACCGGGCCAGAAATGCTCTGCGAGTATTTTTGCCGTTTCGGGCACAGATGAAGCGAGGTCATATATTTCATCAAATTCCGAAATATGCACGATAAGCGGGTTATCCTGCGGTCTGCCCTTTGCTTCGAATATTTTTTTGACTGCATCTTCGCTGTAAGCGTTGCCCGCAAGCCCGTAGACAGTTTCGGTAGGCATACCGACAACCTCGCCGCCGCGCAGCAGTTTAACCGCCTGCGCGTATTTTTCGGCGCCGTCTGAAGATGTGATTTTAACTGTTTCGGTTTTCATTTTATTCCTCTGATGCTTTTAATTTATCGGCGGTATCGGCTGTAATGAGCGCATCTATGATTTCATCAAGGTCGCCGTTCATAATAGCTTCTATTCTGTAAACAGTAAGACCTATGCGGTGGTCGGACACTCTGCCCTGCGGGAAATTATATGTTCTTATGCGCTCGCTTCTGTCGCCCGTGCCGACCTGCGAACGGCGTTCATCGGCAATTTCGGCACTCTGCTTTTCGCGCTCCTCGGCAAGAAGGCGCGAACGAAGCACCTTTAACGCTTTATCTTTATTTTTATACTGACTGCGTTCATCCTGACACTCTACAACGGTGCCCGTGGGCAGATGCGTTATGCGGATTGCGGACGAGGTTTTGTTGACCTTCTGACCGCCTGCGCCGGATGAACGGTAGGTATCTATCTGCAAATCGGCGGGGTTGAGTTCAAAATCGACATCCTCCGCCTCCGGCAAAACGGCAACGGTAACGGTTGAGGTGTGGATCCTGCCGCCCGTCTCGGTCTCCGGCACGCGCTGAACACGGTGAACGCCGCTTTCAAACTTAAAGCGTGAATATGCACCCTCGCCGTCTATCATAAAGCTTATTTCCTTAATACCGCCGAGACCGGTTTCGTTAATATTGAGCACCTCGGGGCGCCAACCTCGCGCTTCGGAATACATTGAGTACATACGGTAAAGGGAATTTGCGAACAGAGCAGCCTCCTCGCCGCCCGCTCCTGCGCGTATCTCTACAATAACATTCTTGTCATCATTCGGGTCGCGCGGCAGAAGAAGCACTTTCAACTCATTGAGCAGTTCTTCTTTTTTTATTTCGCATTCTTCGATTTCGATTTCAAGAAGCTCGCGCATATCCTTTTCGGGATGCTCCGAAAGAAGCTGCTTTGCCGCTTCGCCGTCGGAATCAGCCTTTTTATATGCGCGGAAAGTCTCGGTAACGGGTGTGAGGGATTTGAGCTCCTTCATAAGCGATTTGTACTGCTCCTGATCGGCTATTACCTCAGGCAAAAAAAGCTGCTGTTCAACTTTTTCGCAGCGTTTTTCTATCTGTTCGAGTTTTTCAAGCATCGGTATTCTCCCTTATGACCTTTCGTATATTCTTCTCGGCTTTTGAACGGGGAATCATAAACTCCCTGCCGCAGCCGCGACAACGCAGACGAAAATCCATACCGGAGCGCAAAACATAAAATTCCTTTGCTCCGCACGGATGAGTTTTCTTCATTTCAAGCACATCGCCGACCTGAATATCCACCTTGCCGCCCCCTTTCAGCCGCATAACACCAATTTAGAGAAATATTATATCACACTTATACATAAAATTAAAGAGAAAAAACAAATTTATGGAAAAGGTGATATATAAATGAAGTCATATCTTCCCGAAGGATATTTATTGAACACGCGTGAGAATGCGATCGCCACCTCCTGCTACGAAAAGCTGCGCGATGCTTCTTTGAGAAACGACCACCTTGAAGCGCGCGCCTTATTCTGCGACAGCGACCATAATCTTCATGTGGATCTCGGCTCCGTTCACGGCATAATTCCGCGCACGGAATGTGCAATGGGTATTGCGGAGGGCACCACGCGCGACATTGCAATAATTGCGCGGGTAAATAAGCCCGTGAGGTTTACCGTTACGCATTTCGGCATCACAGACGGCAAACCCGTGGCATACCTGAGCAGACGCGCTGTGCAGGAGGATTTTATAAAAAACAGACTTACGGCACTCATACCCGGCGATGTTATACCCGCACGGGTAACGCACCTTGAAAATTTCGGCGCATTCTGTGATATAGGCTGCGGCATTAACGCTTTACTGCCGATTGACAATATTTCCGTTTCGCGCATACCGCACCCGAACGCGAGATTTTCGGTAGGTGATGATATAAGGGTGATTATAAAAGCATTTGACGGCGACGGCAGAGTTACGCTTTCACACAAGGAGCTTTTGGGAACATGGGCTGAAAATGCCGCGCGCTTCAGCCCCGGCGAAACGGTCAGCGGTATAATAAGGAGCGTTGAAAATTACGGTGTTTTTGTGGAGCTTACGCCGAACCTTGCCGGTCTTGCGGAATACACCCCGAATGTGAGCGAGGGCATGCACGCAGGTGTTTACATAAAAAGCATAATTCCCGAAAAGATGAAATTCAAGCTGATAATAGTCGATTCGTTTGAAGCCGATTATCCGCCCACGGAATTCACATATTTCACCGATGCCGACCACATTTCGCGTTTCAGGTACTCGCCTGTTTCGGCGGTGCGCGAAATCGAAACGGTTTTTGACGAATAATTTGCCATTCTCTCTTGAAGAAAAGAACACTGTATTGTATAATGAAGTCGCAATCCGCAAACAAAGGAGTGTGTCATTATGCAATACAGTTATTTTGATAATATCGGTGAAAAGGTTTCAAAGCTGGGTTTCGGTCTTATGCGCCTGCCTAAGCTTGAAAAGGACAGCGAAAAAATCGACCGCGCGGAGGCTGCAAGGCTTATTGACCTTGCTTATAAAAACGGCGTGAATTATTTTGACACCGCTTATTTTTACCACGACGGTGAATCGGAGCTTTTTGTTAAAGAGGCTCTGTCGCGCTACCCGCGCGATTCATTTTTCCTTGCCACGAAGATGCCCGGCGGCTCCATAAAAGACGGCAAAACGCCCGACTTCCTTTTTAATGACCAGCTCGGAAGATGCGGCGTTGATTATTTTGATTTTTACCTGCTGCACGCCGTAAGCGATGATAATTTCAAATATTTTGAAGAAAGCGGCGCTTACGATTACCTTACCGAGCGCAAAAAAGAGGGCAAAATAAAGCACCTCGGCTTTTCGTACCACGGCAGTTTGGAATTTTTCAAAAAAGTGCTCGACACACACAAATGGGATTTTGTGCAGCTGCAGATAAATTACTATGATTGGGAAGCCTCGAACGCAAAGGAGTTTTATGCAGAGCTTGAAAAACGCGGCATTCCCTGCATTGTTATGGAGCCCGTACGCGGCGGCTCGCTGCACAGGCTCAATGACGAGGCAAAAGAAGTCTTCGCTTCACTCGGTGATGCTTCGGCAGCTTCGTATGCACTGCGCTATGCTGCACAGCTGAAAAATGTTATGGTAGTTCTCAGCGGTATGTCGGAAAAAGAGCAGGTTGAAGATAACATTAAGACCTTTGACGATTGCAAGCCCCTTACCGCAGAAGAAAGCGCAGCGATTGAAAAAGCCGCGGTACTGTTCAGAAAGAATTTCGCGATCCCCTGCACCGCCTGCAAATACTGTGTTGCGACCTGCCCCGGCGGCGTTGCAATACCCGACTGCTTTGCGGTGTTCAACAAGTACAACGAAACGAGAAACACCGACGATTTCAAATCGCTTTACGGTGAAATAAACGAAGCTGCACGCGCCGCAAGCTGCCTTGACTGCAAGGCATGCATTGAGCGCTGCCCGCAAAATATAGATATACCCGACAAGCTGCGCAGAATTGCCGCGCTTGCGAACAAATGAGGTGTAATATGAAAAAAGCCGCAATATCACTTTTATGTTTACTCACCGCGCTTTGCGTTTTTTGCTCCTGCTCAAAAAAGACCGAAATAAAAGATGTGCTCAGGACAGCGCAAGCCGTACTTATCAACGGCACGGAATCTGATACGGTTGAAGCGAGAATGGGCGCTTTCCAAGGCAAGCAGGGCGATAAAATTGAATTTATATTTGATGAGCCGCATAAAGTCAACACCGTTTATATTGCGGAAAAAACCGCAACTGTGCGGCAGTTCAACATCTATGCGAGAGTTGACGGAAAATATATGCTCGTTTACACCGACAAGCTCATAACCGGGCAGAATCTGCAATTTGAAACCGTAACAGCCGATGCTTTGCAGGTTGAAATTCTCAACACGGAATTGGGTAACGACCATTTTATTATTCAAGGCGTTTCAGCTTACGAATTCACCGAGGAGGTCAAATAAATGTCAATAAAATTCATTGAAGAAAACAAAATGTTCAAGCTCGACTCAAAAACGGCAACATATATGTTCGGCGTTTTTGAGGGCGGATACCTTGTTCATTACTACTACGGTGCTACCGTACCCGATACCGATGTTGAGGCACTGCGCTACCGCGGCGGCTACGCCTCGTTCTGCCCGGACAGCCCAACTGCAAAAGCACCGAATTTTTCGTGCGATGTTACGCCGCTTGAATACTCCACAAGCGGCTGCGGCGATTTCAGACTTTCTGCATTTTCGGTAAAAAATGCAGACGGCAACACGAACACGGATCTGCGCTATGTAAGCCATAAAATCTATGCAGGCAAGCCCGCACTCGAAGGTCTGCCCTCGCTTTATCTCAATAATGCCGGCGAAGCGGATACGCTTGAGGTGCTTACTTACGACAAGGTTACAGATGTTTATGTAACGCTTATTTACACGGTATTTAATAATTACGGCGCAATTACAAGAAGTGTAAAGGTTGAAAACAAATCGCAGAAGCCGGTACATATTGAGAGTGTGCATTCGCTTTGCGTTGATTTGCCCTCTGCCGATTATGAGATGTTTGACCTTTACGGCAAATGGGGCAAGGAGCGCACTTTGCAGAGAGCTCCCCTGCACCACGGTATTCAGACTATTCGCAGCAAGCGCGGCTCATCAAGTCATTTTCACAATCCCTTTACGGCACTCGTTACCAAGGGTGCTACCGAAACCCACGGTGAATGCTACGGCTTTAACCTCGTTTACAGCAACAACTTTTCCATTGATGTTGAGGTCGATATTTACAACTGCTCGCGTCTTGTGATGGGTATAAATCCCGAAACATTCAGCTGGAAGCTTGAGCCGGGCGAGAGCTTTCAGTCGCCCGAAGCCGTTATGGTTTACACAGATAAAGGCATCGGCGAAATGAGCCGTATTTTCCACAAACTGTATTCAAACAACCTCATAAGAGGCAAATGGAAAAAGGCAAAGCGCCCCCTGCTTATAAACAACTGGGAAGGCACCGGAATGGACTTTGACGATGACAAGCTCGTGTCATTCGCGCGCCACGCCAAGGATATGGGCTTTGAAATGCTCGTTATGGATGACGGCTGGTTCGGTCAGCGCAACAGCGACGATTCATCGCTCGGCGACTGGTATGTAAATGAAGAAAAGCTCAAAGGCGGTCTCGGGCATCTTATTGAGCGCGTAAACGCTCTCGGTCTCAAATTCGGTATATGGTATGAGCCTGAAATGATTTCGCCCGATTCGGATATTTACAGAGAACACCCCGACTGGTGCCTGCACACCGAGGGCAGAGATAAATCCATAGCGCGCACGCAGTATGTTATGGACTTTTCGCGCAAAGAGGTGCGCGAAAATGTTTACGCGCAAATGTACGATGTGCTTTCAAAAAATAAAATCGACTATCTCAAATGGGATTTCAACAGGAATCTTACCGAGGTCGCCTGTGCGGAGCTGCCCGCAGACCGTCAGGGTGAGGTGTTCCACCGCTTTATACTCGGCACTTACGAGATAATGGACAGACTCATCACAGATTTCCCGGATTTGCTGCTTGAAAACTGCTCTGGCGGCGGCGGTCGCTTTGACCCCGGTATGCTCGCCTACTCACCGCAGATATGGACAAGCGACAACACCGACCCCATTGAGCGACTTACCATTCAATTCGGCACTTCGCTCTGCTACCCCGCCTCCACAATGGGCGCGCATGTGAGCGCAAGCAAGCGCACCGGCTACGAAACAAAAACAAATGTTGCACTTTGGGGCACATTCGGCTATGAGCTTGACCCCGACAAGCTCACCGATGAGCAGATCGCCGAAATCAAGGAGCAGGCAAAGCTTTATCACAAATATTACGATGTTATCCACTACGGCGACCTTTACAGACTTATTACTCCGTTTGAGGATGAGTTTAAGGTCGCGTGGGAATTTGTGAGCGAGGACAAGAACGAAGCACTTGTAACCGTTGTGGAAATGAAGCGTTTTTATAACGATTTCTTTATGCTCAGGCTTCAGGGACTTGACCCCGAAAAGATTTACGAAATAGAAGAAACCGGCGAAGAATACAGCGGCGCGCTGCTTATGAATGCGGGCGTAAACCTTTCGACTCGCAGAAGCTTCGACGGAAATTCGTTCAGACTGCACTTTATTGCTAAATAAAGATATATAAAAACAACACCTCGAAAAAGTCGTTTCTTTTCGAGGTGTTGTTTTATTTACGGTTCGCAAACGGGCTCGCCTGTGTACCAATCGTAATTTACGGTTTCGCCGTTGATGCTCCACTTTGACGGTATGCGTTTAAGCATCCAATCAAGCGGCTCGGTGATATCACTCTGCTTTGAAGCAGCGGCATAGGCTTTTTTCAAATCGTCAAGCTCGCTTTCATCGAGAACACCGGGCTGGCAGGAAACGAACAGCGGTGAGCCGCTGCGCGCGAGTAAATCGAGCCACTGACGGTTGAGCTGCCACGGAATATTTCTGCCGAGGATACCCACACAATCGGCATCCACCATAAAGAAAGCTTTATTCTGCGCAAGGCGGAAAGCGAGAGTATTTACGCCGTAAGCGCGCGTAATGCCCCATTTTCTGCCGCTTGTATCGTCACCGATTCGCTGAAGCTCCACAAGTCCTGCGCATAAATGACCGACGGTATTACAGCCGATAAGGACTATCCCTTCGGTCTCCTCGCGGATAAGGCGGTAAAAATCGAGTACGATTTCGGCACTTGTTTTGGTAACATCTGCAAAGTGCCAGTCCTTGTGTTTTGTAATGGAACCGTTAAGGTGTCTGCCGTAGTCGCCGAAAATATCAACCGTGGAGAAATCGTGCTTTATGAGCTTATAGCCCCACGATTTTATACGCCTTAAATCTGCTCTTATATGCTCCTGCACCGCGGGAACAGTCGGGTCAAGATAGATTTCGCTGTTGCCGTTTTTACGAGCAAGGCACATTTCGGGATGCTCTGCGGCAAGCGATTGGTCACAAAGCGGTCTTATCCAAATACCCGGCTTAACGCCGAGCTTTACAAATTCATCTGCAAGGGTTTTCATATCGCCGTAGGTCTCCTTGGGGAGCCACGGGCCGTTGCATCTGTTTATGCTCCAGCCGTCATCTATCACCATAAACGGTCTGTTTTCAAGTCCTTTTGTTAAATCCGCAAGCAGTTTAGCATCCGCAAGAATTTCTTCGCGTGAGCTTTTGCCGTATGCGTAATACCAATTATTGCTGCCGTAAACGGGCTCTTTCGGCAAAATCGGGTCGGTACACATAACGCGGCAGAAGCGTTTAGTCGCTTCAAACGCGCTGATATTATCGTAAACCTCGTTTACGAATATACACATAAGCAGTTCTCTGCCGCAAAGGTGCACGCCGCTGCCGCCGTTTCTTACATCGAGCCACGCGGTAACGCCTGCTTCGCAGCAGGTAAAGCAAACAAAGCTTGCAGGGCGCACCTTTACGCCGCAGCCGACGGTAACATTGCCGCAATTCGCCATAAAATACCACGGCATATAATAGTCGCAATCGGGTTGGCGCCACTGCATATCGGCATAGGAACGGCACCACTTATCCCCGAGTGTTAGCGTTTCGGGCTTTAATTCACAGTTCCAATGCAGGCGCACGAATCTTACATATTCACTTTCCGCTTTAAGGTATGCTTTCATTTCACCGCCGCTTATTTCAAAGCGCACGGCGGCATCCTTTCCGCAGCCGTCCTCACTTAAAATCTGCACTTCGTCCGGGATTCTCAGAATATTTAACATAATATCACCCTTTACTGCCGTCTTTCGGCTTAACATTTACGGAATAATAGGTGTAATACACCACAAATCCGGGTTTGGCTCCGTTCGGCTTTTTAATATTTTTCACATCTGTATAGTCAACGGTAACAACAGTTCCGTCCTTGGCGGTGCTGTAATATGCCGCAATTTCGGCGGCTTCGACTATGGCATCATCGCTGATTTCACCGCCGTCCGCACGAAGGATAACATGAGAGCCGGGCGTTTTCTGCGCGTGCAGCCACATATCGCCTTTTTTGGCGGTTTTGAATGTGAGCTTATCGTTCTGAATATTGTTTCTGCCTACAAGCACCGTATTGCCCTGCGAAGTCTTAAATTCAAGCGGCGGCAATGCGGGTTTTTTCATCTGCTTTTTACCGGTCTTTTTTGGTTTTATGAAGCCTTCGGCAATAAGCTCATCCTTAATTTCCGCAAACTCGCGTTCAAGTGTTGCATTTCGGAGCATACCGCGCACGCTTTCAAGGTACAAAAGGTCGTTTTCGCCGTCTTCGATAAGCTTTTTCAGCATCGTTTCGGCGGTGCAAGCCTTGCGATATTCCTTGAAAAGCTTTTGGGCGTTGCGCGCGGGCGTGAGCGACGGGTCAACCTCTATTTTGATGATATTGTTATCATCGTAGTAGTTTTCGACCTCATAGACACTTGCGCCCTTGGGGAGCTTATACTGCGCGGCGTTTATCAACTCGGCTTTTATGCGCAGTTCATCTCTGTCGGCGCATTTCTGCAAATCATCGCGCTGATTATTCAGCTTGCGCGCGGTGCGTTCAATGCAGTTTTCAAGCTGCTTGAAAAGCTCGGCGGCTTTGGAACGGGTACGCATAATTCTGTCGCGTTCGGAATAGAAGCCTTCAAGTGTTTCAAAAACGTCGGCTTTTTCAACATTTCTGTATGAAGCGCCGTACTGCGTTACGGGCATAAATGAAAATTCAAGCGGTTTGCCTGCTTCGTCAAGCACAATACACGGGCTAGGCTCGTTACCGGTTACCGTGGATTTCAAAGCCGATATCTCGGCAAGCAGGCGCATTTTACCGTCTGCGGAAAGCTCGGCAACGGCTTTATCCTCACCGCAGGCACGGTATGCGATTTCACGCGAAAGAAGCGGTGAAACGCCCTGAAGCGTTTTGAGAATTGCACCCGAAAGCTTTGAATTAAGCTGCGAAAGTATTTCGGCGCACACATCGACAGGCTCGGCAGTACGAATATCGGTTTTAGTCTGCGCAGGCGGCAGCTTATACTGCGCACCGGGCAAAACAAGGCGGTAAGATGACTTTTCACTGTCAACACGCTTTACGGCATCAACAACTCTGTTTTCACCGTTGAGCAATATTATATTACTGTGCTGCGCCATTATTTCCGCAACAAGCCTGAGCTTCACCCTGTCGCCTATTTCATCGACGGCATCAAAATTAAAGAACGCCACACGGTCAAGCCCCTGCTGCTCCACGCCCGTAAGCGTGGCACCCGTAAGATGCTTTCTCAAAAGCATACAGAGCATAGGCGGGTTTTGCGGGTTTTCAGGCGTTTCGCGCATAACGGCAAAGCGGGGTGCATTTGCATCTGCCGAAAAAAGCAGCTTATGCATCCCCGTTCGTGTGCGCATAATGAACACCAGCTCGTTTTTTGTGGGCTGATGTATTTTATCGACCTTTGCGCCGGTAAGTAAATCATTTACCGCCGCCGTAAGAAAACTTAAATAAATTCCGTCAAGTGCCATAAATCAATAAGTAATAATCGGTGATTGACCGTCATAAACCACGGTTTCAAGCATACCCTCAAACTGCTCGCTGAGCAGATTATAAAGGTGCTCGCACACCGGGTTTTCGGTTTCGTAATGTCCGGCGGCAAAAAGGCTTATGCCGTTTTGAGCCGCATTCAAAAAATCGCGATAAGAAGCATCGCCGGTAAGGAGTGCATCTGCGCCGACAGCTGCGGCTTCGCCCGTAAAATCGCCGCCCGAGCCCGAACAGAATGCAACTTTTGCTATCGGTTTGCCGCAGTCATTATAGCGCACTGCGCCGCCGAGTGCGGTTTTTAATGCTTTTGCAAACTGCTCTGCGGTGAAGTTTGCGGTTTCGCCGATTTTCAAAAATTCAACATCGGTAAACCTGACATTTTTCAAGCCGACCTTGCGGGCAAGGCAATCGTTCACACCGCCGACCGCTTTATCAAGGCAGGTGTGCGATGAAATAAAGGTTATTCCGGATTTTACCGCTTTATCTAAAAGCGTGCCGCTTTCAACAGATTTTACGGGATGAAAAATCAGCGGATGGTGTGTAATCACCAATTCGGCATTGTGCAAAAGCGCAAAGTCGATAACCTCGGGTGTAACATCGAGAGCGATAACGGCTTTTTTGACTTCGGCATCAAGCGAGCCGACGGAAAGTCCGCAATTATCCCACTCGGCGGCGGTATTGAACGGTGCCGCAAAATCAAGAAAATCGTAAATATCTTTAATTTTCATCTTTCTTTACCCCCTTATGAAGAATATCGTACCTGATTATTGAAATAAGCAGCGAGGTCATTGTTACACATTCGGTAATAACGCCGGCAACCGACCCCGCACTGACATTATAAATGAGCCAGCAAGGCGATGACGGGAATGTGATGAAGCGTATTTGCTTTTCGCTTTTCATCCAGTTTGCTATTGTGGAAAGAATCATCGCAAGCGGCGGCAGAACGGAAAACGGCCCCGACCAAGTAACTACGCCTGCGATAAGGCACAGTGCAATAAAGATATAAAGCCACACTCTGCTGCGCGCCCATTTTTTGCCGTTATTTATAAACACGACACTGCGGCAGAAGCCTATAAAATTAAGCGCCGCGCCCGTATATTGCCCGAGCAGGACATAATGAATTATGAAAAGCAGCGCAGAAACGATCTGCACAAGCAGAATATTGCGGCGTTTGCTCTGCTGAAAGGCGATAAAGTTACCTGCCATACCGCAAAAGCCGATGATCTGTGAAACTGTATGTATGGGTGTGTCAAACATCGAAAAACTCCCTGAGTGCTTCGGTTATTTCAAAAAGGCGTTTGGTTTCTTCGGTTTCGCCGTTCTGAATAAGAGCATCGTATTTTTTGCGCATTCTTGAATATTGGCGGCGCATAAATTCCGCGGCACATTCGTTGTGGGGCAGATTGCCGGTGAATGTTTCGGCGGGCGCAAATTCGCGCACCGCACCCGTATAAACGGCATCGAGGCAGATATAAAATCTGTCGCCCTCTCTGACGGCAAGCTCCGTGCCGATTTCGAAGCCGTTTTGCCAGAGGTATTCGCGCAGCTCCTCGGCGCGGCTCTGCGGCTGAAAAATAAAATGCAGGCTGCTGTTTTTCACCCACGGCGTTTTTGCCATAAGCTGCACTATGAGCGTACCGCCCATTCCGGCAAAAACATACTCATCGGCTTCGGCGGGCGCAAAGGAATCAAGCCCGTAGGAAAGCTTTAATGTTATTTTTGACGAAAGCCCGTATGCGCGCACGGTGTTTTCGGCATTTTTGAGCGGCATTTCGCGCACATCGGCGGCTATTGCGGAGTTGACCGCGCCGTTCATAACAAGGTACGCGGGCAGATAGCCGTGGTCTGTGCCGATATCTGCAAGAATGCCGCCGCCCCTTACGAGAGATGCGGCGGCAGCCAGCCTCGGTGTGAGTTCAATGCCCATTATTTTGCAAGAAAATCGTTGATTTTCGCAACGAGCTCATCGGCATTTACGCCGTGAACCATGCAAGCCTGCTCAACTGTTTCGCCGCGTGATGCGGGGCAGCCGAGGCAGTGCATGCCCATTTCAAGGAAAAACGGTGCGGTTTCGGGGGCGTTGTCGAGAATGGTGCCGATAACGGTTTCTTTGTTGATAGTCATAATAAACTGCTCCTTTTCAAAACTCTATGAAATGAGTATAACACAACGAAACGAAAAAATAAATACCTATAAAAACTTTTTAAGAGTATATTAAAAAACAGTTGATATAACTGTAACGAAATGTTAAAATAAATTATCATTTACTCGGAGGTAAATATAATGCTTCAAAAAGATTTTAAACCCGTACTTCGTTTTATGGTGGTCAGCGATGTTCACTACCCGGATAATGACAGTCCCGAAAAGGAAAGAATGAAAAAAGCCATTGAGTATGCTTACGAAATCGCCGAGAGCAGCGATACATACAAAAAGCTTGATGCTCTGTATGTTGTCGGCGACTTTGCCACAAGCGGCAGCAGAAAGCAGATGCTTGATTTTAAGGCTACGCTTGATGAAAACCTTAAACCCGAAACACAGTATGTGCTTATGATGGCGAGCCACGAATACCACGGCGAAAACGGCGAAGAAGGCGCTATTGAAAGATTCACTGAGATATACAACGGTATGCCGCTTGATGACCACAAGGTTATTAACGGTTTCCACTTTATAAGCCTTTCGACCACAGACGGGTGTGACTTTGATGAAAAGAAGGTAGCATACGCGGCGGCGGAGCTTAAAAAGGCACGCGAAGAACGCCCGAATGCGCCGATTTTCTTCTTCCAGCATCCGCATATTACCGACACCGTTTCGGGCAGTATTTACTGGGCAGACGAAACACTTTACCCCCTGCTTATGAACTACCCGCAGGTAATAGACTTTTCAGGTCATTCGCACGTGCCGATTAACGACCCGCGCTCGATTCACCAAAAGCATTTTACAAGCCTCGGCACCGGCTCACTGAGCTACTTTGAGCTTGATGAATTCGACAAGTGCTACGGCACCTGCCCGCCGAAAAATCACGATTGCGCACAGATGCTTATAGTGGAAGCCGACAAAGACGGCAATGTAAGAGTTTACCCGTACGACATACTCACACACGGCTTTTTCCCTATGGTTTGGGAAATCGACACACCCTGGCTGCCCGAAAGCTTCAAATACACCGATGCGAGATATAAATCAACAGTTACCCCGTACTTTACCGGGGATGCCAAAATCAGTTTTTCGGCGGTTGATGAGGACAGCTTTTCCGTTACATTCCCGCAGGCGAAAATCGACAGCGAATATGTAAACGACTACATTGTGAGAGTTCTCGATGAATACGGCACGGTACAGTGCAAGGCGGTCTGGTCGGAGTATTACTACACCAACGCCGCAAAGGAGCTTATGGTTGACTTCTGCGACCTTGAAAGCAACAAGGAGTACACGGTTACGGTTACGGCGAAAAGCTTTTGGGATAATGCCTCAGCCCCGATAAAAGCCACAATTAAAACAAAGTGAGGAAATATTATGGAAAGAATATTTACCGAAAATCTCAGATTTGTTGATGAATACGGCAGAGAGCGCATACTTACCGGTATGAATGTAGTTGACAAAAAGAATTTTGCATTCAACAATGCCGGTTACGGCTACCCTGCCGAAACATTCCCGTTTGAAGAATTCAAAGCAAGAGGCTACGATATAATCCGCCTCGGCTTCACGTGGGGTGCCATGGAGCCGCGCCCCGGCAAATACAACGAAACACTTATTGAAGATTTAGGCAAATTTCTTGACAAATGCGAGGAATACGGCATTTATGCCTACCTCGACTGCCACCAGGACTGCTGGGGTCCCGTTTGCTACGGCGACGGCGCGCCTGCGTGGGCAACGCTTATTGATGACAAAAAGCCCGTAAAGCCGAAGGCGGTCTGGGCGGAGCCGTATTTTTACGGCGCAGCCTGCCACAGAGCGTTCGACAATTTCTGGGATAACAAGAAATTCAGAGGCAGAGGCTTGCAGGAATACTACGCCGATATGTGGATTCACCTTGCCCGAAAGCTCGGCGACAAGCCCGCACTTTTCGGTTACGATTTTCTCAACGAGCCGTTCCCGGGTGCAGTCGGCGGCAAAATTTTCAGAAAGCTTATAGGCAGTGTTGTGAAGAATTCAGTTACCGACAAGCGCATAAGTCTAAAAGAAATGGCGAAAGAGGCACTCGGTAAAGAAAAACCGAAAGCACTCAATCAATTTGAAGGCGATGTTTTCAGAAAAATAAACTCCGTATGTGATGATATGGTAAAGAATTTTGACGAAAACAGATATTCACCTTTTATTTGCAAAATGACGGAAGCGGTGCGCGGCACGAGCGACAGAGGAATAATTTTTGTTGACAACAACTACTATTCAAATCTCGGCATTCCCTGCTGCAACACGCCCGCCGAGGTCAATGGCGAACGCGACGGTCAGCAATGCTTTGCACCGCACGCCTATGACCTTATGGTAGACACACCCGCATACAAATACGCCAACGATTCACGCGTGGGGATGATTTTTGACCAGCACCGCAGCACACAGTTAAGGCTCGGAGTACCCTGCCTTGTGGGCGAATGGGGCGCAAAGAGCGACGGCACCGGCTGGTACCCGCACATGCGCTGCCTTATGGCAAAATTTGATGAATACAAATGGAGCAACACATATTGGTGCTACTATGACGGCATAATGAAAGAAGACTTTGTAAATATGCTTACACGCCCGCGCCCGAAGGCGGTTACAGGTGAAATAATAAGCTACAAATACGACTTTGAAAACGGCGTATTCACACTTACATATAAGCAGGATAAAGCGTACAAGGTACCTACCGTTATTTATGTTGACCGCGATTTTGAGTCGATTGAATGCGACGGAAAATATAAGGTCAAGAAGCTGCCCGGAAACATAGGCTCGGATATTGAAATTACAACAAAGCCCGGTGAGCACACCGTAACGGTGAGATTTTGAGTTTTCAGTTTTCAGTTTTCGGTTTTCAGTTTTCAGTTTTCAGTTTTCAGCGAACGCGGCTTTTCTGTTTTAGAGCGCGAAATTCAGAACGAACGGTAGGGGTGCCACACTGTGGCACCCGGTTTGCCCGCCGCGGTATTTGAAGCGCGTATGCGCGAGAATGCACGCGAAGGGCAAAATGCAAACCGCGTTGATTTGGTATAATCAACGCGGTTTTTGCAATATTGTTGTTTTCAACTGTCAATCGCTCGGGCACACAAGGTGCCGCTGCGCGATTGACCCGGGCCGCATACTATGCGCCCCCTACCGGTTTCTTCAAATTTTCGCAAAAAACAAACAGCGCGGTTTACGAAAAACCGCGTTGTTTTTTGAAAATTCTGAAAACTGAAAACTGCAAACTGAAAACCGAAAACTGAAAACTGAAAACTGAAAACCGAAAAC
>JAZLJH010000049.1:0-4834 GCA_045617785.1 Acutalibacteraceae bacterium
AACGGAAAAACCGAAGGCAATGTTGCGCTGACCCCTTGGACAAAGGAGTCATCCTACTTGCTCCCGACAAGTTATGTCAAGGTGGAATCCGCAGAGCCCTTGCAGGGCAAAGGAACAAAACTCAATCCGTTCCGTATCACCGGCAAGGAAAATCTTATGGAAATTGCGGAGGAGGTAAGCTCAGGCGGAACTTACATTGGAAAATACATCACGGTTACAAAGGATATTGACTATACCGGGTGCCCGCAAATAGGCAACAGCGACCATCCCTTCAAGGGCACCTTTGACGGCGGATGTTACAACATTAAGGTTGATATCAACACCGGTAATACCTGTGCCGCCTTGTTCTATGAAACAGACGGCGCCACAATAAAAAATATAAAGCTTTCGGGCTCGGTATCCGGCTCAAACTGTGTTGCCGGCATTGTGGGTAATGCCTACGGCGGCACCGTTATTGACAACTGCTTTGTAAATGCCTGCATTTCGGGAACGGCGGAAAACTGCGGCGGTGTTGCAGGTATGATGTATGACAGCACGATCAGTAACTGCCGTGTTGAGGGAACTGTTACAAGCGGCGGTGAATTAACGCCGGAGGGCGGAATTTCGGAAGGCGACTACATCATAAATCTGCAAAGTACAGCATATTCTGTGGAGGTTTACGGCGGAAAAAATGCCGTTAATACAGAAGGTGCCAATGTTGATCTTTGGATGGACGGTGAAAACGAGGTATTTACCATTACCCGAGATAAAGCCAAAGGCACATATATCATCAAATCAAGGGCTACCGGTCTTGTGCTGGGTGTAGAGAATGGCTCAAAGAATGACGGTGCCAACATAAAGCAATGGGTCGACAACGGTTCCGATGATAAACGGTGGGTGTTTGAGCCGGCAGGTTACACCGGATATTACTACATCCGTTGCGTAGGCGGGCAGTATATGGATGCAGCAGGTTTGGCAGGTAATTCACAGCCGTACAATGGACTTAATATACAATCCTCCCGGTTTACCGGTGCTTCAAATCAGCAGTTCGCGCTCGAGCCGGTGTCGTATGTTTTACCGGCAGTCAGCATCGGCGGTATTGTGGGATGGATGCATCATTCCTGCAAGGTAGTAAACTGTGTTAAAACCGGAGAGACCAAGGGCCACAAGTATGTCGGCGGCATTGCGGGATTTGTCCAAACCGGTGACAATGTAATCGCAAACTGTTCAAGTGTCGGGTCGCTTGCATCTACGGGAAAAGTTGTCGGTATGTTCAGCGGTCAGGAAAGGTATTTCGGAGGTATTGTCGGAGAAATCAGTTCGGAACTCACTACATTAACCTTGGTTTCATGCTTCTCGGACTGCAAGATGCCCACCACCGGCTTACCGTGGGGATATATTTTCGGACATAATGGCCTATCCCTCGGACAGGTAACGGAGGAACATAACGGAGTACGATTCAGTACCGGCGCACAACATATTACTTACGGTGATCTGTATTATATAGAAACCTCGTCGGATAAAAGCATAGGTGAATTTGCTCTGGGTTCAGGCGTCCCCATCCCGTTAACAAAGGTATGGAAACAAGACAGGGATCAGATGGTTGATGCATACGGAAACCCTGTGAAGATACCTGCCGGTTTTGTAGGAAATTCGGAAGGGCTCGACAAGTTGAACGAATGTGTTAATAATAATCGAAATCTTGTTGGAGGCATACCCCTTACCAATTGGACAAGAGACGGCTACGACTTCTACCCCGGGAGCTTTGTGGACGCTTCTTCGTTTATCGCTTCAGTATTCAGCACACAAAATTTGCCGATACTGATTGTAATTGTTACAGGATTAGTCGCCGGCGGCGTAGGAGTTGGCGTTTAGTATAAGAAAAAGAAGAAAAAAGTCTGAATAATCAGATAAAATGAAGCTGATTCCCTAAAAGAAAAGGTGCAGTCAAACGACTGCACCAATTACATATTAAAAAGTTGCCCTAAGGGACTGCGCCTAATGCGACAGCCCCTTATATTTATTAATCGGCTCTTGAAATTTCCAACTGCCCCTTCATTTCGGCAAGCCTTGCCTTAGAGAAAGGATAGAAAAATTTTAATGTTATAAACAATAAAATCAATACTATTGCCGGCACAAGTGTGGAAACATCATACAGCTTATCGAGCACAGGCTTGGTCTGCTGAACGGCATTCACATCGTAACCGATAACATCAAGCAGCGCCGCAGAGCCTGCACCTGCAGCAGTCTGACCGATTTTTCGCATAAACGAAACGCAGGCATAACCCGTCCCCTCTTCGCATCTGCCGGTGCGCAGTTCGTGATAATCGAGCACATCCATAACAAGCGCCCAAATTTCAAGAATAAGGAAGGTCTGCCCGGCACCGCTGAGGAATATGAAAACAAGGAAAATATACGGATTGGCGGCAAGCGTACTTCCGCGAAGTGCAAATAACAGAATATTTACAACCGCCGCAACCGCAATACCGACAGAACAAATCTCTTTTTTGCCGTACTTTCTGACAAGTTTGCCCATAAACGGTAAAAGCATGCCCATGGGAAGGTATGTAAAAACAGTAACATAGCTGTAAAGCTCGGGACGGTTATAAAAGTTTTTAAGCAGGTAATTGTAATAAGTCTGTGTATAGAATTGGAAGCCTATTAAGAGCATATTTACTATGCACATAACCATAAACGGCTTATTTTTAATAAATGCGCCTATAGATTTAACAGGACTGTATTTAGTATCCTTCTGCTTTGGCGGCAGAGTTACGCGCTCTTTGGTGAGCTTGAAATGGATAAAGTAAACCAAAACAGACAATACTGCAAGAACGGCAACCGCAGTAGTGAGTTTGCCGCCGTCAAGATACTTTATATCAGTACCGTCGACAGTTGAATAGACTAACATCGGCAAGAGAATTGTTGCCGGCAAACCGCCCGCACCCGCACCGACCGAACGCCACATGGAAAGTGATGAGCGTTCAATTTCATCGGTAGTAACAACCGAGGCAAGTGAGCCAAACGGAATGTTGGCGCCTGTGTACATCATTCCATAGAAAATATAAGTAATATATGCAAATACAAGGTACTGACTCGGAGAAAGGCCGGGAATCTGCGTAAACATAAGAACGGCGGCAATCGCAAGCGGAATTGACGCACCTAAAATATACGGTCTGAATCTGCCATAGCGCGTAGGCTTGCGCGAATCTATAAATCCGCCCCACATCGGGTCATTGACGGCGTCCCATATACGCGCAACGAGCATTAAAGCGGAAATTTTAGAAGGCTTTATTTTAAGAACATCGGTATAAAACATCTGTTGAAATGACGAGATGAGAGAAAATGACAGCAATCCGCCGGCATCGCCGAGGGCATAACCGATTTTATCCTTAAACTTTATGCCGTAAGTTATCTGTTCTTTTTCCATAAAATCCCCTTATTTTCTGTTATTTTAGAAGATCAGCGAAAGCTTCAAGATTTTCAAAGCCGGGCTTACGCTTACCGTCTTCGATTTCGTGAATGATTTTAACGGCACGGTCATTTACGGGTGTTGCAACTCCGACTTTTCTGCCGTAATCGCTTACCACACCGTTGATAGCCTCAACCTCGCAGGGTTTGCCTTTTTCAATATCCTGCAGCATACTTGCTCTTATAAGGCGATGCTTTTTGATGACTATGGGCATAAGGAACATACTGATTTTGTGCTTAAAGCCGTTGGAGTAATCCATAAGCTTAACAACGTCTTTACCCTGAATGGGCTCGATTTTTATGCCGCCCTTGCGCGTAGCATCGATTATTTCTTTAATTATGCAAAGTGCAAAATATCTTGATTTTTTATTCGCGGCAACCTCACCGAAATTGCAGCCGAGCACAGCAGACATACCGCTGAAAGCGCTGTTTACAAGAAGCTTTGACCAGCGAACGCCTATGAAATTTTCTTCAACTTCGACAGTACCCATAAGTGAAAGCAATCTTTTGATTTCTTCAAAATGAGCATCCTTTTCGCCTTTTTCGGTAAGTGCGCCGAGAGCAAACACAAGTGCATCCGGCTCGGAAGTGAGCTCACTTACACCGGCATCGGTAAGTTGTGCGCCCCAACCGATAGCGCAGCCGTAGGTTCTGTCCTCACCGATAACTTCGGAAACACTGTGCTCGGGCAGACCGTTCTGCATTGTGCATATAACTCCGTCTGGCTCAAGAAACTGTGTGAGCATTGTAACGACCGCTTTATTGTCAAGCTGCTTTGTCATAAGGAAAATAATGTCGTACTTTTCGCTCATTTCATCGGGAAGCAAGGCGTTGACTTTAACAGTAAAATCGGCGGTACCGGTTACCTTTGCGCCGTTTTCTTTCAATGCGGCAATATGTGCTTTATTTCTGTTTATAAGGTCAATCGACTCGCCGGACTTTGCTATGTATGCGCCAAGCACCGTACCGAGTGAGCCTGCGCCGTAAATTGCTGCTTTCATATAAAAAACCTCCGAATAATTATTACAAATACATTGTAATTTATTGTTAAATCAATGTCAACTAAAAATTAAAACAAAAGCTCCGCTTGCGGCACGCACTCGAACGCCTAAATTTACAACAAAAGAGCACCCACAAAAGGGTGCTCTATTATTGTGGAGCGGATGACGAGGCTCGCCCGCGGCGCTTCGCTTGCGGCACGCACGCGGTCACCGAAACATTCCGCCGGAATGTTTCTCTCGCTTCGCTCGTGCCCTGTTCGAGCCTTGGGGAAGCAACCATTGTTCCTAAAAACAACTATACAAAAAATGGAGCGGATGACGAGGCTCGCCCGCGGCGCTTCGCTTGCGGCACGCACGCGGTCACCGAAACATTCCGCCGGAATGTT
>JAZLJH010000050.1:0-28324 GCA_045617785.1 Acutalibacteraceae bacterium
AAACATGGATGCCGTCTTCCTTTTCCTCGTAGGTCTCAGGACCGGGCTCAACGGGCGTACCCTCGTAATCAACTGCGGTAAGAGTTGCGGGCAGGAAGCCGTCGCCCGATTTCCATGCATCAATATCGGTGATTTCGATAAACCCCGCGGCATCCTCATAATGCTTGCCGCAATCACATTCGTAGTAACTCTTGAAGCCGGCAGCGGTTTCCGTCGCCGCCTGACCGTTCACAAGAACGGGAGCGTGAGTGTGATTTACCGTAATTGTTACCTTGCAGGAAACAGAATTGTAATTAGTCTCGTCCACGGGAGTAAAGGTTACATCATATTCGGTCACTTCGCTGTCTGCAATGGCAGGAATCGTATCCGGCGATGTCCATGTAAACAAACCTGCGACTTCGGTACTGTTTGTACTTGAAACCTGAGCATAACCACCGGCAAGCGTGCTGTCCGCAAGCTTTTTGCCATAGATAATATCGCTCGGAGCAGGCTTGGTATTGATATACGGCGTTGCCTTCGCGATAGAGAACAGAATCTCCTGTTTACCCTCATAATCCTCGTTGTTCTCCGGGATGGAAACAACCAGCTTATAGTTGCCTGCGTTGGTGGGCGCCGCATCCAGCTTTGTCCAACTCTCGCCGTTCTTTTCATAGTAGGTGTATTCCGGGGTGATACCTGTGACAGCGTTTTGCCCATCCTTCATGGAAACAGTACCGGTGTAACCAACGGTATCACCATAGGTGTAGGTTTCCTTGTCCATGGACACGCCGCTGACGGTCAGAACGGTCTTGGATTTTTCACTATTTTTAACAATCTCTTTACCGCCAAAATATAACTTTCCGTCTGCTTTTGTTTCAAAATTGCCAAATGTATGATCCGGATAAATACCGATAATTTCCGCTCTTGTCCACAAATGAACAACATAAGTTTTTTCTTGATTGCAAGGAATTTTACCGTCCTCAAACTGCACAGTTACCTTATGCTCCTGACAATCCGTCCATAGAAATTCCTCAGTTGAAAGTCCCAAAAGTGTAGCATCGCCAATTGTTTCAGGCCATTCAGTACAATTATTTGACGTAATGTATTTATTGCTATAGCTATATGAACTGGCGCTCGTATGGATACCTATTTTTCCATAAGCCGGAGTATAACCCTCATTTATTGCCTTAATCGCGATATCCAATGTCTTCAGGCATCCCGAATCATATAATACCGGATTTGATATTTCCGCTTTGGAAAAGGATGCCGCTTGGACAGGCATACTTGACATTGGTATAAGGGCAAACACCATTGCTAATGTCAAAAGGATACTAAACAGCCTTACCTTAACACCCTTCTTGAATATTTTTTCTTTCATTCTTAAAATCATCCTTTAACTGAGTCTTATATTTTTTGTATGTTCAAGCGGTGAGAATTCGCAAAAAGATACGATTCTCCATACCCATAACTATACAGATGAAAGCATAGCACAAACCCCGTCGATTTTCAATAGGTTTTGCAAAATTTACCGGAAAGTGCTTTTGTACCGTTTTCAGCGAATAGTTCACACTTATTTCAAAGCTTTTACCTGTTCTTTGACTATATGCGCTATGGCGCGCACGCCTTTTGTGAGATATTTACCCACATTACCCGAAATGCCCGTAAGAATGGGGCTTTTCAGTTCGTTTTCGCCGGTGTTCCGGATTTTCACCTCGTTAAAGCTTACATTATCGCCGTAGTATGCGGTAAGCAATGCGCCGTCGGGAGCGTTGACCGCCGCGCCGTCGGCAAAGGCGGTAACATCCTTTAAATCATCCTCTTTAATGTCGCCTTTCGGGAATGCAAAAAACGCGAGCATTGCATTTTCGCTGTTGCCGTTATATGCGGGAGCTATTGATTTGCCCTGCGAAGCAACAAGGGTGTATGTATCAAGTATTTCGCCCCTTTTGCTGTAATTTTACATCCGCATTGTGTTTTTTACAATAATATTTTGGAAACATCTGTAAATTCCCTTATTATTCCTTGAAAAATATGCGATTTTGTGCTTTAATTACTTTGTATATTATAAGGAGTAATGTTATGAACTCAACAAACGATTTTTCTTTAGCGCGTGATGTGCTTAAAAATTCAAATATCGGTCTTTGGGCTATCGAAATCGACGATGGCGCCGCGCCGCGTATGTATGCCGACGATACAATGCTGCGTTTACTCGGCGTTGAAACCGTTCTTACGCCCGAGCAGCTTTACAGCGCGTGGTACGACAATGTTCACCCCGAGCATTACGATGCCGTTGCCGACGGCGTGGATAAAATGATAAGCGGCGCTCACGCGGAGATCCAGTACCCGTGGTTTTTACACGGTGAGGAAATATATGTGCGCTGCGGCGGTATGCGCAATTACGAATATAAAAAAGGCATACGGCTTGAGGGCTGCCATCAGGTAGTTACCGAGCTGCTGCATATTCAGCACCGCAAAAACAAACTCGGACAGACGGAAAACTTCCTGAGTGCCGAAATAATCACCGCCATAGGCGATGCTTACGAATCAATTTACTATGTCGATGTAAAAGCCGACAGATTCCTGTCCTTTAAGCGCACCGACTACCTCAAATCTGCCTACCACGATGTAGGCATACCTTTTTCAACAGCATTCAGTGACTATATCGAGCGCGATGTTGCCCCCGAGGACCGCGAGAAGATGCGCTCGTATATTTCACCCGATTACATCGCCGAACAGCTTGAAACAAAGACTCGTATTGATGTTTCGTACAGCGATATTCACTCCGGCACGCCGCTTTATTACGAAATGCGTATAGTGCGCCCGCGTGCTTACGAAAAAAACGGCAACATTATTATGTGCTTTATAAACCGTCAGGAAAGTACGGAGCGGGAAAATAAACGCCGCGAGCAGCTTAAACGCAACTACGATATTATAGAAGTCCTCGCTTCGGAATACACCTCGGTTTATTATGTTGACCTTACCACCGAGGGGCTTAAACCGTATATAATGAACGAGGAGACCGAAGACCGCGTTGGTGAGCTTTTCATAAACGATATGCTTTATTCCGAAGCATTTGAGCTTTATGTGAACTCACTCGTTTACCCGGAGGACCGCGAAATGATGCTCAACGCGGGCTCGGTCAAAAACATCCGCGCGGAGCTTGCAAATAAAAAGGCGTTCACCACCACCTACCGTTCCGACAATAACGGCGACCCGCACTACTGCGAAATGAGGTTTGTAAAAGTGGGAGCCGAAGACGGCGCGCCCGAAGCGGTTGCACTCGGCTTTGCCGACAAGGACGACGAACTGCGCGAAAAAATCGAACAGCGCAACACGCTTGACAAGGCACTTGCCGATGCCGAAGCCGCAAATATTGCAAAAACCACCTTCCTTTTCAATATGAGCCATGATATCCGCACACCAATGAACGCGATAATCGGATTCACGAATATGGCGCAGAAGCATATTGACGATACCGAAAAAGTGGCGGACTGCCTTGAAAAGGTCGAAAGCTCAAGCCAGCATCTGCTTTCGCTTATAAACGACGTGCTTGATATGTCGCGCATTGAGTCGGGCAAAATAATCATTGAAGAAAAACCCGTAAGCGTTAAGAGCTGCACCGAGGATCTGTACGATATGATTGCCCCGAGCGCAAGGGACAAGGGCATAGACCTGCACTTTGATTTTGCGGGAAGCATTGAGCACGACCGCATCTTCTGCGACGAGCTGCGCGTGAACAGAGTGCTTATAAATATACTCAACAACGCCGTAAAATACACCAACCCCGGCGGCAGTGTCAACTACGAAATTCACGAAATCCCCTGCGAAAGAGACGGTTACTGCCGTCTGCAATTCATAATAACCGACAACGGCATAGGTATGAGCAAGGAGTTTATGGCGCATCTGTTTGAAGCGTTTGCGAGGGAGCAGAGCTCGACCGTAAGCGGCATACAGGGTACGGGGCTCGGGCTTGCCATAACAAAAGAGCTTGTGGAGCTTATGGGCGGCAAAATCAGCGTGCAGAGCGAGCTCGGTAAAGGTACCGCGGTAAGCATTGTATTCGATTTCAGAAATGTTGAAGCCGCCGTTTGCACCGAAGCCGACGAAGCCTGCGGCGATATTTCACTGCTTGAAGGCAAAAGGGTACTGCTTGTTGAAGATAACGAGCTCAACCGCGAAATTGCCAAGGATATTCTTGAAGAATACGGTATGCAGGTCGATGAAGCCGAGGACGGCATTTACGCCGTGCAGAAATGCGTGGATATGATTGAAAAAGGGCTTGAATATTATTACGATATAATTCTTATGGATATTCAGATGCCCATTATGAACGGCTACAAGGCAACCTCGGAGATCCGCAGCCTTGCAGACCCGTATGATACACATATACCCATAGTCGCAATGACCGCAAACGCCTTTGCCGAGGACAAGCAGCGCGCCTTTGAAGCAGGTATGGACGACCACCTCGCCAAACCTATAAACATTGACGAGCTTGTGCGCGTTCTGACAAAATTCGTGAAATAATAATTATTTTTACAGGCTTATGAAAACGGACAGGAATATTTTAATTGCATTTTTGCTTAATTTTTGCTTTTCGGCATTTGAATTTTTCGGCGGCACTTTTACCGGCAGTTTCGCTATTATGTCTGATGCCGTTCACGATTTGGGCGATGCTTTAAGTATCGGCATTTCATGGTTTTTGGAACGCAAAAGCAAGAAAGCGCCCGATGAGGTTTACACCTACGGTTACGCCCGTTACTCGGTTATAGGCGGCGTTATTACCACCGTTGTGCTTCTGACCGGCTCGGTATTGATTATTTATTATTCGGCGGGGCGTTTAATACACCCCGTACCCGTAAATTATAACGGTATGCTTATATTTGCCGTAATAGGTCTTGTTGCGAACAGCATTGCCGCTTTCGTTACAAAAGAGGGCGACTCGGTAAATCAAAAAGCGGTAAATCTGCATATGTTCGAGGATGTGTTCGGCTGGGCGGTCGTACTTGTAAGTGCCGTTGTTATGAAATTTACCGACTTTGCCGTAATTGATCCGCTTTTATCCATCATCGTTTCGCTTGCGATTTTATTTAACGCTATAAAAAACCTGAAAGAAATACTTGATATTTTTCTTGAAAAAGTACCTGCCGGCATTGAACTCTCGGATATAGCTGAGCACCTGACGGAAATTGACGGCGTTCTCAATGTGCACCATATTCACATCTGGACTATGGACGGCTCAAACAATTATGCGACTCTGCACGCCGTAATTGACGGCAATGCCGAAACGGTGAAAGCTGAAATCAAGGCGGAACTGACAGAACACGGTATCGGTCATGCAACCGTTGAAATCGAAACTCCGGATGAAAAATGTGCCGAGGAAAGCTGCACCAACAAAGAATTTCTTTCTCCCACGCAGCACCACCATCACCACCATTAAACAGCAACTGTAAAAAGCAGCTCGGATTTTCAAAAAATTCCGAACTGCTTTTATAAATTACTCTATATTAAGCTCTCTCCTCAGATTATCACCGAGTATTGCGTGCTTCGCCTCCTCGGGAATGGGGAGATTTTTGATTCTCTCGATTGACGCCTTGATTTTATCCGCCTTTTTATACGGAAAATCAAGACCGAAAATGCTTGTTTCCCAACCGACCTGATGAATGAGCGTACAAAGCTCATCATCGGTGATCGACCACGGACCGCAGCGCTCTGCGCCCATCTTGTCGGTTTCCATGGCTATACTCGTCCAGCCTGCGAAAACGTGCTTTCTTTCATCGCGCTTATAGTTATTCATAATAAGCAGCGCTTCTCTGAAAAAAGTGTATCCGCCTATGTGCTCCATACTGAATCTGAGCTTCGGGAAATTCCACGCGACCTCATCAAACAGAAGCATCTCGTAGTCTCTTATTCTGTGCCAGTGAAGTCCGGTATGAAAGCTTATAAACAGATCCTGCGCCTGCGCCTCGTCATATACCTCGAAAAGCTCGGGCGAATCGACCTTCACTTCCTGATATGCCGGGTGAATCTTTATGCCGAGCAGACCGAGCTCCTTTATTTCGCGCACCTGCTCGCGCAGGTCCTTACGGTCAAAATCAACAGTGCCGAAGCCGACAAGCGACGGCTCGTTTTTTATTTCCCCGGCAAGCCATTTTCGCGTATCGGCGTCAAGACCTATGCGCGTATTCTGCTCGGTGAATGTGGCAAAGCAGACCGCCTTTTCTATCTCACATTCATACATCAGTTTTTTCAGATCATCGATCTGTGCATTATCCTTTGAGCCTGCGGGGAAAAGATGCGCGTGGTTTGCAAAAATTCTGTAATCACTCAAAGTCGCCGACCTCACTTTCGTAATCAAAATCATCATTTTCGGAAAGCTCCGGGTAATAATCCCACAGCATTTCCTCCTGCGACGGCGTAAGCGGCTCCGCGGGAACATCGCTTGTTACCTCGCATTTTTTTATCTGGCTCCACAGCGACGGAGTTATACGCAATGTATAACCGCAGCAGCTCGGGCAGAGCCATTCGGTCATGGGCAGCTCCGGCAGTGCGAATGCCGCCATAAGCGACATTATTACGCCGCCGTGTGTAACTATTACGGCGCTGCGTGTGCCGGTTTTGATCATACCGTCAACGGTTTTTATAAAGCAATCGCACACTCTTGCGGCAAAATCCTTATTGCTTTCACCGTTAAGGGGCGCGGCATCCTCGCCGCCTGCAAGCCATTCGGAAAACTCCTTGTAAGGCTTCAGTTCATCGGCGGTGTGCCCTTCAAATTCACCGAAATCGCACTCGTCAAAATCGCGCATCTCGATAGCGTGCTTGTCAGGGTAAATTATTTGCGCCGTCTGCTTGCAGCGCTTCAATGAGCTTGTAAACACCACATCCGCCTGCGGATAATCGAGCTCGGCTTTCATTTTTTCGAGCTGCTCGAGTCCCTCCGGGCAAAGCTCCTCATCGGTATGGCCTATGTAACGCCCCTCGAGGTTTCCCGCAGTGAGAGCGTGGCGTATAAAATGAATTGTGTAAGTTTTCATTGCAATCTCCAAAAAAATATTGTATATTATACACAAAGTATAATTTAAGGTGGAATACATTATGAGTGCAATATCTGCAGAACGTCTTTGCGAGCTGCGCACCGAAAAAAGCATAAGTCAGAAAGCCGCCGCTGCCGATTTAGGCGTTTCGCAGGCGCTTCTGTCGCATTACGAAAACGGCATACGCGAATTCAGCCTTGATTTTCTGTGCAAAGCTGCCGATTATTACGGCGTAACATCCGACTACATTCTCGGCAGGACCGAAAGCAGAACGGGCTTTGCAGCAGATGCACTTGATGACCGCGAGGAAGATTCGGAATTCAGCACGCTTTCGGTTTACCGCGCCGCCATTATGGCGCACGAAAGAATGAACACGGGCTCGGCGCAGGCAGGCGAAAAGACCGATATGCTTTACGCCGCCGCAGTTTACAGAATACTGCACGCCGCCGCACAAAAGGGTTACATACCGAAAAGGTGGTTTACCCTGCCGCCGAAATATGCGCAGGCATTTGCAATAGCGCTTACGGAGTCGATAATCAATGATTTCCCCGATAAGAACATAAACGCACGCCGCTACGGCGGACCGGAGCCCGCAAGCATTGAAACGCTTATACACTCGGTGGAAAACACCATACGCAAAACCGCAGGCACTATTAAACCTGCCGAATAATCATTAAATCGGGGCTGTCGCATAAATCTGCGGCAGCTCCTTTGTTGTTTTACTTCAATAATTCCTTATTATCGACTTCCTGCAACACTGTAATTTGATGAATGGCGATTTGATTAAGCTTTTCCAATCGCTGTGGTTGCGGAACATTTTCGTTAATCAGCACAGCGTTTATATTTTCCAAATTAGAGAGACAAATCAACTCATTCATTGAAGCATAGTCACGAATGTTACCTTTTTTATCCGGATTAGCATCGCGCCATTCTTTCGCAGTCTTTCCGAATAGAGCAACATTAAGCACATCCGCCTCATCCGCATAAACAAAAGAGATTTGCTTTGTTGACAATTTTTCGGGAATGAGTTTGTTTTTGATTGCATCCGTATGAATGCGATAATTGATTTTTGCCAACTCACGCTTCGCCGACCAGCCGAGAAGCTTCTGTTCTTCAGCTTTTAAACGCTGAAATTCTTTGACTACGTATATCTTGAACTGAGGACTTATCCACATGGCGAATTCAAATGCGATATCTTTATGCGCGTAAGTGCCGCCGTATCTTCCGGCTTTAGCCGAAATGGAAATCGCATTTGTTTTCTCAACAAATTCCTTTACACTGATTTTGAAGCTATTAAGACCCGCTTGTTTTATGATTTCTTCAAAGCCGTCACAATTGAAATCCGGATTGAAAACGCTTTCCCATGTACCGATATATTCAAGTGTATTACGGTTTCTCAGCCAATCAGTAACGAAAAAATCGCCGTCCTTTGCCTTGAGCATATCTGTAATGCAAATATAGTCAGCGTTGTCAAGAGAAATGACATTGATTTTCGTACCGTTCACAGATATCTTATCCATCGTCTACTCCGTTTAATTATGGCGAATTCGCCATAATTAGAATTAAATGTCGTTGTTATTATATTATGAATTTTGCTCTCTATCAACAACATCAGTTTACTTTAATAATTCCTTATACATCTTAATGTACTCATTTGCGGATTTGCCCCAGGAGTTGTCGCACTCCATAGCGCGCTTGACGAGGATAGCCCAGCCCTTTTTATCGGCATAGCCCTCGCAGGCGCGTTTTATTGCGTGAAGCATCTCATGCGCATTGTAATTTGAGAACACAAAGCCGTTGCCCTCGCCGTCGCCGCTGTCGGTAACAGAGTCACGCAGACCGCCCGTTTCGCGCACTATCGGGATTGAGCCGTAGCGCAGCGCCACCATCTGCGAAAGTCCGCAGGGCTCGCTCTTTGACGGCATAAGGAACAGATCGCTGCCCGCATAGATTTTTCTTGCAAGGTCGGGCACAAAGCCGAGGCAAAGCCCCACCTGCTCGGGATAGCGCGAAGCAAGTCCCCTGAAAAATTCTTCGTACTGATACTCGCCGGAGCCGAGCACCACAAGCTGAATATCGGTTGTGGCAAGCAGCTCATCGAGCACCGCTTTGCAAAGGTCAAGTCCCTTGTGCGAAACAAGGCGCGTAACCATACCCATAACGGGGGTATCCTTCTTTTCGGGCAGACCGAAGAAACGCTGAAGCTCTTTTTTGTTTACAGCTTTGCCGCGAATGTTTTCGGCATCGTAGTTTTTATAAATATCCTTATCTGTCGAGGGGTCGTAGTTTTCAACATCTATGCCGTTAAGAATACCGCGGAGCTTATAACTGCGCTCTTTAAGAATTGTATCAAGACCGTGCGAATACCATGGGTCGAGAATTTCTTTTGCATAGGAAGGGCTTACGGTCGTAACCGCGTTTGCACATTCAATGCCGCCCTTCATAAGATTTACCGCGCCGTCATACTCAATAAGGCTGCGCTTCGATTGGTCAATACCCACAACATTGTCAATAAGCTCGTCGCCGTAAACGCCCTGATACTGAATATTATGTATGGTGAACACGGTTTTAATATTTTCGTAACCGGGCTTATCGGCATAAATGGTGCTGTAATAAAGCGGTGTAAGCGCCGTCTGCCAGTCGTTGCAGTGAATAATGTCGGGCTTGAAGTCGATATACGGTATTATTTCAAGCACCGCTCTTGAAAAGAATGCGAAACGCTCGGCATCGTCATAGAAACCGTAAAGTCCTTCTCTTTTGAAATAATACTGATTGTCTATAAGGTAGTAAATCACGCCGCCGGCTTTTGCCTCGAAAATGCCGCAGTACTGTCTGCGCCATGCCACGGGCACCGAAATATTCGTGATGAATCTCATAGTATCTTTAAGCTCCTGCTTTATGCCGTCATAAAGCGGCATAACCACGCGGCAGCCTATAAGTCTTTTTCTGAGCGCCTGCGGGAGCGAGCCTGCAACATCACCGAGTCCGCCGCTTGCGATAAAGGGCAGAGCCTCGCTTGAAGCGTACAAAACCTTCATTTGTTTTTCCTCCTGTTTATCAAACCATAAAATCGTTATAAAGCGATGTGAGTGAATCGAAAAGCCCGGATGAGAAAAATATGATAAGTATTATTATACCGAGAATTATCGGTATGGTTATTTCAAGAATACTCTTTATCATCACGGTGCGCTTCATTCTTTTAAGCTCGTTTTCAAGGAATGTTATGCGCTTTTCGAGCACGGTTATGCGCTCGCTTTCGCTCCCCGCGGTCTGCGTCGCCTTTGCCTGCGGCGGAGCAAAGCCGCCGTTATATGCCGGCATCGGCTGAACGGCAGGTGCGCCCTGTGCGGTTGGTGCGGCAGGCGCAAAAAAGCGCGCTTTGATTGCACCGAGTGCATCGGCAACATCGCCGCTTCTTTCGGGCACCTCCTTATTGATGACCGCGTCGAGCCAGCGCAGCTGCGCCTCGGTGGGTGCGGCTTCGGTACCGAAATTTTTAAGCTGTTTTTCGCAGAATGAGCAGGTGCGGCACTGTGTGCCGTTTATTGAAGCATCAACAAAGTCAAGTTCATCCGTTCTGCATCCGCATACGGGGCAAATACTCATTTCCGTCACCTCAAATCACAATTTCTTTGCCGACGAATATCGGGTAATTCCTGTCGCCGGAAATATTCTTTTTGGGCGTAATGACCGTGTTTTTATCCATTATCACGCAGTTCACGCGGGCATCCTCACCGACGAAAGCATCCTGCATAATAATTGAATTTTCGACTACCGCACCCTTTGCCACGCGCACGCCGCGGAAAAGTATGCTGTTTTTAACGGTACCCTCGATTATGCAGCCGTCTGCAACGAGCGAATTGCCGCAATCCGAATTAAGACCGTATACAACGGGCATATCGTTGCGCACCTTGGTGTAAACGGGGCGGTCTGCATTGAAAAGGCTCTTTCTGACATTTTTATCGAGCAGAGCCATATTTGCATCGTAGAATTTCTGAATACTGTCAACGGTGCAGCCCCAGTCCTCTGCCCTGTAAGCGCATATATTGAGCCTGTCGGCGTTCTTCTGAATAATATCCTGCTCAAAGCTCGAATGCTTAAAGGTTTCGGCATCGCCCACAAGCCTTTCCAGCAGAGCTTTGTTTATGAGAATGGTGTTTACGGAGTAATCGACATCGCCGCTGTCCTTGGTGTTTATACCAATGCCCGTAACCTTAACTCCGTCAACCGTAAGAGTCATTACGGGGTCAAGCGCGGGCTTTTTGCCGTGCGCGGTAACTATCGTGATATCGGCATTCTCGTTTGTGTGGAAATCAAACAGCTTCTGCAGATCCATATTGCAGATGTAGTTTGTATCCATTAAAAGCACATATTCCTGCTTGGAGCGGGATATGAAATCCATATTTCTGTTGAGCACATCGATTCTGTTGCGAAGCGTCTGCTCATCGCCCACCGCGGTGAACGGCGGCAGCATAACGAGCCCGTCGACCTTTCTGGAAAGATCCCAGCTTCTGCCGCTGCCCACATGGTCCATAAGTGAACGGAAATTGCTGTTTGCAATAACGCCGACCTTGGTCACTCCGCAGTTTACAAGATTGGAAAGCGCAAAGTCTATAAGGCGGTATCTGCCGCCGAACGGCACAGAGCCCATAGTACGCCTTGCGGTGAGTGAGCCGAGAGATTCATCAAAGGAATTGGAGTAAACAATACCTAATACATTATTTGCATTCATACGGTTTCGCCCTCCTTAACATCATCGGAAATCATTGATTTTGCCTTAACCCTGCCGTTTTTGCCGACTTTTACGCCCGCACCGACAACGCTTACGCCCCATTCATCAAGGTTTGCGCTCTGCTGCGGATTTTCACCTACAACGGCGCCCTCCTCAATAACGGAATTTTCGGCAACCATGGCATACTGTACGACCGCGCCCTTTTTGATAACGGCACCGGGCATTACTATTGAGTAATCAACGAATGCGCCCTCCTCGACCGTAACATCCGAAAACAGCACCGAGTAGTCTATTTTACCCTCGATTTCGCAGCCCTCTGCGACTATTGAATTTTCAATGACCGCTTTGTCGGAAACATACTGCGGCGAGGTAACTGCACCCCTGCCGTAGATTTTCCACGAGTTGTCGCTGAGGTCGATATTTACCTTGGGATTGAGCAAATCAAGGTTTGCCTCCCACAGTGAATCTATTGTGCCGACATCCTTCCAGTAGCCGTCAAAGCCGTAGGCGAAAAGTCTTTCGCCCGCGCCGTGCATTGCGGGAATAACATTTTTACCGAAGTCGTTGGAGGAGTTCGGGTCGTTTTCATCGTCAATAAGGTACTGCCTGAGCTTTGACCATGTGAACATATACACGCCCATGGAAGCCTTGTTGCTCTTGGGATTTTTAGGTTTTTCCTCAAATGCGGTTATTCTGCCGTCATCATCGGTGAACATAAGGCCGAAGCGCGAAGCCTCCTCCCACGGCACTTCAAGCATGGCTATGGTGCAGGCGGCATCCTTCTGCTTGTGGTATTCAAGCATCTTGGCGTAATCCATTTTGTATATATGGTCGCCCGAAAGCACCGCAACATATTCGGGATTGTAGCGGTCTATGAAATTGATATTCTGATAAATGGCGTTTGCCGTACCCTTATACCACTCTGTGCCCTTTATCTGCTGGTAGGGTGAGAGGATATGCACGCCGCCGTTTGCTCTGTCAAGATCCCACGGACCGCCGTTGCCGATATAATCGTTCAGTTCAAGCGGCTGGTACTGCGTGAGTACGCCCACCGTATATATGCCGGAATTTACGCAGTTTGAAAGAGGAAAATCGATTATTCTGTATTTTCCTCCGTAAGGGACTGCGGGCTTTGCTATGTTCTTTGTGAGCACGCCGAGCCTTGAGCCCTGACCGCCCGCAAGGAGCATTGCAATACATTCAGTCTTTTTTGCCATTATTTTCACATTCCTTTCGACAGGTTTCTGATTTTTTCTTTAAATAAATAGTGGTCATAGGCGGCAGTGTCAGCTCAAGGTAATCCGCATAGCCGTGCATTTCGCCTTTTTTGGTTTTGTTGGTTTTCTTTATTTTCTCACCGGCACCGCCGTATTTTGCGGAGTCGGAATTGAATATGATTTCATAAGTGCCGCTTTCGGGAACGCCTATTTTATAGAACTCGCGCTTAACCGGGGTGAAATTGCAAACGGCAACTATCTTTTCGCCGCTTTCGTCGGTGCGGGTAAAGGCTATTACGGAATTTATGTTGTCGTCGCTTACTATCCAGTTAAAGCCCTCCCATGTGTAGTCTATCTGCCACAAAGGAGCGTTCTTTTTATAAAAGCGGTTCAAATCGCGCGTGTACGATTTGAGCAAACGGTGCATATCGTAGTCAAGCAGGAGCCAGTCAAGCCCCTTTTTGTAATCCCACTCAATAAACTGACCGAACTCGGTGCCCATAAACAGAAGCTTTTTACCGGGGTGCGCATACATATAACCGAGGAATGCCCTCACGCCTGCGAACTTTTCATTGTAATCGCCGGGCATTTTGTTTATGAGCGAGCATTTGCCGTGCACGACCTCATCGTGTGATATAGGCAGCACAAAATTTTCGGAAAATGCGTAGAAGAATGAGAATGTAATCAAATCGTGATTATATTTTTTATATATGCCGTCAAGCGAGAAGTAGCGCAGGATGTCGTTCATCCAGCCCATATTCCACTTGAAGTTGAAGCCGAGGCCGCCCATATAAACAGGCTTTGAAACAAGCGGCCACGAGGTGCTTTCCTCGGCAAGCATCATAATGTCGCCGTGCTCTTTGAAAACAGCTTCGTTCAGGTCTTTCAGGAACGCCACCGCTTCAAGATTTTCGTTGCCGCCGTTTGCATTGGGAATCCACTGCCCCTGCTCCCTGCCGTAATCAAGGTAAAGCATTGAAGCAACGGCATCGACGCGCAAACCGTCTATGTGGTACTCGTTAAACCAGAAAAGTGCATTTGATATAAGGAAGCTTTTGACCTCGTTCCTGCCGAAATCAAAGACCTTTGTGCCCCACTGAAGATGCTCGCCTTTTTTGCGGTCGGCATATTCATAGCAGGGTGCGCCGTCAAAATCGGCAAGTCCGTGCGCATCCTTGGGGAAATGCGCCGGCACCCAGTCAATTATTACGCCTATGCCCGCTTTATGACACGCATCAACAAAGAACTTAAAATCATCGGGTGTGCCGTAGCGCGAGGTAACCGCGAAATAACCTGTGACCTGATAGCCCCACGAGCCGTCAAACGGATGCTCCGCCACGGGCAGAAGCTCAATGTGGGTGTAACCCATATCCTTAACATATTTTACAAGCTCTGCCGCAAGGTCGCGGTAGCTTAATGTGTTGCCGTCTTCGTGGAGCTTCCACGAGCCTATATGCGTTTCGTAAATATTTACGGGTGCGGAATATATGCGCGTTTCGGCGCGCTTTGCGAGCCATGCGCCGTCGCGCCATTTGTATGAGCTTTCATATATTTTCGAAGCAGTACCGGGCCGTGTTTCGGCGTGAACGGCATAAGGGTCGGCTTTGTAGAGCTTTTTGCCGTCTTGGGTATAAATAAGGAATTTATACGCATCATAGCAATTTACATTTTCAATTCTGCATTCCCACGCACCTGCATCATTAAGGCGGTACATAGGCGCGGCGGCTTCATCCCAGTTATTGAAATCGCCGGTTACGCTTACGCCTGCGGCGTGAGGTGCCCACACTCTGAACACATAGACGCCGTCCTCCGCCTTATGTGCACCGAAAAACTCCTGTGCTCTGTAATTGCGCCCCCGGTGAAAAACATAAAGCGGAAAATCGTTATATTCTTCTTGAATTTTAGGTTTTTTCATAGCCACACCTCAATGGTATCGGAAATCATAATAAATCAATGTAATAATAACAAACTCCCGCCACATTTTCAAGTGTTTTTGGTATATTTTGTTAGAACGCTTCTTAAAGAAATTTTGCCGTTTTTGTGCAACTTAAACAAGTTTTCATTCAATTTCAAATTTATGTCATTTGTTACAATAAGAAATATACAAATCTTAACTATTTGTTAAATATAATGAAAAACAGTTATATTTCTGTTTCGGAATAATAATTCCATGCTTTGTGTTAAGATATATCGGTCAACGATTAAATGTTTAACTATTTTTGCGGGAGTGAAACAATGGACAACAAAATGCTCGTAAAAGAGCTTATTACCGTTTCGATTCTTCACCGCTGCCACATTATGACCGATGCTTCGCAGACGGGGCTGTATTTCGGACAGCCGATGATGCTTGAATACATTTTGAGCCACCCCGACTGCACCCAGCGCGAGCTTGCCGCAGCGCTCAATATTTCGCCGGCAAGTGCTGCCACCTCGCTCGGCAGAATTGAAAAGGCGGGCTTTATTACACGCAGGCAGGATGAAGCCGATTCAAGGAAAAACCGCCTTTGCATAACCGAAAGCGGCCTAAAGGCGCTTGAAGCGTTCCGCAAAGTGTGCGACACTACCGACACGCAGCTTTTAAGCGGCTTCGGTGAAGATGAACGCGAGCAGCTGTTCTTTTATTTGCAGCGGCTGCATGAAAACCTTGCGCAGAATATCTCACGCGAGGATTTAAGAAAAACAATAAAGTCCGGAGGTAAACGATAAATGTTCAGAAAATTACTGCACTACGCGGGCAAATACAAATTACCCGCAATTCTTTCACCGCTTGCCATAGTGTTTGAGGTGCTTATTGAGGTCGCCATTCCGTTTATGATGTCCATAATCATAGACTGCGGCATAGGCGGTCAGGCACTCACCGAAAAAACGGGTATAGTTGTGGATATTCTGCTCAAACTCGGTCTCGGTAAATACACCGGCACCGACCTTATACTTGCCACGGGCGGTATCATGATGGTATTGGCGCTGTTCTCGCTTATATGCGGCGCAGGTGCGGCATTCTTTGCCGCAAAAGCCGGTATGGGCTTCGGCGCGGAGCTGAGAAAAGCTCTGTTCAATAAAATACAGAATTTCTCATTCGGCAACATAGATTCATTCTCGACCGGCTCGCTCATTACGCGTATGACCACCGATACCAATATGGTGCAGAATGCTTTTATGATGGCGCTGCGTATGCTTGTACGTTCGCCGCTGATGTTCATAATGGCAATTACCATGGCTCTCAACATAAACAAAGAGCTTTCGCTGATATTCTTCTGCATTGCTCCGTTTATGTTTGCCGCGGTAGTCGGCATAGGCGCCGCCGCACACAAAAGATTTGAGAGTATGTTCAAAAAATATGACAAGTTCAACACCTCCATTCAGGAAAACCTTATCGCCATAAGAGTTGTAAAGGCGTTTGTGCGCGCACGACACGAAAAAGATAAATTCGCCGCTTCAAACGATGAGCTGCGCGATGCTTCGATTTTCGCCGAAAAGCTGATAATACTCAACGGACCGATTATGTCGATTTCCGTTTACAGCTGCATACTTCTTATACTCTGGTTCGGCTCAAAGCTCATACTCGGCGGCAATATGCTCTTGGGCGACCTTATGAGCACGATTACATACATTCAGCAGATATTTATGTCGCTGATGATGATTTCGATGATTTTCGTTATGTCGGTCATGGCAATAGCCTCTATGAAGCGTATCTGTGCGGTGCTCGACGAAAAGCCCGATATCGACGATGAGAACGCAGGCGTTACCGAGCGCGCGAAAGACGGCAGCATTGAGTTCAGGAATGTATGCTTTAAGTATGACAAGAACGGCAAAAAGAATGTGCTTGACAATATAAATCTGAGCATCGCTTCGGGCGAAACGATTGGCATTATCGGCGGCACGGGCTCTGCAAAATCCTCGCTTGTGCAGCTTATACCGCGGCTTTACGATGTCACCGAGGGTGAGGTGCTTGTGGGCGGCGTAAATGTCAAGGACTACAAGCTCGGCGCTCTGCGCGACAGTGTTTCCATGGTTTTGCAGACCAACCTTTTATTCTCCGGCACAATTGAAGAAAATCTGCGCTGGGGCGATGAAAACGCCGCTATGGAGGAAATTCGCCGCGCAGCCGAAATCGCGCAGGCTGACGGCTTCGTTATGAGCTTCCCCGACGGGTACCAGACCGATCTCGGTCAGGGCGGCGTAAATGGTTCGGGCGGTCAGAAGCAGGGCCTTTGCATTGCACGGGCAATACTCAAAAAGCCGCAGGTGCTTATACTTGATGACTCCACAAGCGCCGTTGATACCGCTACGGATGCGAAGATCCGTGAGGGTATGAAAAGCCTTATGCCCGAAACCACAAAAATCATTATCGCACAGCGCATAAACTCAGTTCAGCACGCCGACAGAATAATAGTGCTTGATGACGGCGTTATAAACGATATAGGCACACACGACGAGCTCCTGCAGCGCAATGAGATATATAAAGAAGTATATATCTCGCAGCAGGAAGGCAAAATGGAACAGTAAAGGAGGCGCATTACAATGGCAAAAAACAACAAGCCGCAGGGCGGTCCCGGCGGCAAAATGAAATTTGAAAAACCGAAGAACGCAAAAAAAACACTTATGCGCCTGCTTTCCTATGTGGTCAAAAAGAAGGTTTTGCTTGTATTCATAGCGCTTCTTGTTGTGGTGAGCGCACTTGCAAACATTTTCGGCACATATATGCTCACACCCGTCATAAACTGCATAGACGGTATGCTTAAAAGCGGCTCGCGCGATATGAGCGAAATCATAAAATACCTTGTACTGCTCGGCGCGGTTTACCTCTGCGGTGTTGCGGCGCAGTATGCACAGTCGCGCCTTATGCTCAATCTTGCACAGGGCACGCTCAACACTTTAAGACGCGACCTTTTCAATCACTTGCAGGATCTGCCGCTTAAATTCTTTGACACTCACACCCACGGTGAGCTTATGAGCCGTTTCACAAACGATGTTGACACCGTTCGTGAGGCTGTAAGCCAGGGTCTTATGCAGATAATTTCATCGGTGATCACCATAGTCGGCATATTCGCCATGATGCTCTACATAAGCCCCGCACTCACCTGCCTTATAATAATTATGCTGTTCATTATGCTCGCAGTCATAAAGGGTATAGGCAAGCGCAGTGCAGGTTATTTCCGCAAGCAGCAGTCGGCGGTCGGCGCGCTCAACGGCTATATTGAAGAACTCATTGAAGGCTTAAAAGTTGTAAAGGTTTTCTGCCGCGAGGATAAATCCAAGGAAGCCTTTGAACAGATAAACGAAAATTACAGAAAATCGGCTACCAAGGCACACACCTTTGCGAGTATCCTTATGCCGATAATGGGCAACATCTCATATTTCAACTTCACCATAACCGCCGCTGCGGGCGCGTTCATAATTCTTTCGCTCGGCGGTAAGGAGCTCGGCGGTATCGCTTCGCTGTTTGTGGGCGGCTTCAAGGGCGTGCTTACAATCGGCTCGCTCGCCTCGTTCTTACAGTACACAAAGCAGTTTTCAAACCCCATCACACAGGTTTCGCAGCAGGTGAACAGTCTGCTTGCCGCACTTGCCGGTGCAGAAAGAATTTTTGAAATAATAGACGCCGAGCCCGAAGTTGACGAGGGCTATGTAACTCTTGTAAACGCAAAATACGATGAAAACGGCGAGCTTACCGAATCCGCCGAAAGAACGGGTATGTGGGCGTGGAAGCATCCGCATTCCGCAGACGGCAGCATAACCTACACGCTTCTGTGCGGCGATGTGCGTTTCCACGATGTAACATTCGGCTACAACGAGAAAAAGACCGTACTGCACAATGTTTCGCTTTATGCAAAGCCCGGTCAGAAAATCGCATTTGTAGGCTCTACGGGCGCAGGCAAAACCACGATTACCAACCTTATAAACCGCTTCTACGATGTGCAGGACGGAAAAATCACCTACGACGGCATAAATATCAAGAAAATCAAAAAAGACGATTTGCGCCGTTCGCTTGCAATGGTTTTGCAGGATACTCACCTTTTCACGGGTACGGTCGAGGATAATATCCGCTACGGCAGGCTTGATGCCACACACGAGGAAATCGTAGCGGCGGCAAAGCTCGCAAACGCCGATTCATTTATTACCCGCCTGCCGGACGGCTACAACACCGTACTCACCGGAGACGGCGGCAACCTTTCACAGGGTCAGCGCCAGCTGCTTGCCATAGCACGAGCCGCAGTCGCGGACCCGCCCGTGCTTATTCTTGACGAAGCCACAAGCTCCATTGATACGCGCACCGAACGCCTTATTGAAAAAGGTATGGATAAACTTATGGAGAATAAAACCGTATTCGTTATTGCTCACAGACTTTCCACAGTTCGCAACTCTAATGCCATTATGGTGCTTGAAAACGGCGAAATAATCGAAAAAGGCGACCACGATACTCTTATTGAAGCTAAGGGCAAATATTACAAACTTTACACCGGACAGTTTGAACTTTCGTAAACTTTTAACGATTTTAATTACACAAATGTTACAAAAAGGCTTTTCGCTTGACTTAAATCTTAATTATGCTATACTTTAATGTGCTTTGTTGCGACTGTTCGCAATACGATGTTATGTTAAAATATTTTTATTGAGAGGTATTTCAAATGGAATCCACCTTCAAGTCAAAAGCATACGCTTTGGCAGTCAAAAAGGTTTTGAATTACGCACGCCGCGACCCGGATAAAAACCTTATCAAGGTTTTGGATATTGTCGAAAAAGCCGATGTAAAGCATGCAAACCAGGTTACTTACGACAATCTGCGTAAATCCTTAAATAACCCCAACGACAACTGGACCCGTTTTATCAAAAATATTCTTAATACGGTCAACCCCGATGTTCTCGACAAGTTCATCCCCGTTCTGCTCAATATCGCGCAGAACAGCTTTGCCATAAGAACCGAGAATATCAAAAAGTATAAGTGCAACATCCCGTGGGCGATCCTTATAGACCCCACCGCCGCCTGCAACCTTAAATGCAAGGGCTGCTGGGCAGCGGAGTACGGCAAGCAGAATTCGCTCAGCTTCGAGACACTTGCAAGCGTTGTTGAGCAGGGCAAAAAGCTCGGCACTTTCGTTTACATTTTCTCCGGCGGTGAGCCGCTTATGAGAAAAGAGGATATCCTCAAGCTCTGCCGTATGCACCGCGACTGCGCTTTCCTTGCATTCACCAACAGCACACTTGTCGATGAGAAGTTCGCCAAGGAGCTTGCCGAGGTAGGTAACTTCATACTCGCTATTTCAATAGAGGGCGATGAGGAGCACACCGATATGCGCCGCGGCGAGGGCACATACAAAAAAATTATGCACAGCATTGAGCTTCTGCGCGCTCAGGGCGTTATATTCGGCTATTCTATCTGCTACCATTCACAGAATGTTGAGCAGGTCTGCGGCTCCGAGTATATAGACTGGCTCGTTAAGCAGGGCGGTCTGTTCTCGTGGTTCTTCACCTATATGCCCGTCGGCAAGGATGCCGTTACCGAGCTTATGGTAAGCGCCGAGCAGAGAAAGAGAGCTTACGACCTTATAAGAAAAGCCCGTACCGAACAGCCGATTTTCCTTATGGATTTCTGGAACGACGGCGAATATGTTCAGGGTTGTATTGCCGGCGGCAGACATTACCTGCATATTAACTCTCACGGCGATGTCGAGCCCTGCGCATTCGTTCACTACTCGGATGTAAACATTAAGGATGTTTCGCTTGTTGAAGCACTCCGCTCCCCGCTGTTTATGGAATACTACAAGGGTCAGCCGTGGAACAAAAATCACCTGCGTCCCTGCCCGATTCTTGATAACCCCGATGCCATCGTAGGCGCAGTTGAACGCTCCGGCGCACATTCAACCGAAATGCTCGCCCCCGAAGATGTGCACGACCTTGCTGATAAGACAAGAGCCGCCGCTGAAAGCTGGGGTAAAGTTGCCGACGAAATGTGGGCTAACACTGACCTTGACAAGCACAATAACCCCTCGGTAATGTACGCCGCGGAGGATATCGAGAAGCAGAGCAAGTAAGTATTTTATGAATTTACGGATTCGTGATATGCGCGAGGACTGCGATTTAACGCAGGCACAGGTCGCCAAGATACTTTCGTGTGACCAATCGCTGTATTCAAAATACGAGCGCGGTGAACGGCTTATTCCGCTTGACAGAATTGCCGTACTCGCAAAATTTTACGGCACAAGCATTGATTATCTTGCGGGACTTACGGATAAAATTTAAAACTTAAACGGGCTTTACGGTAATGTGCCGTAAAGCCCGTTTTGTTTACTCCGCGCCGAATTCTTCTTTAATAAACCTTTTCAAAAGGAATGTGCAATAGTACGGAAAAGTATATATGTTATTTTCAAAACCGATATTGCCGGAGCAAAATTTAATTCCGCGGGAAATATCCGGATATCTCTCGCTTTTAATAAGCTGGGTCAGCGATTTTGCTTTACCGTTTTTGGACTTGACTTCTATGGGAATCAACGAATCCGCCGTGCGAACAAAGAAGTCTTCTTCAAGTGTAGAGTCGTCGCGTTTATAGTAGTAAAGTCCGTATCCCGATTTTACAAGTGCCTCGCCTACTATGCTTTCAAACAATGCTCCCTTATATACTGCCAGATTTTTATTTGCCCTTAAATCATCCTGCGCTTCGTCATCAAGCAGCGCAACAAATAAACCTGTATCGCAAAAATACACCTTAAATTTATTTATATCGTAGTTTCCTTTCAGAGGAAGCTCCGCGCCGTTCAGGCAATAGCACAAATGCACCATTCCCGCATCCTGCAGCCATTCGATACAACCTCTGTAATCTTTGAAGCGCGCTCCTTTTTCAATATTCGACAACTGAAACTTCTTGTTTTCCTTGGCAAGCTGCACGGGAATACTGTTAAAAACATTTATTATACGCGTTTGGTCCACACCTTCGGCATATTTGCGAATATCCTCTTTGTAATCTGCAATAAGCTGACGCTGAATCTCAAGTGTTCCCTCAAAAGTTTTATTGTTTATATACTCCCTTACAACAGCCGGCATACCGCCCAAAACGCAATAATCCAAAAACAGTGTCGAAAACACCGAATGCTCAAGCTCCGAAAACGGTTTATGCTCTTTCATATTGTTCAGCATTTTTTCGGTTACATCCGATTCATAGCCTCGTGCCCACAAGAATTCTTCAAAATCGAGAGAATACATATTGTAATCGGTTTTATAACCCACACTGTTGCTTTCAATATTTTTGTAATTTATACCCAGAAGCGAGCCGGAACAGATAACATCGTATCGCCCGTCAATACTCAAAAATTTCAGTGCTGTTGCAATTTCGGGGTATTCCTGAATTTCATCGAAAAAAACCAGTGTATCACCGGCTGTAAATTGAAAAGAAGGGTTGATCAATGATATGTTTTTTATGACCGTTTCGGCAGCGTAACCGTCAGCCGTTATCTGCTTATATTTCGGATCTGTTACAAAGTTTATTTCAACTATATTTTTATAATTACCGACTGCAAAATTTCTGATTGATTCCGTCTTACCTATCTGGCGGGGACCTTTTACTATCAGCGGTTTTCTGTTTTCATTGTTTTTCCACTTCATTAAATACGAATCGATTTTTCTTTTCAAATACATAAAATAAAATTCACCTCATCTTTTGCTTTTGCGGTTATTATACACTTTTATGAGCGAATAATCAAGGTGATTTCACACTTTTATGAGCGAATAATTTTGATTTTTTACACTTTTCCGAAAAACCGCCCGTTTTTCAGCGCAAAAAATGCCGAACAAGATAAAACAAAGTAAAATATTGCTTGCATTTATGTAATATGTGTGGTATTATGCTTGCAACGATAAATTAAATGATAGAGGCGCATCGCATTATCAGTAGCAAATGTTTCACGGGCTCAGGCAAAGTCACGGCATTTGTGAAAGGAATCGTTGCCGAAGGCAGTTTCGCCAAAACTGTACTGGTGGTTAAGATAATATCTTACCTACTGTCGCTTCTGCGGAGAGCTATCTTAATTATTTCATTTCACGGTTGTTATATGGGATAAGCGAGGTAGTCGATTCACGTCGGCTATTTTTTCTTTTATCGGAATACAAATTTTAAGGAGATATTCAAATGACACAAAACAGTATTTTCAGAGGCGCCGCCACTGCCCTTATAACACCGCTTAACGAAAACGGAATCGACTACGAGCAGTTCGGCAGGCTTATCGACTGGCAGATCGCACAGGGAATAGATGCGCTTGTTATCTGCGGTACCTCGGGCGAAGGCTCGACTTTAAGCGATGAGGAACATAAAGCAGCGCTTGATTTTGCGGTAAAGAGAGCAAACGGCAAGGTCCCCATGATTGCGGGTACAGGCTCAAATGACTGCGCTTATGCCATTGAGCTTACTAAATTCGCCTGCGAAATCGGCTACGATGCGATGCTGCTCGTTACACCATATTACAACAAAGCAACGCAGAACGGTCTTATTAAGACTTTTACAGCCATTGCCGATGAAAGCACAAAACCGTGCATTCTTTACAATGTACCTTCAAGAACGGGCGTAAATATAGAGCCTGCAACATATAATGCTCTTGCAGACCATCCTATGATAACCGCAATCAAGGAAGCAAACGGCAATATTTCAAAAATAGTTGAAACCATGGCTCTGGTGGGCGACAGACTCGATATGTATTCGGGCAACGACGACCAGATAGTGCCGATTCTTTCCGTAGGCGGCTCGGGCGTTATCTCGGTACTTTCAAATGTTCTGCCCACCGAAACATCACTTATGTGCAAAAAGTTTTTTGACGGCGATATAAAGGGTGCGCTTGATATGCAGTTAAAATATCTGCCCTTTATAAATTCACTGTTCTGCGAGGTAAATCCCATACCTGCCAAGGCAGCAATGGCGGCAATGGGCTTCTGCGAAAATTACGTGCGCCTTCCCCTTACACCTATGGAGGATGCTCACAGAGAGAATATGCTCGACCTTATGCGTGAGCTGGGGTTAAATGTATGATTAAGATTATTTTAAACGGTGCCTGCGGAAGAATGGGCAGGGAGGTTGAAGCGGTCGTCGCCTCAACCGAAGATATGGAGCTCTGCGCAAAAGTCGATAAGTTCGGTGACGGCTGCTTCACCTCACTTTCGGAATATACGGGAAAAGCGGATGTGATTATAGATTTTTCGCATCACAGCGCGGTAACTGAACTGCTTGAATATGCCATACAAAGAAAAATCCCCGTTATTGTGGCAACCACCGGTCACACCGAGGATGAAAAAGCACTTATACAAAAAGCCGCCGAAAGCACTGCAGTGTTCCACTCGGCAAATATGTCATTGGGTGTGGCTCTGCTTGCGGAGCTTGCAAAAAAAGCAGCGCTTGCCCTGCCCGATGCGGATATTGAAATTGTGGAAACCCACCACAACAGAAAGCTGGATGCCCCGAGCGGTACGGCGCTCATGCTTGCCGATGAATTAAAGCAAACACGCGAGAATGCCGCGTTTGCCATAGGCAGAAGCGGTCAGTGCAAGCGCGAAAAGAACGAAATAGGCATACAATCCGTACGCCGCGGTAATATTCCCGGCATTCACGAGGTGCTTATTTCCACCGACAGTCAGACAATCACGCTCAAGCACGAGGCTCATTCAAGGGCATTGTTTGCCGAGGGCGCTGTTTCAGCCGCAAGGTTTACGGCAGGCAAAAACGCCGGACTTTACAATATGAAAAGTATGATAGAATAAGGTGACACCATGATAAGAATAGGCATTTGCGGATACGGCAATTTAGGCAAAGGCGTTGAAGCCGCAGTTATGAATAATCCGGATATGGAGCTTGCGGCAGTATTTACAAGAAGAAATCCCGACGGCGTAAAAATAAAAACAGCCGGCGCGGCAGTGTATTCGTTTGACAGAATTGCGGAGTTCAAGGGTAAAATCGATGTCATTATAAACTGCGGCGGCAGTGCTTTCGATTTGCCGAAAACCACTCCCGAAATTGCGGAAAACTTCTGCGTTATAGATTCATTCGATACCCACGCAAAAATCCCGGAGCACTTTAAAGCCGTAAATGAAGCGGCATTAAAAGGCGGCAATATCGCAATTATTTCCGTCGGCTGGGACCCGGGGATGTTTTCACTCAACCGCCTTTATATGAATGCCATCCTCCCCGACGGAAATGATTACACATTCTGGGGCAGAGGCGTTAGCCAGGGGCATTCCGATGCTATAAGAAGAATTGACGGCGTAATTGATGCAAGGCAATACACCGTTCCCGTTGCGCAAGCCGTCGCAAGAGTAAGAAACGGCGAAAACCCCGTGCTTTCCACGCGTGAAAAGCACACAAGGGAATGCTATGTAGTCGCCGCCGAGGGTGCGGACAAGGCGCGTATCGAAAATGAAATCAAGACCATGCCGAATTACTTTGCAGACTACGACACCACCGTTACATTTATTACTCTTGAAGAGCTCCGGCGCGACCATATCGGCATACCGCACGGCGGCAATGTTATAAGAACGGGCGTTACGGGCTTCAATAAAGAAACGAAACAAACCATAGAATACAGCCTCAAGCTCGAAAGCAACCCCGAATTTACGGGCAGCGTTATTGCGGCGTATGCGAGAGCGGCTTACAGATTGAAAACCAACGGCGAAACCGGCTGCAGAACGGTTTTCGATATTGCTCCCGCTCAGCTTTCATATATGAGCGGCGAAGAAATAAGGGCACATATGCTTTAATAAAGGAAGTTCAAAATGATTTGCTCCAATTTATCCGTAAACGAAAACGGACATCTCGAATTTGCGGGAAAAGATACCGTTCGGCTTGCCGAAAAATACGGCACCCCCGCTTATATTATGGATGAAAATAAAATCAGAGAAAAATGCCGTATTTATAAAGAAACTATGAGTGAATGCTTCAAGGAAGGCTCAACGCCGCTTTTTGCAAGCAAATCCCTCTGCTTTAAAAGAATTTATGAAATCGCGGCAGAAGAAAATATAGGCATTGATGTTGTTTCCCCCGGTGAAATTTTTACTGCGGCAAAAGCCGGATTCCCCATGGAAAGAGCATATTTCCACGGCAACAACAAAACCGATGAGGATATTTCATTCGCTGTGGAATACGGTGTGGGTTTTTTCATCTGCGACAACTGCGATGAGCTTGCGGCAATAAACGCCGAGGCAGAGAAACGCGGAATATGTCAGAAAATTCTGCTGAGGCTCACTCCGGGCATAGACCCGCATACACACGCAAAAATCTCAACCGGAAAAGTAGATTCAAAATTCGGCGCGGCAATAGCGACCGGTCAGGCAAAAGAGCTCACAACATTTGCGCTCTCGCTGAAAAATATTGATTTGCAGGGCTTTCACTGCCATATAGGCTCACAGATTTTTGAGTGTGAGCCGTTCTGCGATGCGGCGGAAATTATGATAGATTATATGGCACAGGTGAAACACGAGCTCGGCTTCACCGCAAAGATTCTGAATTTAGGCGGCGGAATGGGCGTAAGGTATGTTGAAACCGACCCGCAGATAAACTATGCCGCAAATATAAAAACCATATCCGAAAAAATCAAAGAGCTTTGTAAAAAGCACGGTATGGACGAGCCCGTTATTCTTATGGAGCCGGGCAGAAGTATTGTTGCCGATGCGGGACTCACCCTCTACACAGTCGGCGGCACAAAAGAAATACCCGGATTCAAAAACTATGTTTCAATAGACGGCGGTATGACCGACAACCCGAGATATACGCTTTATCAGGCAAATTACACAGTCGCTTTGGCGAACAGAATGAACGAGGCGGCTGATTTTGAGTGTACCGTTGCGGGAAGATGCTGCGAAAGCGGCGACATTATTCAGGAAAATATACTGCTGCCGAAACCGCGCAGGAGCGATATACTCGCCGTTATGACGACCGGCGCATATAATTACGCCATGGCTTCAAACTATAACGCCATTTGCAAGCCGCCGATTATTATGGTAAACGACGGCAATGACTATGTTGCAGTAAAGCGCGAAAGCTATGAGGATATGATTTGCTGCCAGTTATAATTACAGCCGGCACTTCCCCCCTCATATTTACAACGATTAAATATTAAAACAGCTCCGGGATGCAAAGGCATTTCGGAGCCGTTTTCAATATTTGTCAGTATATTTGTTTTATCCGTTCGTCTGCGGTGCAGCAGGCGTATATGTTTTTCAGCTTTGCGTTTCCGTCGGATTCGGCAATTTTAACGATTATGTTTTTCGCCCTTATCAGCGGGAAGGTACATATCATTTTATGCCCCACGGTAAAGCCTCTGTAAACGGGCACATTCACAAATTCCTGCGTTGTTTCCGAAATGCAGACATCAAATGCTTTTATATGGCTGCCATTGGTGATATCTTCTTCAAGCACCACATGGTCTACAAGCGAATATTCATCGAGCCTTATAAAGTATTTTTCATCATCCTTGATAATTTCGGAGGAGGGCACGCGGCAGTCGGTGAGCCTGCGGTGCATTTCCTCCGTCATATATTTTATAAGCGCCACATTGTTTTCGGGCAGCAGACCGCGCCTGTCGGGCCCGATGTTTATAAGCAGATTTGCACCCTTGCCTATGCTGTGGTAATAAAGCCCGAGCATCTCATCGCGCGTGCGCAGGCAATCCTTGTGAGTTTCGTTGTAAAACCAGAAGTTTTCCCACTGATTTCTCACCACGCAGCAGTCGCATTCGCCGGGATAAAAGCCGTCGCAATCGGGGCGTATATTTTCATTGTTTAGCGGTATTATGCCCCACTCGTTGCCGGACCAGCGCACATCGTTGCACCATCTGCCGTGCGCGATTATTTCGGGCTGCAGATTCCTTACGGTCGCGGTTATTCTTTCGTTATCGAACCTGTGCCCCTCGCTGCCGCAGCCGTCAAACCAAAGGTAATCTATCTTGCCGTAGTTCGTAAGGAGCTCCGTAAGCTGCGCCACAACAAAATCATCATAATCCTTTCCGGTGCGCGCTTCGGTGTCGAACTGCGAGCACGAATAGTAAATTCCGCAAAACATACCGTATTCGCGGCACGCGTCAACATATTCTTTTATAACGTCGCCCTTGCCGTTTTTATAGGGCGTGTTTTTTATGCTGAATTCCGTCTGTGCGGTCTGCCAGAGTGCAAAGCCGTCGTGGTGCTTTGCGGTAAGCACGGTGTATTTCACGCCGGCATCTTTCAGATCGCGTATCCATTTGCGGCAGTCCTGCTCCGTCGGGTTGAATGTGGCGGGGTCCATCGGCTTCATATCCCAGTCGCGATGCACTTCGTTGAATGTCCTTATTCCGTAGTGCAGAAAAACGCCGAGCTCCATATCAAGAAAATCAAGCTGACTTTTTTTAGGTAAGCTG
>JAZLJH010000051.1:0-4666 GCA_045617785.1 Acutalibacteraceae bacterium
TGTTAGATCATCAACGCAATTTATCTTGACGATGACAAAATGGTAATCACTATTAATTTCAAAGACGGTTCAAAAACAATCACCTTTGCCGAAATTGAAGCGGCAGAAAAAGGTTCGGATTTCACCGATTTCGGTGCACCAGAAAAAGCACTTGCGAAAGCAAGTGCTTTTTCAATTAAATCCATCCTTGCTGACGGGTTAAATCCACGCTTCGCGGGGGGTGAAATCACCTGCGGCGGTGAAATCCGCTGCCGCGGATGAGAGGAATTTCATCTGAGACAAAACCGAAGATTTCTCCGTGAGCGTAAGCGAACGATTTCACTTTATTCCAATTTTTACCTTATATAGCGAAGCCAAACATAATTGTTGCATATCATCATACGTCAGCGTACATTTCGCGGGTATTTTCAACAAGTTCGGACATGGTTTTAACGGCATCCGCGGTTGCTATCATACAGTTTATCCAAAAATTGTGCCCGTTAAGCGTTTCTTCATCCATCCAATGAGTCGGAATCATTCCGTCACCGTGCTGAACCCGTGTTATTGTATCGGCAAGCGCCTTTGCCTTGGCAAGATAAAGCTCGCCCCTGCCCGCTTTATACATGGCAATAAACGTCATAATAATACTTGCGGAACTTGCATCAATGGGAACATACCAGTTATACTGTTCAAGAGCACACGGAGTAGGCCACAAGGATGTATCGGCGCTGTCTTTATTCCACGGAGCCGGTCTGTTCCACACAACGAACTGATCCTCAACATACCTGAGGATATCTTCGGCAATTTTCATCTTGTTTTCATCGTCGGAATTATACGCGGCATAGTGCCTTACCAACGCCGACGCGCCGAAATGTGTAAGGTTTGAATAGTTTACGGAAAGTCCGCTGTCCTCAAACTGACCTTCCCAGTTGTAAGTCAAAAGAGTATTTTGCTCGACAAATGCAATTGCATTATCCGCGAGTGTCTTCCATTTTTCCTCGCCGGTGCGCTCGTAAAGCTTCATAAGGAACGGAACAATGTTGCTGAGCGTATCGCAGGAATTTGAGCTTATCGTTTCCCCTGTTTTGCCGTCTACAATAAGATTCCAACTGCCGTTCGGCTTAACGTTATTCAGGTAAAACTCACCGATTTTTATTGCGGCGTCAAGATATTTTCGATCTTTGGTCTTTGCTTCGAGCAGCAAATAAGCCTTACCGACATAAGACGGGTAAATCATCATAACCGTATTGCTTCTGCTTCTTACAACATCGCCGTAATCGTGGTTTGATGCCTCGCAGACTTCAAGCTTATATGTAGGCGGAACACCGTCCATCGGGCCGTTATCGTGCGGCGTGATTTCAAGAAGATAATCTGCGCAGTTCTTTGCGATTTTCAGCGCATCGTCAGCCTTTTCGGGAAAAACCGATGCATAATTAAGCATAACACCTATAATCGAGGAGTGCGTTTTGCTCGGGTAAGCGTTCAGAAGATAGTTCGGGTCGGGCGTTCCGTTTTCAAGCCAGTAACGGATAAAATCGAGATTCATAATATACTCATACGCACGGGCTGCACATTCTTTATATGTGGTTTTTGCCGCGGGCAAATCCGTATTGAACGGCGCAAGCCTGAAAAATGTTCTCGCGCCGACCAAGAAGCCCTCGCTGTTATCATCATTCACCGTTCTGACTGTCAGTTCAACAACACCTTCGGGTATATCTTTCCATATCTCCGTAAGTAACGCCGAGGGTTTTTCGGCATCAAAAGAATGAATATTACCGTTTTCGTCTTTCGCGGAAAATCTGTATTTCTTACATCCCGATATAGGCTGAAACTGAAATGACGGGACATACATAAACTGAAATGCATTCGCATTCCAGAAAGGTTTGCCGTTTTCCCCGCCGTGATGCGCGGTTGTTGCGGCACTGCAGCATTCTCTTTGAGCCTGTTTATTTAATTCTTCGTTTGTCATAACGCACCTCAATAGTTATATTTTTACAGCGTCGATAAAAATGATTTCCGTATTGAAATAATATTGTCGGCACTCGGCTGTTTTTATAAAGTTTTTTCCATCAGTCATTTTATCTGTGCAAGTCTCGTTTTTCGGGTGTGTATCGCCCCCGTAATGATCACAACCAAGCTGTTCAACCCTCTTCGACCGATATTTTCGAAAAACTGCGACAGATCTTTTTATGTTATTAAAAATATACCATGATTTTGTATATCAGTCAATTATTAAAGTAAAGTTGCAGTTTCCGCAAAGTGTGTTATACTGTATGAAGTATATTTAATAACGGTGATTATATGAAATTCAGAAATGTGTTGTTTGCCACGGATTTTGATGCCACGCTTACGGACTCGAACGGCAAAATACCGCAAAAGAATATTGATGCGATACGCTATTTTATTAGTGAAGGCGGCAGGTTTACCGTTTGCACGGGCAGGTCATACCTCGGCTTTCACCTTTACAGCCCCGAATACATAAATGCGCCCGTACTGCTTTCAAACGGGGCGGCGGCTTACGATTATGCCGAAAACAAGCTGATTTTTAATGATGCGCTCGGTGCGGAATGTCTGCCCGTGCTGCGCGAAATACGCGACACATTCCCGAACGCCGGCATTGAGATGTACCCGTTTGAATCGGCGCGGATGTTCTCAATAAATCTCACACCGTTTTCGGAGCAGCATTTCACCTCGCAGGGCATTGAATTCACTGAGATCAAGGACCCCGCCGAAGCGGTTTTGCCGTTCACAAAAGTTATGATTGCCGCGCACGGCGGCATTTCGCAAGCCGTGCAGGAGCTTATTGCAAAGCACCCCGAAGTCAGTTACCTGAAAACCACCGGCGATTTTGTGGAGATACTGAAAAAAGGCGTTGACAAGGGCAGCGGACTTCTAAAGCTCGGCAAATACCTCGGATGTGCCGAAAAGGACATTTACGCCGCAGGAGACGGCTATAATGATGTTGATATGCTGCGTGCCGCAAATGCGGGATTTGCCCCCGAAAACGGCTCAAAAGAGGCACTTGCCGTCGCAAAGTACATAACAAGGTCAAATAATGACGGATGTATAGCAAATGCGATAGAGATATTGGATAAAATATACTGAAAATAAGACAAAGGGGCTGCGACAAAATCTGTCACAACCCCTTTTGTTATTATTTCAATGCGTTCAGGTCAATTCCAGATGCGATTATTTCGTCAATCTGCTGCGTTAGCTCATTGCCGACTGCTTCGGCGTTATTGTAATCTCCTGCGCGTTCAATATACACTGTATTGCCGTTAACCGTAAACGCAGCATAGAAAATCGCAGTTTTTACGCCCTTACTGTTGGCATCGGTAACAAAAAGTCCCGTCAGGACATCGGTGCCGGAGATTTTGCAGACAGTTTCATTACCCGTTTCGATAATTGCATCGCGATAATCGGAATCGCCCGAGCTGATGTAAATATGAGAATCGTTATATCTGCCTTCAATATACAAAACATCGCCGGTATCTTTACTGAAAAATGCGCAGGAATCCGTAAGGTCTATACCGATCACATCGCTTTGTTCGTTGTCAAGCACGCGAAAGTCTGCGTTTATGTTTATATCGGCAGATTTCTGATCAAGCCCACCCATAAGCTTACTTTGCTTAAAGGTTACGACATCGCCCCGCGGTGCAGTGAAGGTGAATTTCTGTCTGCCGGTTACGGAAACAAGAACTGCGCTGAAAAACAATACCAAAGCAGCGGCAGCTGCGGCAACCATCACAAATTTACTTTTCTTTTTATTCGACTTGGTCTGTGAACTCACGATCAACTCATTATCAATATTATTGATGTTTTCCAAAAAATCCGTGCCATTCATAGAATATAATCCTCCTTTTCAAGAAATGCCTTCAAATCGGCGCGAACGCGAAAAAGAACCGTCTTTACCTTGCCGTCGGTAATGGAATACATAGCGGCAATATCGCGCACGGAATCGCAAAACCAGTAGCGGCGTATAAAAATATTGCGCTTCTCGGGCGGCAGAGAATACAAAAACTTATTTATAAGCTCGCAAAGTTTAATGCTGTCGTATTCTTTTTCGGCGCTGAAATGTGCGGGAATTGCCGTTTCAATCTCCTGTGTAAGCTCACAAATTTCGGCACTGCGCTTTTCAGCGGTACGTTCTTTATGGCGATTGAACGCTATGCAGCGCGTAATCTTTGCAAGGTACGCGAAAAGATATGTGCGGGGCTCATTCGGCGGAATGGTATTCCACGCTTTAAGATATGTTTCATTTTCACATTCGGCGGAATATTCGGCATTGTGCAGAATATTATCTGCAATGCGGCAGAGCTTGGTGCCGAATTTATTTTTCGTTTCCGTTATGGCGGATTCATCGCGTTTAATGAATAAATCAACTATTTTTTCATCAAGCAACGCCGTCACTCCTTTCGGTGTAAAGCACTTTACACCCTATATATCAGTAAAATTATTAAAAGGTTTCATAATATATAAATATATTAACATAAAAATATAAAAAAATAAAGCCGAGGCTATTGCCTCGACCAAAATATCAGTTTATGGTATGTACCCTGAAAACTGAACAAAGGAAAGCGAAGGACCAAAAGAAATGGTCAAGCCCTCGACCTATTAGTACTGCTTAGCTGAACACATCACTGTGCTTACACACGCAGCCTATCAACCACATAGTCCTTGTGGGGTC
>JAZLJH010000052.1:0-51956 GCA_045617785.1 Acutalibacteraceae bacterium
GTGGTGGTGGTGGCTATGGCTTTTATGGGATTTTTGAGCTTTTCAACGCACAAAACCGCACCTTTTTTGCCGCTGTTCACGGCTGCGGCTCTTATGTAAAGGCGGCGTTGACCGTCATCCCTGAGTAATCTGTTAAAGGACTCGTCATAAACACCCGTATCGCCTGTGGAAACATAGTAAATCCCATCGGAATCCAAAAGAATAACGTTGAGGTCTTCATCCTTTATGTATTCGTCAACATTTGCAATAAACGAAACAACATCGGATTCGCTGTCATACTTTTCGCCGAGCGCAAGAAGCAAAAAATCAAGGTTCTCGTTTATTGCATCGATGTGTGTATCTATTATTCCGACAGAACGCTCGGCAAGCGACGAAACACTCTCGGTACGCTGGTCATACATTTTTCTGTCGATATAATCCGAGACACTTTTATAAAAAGTAAATGCCACACCCGTTGCCGCAATTACTCCGCAAAGCACAAGCGCAAGCACACGCCAGCTTTTGAATTTGAGAAGCTCTTTCTCGGATGAAGCTGTCTTTTTTTCTTTTTTTACCACCGGAAAACCACCTTTTGGAAATAATTACAAACCCCTATAAAAGCGCAAAAAGACCGATGAAATATCATCGACCATTTGCATTGAAATTATTAAAGTAACATTTTATAAGTGGTCAGTGCCGCCGCCACTTTTTTATAGCTCTCATTCATCTTTTCAACAAGAGCGTTGATATCGTTTGAGGGATTACCGTCTCTTAAATCCTCGGTAACGGCGCTTGCCGTTGAAAACAGCTCCGTAAAGCCGAGGTTTGAAGCAACACCCTTTAATGTGTGCGCTGCCCTGAAGCTTGTGGTGATATCGCCGTTTGCGAAAGCTTCGTTAAAGTCCTTGATAGTTGTATCATCCAGAAAGCGCATCGCGAATTTTTCCACACGCTGCTCTGTCATAAGCCTTGACATAACACCGTCAAAATCACCCGCAATGCGGGCGTAGCAATCTTTAATTGTCATTATATATTACCTCACATTTCATCATCAAGGCTGAGCGTCATAAACTGAATGCCGCCGCTGCCGCCTTCGTTACCCGAATAAAGCATAATCGTGTTCTGCACCCTGCGGCGAACAACCGAAGCGTCGAACGGACGGCTGATAAAGTCGGTAACGCCGAGCTCATAGGCACGGTCGATATGTTCAAGCGAGTATTCACACGAAATGAGAACAACGGGCAATTTGCTTATCCAGTTGTTTTTGTTCATAACGTCAAGCACGCCGAAGCCGTCAACATTGGGCATAACAATATCAAGCAGTACAAGTGAAAATTCGAATGAACGCCTTACAAGAATATCGAGAGCTTTTTTGCCGTCCTCGGCACATTCGATATCGTACTGGTCTTCAAGAATATCGGTAAGCAGCTCGCGGTTCATTTCGCTGTCATCAACTATAAGTATCTTTTTCTTCTTCATAAAATCATCTCCCGAAAATTCGCCTTTTATCACTGTTAATATGATATCACACTATCTGCGATATTTTAACTCACAATATTGCGCACCAATGCACATATTTTACTCACAGACTTGTAAAATATACAGTTTTTACGCGTTTTCTGCAAAAAATGCGCAAAAGTGCCCCGCCGGGTATTTTCTGCACACCAGGCGGGTCCTTTATAAATGTATATATAATACTATAATTTATCTGAATGATTTATGCTCTTTCCACTCTGCTTTGAACTCGGCATAAACGCCGCGTGACGGGTAAAGCACCGTTTTATTGTTAAGCACTATCGCGCTGCTGTCTACAGACTCGACATAATCAAGGTTTACCACCGTACTGACCGAACTGAACGCGAAGCCCCCCGATGCCGCAAGTGATCCCACCGCTTCACGGAACGAGGTGCGCAGAGTTTTGCCGCGTACCTCAGTACCGTCGGCAAGGTGGTATGCAAGCGACCTGTCAATAATATCGATATAAAGAATATCGTTCTGAAGGATCTTGACCTCGCCGCTGTCGGACTTGACGAAAATGAATTTGTCCGCCTTGCGAAATTCCGCCGTGGCTTTATCAAGCACGGAGTAAAGCTTTGCACCGTCAATGGGCTTGAGCATGTAGTAAAATGCGCCCACATCGTATGATGCCACCGCGTAATCGTGTGTGGCGGTCAGGAATATTATTTTGCCGTCATCATTGAGCATACGCAGCGTGGTGGCAGCTTCAAAGCCGTTTATATCCGGCATAACAACATCAAGGATATAAATATCGCAGCCGGAATTTGTGCGCACATACTGCAACAGCTCACGCCCTGCAGTAAACGGCAGTATTTCAGCCTCGATCGAACGGCTGGCGGCATATTCAGTTAAAAGCTCTTTCATAAGTTCGAGCTGCAGAATGTTGTCATCGCAGACTGCAATTTTTACCATAAATACTTACCCCAACTGTTTTTATTACACAACAAATAACAGTATAATACATTTACTTAAATAAATCAATGTTTAATTTTTAACAACTGCTGTTTTGAGAAATTTTAACGCATACAATTGAGCAATTTCAACACACATTATTGAGCAATTTTAACACTTATTTCTCAGCATTTTTTTCAAGTTGATCGAGCAAAGCATAATACAATATTATTATATGTCTGCCGCAAAACAAAAAACGCTTGTTTTCGGAATTAAAACTGACTTTATTCACAAACTATTTACAAAAATCTTTTCAAAAACGGTTGACAAAGGCGTAAATGTGTTTTATATTATTAACAGAGTTAGCACTCACGCACCAAGAGTGCTAACACTGAAAACGAGGTGATGATATGGCAGACCTTTCCCCGCGCAAACAGCAGATTCTCGCAAACATAGTTGAGCGTTACATCGCAACGGGCGAGCCGGTCGGTTCCAAGGCAATTTGCGCCGATATGGGCAACGCCGTTTCATCAGCCACAATCAGAAACGATATGGCAGACCTTGCGGAGCTCGGGCTCATTGAGCAGCCCCACACCTCCGCCGGCAGAATCCCCTCGCAGCTCGGCTACCGCTATTATGTCGATTACCTTATGCCCGAGTACGAGCTCGGCGCCGAGGAACAGCAGCGCATTAAAATATGGCTGCAATCCTTCGCCGGCGAGCCCGACAAGCTTCTTGAAAAAGCAGGCAGCATACTGGCGGAGCTTACAAACTGCGTTGCGGTTTCATCCTCACCTGCCGACAGTGAAGCGCACATCCGCCGTATTGAGCTTGTACCCCTGAGCCGCAGCACCGCAATGATAGTGCTGCTCGCCACATCCGGCATACTCAAAAGCGCGGTAGTTCGCAGCGAAAACGAAATAAATGTTGATATTGCCGAGGTGTTTTACAATATCTGCCAGAAGTTTTTCACCGGCAAAAGCGTTTCGGAAATCGATGTAACATTTATTCAGACTCTCGTCGCATCGCTCGGCGACAAGGCATTTGTAATGTCCCCGTTCTTCTGCACGGTCGCAGACCTCTGCGAATCGGTCAAGACCACCGAGCTTCACCTGAAAGGTCAGTCAAACATACTCAATCACGCCGAGCTTTCGCAGAATGCGTTTCAGCTTATGGATTTTCTGCACCGCGAAACTCCCCTTGAAACATTGCTCGGCTCACACAAAAAGCCGCTCAATATCGCCATCGGCACCGAAAATGCCTACCGCGAGCTGAAAAATACCGCCACCATATTTTCAAAATATTCGGTCGGCGACCGCGACAGCGGCTCAATCGGCGTAATAGGGCCCACAAAGCTCGATTATGCACGGCTTATACCAAGCATCAAATATTTAGCGGGTGTTATCGGAACACTGCTTTCCGACACCCTCGAGGAATAGGAGAGATAACGAAAAATGGCTGAGGAAGAAATCAAAACTTCACCCGAAACCGAAGAAGGCACTCCCGAAGCGGAAACGGCAAAAACCAAAAAGCAGAAACGCAGCGAAAAGAAAAACGAAGCCGAAGCCTTAAAGGCGGAGGTGGAAAAGCTCACAAAGGAGCTTGCCGACTCCAAGGACCAATATATGCGCACCCTTGCCGAGTATGACAATTTCCGTAAACGCTCGCAGCGCGAAAAGGATGCCGCATACGGCGACTCAAAGGCAAACACCCTGAAGCTTCTTTTGCCGGTCATTGATAATTTTGACCGCGCCGCCGATAATAAGACGGATGACATCGAGGTTTACCGCAAAGGAATCGAGATGACTCTCAATCAGTTTTACGAAATACTCAAAAATATGGAGGTCGAAAGCTTCGGCGAGGTCGGCGAGCAGTTTGACCCCAATATACACAACGCGGTCATGAAATCCGAAGATCCCTCGCTGCCCGAAAACAGCATTGCGGCAGTATTTGAAAAAGGCTACCGCGTCGGCGACAGAATCATAAGATGCGCCACCGTTCAGGTGACCGAATAAGCGCAACATAAATAAGCAAACAAATAAATTTTTAATATTACACGGAGGTAATAATTATGGCAAAAACAATAGGTATTGACTTAGGTACTACAAACTCCTGCGTCGCAGTTATCGAAGGCGGCGAGCCCGTAGTTATAGCAAACGTTGAGGGCAACAGAACAACTCCCTCTGTTGTCGGCTTCTCAAAGACAGGCGAAAGACTTGTCGGGCAGATAGCAAAGCGTCAGGCAATTCAGAACCCCGACAGAACCATAAGCTCTATCAAGAGGCAGATGGGTACCGACTACAAGGTAAATATCGACGGCAGCTCCTACACTCCTCAGCAGATTTCGGCTATGATCCTTATGAAGCTTAAAAGCGATGCCGAAAGCTACCTCGGCGACAAGGTTACGGAAGCCGTTATCACCGTTCCCGCATACTTCACCGACTCACAGCGCCAGGCAACAAAGGATGCCGGCAAAATCGCAGGTCTTGAAGTTAAGAGAATCATCAATGAGCCCACAGCGGCTGCTCTCGCTTACGGCATAGATAAAGAAAATGACCAGCGCGTTATGGTTTACGACCTCGGCGGCGGCACATTCGATGTTTCCATTATAGAAATGGGCGACGGCGTTCAGGAGGTTCTCGCGACCGCAGGCAACAACCACCTCGGCGGCGACGATTTCGACCAGCGCATCATTGACTGGCTCGTTAAGGAATTCAAGAAAGAAAACGGCGTTGACCTCTCCGGCGACAAGATGGCTATGCAGCGTCTTAAAGAAGCCGCAGAAAAAGCCAAAATCGAGCTTTCCGGCGTAACCTCATCGGCTATAAACCTTCCCTTCATCACCATGACCGATGCAGGTCCCCTTCACCTTGACACCACCCTCACCAGAGCAAACTTCAACGAGCTCACTTCCGACCTTGTAGAAGCCACCATGGGCCCCGTTCGCCAGGCTATTTCCGACTCCGGTCTTAAAGTCAGCGAAATCGACAAGGTCCTTATGGTAGGCGGCTCTTCAAGAATCCCCGCAGTTCAGGATGCAGTTAAATCCTACCTCGGCAAAGAGCCCTTCAAGGGTATCAACCCCGACGAGTGCGTTGCAATCGGCGCGGCTCTGCAGGCAGGCGTTCTCGGCGGCGATGTCCAGGGACTTCTGCTTCTCGATGTTACTCCCCTTTCACTCGGTATTGAAACTCTCGGCGGCGTATGCACCAGGATAATCGACAGAAACACCACCATCCCCACCAAGAAGAGCCAGATTTTCTCCACCGCAGCCGACAATCAGACCTCTGTTGAAATTCACGTTCTTCAGGGCGAAAGAGAATTTGCAAAGGATAACAAAACCCTCGGTATGTTCCACCTCGACGGCATCCTTCCGGCACGCCGCGGCACTCCGCAGATAGAAGTTACCTTTGATATAGATGCAAACGGCATCGTTCACGTCAGCGCAAAAGACCTCGGCACAGGCAAAGAGCAGTCGATCTCCATCACCGCTTCCTCCAATATGAGCAAGGATGATATCGACAAGGCTGTTAAAGAAGCCGAGCAGTTCGCAGAGGAAGACAAAAAGCGCAAAGAGGCTGTTGATGTTCGCAACAGCGCAGACCAGATGGTATTCGAATGCGAAAAGATACTCAATGAAAACGGCGACAAGCTCGACGAGAGCGACAAGTCCGAAATCAGCGCAAAGGTCGATGACCTCAAAAACGCGCTCAAGGGCGAGGATATTGAGCTTATCAAATCCAAGCAGGAAGAGCTTCAGAAGAAATTCTACGAAATCAGCGAAAAGCTCTACAAGGCAGCAGGCGGCGCACAGGGCGGCTTTGACCCCAACGCAGGCGCAGGCTTTGACCCCAACGCGGGTGCTCAGGGCGGCACGGGCGACGGCTACACCGAAGCTCCCTTTACAGATGTCAATGACTGATAAAAAATACGCACCAAAGGCGGCTTAATGCCGTCTTTGGTACTTTGAGGTTTTTGTAGTATGGCAGATAAAAGAGATTATTATGAAGTGCTGGGCATCGGCAAGGATGCTTCGGGCGATGAAATAAAAAAGGCTTACCGTCAGCTTGCCAAAAAATACCATCCCGACCTCAACCCCGACAATAAAGAGGCTGAAGCCAAATTCAAAGAGGTCAACGAGGCTTACGAAATTCTTTCCGACCCCGATAAAAAAGAAAAATACGACCGTTTCGGCTTTGCCGGTGTTGACCCCAACTACGGCGCAGGTCAGGGCGGCGGCTTCGGCGGCTTCGGCGGTTTCGGCGGCGACGGAATGGAGTTTGACCTGGGCGATTTGTTCGGCTCATTCTTCGGCGGCTTCGGTGGCGGCGGTGCAAGGCAGAACCCCAACGCTCCGCGCCGCGGCAACGATATTCAGACCGTTTGCTCGCTCACCTTTGAGGAAGCCGCAAAGGGCTGCAAAAAGACCGTTAATTTTCAGCGTATTGAGGTCTGCGACGAGTGCGCGGGCTCAGGTGCGGCGAAAGGTACCACCGCACAGACCTGCCCCGAATGTAACGGCAGAGGGCAGATCAATGTTCAGCAGCGCACACCTTTCGGCACAATTTCCACAAGCAAGCCCTGCCAGAGATGTAACGGCACCGGCAAATTCATACCCACACCCTGCTCACGCTGCAAGGGTGCAGGCAGAATACGCCGCACCGTTCACCAGGATATTACCATACCCGCAGGTATCGACGACGGTCAGGCATTCAATGTGCGCGGCGAGGGCAACCGCGGCGTAAACGGCGGTCCGAGCGGCGATTTGAAGGTAGTAATATCAGTAAAGCCGCACCCGTTCTTTGAGCGCGACGGCTACAACGTTTGGTACGACACAAAGGTCACATTCGTGCAGGCGGCACTCGGCGACAAGCTCAGAGTACCCACACTTGACGGGCAGGTTGAATACGAGCTGCCCGCAGGCACTCAGCCCGGCGATATACTCAAACTGCGCGGCAGAGGCATTCCCGTACTTAACAGCACACGCCGCGGCGATCAGCTTATAAGAATTGCCGTGGATGTACCGAGAAATCTTACCGACAAGCAGAAAGAAGCACTCCTGCAATTCAACGCGGCTATGGGCAGCAGCCCCGTTCAGCCTGAGGAGAAAAAAGGATTTTTCGGCGGCAAAAAGAAGAAATAAAAATAACGCACGGAGTTCGTTATTGAATCCGTGCGTTATTTATGCTATATTACTGCTGCGGAGGTGAGCAGATGAATACCGATGACGAGCTTTTGAAAAAGCGTTTCAGGGAGCTTTCAAGCCGCGCCGAAAACCGCGATATTTACGTTTTCAGCGACTTTCTGAATATGTATGAGCAGTCGCTGCTGCAAAGCGAAATACGCGGCAATTTCGAGCTTTACGGCGGCCACGGCAATTTTGAACGCGCGGTGGCGTGCTTCAAGCCCGCGGGCGACGCTTACTATGAGCCGGAAATTCCCGTGAAAATTCTGCGCATAGCTCCCCTTTCCGACAAATTTGCCGATGACCTCACCCACCGCGATTTTTTGGGCTCGGTGCTTGCGCTCGGCATAAAGCGCGAAACTCTGGGCGACATTATCATCTGCGAAAACCGCGGCTACCTTTTCTGCCTTGATTCCGTCTGCGACTACATAAAAGAAAATCTCTGTAAGGTGCGCCACACAAGCGTAAGCTGCGAGCTTTGCAGCGAGCTGCCCGCCGCCGATGAAAAACAGCCGCAGCTAAAAACCGTGAATGTGGCATCCGAAAGGCTTGATGCGCTTATAGCCGCAGTTTACAACATTTCGCGCAGCAAAAGCAGCGACCTTTGCGCAGGCGAAAAGGTATTTATTAACGGCAGGCTCACCGTGAGCCCGTCGGCAACGCTCAAATACGGCGACACCGTCTCCGTGCGCGGCGTGGGCAGATTCGTTTTCAGGCAGATAAACGGCGAAACGAAAAAAGGCAGACTGCGCGCCGAGGTGGACGTGTATTAAAATATAACACAAAAGCATTGAAAATGTTTTTATCCTGTGATAAAATGTATTTGCTAAACAAAAATTAAGATAAGGAATAGTATTACGCATTTTTGCCTCGGTAAAAATGCTATACTCCACTTTTATGTGTAATACTATTTCCATAAATTTTTGTTTAGCAGCAAACGGAGTATGCGTTTTTCTGCGCAGCTCTGCTGCGCATTTTTTATTTCGGGGTAAAAGCTATGAATATTTACAAAAAAATGTACCTTTCGCTTTTTAATGATGTAAGCGATGTTATTGAATTATTCAAGGATAATGAAAAAGTATGCCGACCGCTGATATACGCCCAGCTCAAAACAGAGGAAATGTATATGGACTGCGAGGCAGACGACGAAAGCGATGAATAGGGCTGTCGCATTTAGCGCAGAACGAAAAACAGAATAATAAAAGACAATGGCTTTACGGTGAATTAAGCGTTTAATAAACCGTAAAGCCGTTATATTTTTATCGATTTTTGATTTTATATGTTTTTCTAAGCGTTTTTTCGCCCACTCGGAGTATCCATATACGCCGTCGGGGCGAAGAAAACGCTTTCTGCATCTAAATGCGACAGCCCCTTATATTGGTATTCTTTATTTTTCTTCCGTTTTCAGTTTTTTCATAAGCCTTCGCATAGCGATCACCGTTGCCGGTATCAGCAATATATCCGCCGCAGTCCACGCCGCCGGGTTTACGAAGCACGCGGCATCGTAACCGAAGCGTGTAACGAAGCCGAAGCCGCCTATGCTTCTCGCCGCAAGCTCGAATATGCCTGCCGACATGGCGGTAATGCTGTAACCGAGCCCCTGCAGACTGTTGCGCAGCACGAATATAAGCGAAAGTATGGGGTAAAACCAGCTGCACACATCAAGGAACTGCTGCGCAAGACCGAGCACCGTCGTTTCCTCGCCGCTGACAAAGAGCATTGAAATGTACTTACCGAAATACCTTGTAATGAATACGGCGGCGACCGCGTAAATCATAGAAAGCAGTATCGCCTGCCAAATGCCTTTTTTTATTCGTTCGGGCTTTCTCGCGCCGAGATTCTGACCGCAGTAGGTCGCCATTGTGATACCTATTGTTTCCGACGGCAGAATTATAATAAGCTGCGTTTTGTTGCCTATGGTCATACCCGCAATAACATCCGAGCCGAGCGGATTTACACAGCTTGAAAGCAGCACCGAGCCGAGCCCCGTGATTGAGAACTGCAAAGCCATGGGCAGACCGTTTTTAAGCAGAAAACCGATGCTCTTGAAATCGAGCCCGCGTGTTTCGCGCGTGGGCGCAAGCACGGAAAATTTCTTTTTAACGAGTATAAGGCACAAAAAGCCCGAAACCGCCTGCGCCGCCACCGTGGCGACCGCCGCGCCGCGTACACCCATTTTGAATACGATAATAAGCAGCAGGTCAAGCCCGATATTCAAAAACGATGAGAATATGAGGAAATACAGCGGCGTTTTACTGTCGCCGAGGGCTCTGACTATGCAGGCAAGAATGTTATATAAAATCGTTGCCGAAATGCCGGCAAAAATCACTACGATATATTCGTACGATTCTTCGTAAATATCCTCGGGCGTGTTAAGTGCGCTGAGCAGCGGCTTTGTAAGCGCCACCGCAGCTGCGGTAAGCACGACCGCAAGTGTTGCCGAGGTATATATAATATTCGCCACATATTTTTTAAGGCGTATTTCGTCGCGCGCGCCGAACGCCTGCGCCACGGGTATTGCAAGCCCCGAGCAAAGACCGATTATAGTACCTATTACAAGAAAGTTAAGCGAGCCTACCGCACCGACTGCCGAAAGCGCCGTTTTGCCGACAAACCGCCCGACTATCACCATATCTGCCATATTGTAAAACTGTTGGAACAAATTGCCGAGCATAAGCGGGAGGCAGAATTTCACTATGTTTTTCATCGGACTTCCGACAGTCATATCCTTTGTCATTTACAAATTAACCCCAAAACACTAAAATTAAACGTTTTCGCCGCCGTTGACTACCTTGTATGCCATATCCGGCACATCGGACATAATGCAGTCCGCGCCGATCGAATTAAGTCTCGCAACCTCATCGGCATCGTTTATAGTCCAATACTGCACCGCAATATTGTGGCGATGCGCGTAGTTTATTATCCTTTCCGTACCCAGACGAATCACCTTATACTGATTTGCGGGTATCTGCAAAGCCTCGAATTTATAAAAATCATCATTAAGGTCAATATTCAGCGTTGCCGCAAAGTAGAAAAGCACAACCTCTTTAATACCGGAGGAACGAAGCATATCGGGATGGTTTTTATCCACATATTCGGTAACATCGCCGTTAAAGGTGCCGAACACTGTCTTTTCGACAAGGTCTCTTTCCCTGAGTATTCTGTAAAGCTCATCTGCCGCCTTGAAGCCGTTTTCGCCCGCATCCTTGATTTCGATAATATATCTGAAATCACCGTGGGATTGCAGATAATCAAGCACATCCTCAAGCAGCAGCGGGTGCAGATCTTCGGGTATATCATCGCCGCGCAGCCCTCTGTACGGGTAATTGCCGTTTTCATCGCGGAAATTTTCGCCGAAATTGAGCTGCATAAGCTCATCGTAAGTCTTGTCGGCAGGCACAACGCCCTCGGCACCGAAAGCCTCGGCGGAGTTTGTGGTTCTGTCAAGCGTGCCGTCGTGCAGCAGAATAAGCTTGCCGTCTTTTGTTATATGCAGGTCAAATTCGAAAACATCAACGTTGAAATTCTCGCTTTCAATGCAGTTTTTGAATGCCATAAGCGTGTTCTCGGGAGCTATGCCGCCGCCCGAACGGTGCGCCGAAACAAGTGTTTTGTCGGCTGTGATATACGGGTTCGTCATTTGGTCGGCATTTGCCTTTTCGCCCGGCAGGAATGTGCACACCGCCGCCGAAGCGCCTATAACAACAACGGGAATAAGTACAACAATGAGAATTATCGCAACAATTCTTTTAACAATTTTGATTGCTCTGCGTTTACTGCGTCTGCTCATAAAACTGACACCTCTGTTAAAAATTTACATCTTAAATTTACCACACCGCACAGTGTTTGTCAAACGAACTTATTGTATTTTAATAAAAGTAATGATATATTAAGAAACGAAGGGGGAATATTATGGAAAAACACCTTAATTTCAAAGAAATCGCCGCCTATTCGCTCGGACTTTTCGGTTTTCAGGCAATAGTCGGTCTGCTCAACTCCTACCAGGCAGAGTTCTATTACACCCAGATGGGTGCCGACCTCGCAGTTGTAGGCATACTCATTCTTGCGGTAAAAATCGTTTCCGCAATCTTCGACCCCGTTGTAGGCAATATGATTGAACGCAAGAACAGTCCCAAGGGCAAGCTCAAACCGTTCATCGCCTATTCTGTCATCCCGCTTGCAATAACTACGGTAATTATCTTTATAAAAGTGCCGTTCACGGGCATAGGGCTTTACGCTTACATATTCATAACATTCCTGCTGTGGAGCATGGCAATGACTCTCGGCGATGTTCCGTCGCAGGGCATAGCGTCGGTTCTCACGCCCAATCCCGAGGAAAGAACGAATGTTATTTCAATAGCCAACACCTTTAAGCAGGTCGGCTTTTCCGCCTGCGCGGTAATAGTGCCGGTGGTGTGCATACTCGTTCCCGGCGGCTCAAAGGTTTTCGGTATTGAAAAGGGACAGAAGGATGCGCCGATGATAGCAAACGAATATTTCTTCACCGCGCTGTTCGTCGCAATAGCCGGCTGCGCTCTGTTTGCGCTCATCTATTTCATCAACAAAGAGCGTGTCCCCTACACCGCAGAAAAAATGAGCTTTAAGGAAATGGGCGCCGCATTAAAAGCGAACAAACCGCTTATGATGGTCATTATCTCCTATTTTCTCGGTGCAGGCAGGCAGATGTCCATGGCAATTCAGGTGCAGGCTTCAAACGCGCTTTTAGGCAGCCAGAACTATGTTATTGTTTTAGGCATAACAATGGCTATCGGCTCAATGGCAAGCATGGCTATTACGCCCGTGCTCATCAAAAAGCTTGACGAAAAGAAAGTATTTATAGGTATGTCGCTTTACGGCTTCATTATTTCATTGGCGGCGTTCCTCGTTTACACACTCATCACCCCGAATATGATAGTGATGTTCATATTCTTCTTCCTTATCGGCTTACAGTTCGGCGCGGTAACGCTTATGCCGATGATTATGGTTGCGGACTGCGTTGATTACTACGAATATAAAACCGGCAAACGCGTGGAGGGTCCCGCATTCTCAATCCTCACCCTCACCATCAAGGTCTGCCTTGCAATCGGCGCGGCGCTTGGTCTTATATTCATTCAGTTCTCCGGCTACGATGCGGCGGTTACAGCCACCACATCCACAAAGAATATTGTTTATTTCGCTTACACCGCAATGCCCGGCATATTCAGCCTGCTCGCCATATTCCCCATGCTTAAATATGATATAGTGGGTAAAAAGAAGCAGGAAATCACCGAAGAACTCAAAAAGCGTCGCGAAAGCGTAGGGGCAAACTGATACGAATTTGCAATTTTTGAATGTTGACCGAACTTAAGAACAACTAAATCAAAACTCTCCGTTCCATTGCAAAGCAAAGATACGGAGAGTTTTATTACATGAATCAGCAATGATAATAGAATTAATTTTCAGTCAATTATCTCGTAACTGAAATCGTTGAAATTCAATTCTTTATTAAACTTTATTTTATCTTCCAAAACTTTATGCATTATTTCGATTTCGGGATCAAATTCCTTTGGCAAACTCAATTCACCTTTGATTATCACCTTATCCGCATCGCACTCGCTCCACAGCAAATCCCAAAATGCATCCCAATTTTCACCGTACCAGTCAGGAAAATCAAATGCCAACCGGATTCGTTCATGAATTTCGCTGTAATACTTACAACCTTTGAGATTCAATTCAATTATTTTCATAATCTCCTCCTTATACGATTTCAAAAAATGTTTTATAATGGTCGTATGTTACAAATACCAACCCGTCGTTTGACCATAGTATTCTTTGACCATTTCTTTTGCCTAACCTATAATTTATATCTGCTTCATACCATATTCGATTGTTTGATTCCGGCAAATGACCGTTTCTGTTATTGTATATACCAACAACAATCATTTTATCCGGAATAAAATTTGATGGCCATTTTCCAGGTTCCCAACCTGCCAATCTTGCAGCATCAACAGTTATGTAATTATTTGGCAAAGTACCGTAATTTTTAATATACCAATCAGCTCCGTTTATTCCGTCTATTGTTGACGTACCAGCTGTTATTGTTTTCATCGGTTCTATTTTACACCTGCAATTAATATGCAGCAACGGACTTGGTTTGGGTATTTCAGAAATCCGCCATATTTTGCCATGATTTTTTTCACATTCCAAACATCGCCTGAAATCTTCAAAACTTACCCAATGTTTATATTTTGCGCTTGTGGAAATTTGCGGTCGCAATTTCCCACCATTTAATGATGAATCTAATATTGCTTTTACTAATCCGAACATTTATACCTCCCACTTGTTTGAGAACATTTGTTTGCATAATAACACATGCTGATCAGCTTTTCAACCCAAATAAGCATTTCATTTGTTTTTTTGTTTTATATAAATGTCGGTTGACAAACAATAAAGATATGCTATAATAAAAACAGAAGGACGACCGATAGACGGTTACGCCCTCACAACTTAGACAGAAATAATCCGCCTGTGTTTGGTCGCCGGGCGGTTATTTCTTTTTATGCTCACGGTCTGTGAAAAGACCCACAATACTTATTATCACAATTACGAACGCAAAGAGGTCGGAATTTTGAAATGCTCAAAATTCTGACCTCTTAATTCTTAATTCTCAATTACTTTCTCGGTCCGTTGAAGCCGTTTTCCTGCTGGAATTTATCTATCTTGTCTATAACACCGAGTATAACCTCAAAGCCCTTGCCGACTGTTTCGGGAGTGAAACGGTCGGGAGTATCGCGGAATGTATGGTAGTAATATGTAAGCACGGGATTCTGTGCGGCAAAGGTAACGCTCTTAACGCCTGCCTTTGTCATAGGTGTGCTGTCGCAGCCGCCTACGGGGTTATGAATGCAGCCGTTTGTTTTGCTTACTATGCCGAGCTCGTTAAAGGTATCCTTAAACATCTGCTCAAGGTCCTTATCGAATCTTGTAAACTGCCAGTCATCCTTTATAACGACCTCAAAGTAATCTTCATCGGCAACGGAGTCGATATTGATATTCCACATATTTTTAAGAATATCCTCGCCCTTGTGCTGACGGGTGAAAGCTATTGAACCGCGAAGACCTGCTTCCTCGGAGCCGCAGTTGAAGTCGATTATACGGCATCTCTTGGGCATAAGCTCGGGATGCTCTTTGAAATACTTTATGGTTGCATAGCTGAGTGCGCAGCCGGTGGCGTTATCCATAGCGCCCTTGGAAGCGTTCTTTTCATCGGGGTCAGCCCACATAATTACGAAACAGCAGCCGATAGCGCAGATAATGGGCAGCACGAGCATAATCGCATCAAGCGCATTGTAGAAGCCCGCGATTTTCGGAAGCTCATAGCCGTACTGTGCATACTGCTGTGCGTTTATGCACATCATAGCCCAGCTCTGACCCAAAAGAGCCGCGCCGTAGCAAATTGCCTGAAAAATCGAATAGAAAGCCATCACAAAGAAGCAGATTGCGCCGAAGCCGACCTTGCCGAATGTTGCAATCGTGCCGAGTACAGGATTATTTCTGAATTTATATGAGTGCTCGGAATGTTTCCAGTTCCAGCTTGTGTCGGTATGCCCGGAAAGCACTATTGTGTAATCGTATTCGCCGTCCTCGGGAAGAAGCTCGCCGTAGGTATTCTGCGAAATTTTCTGCTTAAAAAACATATCGAAGCAGGTGTGGTAAAGAAAAACGCTTACAATAAGCCACACAGTTACGGCTAAACCGACAGCTGCCATGGGAAAATACAGATAGGGGTTTGTACGTGCGAAGTAGCTTGCAATGCAAAGAATGATTCCTGCCCAGCCTGCGTAAGGAATACCGCCTATTGAAGCTCGCGGGGAAACCGCAAACGGCTCCTCCTTGGGCTTTATGCCGATATCCGAAAGCTTTGAGCCCATATAGCGTGCAAACTTTCTTTCATTTTCGCTGCCGGGGAGCCTTGAACCGATAACGTTTGCTGCATGCTCAACAATACCGTAGGCTTCATCGACATAGCTTTTTAATTCTTCTCTCATTCCACAATACCTCCTATTTAATATAGAGTATTACAATACATTATTTTGCAACAATGTTTATAATCTTACCGGGAACATAAATCTCCTTAACTATCTGCTTACCCTCAAGCAGCGAAGCGATGGCAGCCTTGCCTGCCGCGATAGCGGTGGCGGCATCTGCATCCTTGGCAATTACGACCGTACCGCGAAGCTTGCCGCAGACCTGAACGGGCACCTCAATGGAGGCTTCAACAGTCTTTGCCTCGTCATAAGTTACCCATTTGCCATTTGCGAGCATACCCTCGCCGCCGAGTGCCTCCCACATTTCCTCGGTAACGTGCGGCGCAAAGGGATTGAGCATTGTAATAAATGCTTTAAGCTCGCCCTTGGTAATGCTGCCCTTGTCGTAAATCTCGTTAAGCAATGACATAAGCGCGGCGATGGCGGTATTGAATTTCATATTTTCAATATCTTCATCGACCTTTTTAATTGTCTTATGGAAAGCGGTTTCAAGCTCCTTTGAGTATTCTTCACCGTCAACCGCAATATCAAGCAGGTTGTAAACTCTGTCAATAAATCTCTTGCAGCCCTTAACGCTTGAATCGTTCCACGGAGCAGCCGCCGCATAATCGCCCATAAAGAGCACGTAAGTACGCAGAACATCGGCACCGAACTCGTTTACAACATCAAGCGGGTCAACAACGTTGCCCTTGGATTTACTCATCTTTTCGCCGTCGGAGCCGAGAATAAGTCCCTGAATGGTACGCTTCGCATACGGCTCTTTGAACGGAACTGCACCAATATCGTAAAGGAAACGGTGCCAGAAACGCGAATAAATCATGTGGCGGGTAACGTGCTCCATACCGCCGTTATACCAGTCGACCTGACCCCAGTATTTAAGCTTTTCGGGGTCTGCAAGCGCCTTGTCATTATTCGGGTCAATGTAGCGCAGGAAGTACCATGAGGAGCCTGCCCACTGCGGCATTGTATCGGTTTCGCGCTTTGCATCCGCACCGCACCTGGGGCATTTGCAGTTTACATAGTCTGCGATTTTCGCAAGCGGGCTTTCGCCGTCGGAGCCGGGCTGGAAATCCTCGACCTTCGGGAGTTTCAGCGGAAGCTCATCGTAGGGTACGGCAACCATACCGCAATGCGGGCAGTGAACTATCGGAATGGGCTCGCCCCAATATCTCTGGCGGTTGAATGCCCAATCCTTCATTTTATACTGAATACCCTTTTCGCCGACACCTTTTTCTTCAAGAAATTCAAGCATTTTCGCTATAGAATCCTTCTTATTGGTGCAGCCGTTAAGGAAGCCGGAGTTTATCATTTCACCGTCGCCGGTGTAGGCGCACTCGTTCATATCGCCGCCCTTTATGACTTCGATAATATCAATGCCGAATTCCTTGGCAAAATCGTAGTCGCGCTGGTCGTGAGCGGGCACCGCCATAATGGCACCGGTACCGTAGCCCATCATAACATAGTCGGCAATGTAAATCGGAATTTCCTTGCCGTTTACGGGGTTTATGCCGCAGAAGCCTTCAAGCTTAACGCCCGTTTTATCCTTAACGAGCTGAGTTCTTTCGAACTCGGTCTTTTTTGCGCACTCCGCCCTGTATGCTTTAACTGCATCAAAGTTTGTAATTTTGTCTTTATATTTATCAATAAGCGGATGCTCGGGCGCCATTACCATAAAGGTAACGCCGAAAAGAGTATCGGGACGGGTGGTATATATTCTGAGCATTTCGTCGGTGTCTTTCACCTTGAAATTCACGAAAGCACCGGTGGATTTGCCTATCCAGTTGACCTGCTGCGCCTTAACATTTGCGGGGTAATCTACTGTTTCAAGACCCTCAAGCAGCTTGTCGGCATATTCCGTAATGCGCAGGTACCATACCTCTTTCGATTTCTGCACAACATCGCTGTGGCAGACATCGCACTTGCCGCCCTGCGAGTCCTCATTTGAAAGCACGACCTTGCAGCTCGGGCAGTAGTTTACAAGTGTTTTATCGCGGAAAACAAGCCCGTTTTCAAACATTTTAAGGAATATCCACTGAGTCCATTTGTAGTATTCCTCATCGGTCGTATTGACTTCTCTTGCCCAGTCGAACGAAAAGCCGACGCGTTTGAGCTGAGACGTGAAATGCGCAACATTGTCAAGTGTTACCTTACGCGGATGAGTTTTTGTTTTTATTGCATAGTTTTCGGTATTAAGTCCGAAAGCATCCCAGCCGATGGGGAACAGAACGTTATACCCCTGCATACGGCGCTTTCTTGAAATGACCTCAACACTTGAATAAGCCTTTATGTGCCCCACGTGCATACCGGCACCCGAGGGATACGGAAATTCCACAAGACCGTAGAATTTCGGCTTTGCACTGTTATCTTCGGCACGGAATGCAGCCGCATCCTCCCAGCGCTGCTGCCATTTCGGCTCTACTGTTGTAAAATCGTATTTCATATCTATCTGCCTTTCCTTAATTTTCGGTAATAAGTGAGGATATATCTATCTGTGCGGCATCCTCCCAAAGTCGTTCAAGGTTATAGTATTTGCGGGCATCGTCAAGAAACAGGTGAACAACAACGCCCTCGTACTCCATAAGCACCCAGCCCGTAGCTCTGCCTTCGATATGGTCTGCCTTTATACCCGCAAGGTCAAGCTGATACTCGACCTCATCCGCAAGAGCGTGAACATGAGTATTGGAATTTGCGCTTGCAATAACAAAATAATCGGCAACTATTGTAAGCTCATCTATTTTAATAACCTTAATATCGTAAGCTTTTTTGTCGTCAAGTGCTTTTACTATTTTTTTAACAACGTCAAAACTCATTTGTCATTCCCCTTTTTCAAAAGAATTGCTTCATTATAGGCATCAATGGTATCCGGATGAACTGCTTTCCCGTTTTCAACGAGGTCGCACACGGTAAATGCGAGCCCCTCGATAATTGCGGCTTCGAGCGATTCTTTTGCTCTTTCGCGCATACTTTCCACGCCGTTGTAATCGCGTTCATCGCTTATGAAATCGGCAATAAACACCACTTTTTCAAGCAGCGACATACCCGCCCTGCCCGTTGTGTGGTAGCGTATGGCGCTGAGCATATCGTCATCGTGCCAGTTGAGTTCCTTTTCGGCATACAGTCTGCCGCACATCGCGTGGTAAAGCTTGCCTGCCGAAATTTCGACATCGGTAAGCTGCAAGCCGTTTTCAAGCATATATGAAAGCTGCTCGCCGTAAGGCACATCCTTGCATATATCGTGAACAAGTCCCACGGTATATGCCTTGGCGGGATCTGCGCCGTATTTCAGCGCAAGCTCTTTTGCGCTTTTCGCCACATTCAGCGAATGAATAAAGCGCTTTTCCGTAAGCCGTGATTTAAGCAGCTCAACATATTCATCGTCGGGATACAAAGAATACAATCCTTTCGTGTATATATAGTCGGCAACATTTTTATCAAGGTATTCGCCGCTGCCGTCTTTATTTATGTAATACCTTATTTCGGTTGAGCTCGTTTCCACCGGAACGGAATCGGAAACGATATATTCACCTGCTTTGAGCTTCAGCTCGTTTTCGGCATAATCGCGCATTGCGCCGAGCTTTTCGAGATTTTTTGTTCTGCACGCCGCGACGGGAATACAAAGCGAAAGAATTTCGCGGTATTTATACCATCTGCCGAGAGTGAGAAACATATCATCACCAAGAAAGAGATATAGCTGCGCATCCGGGTACAGTTTTTTCAGCTCGCGCAGAGTTTCCGCCGTGTAGCTCACCCCGCCGCGCTCCACCTCAAGCGGCGAAACCTCGTACAGAGGCTCCGGAAAAGCGCACCTGCACATTTCAAGGCGTTGTTCGCCCGTGGCGCCCGTTGAGCTTTTGAAGGGCGAAACATACGCCGGCATAATAATGACCTTTTCGGCTTTGCACAACTCCGCAAGGTTTTCAGAGAGCCTTTTGTGCCCGAGATGCGGCGGATCAAATGAGCCGCCGTAAACGGCAATACGCCTCAATGCCTCATTCCCCCAAAAACAATATCAATACATGAGCAAGCTCTGCATTTCGAGATTACCTCTGAATGATGTGAATTTCACCTTAACGCGTGTAACCTCAACGGGAGCGATTTTGTGAATACGCTTGTAGCCCACAACGCCGCCCTTGCCGACTTTTTTGAATTTGCCGTTGCCTTCATCAACATAGAACTCATATTCCTCAACATGCTGACCGTTCACGATATGCTCCGCCATCATAATGCGGTCAAACATATCCTTTTCGGAAAGTGTGATGATGAGCTCCGGCTCCTTGTCGTCAGCGGCGGGGCGCCATGTTTTGTTTTCATCTCGGTCGAAAAGATTTTCGGCACTGTATTCGGGCGAAAGTGTGCTGCTCGCCTCGATTTTGCCTATCTGCGAAACGATGTATGAATACCTGACCTTAAGGTCATAGCCGAACGCTTTGAGAATCTGATAATCCATCTCGGCGAACTTGCCGTTTTTCATCGGCGGCACGCCGAGCATAAGTCCGCAGTTTGCGCCGACCGAGCTGAGATACAGCTTTTCTATTCTGTCCTTTGTCTTGACGGTATATTCATCGTCCTTGTGGTAAAACCATCTGTCGTGCATAGAGACGCAGACCTCGCAGGGATACCAGATGAACTTTTCATCCTTCTTTATAGCCTTGCGCGAGCCTATATCAAGCTCGAATTTTTCTGTCTTGCGGCGCAGCTTGCGTGATTTTTCCTCGCCGCCGTTTATGGCATTGTAGATGCTGTACCTTTCAGGCACAACGCTCCATTCGTTCTCTCTTATTACACCGAACTCATTGCCGTACCAGCGAATATCGGGACCCACAAATGCAATGACCGCATTCGGCTGACATTCTCTTACAACATCGTAATAGCCCTGCCAGTCATATTCCTGCACTTCGCCGTTTTTGCCGGGCTCGGCGGTGCCGTCAAAGCGCACATAGAACATTTCGCCGTATTTTGTAAGCACCTCGCGCAGAAGCTTTTTGAAGAAGATATTGTAATCCTCGCCGGTGCCGTAATACTTTGAGTGGCGGTCAAGCGGTGAAATGGCAATGCCGAATTTCAAGCCTTGTTTGCGGCATTCCTCCGCCAGCATTTTTACTATATCGCGCTCCTCGGTATTCCAATCGGTTGCGGCATCAACGGTGTATTTCGTATGCTCGGAGCTCCAAAGGCAGAAGCCGTCATGATGCTTGACATTAAGCACCATCCCCTTGAATCCCGCATCCTTGAAGAATGTTACCCATTCCTCGGCGCTGAATTCATCGGGGGCGAAGTTTAAGGGGCTTACCTTACCGTCGGTCCATTCACGGTTCAGCGCCGTTGCAAGGCCGAAGTTGATAAAACCGTAAAATTCCGTCTTTTGCCAGTTTAACTGTCTTTCGGAGGGCTTTACCTCCGCTGCAATCTCATAGGGCTTCATTGTTAAGTCCTTTCAATCAATCGTTATTTGTAGCTACTATATTTACGCCGAGACCGAGAATGTTTTCAATAACAACATCCCCGATTTTAACGGGCGCTTTAACTGTTGCACCGTTTATGACCTTCATGCAGTCAAACATTTTCTCCTTGGGAACGGGAGCGTTCGACTTTACCGGAACAACGGGGTGTATGCCGCCCTCGACCTTTACGGTGGAGGTAAGGCTTCTTACGGGGTGTGTAACCTCACTGCGCGCATACTCGTCGCCGCGTTTGCAGGTGTTGCCGGTTACGCTTACCACCTCGCCGTTTTCAAGCTCGACCTCAATGGAGCAGCCTAAGGGGCAGGATACACAAACAAGATTTCTTTTCATTTCAGTACCCTCCTTATTCTTCAATGCGGACAACGATTTCGCTGTCTTTATTCATTGCCGCAAGCTGTTCTTCGGTGATGATGACATTTTCCATTTCGCCGGGGGCGAGCTTCGGTTTTTTCTTGGATGAAAGTATTTTGCCGTCGCATTCAACAACGACCCTGGCGCCTCTGTAAACCTGACCTACGCGGAAATAGAGCTTGACCTTTTCGCCGCCCTCAATATTAACGCGCTGAGGAACGATGTAGCGTACGCCGTTTATACCCTTGGTATTTATGAATGTGCCGCCGTTCTTCTTGCCGAATATATAATCTGCGGCACCCTTGCCGGCGATCTGACTTTCCTCGGTAACATAGTCAACAAGGTCATGCACCTGCAAAACATTGCCGCAGGCGAAAATACCCTTGTGCAGAGTTTCGCGGTATTCGTCAACAACGGGACCGTTGGTAACTCTGTCAAGCTCAACGCCGACATCCTTTGAAAGCTCATTTTCGGGAATAAGTCCGCAGGAAAGAAGAAGCGTGTCGCATTCGATGTATTCTTCCGTACCCGGAATGGGCTGAAGCTTTTCGTCAACATTTGCTATTGTAACACCTTCAAGTCTTTCCTTACCGTGTGTTTTAACAACGGTCCACGAAAGGCGAAGCGGAATACCGAAATCCTCAAGGCACTGCACTATGTTACGGGTAAGACCGCCCGAATAAGGCATAAGCTCGCAAACGGCTTTGACCTCGGCACCTTCAAGAGTCATACGGCGCGCCATAATAAGACCGATATCGCCCGAGCCGAGAATAACCACCTTTTTGCCGGGCATATAGCCGTCAATATTAACATACTTCTGCGCGGTACCGGCAGTCATAATGCCTGCGGGTCTTGTGCCTGCTATTGAGAGAGCACCTCTCGGCCTTTCGCGGCAGCCCATGGCAAGCACAACGGCGATTGCCTGAATCTGCATAAGACCTGTTTTGTTATTTACCGCGGTAACAACATTTGAATCGGAGACGTTAAGCACCATTGTATCGGTCATAACATCAATATCGGTCTTTTCGACCTCGGCAATAAATCTGCCGGCATATTCGGGGCCTGAAAGCTCCTCACCGAAATAGTGAAGACCGAAGCCCGTGTGTATGCACTGTTCAAGGATACCGCCGAGCGTTTCCGCTCTTTCGAGAATGACGATTTTTTCAACGCCCTCCTCTTTAGCTTTGAGTGCGGCTGCCATACCGGCGGGACCGCCGCCGACTACTACAAGATCATAATTCAACATTTTGCCGCACCTCCTTATTTCGTTCTGTCAAACATAATATTCGACTCGCCGCCGAATTTTGTTATTTCGTTCATTGAAACGCCGAGCTCGCGGGCGAGTATCTCAACGACCTTGCTGCCGCAGAAGCCGCCCTGGCAGCGACCCATACCGGCTCTTGTCCTGCGCTTTACACCGTCAACATCGCGTGCGCCGGCGGGAGCGTGAATGGCATCGAGTATTTCGCCCTCGGTAATGGTTTCGCAGCGGCAGATTATTCTGCCGTAAGCCTTGTTCTTTTCAACGAGCTTTGCTCTTTCCTCGGTTGAGAGGTGGCGGAAGCGTACGGGCTCCGGACGAATGGGGTCAAAATCGGCTTTCTTTTTGAAGCCGCCGGAAAGCTCATTTATAATACCGTCCACCATTTCGGCAATGGCGGGAGCAGATGAAAGGCCGGGCGACTCAATACCCGCAACATTTATGAACTTCGCGTTCTTTGCGGAGGAGCCGATAATGAAATCATCGGTAATGGGGTGAGCACGGTTGCCGCTGAAGGAGGTAATGGCGTTTCTGAGTGAAACGGCGGGAACGCTCTTGACAGCCGCGGTAAAGATGGATGAAAGTCCGTCTGCGGTGGTGGCAACATCGTCGCCGTTGTCAATATCGGTGGCGGAGGGACCTACAATAAGGTTGCCGTCAACAGTCGGGGAAACAAGCACGCCCTTGCCCATTTTTGACGGGCACTGGAAAATCGTGCGCGAAACGAGAGTGCCCTGTGATTTATCAAGCAGGTAATAATCGCCGTGACGGGCAATTATTTTAATTGAATCGTCGCCTATCATTTCGGCGACCTCGCCGGAATGAACGCCGGCGGCATTTATAACATACTCGGCTTTGATTTCACCGAGAGTGGTGTCGAGTGTAAATTCGCCGTTTTCAAATTCAATGCCCTTGACTTCGCAGTTGCGCAGGAACTCGGCGCCGTTTACCACGGCATTTTCAACGCCTGCAATAGTAAGCTCATAGGGACACACAATGGAAGATGTGGGGGCAACAAGTGCGCCTACCGCAGTATCGCCGATGTTCGGCTCCATTTTCACAAGCTCATCGCGACGCACTACTTTAAGCTCCGGCACGCCGTTTATTTCGCCGCGCTCGCGCAGCTCCTCAAGGTGCGGCATTTCATCTTCCGAGAATGCAACAACAAGAGCACCGTTGTTTTTAAGCGGAACATGAAGCTCCGCGCAGGTTTTCTTCATAAGCTCTACGCCTCTGACATTGAGCTTTGCTTTGAGTGTGCCGGGCATGGCATCGAAGCCCGCATGAACAATGGCACTGTTGGCTTTTGTGGAGCCCATGGCGCAGTCGTTCGCCCTTTCGAGCAGGGCAACCTTTATGTCGTACTTTGAAAGCTCACGGGTAATGAGTGAACCCGCAACGCCCGCGCCGATAACGGCAACATCGTACTTCATTTTTGAACATCTCCTTAAATGCGGTATACAAGTAAAATATTAAACCGACTAATTATACCATACTATATATGCAAAAATCAAGTGAATGTAATAACTTTTGACAATCTCTTTCCCAAAACTATATTGACAAACAACATATCATAGTATATTATATTGTTAGCATATAATGATAGGTGAGTTTTGTGGATAATTTGTATAAATACATTCGTAAAAGCGCAAAATTAAATCAGGAGCAATTTGCGGAAGAACTTGGCACTACCGCTCTTTCCGTCAATCGCTGGGAAAACGGCAAAACGGAGCCGAATAAAATGGCTCAAAACCAACTTTTGCGTTTTTGCACCGAGCATAATATCAATATCGGCGAAGTAATAGTTAATCAAAAAAGTTATACCGAGTGCACCAATGAGCTCATATTATACCACGGCTCAAAGAAAGGCATTGTCGGCAGCATTGCCCCTAAAAGCCGCGAAGAATGCGATTTCGGCAAAGGATTCTATATGGGTACAACTGCGTTGCAACCCCTGACGCTCGTCTGTTCGGAAAGCGAACCCAAGTTTTATACACTTTCGCTTGATACGAGCAACTTGAAAACATTGGAATTGGGCATAAATCTTGACTGGGCTCTGCTTATTGCATACTGCCGCAAGGAAATGGAAAGTGCCGCCGGTACCGGAATATACAAAAAGTACGCACACCTTACAGACGGTTACGATTTGATATGCGGTTACATAGCCGATGACCGTATGTACACCGAGCTTGCCCGTTTTTTCCGTGGTGACATTACCGATGCCGCGCTTTTGAAATGCCTGTCAGCCCTTGATCTCGGAAAGCAGTATGCTGCCGTTTCCGAAAAGGCGTGCAGGCAAATAAAGATATTAAGTGAGGAAAAACTGACACATCTCGAAAAATCCGCCCTGGAAGAAATGAGCGTAAAAAGGCGCAAAGAAGGAATACGGCTTGCCGATGAAATAGTTAAGCAGCATCGCCGTGAAGGAAAGTTTTTTGACGAAATAATCGGAGGTTGAAAATATGCCTGACTCATTCGAGCTTTCACTCTGTCAAATGCAGGGGCATTTATTTGTACTGTCTGCTGCTCACGGGTTTGACAGCGAGTTTTTCATAAAAACTTTTATGAATTCAGATATTGCCGCAGAGCTTGACAAACAGTTCAGCCACACGCAATGGGCGGGCGAGGAATATCTGCTTTCGCGCTTCGCCGAGGAGCATCCGGAAGCTCCCGTGAACACATCGCAATATGATACGGAAATGTTATATTGGAGCGGTTATATCTACCGCTATTGGCATTTTCATACAGCTGAATCAAGCAAAGCGATTTACAAACAAGCGCCTGCTTCACTAATGGAAAAAGTGTATCTTATGTTTCACACAATGAGCATTGAAATGGCAATTGACCGACTGAAAGAAACATTCGCAGATAAACACAAATAAGCAGCAAAAACGGCATCCCCTAAAGAATCAACAGGGATGCCGTTTTTATTATGAACAAGCAGGAATTGTGAAGCTTCCCTTTACTTGATTTAAGCGCAGATTTGCGCTTAATGCGCCGCTTTACGAGTGCGACGCATACTGTTGTACGCGAGTTTCACGAGTAAAGCAAGCAGGAAGTGTGAAGCTGCGCTTAAATCCACCAGGCTTCTTTCAGGTCTTCGGTTATTAAACATTTTTTAAGAATGTCAACAGCCTTGCGCAGACCTTCGTTCTGGCTCATAAGGGAATCCTCGTGCTCAATGGAAATGGCATAATCATAGCCGACCATACGGAGGTTTGAAATAACATCCTTCCAGAAAAGCTCGTCGTGGCCGTAGCCTACGGAACGGAAAATCCACGAACGGTTGATTTCATCGGCATAGGATTTTGTGTCGAGCACGCCGTTTACGGCGGTGTTCAATTCGTCTATCTTCGTATCTTTTGCGTGGAAGTGGAAAATAGCATTTTCCCTGCCGAGAGCGCGGATTACCGCAACGGCATCCATACCCTGCCAGACAAGGTGCGAAAGGTCAAGGTTAGCGCCTATTTCGGGGCCGACCGCCTTGCGCAGTTTAAGCAGGCTTTCGGTGTTATACACACAGAAGCCGGGGTGAAGCTCAAGGGCGATTTTATCCACACCGTGAGCGGTGCTGAATTTAACGAACTCTTTCCAATACGGAATAAGCACCTCATTCCACTGCCAGTCGAGAATTTCGCCGAAATCGTTGGGCCACGGGCAGGTTACCCAGTTGGGGTACTTTGCGGTTTCGCAGTCGCCGGGGCAGCCGGAGAATGTATTTATCTGGTGAATGCCGAGCTTTTCGGCAAGCAGAACGGCTTTGTGCATATCCTCGTCGAATTTGGCGGCGATCTCCTTATTGGGATGCACTGGGTTGCCGTGGCAGGAAAGTGCGCTTATTTCAACATCGTATTTTTTAAGCAGTGCCTTAAAATCCTCAAGTGCCTTGTCGTCATTAAGAAGCACATCGGGGTTGGCGTGGGCGTTGCCGGGGAAGCCGCCGCAGCCGATTTCGACCATCTCGATACCGAGTGATTTGAAATATTTAAGTGCTTCTTCAAGAGGGATATTTGCGAGTAAATTCGTAAGTACGCCGAGTTTCATAATCAATACTCCTATCAGAAATTGGCTTTAAGCCATTTGTAGCTTCTTGAAATATCGTCAAGCCCGCAGGGAACGGGATCGTCATTTTCAAGCACGACCCAGTCAAGACCGATTGCCTTAACGCCGTCAACGACCTTCCCGAGATCGTTTTCGCCCTCGCCGAGAGCCATGGGCGTTCTGTCCTTACCGTCTTTAATGTGGATGAGAACTATCTCGTCCTTTTTGGCGGGCAGATATTCGGCATTGTTGATGCCTGCGCAGAAGCTCCAGTATGTATCTATTTCGAGCTTGCAGCGTTCGCCTATAATATCCATGGCGGTCTTGCCGTCTTTAAGCGGGGCAAATTCTTCGGTATGGTTGTGGTAGTAGGTATCCATACCGAGCTTTCTCGCCTCAACGCCTGCCGCACCGAGCACCTCGCCGGTGTTGAGCGCTTCCTCATAGGTACCGTGCGGAGCGCCGCCCACACCTATGTATTTGCAGCCGAGAGTTTTGGTATATTCAAGTGTTTTTGCAAGATTTTCGGGAACATAGTCATTAAGCCCCATGTGAGTGCCCACGACCTCAAGACCGAGTTCATCGCAGCGGGCTTTGAGTGTTTCGGCGGAAAGACCGAAATAGCCTGCAAATTCAACGCCGTCAAAGCCTATTTCTTTGACCTTGCCGAGAATTTCAAGCATATCATCGCCGTTTTTGATATGGTCGCGAACGGAATAAAGCTGAACTGCAAATTTCATCGTAATTCTCCTTATCAGTCGTCAAAATAAACGGGCTTGCCTGTCTTTGCGGACTCGTAAATAGCCTCAAGTATTCTTGTTACGCAAAGTGCCTGACGGGGAAGAACATCGGTGGGCTCGCCTGTTCTGATGTAGCGATACCATTTCTGTGCCTCGATATCGGCGGGAGAGCCGTTCTTAACGCCCTCAAAGAATGCCGCACCGCCCGCTTTAAGGTTGGGAGTTTCTATGCACTGACGCTGATTTTTGATGTAGTTGATGCGAACGCCGTCAAGAATATCGGCACCGCCCTTGTCGCCGCAGATCATATAGCAGGCTTCCTTGGGAGTGGCGAGGTTGAGAGCCCAGCTTGATTCAAGGTTGATAACTGCGCCGTTTTTCATTTTGATGAAGCCGAATGCGGAATCCTCGACCGTGTACTTTTCGGGATCCCAGGGACCCCAGTCGTTGCCCTGTTCTTCTTTTTCGGCAAGCTTGCGGAAGGTCTGACCCACTACCATAGCGGGCTCGTAGTTGTTCATTACCCACAGAGTCATATCAAGAGCGTGTGTGCCTATATCGATAAGCGGACCGCCGCCCTGCTCATATTCGTTGAGGAAAACGCCCCAGGTGGGAACTGCCCTGCGGCGGATGGCAAGAGCCTTTGCATAGTAAATATCGCCGAATTCGCCGTCCTCGGCGCACTTCTTAACATAGAGATTTTCGGCGGTCTGGCGGTTCTGGTAGCCTATGGTGAGCTTCATGCCGGTTCTTTCGGCGGCTTCGCACATGGCAAGGGCTTCCTTATATGTTTTTGCCATGGGCTTTTCGCAGATAACGTTTTTGCCTGCTTCGAGTGCGGCAATGGTAATAAAGCTGTGCGAACGGTTGGGTGTGCAAACATGGATGGATTCGATTTCGGGCTCGTTTGCAAGAAGCTCCTCATAGCTTTCGTAAACTCTTGCATCGGGTGTGCCGTATTCCTTGGCAGCTTTTTCCGCGCGTTCTCTTATAATATCGCAGAACGCGACCATTTCAACACCTGCAACCTTGCTGACCGCAGGCATGTGCTTGCCGTTGGCGATACCGCCGCAGCCGATTATACCGGTTTTAATGATTTTTTCCATAATATATCCTCCGTTTCACGCCGCGCACATCTGCGGGCACCGCATTTGCACGAAGCAAAAATTCTGACAATTCAATTATATTAGATTTGTGTTTTATTTCAATAGAAATAACCTTTTTTCACTTACAAATTTACAGGCAATAATTTAGGAAAAGTACACAACGAGTTTTCAGTTTTCAGTTTTCAGAAAGCGAATAAACAACGCGGCTTTTCGGTTTTTGAATACGGAAAGAAAGAACGAACGGTAGGGGTGCCACACTGTGTCACCCGGTTTGCCCGCCGCCGTATTTGAAGCGCGTATGCGCGAGAATGCACGCGAAGGGCAAAATGCAAACTGCGTTGATTTGGTGTAATCAGCGCGGTTTTTATAATATGTGTGGTTGCGAACTGTCAATCGCGCTGCGATTGACCCGGGCGGCACGGGGTGCCGCCCCTACTGTTCGTTTTCATTTTACGCCGTGGGAACCCGTGAGGTTATGCATTTTTGTTCCATAAAAATGCAATAAAGGGGTGTACTTTTCCAAATAAAGTGTTAAAATGTTTTTATAAGTTATGTATAAATGAAAGGGGTATATTTATGGCACTTAAAGTAGGTATTATCGGCAACGGCGGTATTTCGAACTGCCACATGAGCGGTTATTCGGCACTCGGCGACAGGGTAGAGGTAGTCGCCTGCTGCGATATTGATGCTGAAAAAGCAAAAAAATATGCTGAAAAATATAATATAAAAAATTATTACGATAACTGCTACGATATGCTTAAAGAAAATCAGCTTGACCTTGTGAGCGTATGCACCTGGAACAGCGCCCACGCGGAATGCACCATTGCCGCACTCAACGCGGGCTGCAATGTAATCTGCGAAAAGCCCATGGCTATGAACACCGCAGAAGCTCTCGCCATGAAAGAAGCCGCCGAAAAGAACGGCAAGCTGCTTATGATAGGCTTTGTTCGCCGCCACGGCAGCGATGCCGCATCGGCAATAGATTTTATAAACAAAGGCTACCTCGGCGACATTTACTACGCCAAGGCTTCGTACCTGCGCCGCAGCGGCTTCCCGGGCGGCTGGTTCGGTGACAAATCGCGCTCCGGCGGCGGTCCGCTTATTGACCTCGGTGTTCATGTTATCGACCTTTCAAGGTATGTAATGGGCAATCCCAAGCCCGTTACCGTATTCGGCGCAACGTTCGATAAAATCGGCGCGCGCGACCATATCGGCAACACCGAATGGGAGTCCGAAACAGTAGTCGAAAAGCCGATTTTTACCGTGGAGGACCTTGCCACCGCTATGATCAGATTTGATAACGGCGCAGTGCTCTATGTTGAAGCGAGCTTCAACCTCAACATTAAAAACGGCTCCGGCGACCTTGAATTTTTCGGTGATAAAGCAGGACTTTCGCTCACACCGTTTGAACTGCACACCGAGTGCAACGGCAGACTTGCCGATATTGCAATAAAAGGCGAGACCGATTTTGACTTCGGCCGTGATTTCAAACGCGAGATAAAGAACTTTGTTGATGCCGTTGAGGGCAAGGCAAAGTGCATTGCCACCGCCGATGACGGCGTTGAGCTTATGAGAATACTCGATGCAGTTTACCTTTCGGCTTCTACCGGCAAATCGGTGGATATTGCAAGATGATGGATGTAAACAGAATAAAGCTCGTTGCCTTTGACCTTGACGGAACGCTCACGCAGCACAAAACGCCGCTTTCACCCGAGCACAGAGCGGTGCTCGATGAGCTCGGCAAAAAGTACAGGCTTCTTATGGTCGGCGCAGGCAGCTGCGAGCGCATTTTCGCACAAATGGGCGAGTACCCCATAGATATTATAGGCAATTACGGTATGCAGTTCTGCGAATATAATTCACAAAGCGGCAGGCTTGTTACCGTCTATGATGAAAAATGCCCTATTGACCGCAAAAGCGTTGATGAGCGTGTCACAAGTCTTCGTAATAAATACGGCTTTACCGAATACCGTGGCGAAAATACCGAATTTCACGCATCGGGCTGCGTAACAATTCCGCTGCTCGGCACAAAGGCGCTGCAGCCCGACAAGCTTGCGTTTGACCCCACACGCGAAAAACGCCGCGCGATTTATGATGAAGTAAAGGCGCTTTTCCCCGAATACACGGTGTTTGTGGGCGGCTCGTCGAGTTTCGATATGGCACCCGCGCCGTTCGATAAATACTACGCGCTTTCAAAATACTGCGAGCGTTACGGCATAGAGCACGGCGAAGCCGTTTATGTGGGCGATGACTACGGCACGGGCGGCAACGATGAAGCGGTTTACGCTTCCGATTTCAATTATTTAACTATCGACAATTACCTTGATTTTCCCGAGGTCGTTAAAATTCTTCTTTGACGGAGGTACCATTATGGCTTTCAAATGCACAGAAAATCTTTACGATTACGATGTTTTTCCGCTTGTATTCAAGGACGGGCAGGAAACCGAAATACATATAAGAAGGCTCGGCAGAGAGCCGCAGTTCGAGCCGAACAGGGAATACGATGTTGTATTCTGCGCTATGGAAATGGGCGACCCGCGCGATTTCCCCGCAACTGCCGATTTTCAGTATGAAAAGGTAAAATCCGATGCCGAGGGCAATTTCACCTTTAAGCACACCTTTAACGGCGAGCAGGAATATCTTATAAGATTCCTCGATGCCGAAGGCAAGCGCATAAATCAGTTCCCTGTTTACTGTGTTGCTTCCGACCTTGCGGGCAGGTACCCCTTTATAGGCGACCTGCATATGCACACAAATAATTCCGACGGCAAGCAGGACCCTGAGGTCGTATGCGCCAACTACCGCCGCCACGGCTACGATTTTATGGTCGTGAGCGACCATCAGAGATATTACCCCTCGCTTAACGCCATAAAGGCATATAAGGATGTGCCTATCGGGCTTAATATCGTTCAGGGCGAGGAGGTACATATGCCCCGCGTTCACGGCAAAACGAACGATGTTCACATAGTCAACTTCGGCGGCGAATACAGCATAAATTCACTTGTTGAATCCACCGCGGTCGAGGAGGTCGGCAAAGACCTTTCCGTTCGCGCCACAAGAACGGAAAATGTTCCCGACGTTATGACAATGGAGGAATACGAGGATAAAATGCAGGCACTTGCCGATGAAATAGAAGTGCCCGAAAATGTTGACGCCGTTCCAGCCGCAGTCTGCAAATGGATTTTCGACAGTATCAGGGATGCGAACGGTCTCGGTATTTTCGCACATCCTACATGGCGCAAGAATGTTTACCACATTCCCGAAGCATTTACCGATTACCTTATGGCAACAAAGCCGTTTGATGCCTTTGAGGTGCTCGGCGGCGAAAATTACTTTGAGCACAACGGCTTCCAGACCGTGAGATATTACGAGGAAAAAGCAAAGGGCAACAATTTCCCCATAGTCGGCAGCACCGACAGCCATTCCTCATATCCGCTTAACCGCAACGCCTACATCTGCTCCACGATAGTCTTTTCGGCTGAAAACGAGCGCACCGCGCTTATCAAAGCAATTAAGGATTACTACTCTGTTGCGGTCGATACCATAAGCGAGGAATTTCGTATTGTGGGCGACAACCGCCTCGTAAGATACGGCTGCTTCCTTATTAAAAACTACTTCCCGCGCCACGACGAGCTTTGCTTTGAAGAGGGCAGACTTATGAAGCAGTATGTTACCGGCACCGCCGAAGAGCGCGAGGATGCTGCGGAAATACTCAAAGCCATAAGCGGCAGAATGAAGAAATTCAACGAAAAATACTTTGCATTTTAAGGGTGATATAAATGGCAGACCTTAACAGTTCACTTTGCATTTCAACACTTTGCGCTACCGTGCTCGATGTTATGGGGCTTTACACGCCCGATACGCTCGCGCCGAAAAATCCCGTTATAGATGCGCTCAAAAAACGCAAAATCGGCGAAAATCGCATCGACCGCGCGGTTATCTATAACCCCGATGCCGTCGCATTGTGGATATACGGGAAATACACCGAAAAATTCACCGATGCGGCAATCCGTTCAGACCTTGCATTACCTATGCTTTCCGTAATGCCGAGCGTAACGCCCGTGTGCTTTGCTTCGATGTATTCGGGAGTAATGCCCGATGTGCACGGCATCAAAAAATACGAAAAGCCCGTGCTTACGGTCTCCACACTTTTCGATTGCCTTATAAGGAACGGCAAAAAGCCTGCCATAGTTTCCACTACTGGCGACAGTATTTCCAAAATATTCCTCGACCGCGAAATGGATTATTTCATTTACGATACCGTTGAAGAAGTCAACGCCAAAGCGCTTGAACTTATTGAAAACGATGAATATGACTTTATAACGATTTACAACGGCAATTACGATTCCGTTATGCACAAGCACGCCCCCGAGGGCGGGGAATCGCTTGCCGAGCTTGAAAAAAACATCGCTTTCTATAAAACTCTTACGGATAAAATCGAAAGCTCGTGGAAACACCACAATGTATTTTACGGTTTCTGCCCCGACCACGGCTGCCACAAGGTCATAGGCAATTTCGGCGCTCACGGCAACGACTGTGAGGAGGATATGAATGTCATACACTTTTACGGCATTAAGGAGAAAAGCGTATGAAATTCGATGTGCCCGTTCCGTGCTTATATTGATACAAACCGCCGTATTACACAATAATGCGGCGGTTATTTCATTGTATATTTGTTATTATTCCGAAATTGAACGGCAGAGCCAACATATTGTTGACTTTAATACTTTAGCGTGATAATATGTTAGCGTAATAATATGCTGTGAAGTGAGGTATAATTATGCAGAATTACCGCAACGAAGCAATAGATAATTTATTTAAGGTTATGCTGAAGCTCGAAACCGTTGACGAATGCTATGATTTTTTCGAGGATCTTTGCACGGTAAGGGAAATACTCGATATGGCGCAGCGCTTTGAAACCGCCGTGCTTTTGAATGAGGGGTGCTCATATCAGAAAATATCCGAAAATATCGGCATAAGCACCGCCACGATAAGCCGGGTAAACCGCAGCCTTAATTACGGCAGCGGCGGCTATAAAAAAGCAATACAGAATCTTGAGGAGGAAAAAAATGGTAATTGATGACAGCGTTCTGCAAAACGGCGAAAAAACCGTTTTCGCCCTGCGCAGACTTTATTCTTCCTGCGGCTACACCCCGTACAGAATGGGTAAATTCGAGGAATATGATTTTTATTCGCGCAATAAAGATTTCCTTGTTTCCGACAATGTAATAACGTTTACCGATACCGACGGCAAGCTCATGGCGTTAAAGCCCGATGTTACGCTTTCCATTATCAAAAACAGCACCGATACGCCCGAAAAGACACAAAAGGTTTATTATAACGAAAATGTCTACCGCGTTTCCAAAAGCACCGATTCATTTCGCGAGCTTATGCAGTGCGGCGTTGAGTGCTTCGGTAATGTTTGCGCCGGCGATGTGGCGCAGGTTATTGAGCTTGCCTGCAAAAGTATGGCGGCAGTTACCGGAAATTTCGTGCTTGATATTTCAAACCTCACCGTGCTTGAATACGCCGTTTCGCAGCTTAATATGCCCTCGCAGGCAAATGCGCATCTCTATAAAAGCATTGGTGAAAAAAACCGCCACGCCATTACGGCTGTATGTACCGAACACGGCGTTGACGGCGAAAGCATAAAAAAGCTTCTGTCACTCGTTTCGCTGCACGGCAGCATAGCAGAAGTTAAAACAGAACTTTCGGGCTTACTGCCCGACGGCGATTTCGGTGAATTTTTCGGTATTCTTTCAAAGCTCGAAAACGGCGGCTTTGCGGGTAATGTTAAAATCGATTTTTCCGTTACCGACGATATAAATTACTACAACGGCATAGTTTTCAAGGGCTTTGTCAAGGGTGTTCCCGAAGCGGTGCTTTCCGGCGGTCAGTATGACAAGCTTATGAAAAAACTCGGCAGAAAGTCATCTGCGGTAGGCTTTGCGGTGTATGTTGATGAGCTTGAGGATGTTGAGTGCGCCGAAGCGGACGATGCGGAAGATGACGGCTTCGTTAATGTGGCTTTGCCAAAGGGCAGGCTCGGTGAACGCGTTTACGGTATGTTTGAAAAAGCGGGCTTTGAATGTCCCGCAATTCTCGAAAAAAACCGCAAGCTCGTTTTCGAAAACGCCGAAAAGAAAATTCGCTATTTCTGGGTGAAGCCCTCCGATGTGGCGATTTATGTTGAGCACGGCGCGGCGGATATAGGCGTGGTCGGCAAGGATATTCTTGAGGAGCAGGAGCCGGATGTTTTTGAAATGCTCGACCTGAAAACCGGCAAATGCTTTATGGCGGTGGCTGCTCCCAAGGGCTTTGATCCCGACAAAAAGAAAAAGCTCACGGTTGCCACCACGTTTTCAAACACAGCAAAAAAATATTACCGTTCCAAAGGCAGAGATATTGATATCGTTCACCTTAACGGCTCCATAGAAATCGCGCCCATTCTCGGCATAGCAGATGTTATAGTCGATATAGTCGAAACGGGAGCAACATTAAAAGAAAACAATCTTGAGGTCAGAGAAAGCTTTATGCCCATAAGTGCACGGCTTATATCAAACAAATCATCATTCAGATTTAAGTGCAGGCAGATAGAAAATATCGCCGAAAAGCTTTCGGAAATCGCGGAGGATAAAAATGATTAAAATACTTAAATGCGGCGAAGTGGCAAACAGTGAAATATTTGCGCGTACCGAGCCTGCGGTCAATGTGGAAGCGGTCGTTTCCGAAATAATCGAAAATGTTAGGGCGAACGGCGATAAAGCGCTTTTTGAATACTGCAAAAAGTTCGATAAGGCAGAGCTTTCGTCATTACTTGTAAGTGAAGCTGAAATTCGGGAAGCGGTTGCATCCGTTGAGCCGGAATTTCTCGCAATACTCGAAAAAGCGGCGGCGAATATCCGTAAATTCCACGAAAAGCAGAAGCGCAACAGCTTTATCATAAACGATGAAGACGGCATAGTCATCGGTCAGAAGATAATACCCGTTGACCGTGCGGGGCTTTATGTTCCCGGCGGCACGGCGGCATATCCGTCTACCGTTTTAATGGATTCAATACCCGCAAAAATCGCAGGAGTTAAAGAGGTAGTTATCGTAACGCCGCCAAATGCGCAGGGCAAGGTGAATCCCGTTATTCTTGCCGCGGCTTATGTAGCGGGGGTCGATAAAATTTTCAAGGTCGGCGGCGCGCAGGCAATAGCCGCGCTGGCTTACGGCACCGAAACCGTGCCGAAGGTGGATAAAATCGTCGGTCCCGGCAACGCTTTTGTGGCGGAGGCGAAAAAGCAGGTGTTCGGCAGGGTTTCAATAGATATGATAGCAGGTCCGAGCGAAATACTTATTGTTGCCGACGGCAAGAGCAATCCTGCACACGCGGCGGCTGATCTGCTTTCGCAGGCGGAACACGACAAAATGGCATCTGCCGTTCTCGTAACCGACAGCGAGCAGCTTGCATACGCCGTTCAGGCAGAGCTTGAAAAGCAGATACCTGCGCTTGAACGCGCCGAAATCGCCCGTGCATCAATAGACAATAACGGCAAAATAATAGTTGCCGATACACTTTTTGAAGCCATAGATATTGCAAATGAAATAGCTCCCGAGCATCTTGAGCTTTGCGTGGACAATCCTTTTGATTATCTTGATGCTATCCGTCATGCGGGTTCGGTCTTTATGGGCAGGAACTGCCCCGAGGCGCTCGGTGATTATTTTGCGGGTCCCAATCACACGCTGCCCACAAGCGGCACCGCAAAATTTTCAAGCCCGCTTTCCGTCGATGATTTCATAAAGAAAACACAGTATACATACTACACGCGCAATGCGCTCAAACGCGTGGCGAACGATGTTGCCTTTTTTGCCGAAAAAGAGGGGCTAACCGCGCACGCGAAAAGCGCCGTTATCAGAACGGAGGATGACAAATGAGCAGGTTTTTCAGTGAAAAATACGCTTCTTTGACTCCCTATACACCCGGTGAGCAGCCGCAGGAAAGAAAATACCTTAAACTCAATACAAACGAATCGCCGTTTCCGCCGTCGCCGTTTGCACAAAGGCTCGCAAGGCAGGCGGCAGGCGATTTGCAGTTGTATTCCGACCCGGAATGCAAGGCTCTTGTGAAAATCGCAGCCGAAAAGCTCGGTTTAGCCGAAAATGAAATTCTTTTCACGAACGGCTCGGATGAAATACTGAATTTTGCGTTTATGGCGTTCTGCGACGAAAGTCATCCGGCGGTTTTTCCGAATATCACATACGGCTTTTACCCCGTGTTTGCGAATATTAACCATATTCCGTACACCGAAATACCGCTTAATGACGATTTTACGGTCAATGTAAATGACTATATCGGTATAAATAAAACCGTTTTTATCGCAAACCCCAACGCCCCCACGGGCATAGCGCTCTCAAAGGCGGAAATCGAAAAAATAGTTTCATCAAACCCCGATAATGTGGTTGTAGTGGATGAAGCGTATGTCGATTTCGGAGCCGAAAGCTGCATTGATTTAATTCATAAATACAATAATCTGCTTGTTTGTCAGACTTTTTCAAAGTCGCGTTCGCTTGCGGGTGCAAGGCTCGGCTTCGGCGCGGCGTGCAGCGAGCTTATTACCGATCTGAATACGGTGAAGTATTCCACCAATCCGTATAATATAAACAGAATGACAATGGCGGCGGGCATCGGCGCCATAACCGATACCGATTATTTCGAAGCGAACTGTAAAAAGATAATCGAAGCGCGCGAATACACGGCAAATGAACTTGAAAAACTCGGCTTTACCATGACCGAGTCAAGCAGTAATTTCATTTTCGCAAAGCATCCGAGAGTAAGCGGTATGGAAATTTACACTTCACTTAAAGAAAAAGGCGTGCTTATCCGCCATTTTGAAACACCGCTGTTAAAGGATCACAACCGCATAACAGTCGGCAGTATTGAGCAGATGCAGCAGTTTGTTTCGGTGCTCGCAGAGGTTTTGGAGGAAAAGAAATGAGAACTGCAGAAATAAAAAGGAAAACCGCCGAAACCGATATTTACCTTGCGCTTGAACTTGACGGCAGCGGCAAAAGTACTGTGGATACAAGCTGCGGCTTTCTTGACCACATGCTCACGCTGTTTGCTTCGCACGGCAGATTTAACCTGACCGTAACCTGCAAGGGCGACACTTATGTTGACTACCACCACACCGTTGAAGATATCGGCATTGCGCTCGGCGCGGCGTTTAAGCAGGCGCTCGGCGACAAACGCGGAATACACCGCTACGGCGATGCTTTTCTGCCTATGGATGAATCGCTGCTGCTTACGGCAGTTGATTTTTCGGGCAGAGCGTTCCTCGGCTACGATTTGCGCGTTCCCACACAAAAGGTCGGCGATTTCGACACCGAACTTGTTGAGGAATTTTTCTGCGGCTTTATCCGGCAGGCTGAATGTGCTTTGCATATAAGATATATCGCAGGCAAAAATTCCCACCACATCATTGAGGGAGCGTTCAAATCCGTGGCGAGAAGCCTGCGCGATGCAGTCAGCATAGACGAAGAATTCAAAAACGAAATACCGTCAACAAAGGGAGTTTTATAATGACCGCAATTATTGATTACGGCGTGGGCAATCTGTTTTCGCTTGTGTCGTCGCTTAAAAAAATCGGCGAGGATGCGGTGATTACCGCAGATGAAAGCGTGCTGCACTCTGCCGACAGAATAATCCTGCCGGGCGTGGGCGCGTTCCGCGATGCCGCCGAAAAGCTTAATAAATCGGGGCTTGTGCCGGTTCTGACCGAACAGATAGAAAAAGGCATTCCCGTTATGGGTATATGCCTCGGTATGCAGCTTATGTTCCGAAAAAGCTACGAATACGGTGAATATGACGGGCTCGGTCTTATTAAGGGCGTTATAAAACCCATTGCCGATGACGTTAAAGACCTCAAAATACCGCACATGGGGTGGAATGCCCTTAAATTCACGGGTAAAAAGCATTCGCTTTTCAAATATGTGAACGAGGGCGAGTGCGTATATTTCGTCCATTCCTATTACGGTGTCGATTGCACCGAAAATACCGTTGCCGTTTCGGAATACGGCGTGGATATTACCGCCGCCGTTGCCGCAGGGAATGTTATGGGCTGTCAGTTTCATCCGGAAAAAAGCGGCGAAACGGGGCTCAACATTCTTCGCGCGTTCTGCGAAATGAAAGCAGGTGCCTTATGCTGATATTTCCCGCAATAGATTTATATGAGGGCGAGGCGGTGCGGCTCTTTAAGGGTGATTACGCCCAAAAGACCGTTTACAGCACCGACCCCGTCAGCGTGGCGCTCGACTTCAGAAAGCAGGGCGCAGCACATATTCACCTCGTTGATTTAGAGGGCGCAAAAAACGGCGATACCCCGAATTTTGACACCGTTTGCAGAATAAAAAGCGAAAGCGGACTTTTCTGCGAAATCGGCGGCGGCATAAGAAGCCTTGAGGTAATTGAAAAATACGTTTCGGCAGGAATTGACCGCGTAATTCTCGGCACTGCCGCGGTTACAGAGCCGGGCTTTGTTGAAAAGGCCGTTGCAAAATACGGCGAAAAAATTGCCGTGGGCATTGATATTAAAGACGGCTTTGTCGCCATAAAGGGCTGGACGGAAAGCTCGGGTATAGATGCCTTTGATTTTTGCGAAAAGATGCGCGAAATAGGCGTCAAGACGCTCATCTGCACCGATATTTCCAAAGACGGCGCTATGGCGGGCACCAACCGCGCACTTTATAAAGAGTTGAGCGAACGCTTTGATATGCAGATCACCGCTTCGGGCGGCGTTTCGACTATTGAGGATGTCAAGGCGCTCAGAGCAATGGATTTATACGGCGCGATCATCGGCAAGGCGTATTATGTCGGTGCGATTTCTCTTAATGAAGCGATCGAGGTGGCAAAATGGTAACAAAAAGAATTATTCCCTGCCTTGATGTGCGCGACGGGCAGGTCGTAAAAGGTGTTAATTTCGAGGGCTTGCGCGAAATTTCCTCGCCGGTTGCGCTTGCGGAATATTACAGTAAAAACGGTGCCGATGAGCTTGTGTTTTACGATATCACAGCTTCCTCCGACGGTAGAAAGCTGTTTACCGATATTCTCTGCGAAACGGCGCGTAATGTCTTTATTCCGCTTACCGTGGGCGGCGGCATAAATACCGTTGCCGATTTTGACCGCGTGCTTAAATGCGGTGCCGATAAGGTCAGCGTCAATTCCGGCGCAATAAAAAACCCCGCGCTTATAGGCGAGGCGGCAAAGCTCTACGGCGATCAGTGCGTGGTGCTTTCTGTGGATATAAAACGCGTTGACGGCGTGTTCAGGGTGTTCGCCAAGGGCGGCAGAGAGAATACGGGGCTTGAAGCTATCGAGTGGATAAAGCGCGGTGTCGGCAGCGGCGCAGGCGAAATCGTGGTGAATTCCATAGATACCGACGGCGTAAAAAAAGGCTTTGACCTTGAAATGCTCGATGCGGTGTGCAGCGCCGTTTCGGTGCCGGTAATTGCTTCGGGCGGTGCAGGCGGCATAAACGATTTTATAACGCTTTTCAAAACCCTGCCAAAGGTCGATGCGGGGCTTGCGGCTTCTATTTTCCACTTCGGTGAAGTGAAGATTTCCGACCTGAAAAAAGAAATGAAACTCAACGGCATACCTGCAAGAATATGAGGAGGATTATTATGGTAGATATAAACGAACTGAAATTTGACGAAAAAGGGCTTATACCCGCAATAGTGGTGGATGCCGTGTCAAAGCGCGTGCTTACCCTTGCATATATGAATAAAGAGAGCCTTGCAATCTCTATGGAAAAGGAGCTTACCTGCTTTTTCAGCCGTTCAAGGCAGGAGCTTTGGCTCAAAGGTGAAACAAGCGGAAACTATCAGCACATAGTATCCATAACCGCCGACTGCGACAAGGATGCCCTTGTGGTGCTTGTAGAGCCCGACGGCCCTGCCTGCCACCTCGGTACCGTATCCTGCTTTGAAAACCCCGTTTTCGAAAGTGGCGAGCGCAGGGAGTTTTCATACGAGGGCTTGTTCGAGCTTATTCGCGGCAGAAAAACTGAGAAAAAGGAAGGCTCCTACACCACATACCTATTTGAAAAAGGACTTGATAAAATACTCAAAAAGGTGGGCGAGGAGAGTACCGAAGTGATTATAGCCGCTAAGGCAGAGGATAAAAAAGAAACCGTCTACGAGATCGCAGACCTTGCCTATCATGTAATGGTGCTGATGATCGAAGCAGGCATTTCACTTGAGGATATTCACAAGGAGCTTGCCTCACGTCATGTCATAGATAAGAAAGTCAAACAAGAAAAAATGACTTAAATTGCCGAAAAAAAGCGCAGATGCGCCGTTTTCTCCCTCGGAGTACCTTTGTACGCCGTCGGTCGAAGAACGACACATCTGCATCTTTTTTTCGGCAATTTATTTTCAGCGGTTTCATAAGCGCAGATGCGCCGTTTTCTCCCTCGGAGTACCTTTGTACGCCGTCGGTCGAAGAACGACACATCTGCATCTTTTTATAGTTTAACTAAGCTGCGGCTGATCATCCGTGACAATCACCTTATCGCCTTTGTCGGCAACCTTTGTATTGGCTTTTTCAGCAGCGGCAGGAGCTTCAACAACAGGGTTTTCACCTGCAAGCTTCGGCAGTTCAATATCAAGGTCTTTGTCGTTCATAAACATGCTGTAAACATTGCCCATCTGCTCGGAATCGAGCTTTGAAAGAAGCTCGCGTGTTTTATCGAGCTTGTCATTATTTGCGATGTCGATTATCTTGTTGTGGAAATCGAAATCTTTCTGAGTTTTATGCGGCATAGACTGAAGATTATTTGCGACCTTTTCGACCTGTGCCGATTTAATGCGCGCTTTGGCGGCTTTTGCTTCTTCAAGCGAGTTATCTTTTTTCTGCTCTGCGGGCGGATTCTTTTTGGCATCCATTCTTGCTTTGAATGTACTGGCATCATAAGCGGACTGCGCTTTTTCGTATTTTTCAAAATCAGCTTTGAAGAAGCTTTTGCTGATATAATTATGAATAAAGCTCTTTATGAAACCGGGTTTAAGGTCATCTGCCGCCTTTTTAAGACTTGCTTCATCGGCGTTAAGTGAATTCATAATTCTCGGTTTCGCATCGCCGTAAACAGTAAGACTGTTTTCGGGGTTGTTTTTATCGAACACCTTTACGCTGTATCTGGGGTTCAGCACTATATCTTCTTTGGCATCGCCGATATTGAATTTCTTGTTGCTTTCTATTATGTTGCCGTCCCTGTCGTACAAATTGTACATAAGGTCTTCGGCTTTTATTCCGGAATCCGAAAAGATTTTTTGGCATGCATTAAATTCACCGGTGAATAAGGAATGGTCTACATCGGCTAATTTAGTGAAATATTTTTGGCATTCAGCATCGTCGATGCCGCATTTACCGGTAAATACATCGGAAGCGACTTTGTGCGAAACAAGGTCATTCATATTTATTACGGAATAAGCATCATTTTCTATGCAGCCTACCTTTTGATTGAGCGATTCGAATCCGTGACCCAGTATGTTATATTTATCCATTATTCGATGGATTTCGTTAAACTGTTGCTTTGTTTCTTTATCGGCATTCTCGGGCAGAGTCTCCAACTCAGGGAAAGACTTGACCATATTCTCGAACTGCTGCGGTATAGCGCATGCAATATGTATTCTTTCAAAATTATCCACAAGTTCACGGTCAGAAAACTCTTTGCCCAGCATTTCTTCGGGCTTTGAATCTTCAAACTGCTTGAGCAGCTTGTAATGCTCGTTGATTACAAACTTTCTGTCGCGTGTTTCATCGGGAGCGGCGAGTTTATTGTAGTAAGTATCGTTGTATTCGCCCACTTCATCCGTAGTACCTGTTTTAAGCATAAGGTCAGGAACGTAGCGATACTGCTTGCGGTCACTCGGCATGGAAGATAAATGACGGTCTGCATACCTGTTAAACATTTTTTGGCGCAGCTCCGCGGTGAGTGCTTTGCGCTGTGCGACCTGCTCCTCGGGGATCTCGACTATATTATAACCTGCATTATTTCTGTTAAGGCTGTCGTTTATATCCTCGCTTGTTAAATTGAAACTGTTATCTCTGTCATAGTGCGCCATACGCTCTATAAACTCAGCGCGTGTTCCGCTTTTGTCAATACCTACGTAGTGACTGCCATATTCAATATAGTTCATAAATCTTTCCTCCGATTTCGTTTTTCACCCGTAATACTCCGGGTGCCTGTAAAAAATTACATTGAACTCAAATTTTTTCGGAAAATTATATTACTTGCCGAGGCTGTCGGTGATTTCAACTGTGGTCTTACTGTCGTAGCAGGCGAAAATACCGTCAACACCCTCGGGCTTGGTTTTCTGTGTAAGCAGACTTACCACGGGCACTATAACAAGACCGCCCACCATTGCAAATACGCCGGAATAGAGCGAATTGGTGAATACAAATGAAAGCAGCGGCGAGCCGGCAACGGAAATCATGCCGAGCGAAATGAAAAGCTGCACCGTTTCAAGACCCACGCCGAATATGAACGAGGTAACAACGGCGGCTTTAGTAGTCTTTTTCCAATACAGACCGTAAAGGAACGGGGCAAGGAACGCGCCCGCAAGTGCGCCCCATGAAACGCCCATCATCTGTGCAATAAACAGGCTCTTGTTCGTTGCCTGCTTTATGGCGATAATTGCGGAAATCACTATGAAAATAACTATGAATATTCTCATAATGAGCATTTTGCTCTTTTCGGTCATACCCTTTTTCCTGAATGAAGCAATAAAGTCGAGAGTAATGGTAGAGCCGCTTGTAAGTACCAGTGATGAAAGAGTTGACATTGAAGCGGAAAGCACAAGCACAATAACAATGCCTATTATGACGGGCGAAAGTGTCGAAAGCATTTCCGGTATTACCGCGTCAAAGCCCTCTGCGGCAACATCAACATCATACAGTCTGCCGAAGCCGCCCAGGAAATAACAGCCGCCGGCAACGACTATGGCGAAAAGGGTGGAAATTACGGTGCCCTTTTTAATTGAATCTTCATTCTTAATGGCATAGAATTTGCCGACCATCTGCGGCAGACCCCACGTGCCGAGCGAGGTGAGCAGAACAACGAAAAGAAGAAATACGGGGTTCGGTCCGAAGAACGAGGCATATTCCCAACCGCCGTTTGCGCCCGTGGCGAGTGAAGCGGTGGCGGCGGTTAGACCGCCGTTGTTGTTAAGCACCGCAAGAATTACGGCTACAATGCCTATAAGCATTATAAGACCCTGAATGAAATCGTTTATAGCCGCAGCCATATAGCCGCCTATAAGTACATAAATACCGGTAAGAACCGCCATAACTATAACGCATACCGAGTAATCCACGCCGTTGAACGCCATGGAAAACAATCTTGAAAGACCGTTGTAAAGCGATGCGGTATACGGAATCAAAAATACGAATGTAATGACTGATGCTGCAATTTTAAGACCGTTCGATTTGAAGCGCGCGCCGAAAAAGTCGGGCATGGTTTTGCTCGAAATGTGCTGTGTCATAATTCTTGTGCGTCTGCCGAGCACGCTCCATGCGAGCAGTGAGCCTATAAACGCATTTCCGAGACCTATCCAGGTGGAAGCAAGACCGAAATTCCAGCCGAACTGACCTGCATAGCCGACAAAAATAACGGCGGAAAAATACGATGTGCCGAATGCGAATGCGCTGAGCCAGGGACCCACCGAGCGGGAGCCGAGCACAAAGCCGTTAACATCTGTTGCGTGCTTGCGGGACTTTATGCCGATGCCTATCATAAGTGAGAAAAAGCACACAATAAGGCATAAAGTGATGATCATTGTGGGAGTCATTTCCGATACCTCCGAAGAAACAGAAAATACAATAATACATTTTCGGTATTATTGTGTATAAATATACACCATAGCGCAGTGAAAGTCAATGAATAATATGTATAATATAGTATCCTGCTGTGTTGCTCTTTCTGTGCGATTTTGCGAGAATATACATTATTGTGTATATTATTCATTAAAATATGAATTTTTATAAACTGTTGAAAAAGGTGTGCGGTTTGTGCTAATATAAAGTAAACGGAGGGATGATTATGAATTCGTTTTTTGAACTTGCACAGTCGCGCTTTTCTTGCAGAGCTTTCAGCGATAAACCCGTTGAAGCCGAAAAAATCGAAAAGATGCTTGAAGCGGCGAGCCTTGCACCTACCGCAAGAAATTATCAGCCGCAAAAACTGTATGTGGTAAGGAATGAAGAAATGCGCAAAAAACTTGCCGAGGTCACGCCGTGCACATTCGGCGCACCCGTAATATTCGTGGTTTGCTACGATGAAACGCGCGCAAGCGAAAGCCGCATTTACGAGGGGCACAATTTCGGTCAGACGGATGCCGCCATAGTGTGCTCTCACCTTGTTTTTGAGGCGGCGGAACTGGGCTTGGGTACCTGCTGGGTAGGCTGGTTCGTTGAAAAGGAAGTTAAAGATGTGCTCGGCTTGCCCGAAAATATAAGGGTCTGCAACCTTTTACCCGTAGGTTATGCGAGTGAAGCGGCAAAGCCCTCGGTTATGCACACTACTTACCGCCCCAAGGATGAAACAGTGGAATATATTGATTGATATAAGGAGGCATATTTATGAAGAAAAACAAAACCGTACATGTCGGTCCCGTTACAAAAAACTATCACTTTTCGCTGAAGCTTTCGATACCGTTCTTTTTCCTTATTGCCATAGGCGCGGCAATATATCTTTTGTGGAATCCGCCCGGTGAAACGCAGAAAAATTACATAGAAAAAGTCTATGCAAACGACCATTTTGAAAACACCATAGAAAATGCAGTGCCGCAGACGGAAATCTACAATATAATTTCCGACCACTTCAATTCCGAACTGCCCGAGGGCAAGACTGTTAAAAAGGCGATAGTAATAGGCTATGACGGCTGCCGCGACGATGTGCTTACAGATATCGATTCAAAAAGTGACGGCGCAATAAACAGGCTGCTTAAAGATAACGGGAAGATGGTCATTTCATATTGCGGCGGCGTTGCGTGCCCGCAGAAAAACACGCAGGATACAAGCACCGCACCCGGCTGGTGCAGTATGCTTACGGGCTGCCTTGCCGACGTTCACGGCATAACAGCCAACGGCATTGTTAAGTCAAACGACCACCTTACCCTGCTCACCACTCTTGTTGAGGATAAGACCATCAACAGCTCCGCATTCTATGTTTCGTGGAAAGGTCATTTCGTAAACGATAATTCCACCTACCGTGCCGAAAAAGAATACGTTGCCGACAAAAAGCTTGATGTTACTTTTGAGTGCGCCGACAATGACAAGGGCACAAGGGCAAATATGCTCGCAGATGTCAAATCCGCCGACTGCTCGGATTTTATATTCGGCATTCTTGAATATTGCGACCACGCCGGTCATCAGACGGGCTTTTACGGCAACAACCTGCGCTATAAAAACGCGTTCAAAAATGCAGATGCCGCAGGTGAGGAAATCATAAACGCCATTGAAGCACGCGAAACATTTGAGAGTGAAGATTGGCTTATAGTGATCACCTCCGACCACGGCGGCATAGGCAGAGCCCACGGCGGCCCCAGTATTCAGGAAAGATATACATTTATTGTGGCGAACAAAGAGTTTTAATCTATAATTCATTCAGTAAAAAAGCGATGTGAAACCGAGGTTTCACATCGCTTTTTTACTTGTATTACGCCATCAAAAGCTTCCACAGTTTTTCAAACAGTTCAAATATGAAACGGATGAAATTCAGGTACGAGGGTGCGTTTTTCAGCGTGTTTGAGGTACTTTCGTTCGCAGTTACGGGGGTGAGGGTGTTGGCGTTGTCGTCGATTCTCATAAACTGCGGGTAATCCTCAAATGCCGTAATGCTCACTTCGCCGTCTGTCGTCATTACAAGGTTGTAAAATTCATCAATGGCGGGGTTGCCGTTGCAGTGCAGCCAGTCGCGGAAGAACCAGGTGCAGTCCCTTAATTCGCAGGTCGAAGCATCTATCATTCTGTCGGGTGAAAGGTAAGATGTATCTTCAAGCGAGTTGATGTAATCTATCGGGAGCATTTCTTTCGTGTCGCCGCAGATCGCGCCGAGTGAAGCGTATTTGGTATCAACCGTACCGTCTGATGTGGATTTCCAAAGCGAAACAAGGGGAGTGCGCTGCACATTGTAGCCGCAGGTGATGCACACCTTAACGCCGTCATTGCGCGCGGCGGTAAGATTGTCGGCAACGTTTGCCTGCGCAACGCGGTAAGCACAAATCTGTCTGTATAGGTCGCCGTCGGTGGGTACTTTCATAAATTCAAGTGCATCCTCGTAGTATTCGGCAGGCACAAATGCCCATATACCGAGGAATGTACCGAAAATCGGAATGAGTGCTTCATCAAAGAGTCTGTCGCCTATATCGGCAATAAGGTCATCGCCGAGTGCGATGATGCCGTCTATAAGACCGACATATTTAAGCGTTTCAAGCAGCGAGTACAGCGTGCCCTCAACAAAATCATCGGCAAAGCCGGTTTCCATAAACGGAATGGCATCCTCGCCGTAGCGGCGCAGAGAATCGGCGTTGAGTTCAAGCTTGCCGGTGAAAAGCTCGCCTGCAACCGCAGTACCCCAAAGCGGGCAGCAGCGGCAGATTATAACATCAATGCCCTCGTGACCGTAAAGCTCAAGGTATGCCGCAAGCACAACGCCGCCCATGCTTGAGCATTTCAGCTTGACGGTATCGTGCCCGGTAAGCTCCTTGACCTGCTCTATGAACTCGTGCAGTCTTTCGGCGTGGGTGAACGGGTCAAGACGGAAATCGTAATCAAAATAATAATCACTGTCTATGCCGTGGCGGCTGCCCTCCGGCACATTGAGGAGGGGCGTGGTAACATTTTCTTTCGATACGCCGTCATTGTCAAGCGCGAGGTCTCCGAATGTGTCATTCACGAATGCAACGAGTGCATCGCCGAGCAGCTCGGTATTATCGGTAAGTAAAGCATAGCTCAAAGAGGGGAGCTGCTTGCCTATGTTTGAAATAAGAAAGCCGCTGTCGATTTTCCAGAGCTGCTGCTCCGAAGAAGTGCCGGCATCGCGCACTATCGGCGTGCAGCCGAGCGGACCTACATAAATAATCGGCGAAAAGCCGCAGTCGCATTTGCCGTCAAACGCGACAACCGCGGGAACAAGTAAGGTTAAAGCGAGAATACATACGAGGAATAACGATAAAAGCTTTTTCATAATTACCTCCGTAGTTGATAATGTTAAGTTGATATTACCACAGTAAAAATGATTTGTCCATAAATTATTTGACCGTCAGTATATATTCATACATCACAAAACCATCAAGCGGCTCTGTCATTTCGAGTTTAATACAGCCGTTTTCTATAAACTCGGCGGGGATTTCGTAGCAAACGCTGCGGTACGCGGCGGAAAGATATTTATTTTCATACTCAGTATCGCGCACGCCGCCGAAACGCTCGCCCTCGTAAACTGTGTTGCCGTTTGCGGTGATTTTAAGGTGGGTGCCCTCGTTATCGTCGGTATCTGCGTAATTTATACGCAGAATATAGTCGCCGCCCGTAAGCCCCGCGATATTTGTCCGGAATTCAAAATGGTCGTAGCCGTTGAGCGCCGCCATGGGCCTTGCGGCATCCTTGTTCTGGTCGCCCCTGAAATTATAGTAGTATTCGCCGTGCTGCCTGCCGCAGACCTCAAAGCCGTGCTCCGCAAATGAAAAATAATATTCGTTTTTATTTACTTTGGTGCGGTCAAGCACACCGAGCATATACTCTCTGTCGGGATTTTCGCGTATTTTATTTAGAAGATACTGCCTGTCGGTAACGGGCATATCAACGGTATCGAGCGTGCAGCCGCGCTCCGGATTTTTGCCGCCGAAATGCTCAACATCAAGCTGAATACCGATTGAATCGAACAGAATTTCCGCAACACTGAAAAGCAGCTTTCTGTTCGCCTTGTATTCTTCGCAAAAGTCGGTTTCAAGCACGCTCTGCGCTTCGTTCATATCGCCGCGGCGTATCAGAAAACCGGCTTTTTTTATGAGTTCAAGCTCAAAAATCCGTCTGTCGCGCACTATTTTGTCGCACAGAGCGCGGAAATATATGAGCATAAAGCGCCAATTCTTCTTGAGTTTCGGCACGGCTTTCAAAAGACCGTCTGCGGCATTAAAGACCGCTTCGACCGAAAAGCTTTCCTCGGGTGCCGCCTCCCAATTCTGTTCAAGACCGAATATGATATCGCAGATTTTTTCGGGTGCGGCTTCGGGTATGAAAAGACGCGCGTAATCTTTCAGCACCTCGCGTACCGAGCAGTTGAAATCAAAGTCAAGCGATGCGAAAACGCATTTGTTCACATCGTCGTTCACGCCCTCGGAGTACGGCGTGTTGCCGTCCAAATACTGCCGTGTGAGGCGGTGCAGCAGCCTGTATTCACGCGGGCGCGGGTTAATTGACTCGCGCGAAAGTGTGGAAGCCCACGCGTAGTGCCAGTCATCACGGAGAAAGTGCACGGGCGTTTCGCAGCGCACATTGTGGGTGATATCGGCGTACTGCTCAATCGGATATTTTATATCGATACTGCGGCGCAGCTCATCAAGCGGCATCGCGTGGTTCGGACCGTAAATGACCGCATCGACTTCATCGGGCGAGTCAGCCATAGCCTTTTTGAAACGCTCGCCCCAGTCGGGGTATTCGTGCGGCGCCTGCGCGGTGGGTATCAGCCTTAAATTCGGGTATATTGCCGCCAAAGCCTTTTTAATTGCTTTGCAGCGGCGCACAAAATCCTCCGCCTGCAAATTGCCGGGGTCGCCGCCCGGCAGGAATAAATTATCGAGCTTCGGCAGACTGCCGAGCTGATTTACAATAGCCTGCACAGTTTCTTCATCGGTGAATTTTTTATCAAGCGGATAGTAAACCGTGAAATTCAAATCAAGCTCGGCACAAAGCTCGGACATCGCGTGCAGCGCCTCGCTCAAGGTCATTTTCATAAGACCGTTCATTTCGTGCCTGAAGCTGAAAGCATCCTCAACCGTGTTTATGCCGAATGCCATCATATCGAGCATATAGCGGCGGTACTGTGCGCGGTCCCACGCATCGCAGGTGTTGTTTGAAATATCGTAGCACAGATTAACGCCGCGCGTTTTAATGTCGGGCGAGTATGTGCCGCTTATATCTTCCGAAAGCGTGAATTTGCCGTTATAGTCACATTTGCGCAGAATGTAAAATATGCCGTAAATAAGTCCTCTTAAACGGTGAGCTTTTACGGTCACGCCGTCTTCGGCGTATATAAGCGCAAAATCCTCGCTGTCGCTTTCATCTTCAATGCAAAGCGCAATATATTTCCCTGCAATCTCATCCGGAACGGCAGGCACAGCGCCGCACCGTGCGGCGATTTCATCGGTAAGAATTGCCGCCGCTTTCAATTCTGTATCGGTTTTTGCAATTATTGTAATATCGGATAAATTCAGCATAAAATCACCCCGTAAAGTGATTGTAGCATATTAAAATCGCATATTCAATATAAGTTTCGGTGTACTCATAAATGAAAACGAATAAAAAATGTCGCCATTTCCGTAAAACGATGTTATAATGGAAATATCAATACCGAAAGGGTGTTTTTATGAAAAAATTTCTTTTGCCCGAAGCAGATTCAAACATCAAATACTACCGCGCTAATCTGCACTGTCATTCCACTATTTCCGACGGCGCAAAAACCGTAGAGCAGCTCAAAGCCGATTATATGGCACACGGCTATTCGGTGATCGCATTCACCGACCACGAAATATTCATTACCCATAATGACCTGACCGATGATAATTTCCTTGCTATGAACGGCTACGAGTTTTCGTTCAACGGCAAAAGTGACGATCCCGATGAAGACGGCAAAACCTGCCATATCTGCCTTGTGGCACTCGATAAGAATATTACCAGAGCCGTTTGCTGCCACCGTACAAAATATTTGTGGGGCAATGCCGCCAAGCTGCGCGACCAAATGGATTTTGACGATACTTTGCCCGATTACGAGCGCGAATACACCCCCGAATGTATAAACGATGTAATCAAAAAGGGCAAAGAGGGTGGCTTTTTCGTTACCTATAATCACCCGTACTGGTCGCTTGAAACATATCCCGAATATTCACACTACGAGGGTATGGATGCTATGGAGGTTATAAACTTCGGCTGTATTGCAGTGGGGTACGATGACGATAATGACCACTGCTATGAGGAGCTGCTGCGCCAAAAGAAAAGACTTTACTGCATCGGCACCGATGACAACCACAACCGTCACGATGACGAAAATCCGTTGTGCGACTCCTACGGCGGCTTCACGATGATTGCTTCGCCGTCTTTAAAATACGAGGATATTGCCGCTGCACTCAAAAACGGGCAGTTCTATACCTCTACGGGCAATTACAAAAATGTGGGACCCGAAATAAAATCAATAATTTACGAGGACGGCAAGGTTATAATCAAAACCTCGCCCTGCCGCACAATAAACTATATACCCAACCGCAGAGCCTGCGTTGCCGCTCAGGCAAATGACGGCGAATACATAACCGAAGCGAAATTTGATGTAAAGGAAAATGTTTCGTGGTTCCGCTTCACCGCAGTCGATGAAAAAGGCTACAAGGCATTTTCAAACGCGTATTTTACGGATAAGATTAAATAGGAAAAGGTGAATAACGGTAATTGGTTTGAATTTAATAATGATAAACATAATTTTCTCAATTTACAGAAATTACAAGCCGTAAACCTCATACGGCGGCGCATAATAATTGTGCCGGCGTAAGAAATAAGCGCGCTGCGCCGTGAGTACACCGTGCAAATGGTTTCCTGATACATTTGCATAACTCTGCGGCACCGCGCGCGATGAAAACGAGGTGTTACAAATGGCAGCAAATAAGAAAAGTGATAAATCCGTAAGTAAGGCAAATTCGAGTAAAACCCAGTCCAAAACCGCAAACAAAAAGTCATCCGCCAAGGAAAAGCTCAATAAGGTCAAAATGGAAGCAGCGTCGGAGGTCGGCGTGACCTTGAAGAACGGCTATAACGGTAACCTCACATCCCGCCAGGCAGGCTCCGTCGGCGGTCAGATGGTGAATAATGTGTGTCCCGTACGAACAGTGAAATTCATAAGAAATAACCGAAATTCCGACGGCCACGAGCAGAAAATTACATATAATATTGCATTGTCATTTTGCTGAAACCCGCGGTATATAAGGCTTTTCGGCACTTTTCGAGTAAAATAAGGGGCTGTGACGAAACGAAAAAGTTTCATCACAGCTCTTTTCTTCTTGATTTATGAATTATACAGGCAAAAAATATTCAAAACTAATCAAAAGTTCTTGATTTTGGGCATAGCAAAGCTAAGGCAGAGCCTTTTTGTTC
>JAZLJH010000053.1:0-21026 GCA_045617785.1 Acutalibacteraceae bacterium
GAATCGGAATTATAATTCATACATATTGTAGGGCGCGGCACCCCGTGCCGCCCGTTTGCGCGCAGGGCAAAAGGCAACCCGCGTTGATTTCGTGTAATCAGCGCGGGTTATTATTGCAATTTTTATTGTGAAACAATTCAAGTGTGGAAAAATATTCAAATTAATTATATATTTCCTTATATAATTCTATTATTCGATTTTTTATTAAATTGACTGCCATAAACAAATCCGGATCCATTTGATAACTGATTTGAATATTTAAAAACTTATTATTTTGGTTCATCTCAATTAAATAATCTACCGCTTCTTGAAATGGAATATCTTGATAATCATTAATTTGCTTTTCGATTGTTACCAATTTTTCGACTAAATCTTTCTTCTCTTCTTTGGAATATGTTTTGCAACAACACAACATCTTTGCTTCTTCTACTAAATGCTGATTGGGACCAACTTTAAACTCTTTGACTTCATTCATATTTTTTACCTCTCTTTTTTTGTTTTTTAATTACACATTTGGTAAATCTTTCAATTGTATCGTTGTTTTTATCACCACCTTATATATCTGTCAGTATATATACTGAGTATTTAAACTCAATAATTCCAAATTATAAAAGTTATTTAATTTTAACAACTGTAAATCTATTTATCCCATATTCATCGCCTATAGATGCTATACCCTCATACCTTTTTACATATTCATTTTCTTCAGGATAGGTTGCGTTTTTTGATTGTTTTACATAAATTGCTGATTCTTCAAGCAACATTTTATTCAACTCTCTAACATCATCTATAAACAGAGTGCCATTTGTTATATCAATTCGGCGTTTTGTGTGAGAATCAATGTATTCGCCTTTTTCATCTCTGTAATATATAGTCACTTCTGCTTTACTGGTGAATGTTGCATAGCGCCAAACGCCAAAATCCCCATCATATATTATCTTTTCGCTTGTTAACTTTGAGCAATTGTCAAATGCAAATCTCCCTATTTCCGTTATTGTTGAAGGTAATGTAACCTCCGATAAATTAATACAATCAGCAAAACCATATTCTGCAATCGCCGTTACTGTTTTCCCATCGTGCGAAGCCGGAATTATTATTTTTTCTATTTCTCCTTTGTAATCTTCTCGAATAGCAACGCTGCATGAAGTATCTGACAATGTGCTGAACTTCAAATAAGAACTATCGTCTTGTTGTGTCTCCGATGAAATCTTTCCGAGATTCTTACTCGTTCCGTCAGTATAATAAATAATAAGTTCGCCGTTTTTGAGTTCGGTATCCGCAATTCCTCTGCCGTCGGCGCCTTTAAGGCTGTCGAGCCATTTTGCTTCGGTATCGGTGTAACCGTTCTCAACTGCGATTTCGTATGCGGACTTACCGTTTGCGCCGGTGTCACCTTTTGCACCTTTATCGCCCTTGTCACCTTTATCGCCTTTTGCGCCTACAAGCGAGGCAAGCCATTCGGCTTCGGTGCCGGTAAAGCCGTTTTCCTGCATTATTTCAAACGCGGATTTGCCGTCTGCGCCTGTATCACCCTTATCGCCTTTGTCGCCCTTATCGCCCTTGTCGCCTTTATCGCCTTTATCGCCCTTTGTGCCGACAAGTGATGTAAGCCACTCGGTAACGCTGCCGCCGTAGCCGTTTTCTTTTGCAAGGTCAAATGCAGATTTACCGTCAGCGCCGGTATCGCCTTTATCACCCTTGCTGCCGTCTGCGCCTATAAGTGAAGCAAGCCACTCGGTCAGAGTGCCGTCATATCCGTTTTCGACCGCAAGGTCAAATGCGGACTTGCCGTCGGCACCTGTCTCGCCCTTGTCGCCTTTGTCGCCCTTATCACCCTTATCACCTTTTGCGCCTATAAGAGAATCAAGCCACTCGGCAAGAGTTCCGCCGTAGCCGTTTTCCTGTGCAAGCTCAAATGCGCTCTTTCCGTCGGCGCCGTAACCGTCGGCGCCTTTAAGTGTTGCGAGCCATTCGGCTTTTGTTCCGTTAAAGCCGCCTTCTTTGGCAATTTCGTAGGCTGATTTACCGTCGGCACCATTGTCACCTTTGTCGCCTTTATCGCCCTTTGCACCTGTGAGCGAGGCAAGCCATTCGGTTTCGGTACCCGTGTAGCCGTTTTCCTGCATAATTTCAAATGCAGATTTGCCGTCTGCGCCCGTATCGCCTTTGTCACCTTTGTCACCCTTGTCGCCTTTGTCACCTTTTGTGCCGACAAGTGATGTAAGCCACTCGGTCAATGTACCGTTGTAACCGTTTTCCTTTGCGAGTTCATACGCCGACTTACCGTCTGCGCCCTTGTCGCCTTTATCACCCTTATCGCCTTTTGCGCCGACAAGTGAGGCAAGCCAATCCTGCAAGCTGCCGTTAAAGCCATTTTCAAGTGCAAGCTCATAAGCACTTTTGCCGTTTGTACCGTTTTCGCCCACAAGTGAGGCAAGCCACTCGGATTCGGTACCCGTATAGCCGTTTTCTTTTATGATTTCGTAAGCCGACTTACCGTCTGCGCCGTCGTCGCCCTTGTCGCCTTTTTCACCTTTGTCGCCCTTGTCGCCTTTGAGAACGGAATTTATCCATTCTTCCTCCGTACCCGTGTAACCGTATTCAACTGCTATATCATAGGCAGACTTACCGTCTTCACCCTTTTCGCCCTTAAGAACTGAATTTATCCACTCTTCCTCTGTGCCGGTATAGCCGTTATCAACCGCAATTTCGTAAGCTGATTTGCCGTCTTCGCCGTCAGCGCCGTCTTTACCGTCTTTTCCGTCGGCTCCCGGTGCAGCAAGCAATTCAAGCCACTCGTTGAGTGTACCGTCAAAGCCGTTTTCGCAGGCAAGCTCAAACGCACTTTTACCGTTAAGACCGTTTTCACCGTCTTTGCCGTTCGTGCCGTCTTTACCATTCACGCCGTCTTTACCGTTCGCGCCATCCTTACCCGCAGCGCCTGTTTTTTCAAGCAGGGTTTTTACCCATTCGCTTTCGCTGCCGGAGTAACCCTTTTCAACTGCAATTTCATAAGCACTTTTGCCGTTTGTGCCGTTGGTACCGTTAACACCCACCAACGATGTAAGCCATTCGTTCTGCGAGCCTTTATAGCCGTTTTCAACAGCAAGCTCATAAGCCGATTTGCCGTTTTTGCCAACCTCACCCACAAGCGAAGCGAGCCATTGCTCCACCGTGCCGTTATAGCCGTTCTGCACGGCAAGCTCATAGGCGGTTTTGCCGCCGTTTGAAGATGCCGGCACAGCAATATTTTCACCGACAATCATGGATGTGCCTGCCGAAATGCCGATTATCAGCAAAATAACGATGATGATTGTGATGATATTTCGCAAAGTATTGTTTTTCTTGCTGTTGCTCGTTTTTTCATTTTGCATTGGTTATTCCTCCGAAATCAAATAATTTATGTACAAAATTGAATTTTTTACATATTTATTTTTTTGTTTCCACACATTTCACAAATCATTGCTTTCATAAAATACTCCCTTTAACATCACTCAAAATAACCTTAAATAAAAAACATTTAATACTCAACTTCCATCCATTTTTTATCAACTATTATTTTGGTATGTTGATTATTTTTACAATTATTACATGTAAAAGAAAAGCTAACATCAGAATTGTTTAGTTGTGTTATACTTCCTACATAATTGGCTTTTTGACCGCAAACATCACATTTGTTATACCAATGTATTCTGCGTATATTACCGTTATCATCACGCTCTATACGATCAATTACTGCACCTTCAACAACCTCAGCACCGAAAACCACCGTTTCTTTTTTAATTCTTTTTTGTGTTTCTAATGTCGTATCAGATTGAATATTATCAGAGCTTTGATTATCTACATTTTCAAATGTGTTTTCATTATACATTTCATCGACAAATTGTGTTGTTGAATATGATGCGGTATTGAAATCTTCATTATCTTCTTCGGGCACTCCTTGCTGAACACAAGCTGTAAGTGCAAAAACCAATACTAAAGCAATACCCAAAATTGATATTTTTTTCAAAACAATTCCCCCTTAAATTTCGTGTACTCATATTACCATTGAGCCGTTCGGCAAGTCTTATGCTGCAAGCATAATCACAAATTAATAATACGGTTTATTGCCGGAATAATATTTATAAGTGTGCATTCATATTATAAATCGTATTATTCGCATTGTCAAGTGAATTCCGACTACGCGTTTGTTTAACCGCGCCACCTTACGATTTATGATATAGGTGAGGTGGTATAATATGTATGTAGATTATAAAGAAGTCGGCAAAAGAATTGCGGCACGGCGCAAAGAGCTCGGCTTAAAGCAGTGCGAAGTAACAGAGCTTGCCGAACTCAGTGATAAATACCTTTCAAACATTGAACGCGCAACATCGGTGGTGAGCATTGACGTGCTTATGAAGCTTTGCAATGTACTCAACGCAACGCCGAATGACTTTTTGCTCGGCTCTACCGGTAATATTGCAGATAAAGCGCGTATAGATTATTACGCCGCCAAAATAAACGAGCTTAATGACGACAAGAAAGCGCTTGTTATAGGTTTTATTGACTGGCTGAAAGATTTTTAAAGCACTTTAATGCAACTCTCCGAACCATTCCCGGCGTTCGGAGAGTTTTTATAATTTTTATACCAAATAATACTCCGTCAACCAACCCATATTGTGCTCATAGCCCTCATAAAACCATGGATTATATATCAGCAAAACCTGTTTTGAACCGTTTTGAAGCTCTTTAAACAAATCGGCAAAATCATCGCGAGTGGCGTAAATATACATTGTATCCATATATGAGCCGCCTTTTGGTGTTACCGAGATGCAGAAGCAAATCGGTTCAAGGTCACTGTAGCCCCAGTTATAATATGTATCAAGCTCAGCCGTACCCTCTACATACACATTTTTACCGACATAGCTGAACGGAGCGTATTTGAAATCATTGATGTTAATATTGCTTTTCTTCTTATCTTCGATCAGTTGTTTATTCTTTTCGCTTTCTTTATGTTCTTCAACCGCATCAAGAACTACCTGCGGCGGAGTTTTGGTATCTGTGCTGATTTTATCATATAAATGAGTTCCTTCTATAAAGTTATCATGCACCAATATTGTGTTTTTACTGGTGCCGTCATCAGAAATAAGTTCTATGTAACCTTTCAGATTATACCTTACAGTGCCGCTCCAACCATTAATAAGGGCATTATTGCCGTTGTTTATATATTCTGCAATCAAATAATTATTAATAGAGTAACTTTTGTAGGATTCGCCGTTGATAACCAAAACATCTCCGCTGTAATCGCCGTACCAAGTCCCTTTTAAATCATTTATCATATCGGACTCTGTTGAATATTTCTTTGTATTACTCGTATCAACACATCCCGAAAGCAGTGTGCACATCATAGTCAAGACAATTAAAAGTGAAATTGCGGATATTACTTTCTTTTTCATTAAAAATCCCCCTTAATTTTTGTGTATCCATATTCCATTGAATATTAAACCCTGTTGCAGCTCCACCAGACTATTCTTGCACCGGGGAACGATGCGGCAATAAGCTTTTTCGCCTCGATACTTGACTGAGCCTTGACCATCTGCTCGGTGCGCACACCGTTTACCGAAAATACGCAGCGGTACATTTGCATACTCTCACCCCCTTTTTGCGATTATAGCGCAATGAAAGTGGTTTGTCTTATGCTGCGAGCATATTGAAATTATTTTACTTTTGTGTTAATATCGGCTTGTCAGGGGGAGTGAATATGCAGAAGGATACCTCAAAAATGCTCGAAGAGCTCAAGGCTTGTACTGAATTTGAGCGTTTTTATGATGAGAATAAAAAATACGCCGCGGATTTAACGCTCGCGGAATATATTGAAACGCTTTTAAAAGAAAAAAAGCTTTCAAAGTCAGCTGTGATAAAGGATGCGGAAATGAGCGAGGTTTACGCCTACCAGATAATGTCCGGTTTACGAATCCCGGACCGCAAAAAGCTCCTGTGTCTCGCATTCGGTATGAAGCTCAATCTTGAAGAAACGCAGAAAATGCTTAAATGCACCGGCTACGCGCCGCTTTATGTGAAAAATACATTTGACTGCATTGTGATTTACGGCTTGTGCAACGGCTTCACCGTGCCCGATGTGAACGAAAAGCTTTACGATTTCGGATTGGAGACGCTCGGATAATGCAAAACAAAACCATTTGCCCGTATTGCGGCGCAGCCCTGCAGGAAAATGCCTCGTTTTGCCTGCACTGTATGAAAAGTCTTGATGAAAAAACCGAAATAAAAAAGAAAAAATCAGCTCCGAAAAAGCTGATTGTTACTGTCGGTATTGCTGCCGCCGTCTGCATTGCCGCGGTATGTATAATAATTGCCGTAATCGGCAACAAGCCAAAACTCATATGCACGCCGGATGAGTTCATTGCCGCCGCTCAGGCTTCAACCGCAAAACTTGACTGCGCAGAGCTGTGGCAGCCTGCCGATTTAGTGCAGACCCATTACAATAAAAAAGAAAACGACAGTGTTTATAACACAAAGTGTTCGCTATGTGATGCAGGCGTTTCCGTAATATTCAGAAACGGCGGCGATGTGGTGGATATTGCGCTTTGCGATATCCGTGAAAGCGACCTTGAAAATGCATATGTTATAAGCGAAAGCGCGCTTTCTGCGGCATTCGGGTATTATCAGGTCGAGCTTGCCGATATGCTGCACGATAAAAGCGCATATCCGCGCTTTGATTTTGAAAAGCCGTTTGAAGAATACTTTACCGATGTGCTCAAACGCACAGACAGATACAATGCTCTCGCCGAAAGCGGTGATATTTCCACCGAGTTTTTTGAGGCGGTAACGGAAGACGGCGAAACTCTGCTGTACTTTTTGACAGAGCATACCGAAAGCAACGAAACACTGTACGATTTATATTTTGAAATACAATAAAAAGATTGTGACGAAACAAAAAATCTTCGTCACAACTTTTTTCACAGCGCCGATTTGACCGCAGCCACACTTTGATAACGCGCCGCAGGGTCAATACTTGTGCATTTCAGCACGATTTTGCCTGCTCTGCCGTCTGCAAGGCATTCACTCGGGTGGCGCTGCGTAAGCATAACATTTATAAGCACGCCCAATGCGTAAATATCGGCGCGGCTGTCTGTCTGCGAAATGCCGAGCTGCTCGGGCGCGGCATAGCCCACGGTACCAAGCACCTCAGTATCGGCGGAAGCTGCGGTTTTATATATGCGCGAGGCATTAAAATCAATAAGCTTTACCGTTCCGTTTTTATCTACAATGATATTTTCGGGCTTTATATCGCGGTGAACAAAGCCGTTTTTATGCATAATATCAAGCGCATCGCATACGGCGGATATTACTGTTTTCATTCCGTGATATGTATATTTACCGCTTTCAAGCACCTCGGCGACTGTCACGCCGTCAATGTATTCCTCAATAACCGCCTGCCCGTTATCCGTTTTGTAAACATCGTATATAACAGGCAGATTTTCAAAAACAATGCCTTTAAAGAATGAATATACGGGCACCTCGGTTTCATATAGCCGCAAAACGAGCTTTTTATCTAATGTGCGGTGATTAAGCAGCAGCACTCGGCAATCGTTTTTTTGCGACAACACGCGGCAAAGATAATATTCCGCCTTTAACTGCTCATAAAATTCGTCATTCGTCATACTACCACCGCCTGTTAAAGAAAGCGGACTTTCCGAAGAAAGTCCGCTGATTTTTCTGCGCCGAAAGCATCAATTCAAATTAGAGGAAGGACTGAATGATGCCCATTATCCAGTTAAGGAAATTGAAGAAGAATGAGAAATGGTAGCTTCTCTGACCGCCGCAAACCGTGCAGGTCTCGCCGTTAACGCCGCCGTCGGTAAGGGAGGTATGGGGCTGCATATCGCACTTGCCGTCGCATTCTGCGCATACACGCCAATGCTCAAGAGCGTTCTTCTGGTAGCCGCCCTGGGGAGTATGAGCAACGGTAACCTCGCAGACATTGGAGGTTTCTTTCTCGGCACCGGTAATATCGGTAACGAAATACCTTACCCAAACGACCATGGAAACGCCGGGATCGGCATCCTCGGGGAAAGCGCTGCCGTCATAGGGAAGCCAGTCGCCGCCCTCGGAGTATTTGATTTCCCAACCCTGTGAGAAAGCTTCGGAATACTCAACAATTGCGGGAGCTTCAAGCGGAAGAGCAGTGCCGGGGCAAACCTTGATAGCATCTTCAATATCTGCAACATCAAAGCCGGCATAACCTGCCGAAACGCTGCAAATGCAAGCGAACACGCTCATAACGATAATAACGCTGATGAGTGCCGCCAATAATTTCTTTTTCATTCGAAACATTCCTTTCGATAATGATAGTTTTCTTAATAATACCACACCGTTTTCAAAATTGCAAGCACTAAATTACAAATTAAACTCAATTAAGAATTGACTGCTCGCCGTATTCGGTATGTTCTCTTAAAAATTTCTTTTCTTCGGGTTTAAGGTCAAGCCCTATCGTGCCGCCCGGATTCATATTGTAATCGGGGTCGAAGTAATTTTTAAGCACCCTGAAAACGCCGAATTCCTTTTCGCCCACATAGCCCTCAAGCCACGGAGCGAACATTTTGCCTATGCCGTGGTGGTGGCTTATTGCGGCGCCGGAGCGCTGAATGGCATCGAGAATCGTTGCGTGGTATGCCTTGAACTCCTCCTCATCTTTCATTCTGGTGAGGAAGATGAAATAGAGGTTTGCGCCCTGCGGATAGCAATGTGACATATGCGTGGTAACAACGGTGTTCGGCAGAGCATGGCAGATTTTTCTTACATCACGGTGCACCTGCGCCATATTCGACCAGTTAACGGTACATTCAAGTGTATCGGTAACAATACCGAAATCCATTAGTGTATCACGCAGGTACGGGTCGTTGAATCTGCCCTTTTCCCAGCTTTTGGTAACATAGCCGGTAAGCGGCACCGCGCCGTGTTTAAGTGCGATTCTTGCGATTTTTGAAGCAACGTTTATCGAGTAGCCTATTTCGCCGTCGGTAAAGCCGAGGAACAGGCAGCGTTCCATATCCTTAAAGCCGAGCTTGTCGAGCATGGGGTTAAGCGGAGTTTCATCCACATTGTAAAGGCGCAGCATAAGGTTTGTTTCCTCGGGGTCTGAAAGCCTGAACACCGATGAAAATCCGCATTCGCACTGCATCATTTCCCTTGCGGCGCTCATTGCAACATCCCAGCTTTTGAACATATATGAGAAGCGCTTTCTGTTTTCGGGCATCCAGCGGAACACCTTTAATGTGACCTCAGTAAGCACGCCGAATGTGCCCTCGCTGCCCATCATGATCTGGTTGAGGTTGGGACCCGTTGCTTCGCGCGGATAATGGCTCGTTTTGATCGTGCCTATGGGCGTTGCATATTTCTGCGAAACGACTATATCGGTAATGCAGCCGTAATATGTGCTGTTCTGACCCGCACCGCGTGTAACGGTCCAGCCGCCAACGGATGAAAATTCAAACGACTGCGGAAAATGGCCGCAGGTGTACGGTCTTCTTGCGCCGAAAAGGTGCGGTGCATCGTGCAGAGCCGCCTCAAGCGCGGGGCCCGACATACCTGCCTGCACGGTGATAGTCTGGTCGACCTCGTTGAATGCGAGGATTTTGTTGAAATTTTTGCGCATATCGAGGGTAACGCCGCCCTTGACGGGTTCAACTCCCCTTGTAACGCTGCTGCCGCCGCCGTAAACATAAAGCGGTATGTTGTTCTTTGTAACATACTCAACTATTTTTTCTATCTGCGCGGTCTTTGCGGGGTACACGACAATATCAGGCACGCAGTCTATTCTTTTATGGCGCAGGCGCATAATATCGTATGCCGTAAAGCCGTAAGCAACGGAAAGTCTGTCGTAATCGGAGGTGGACACATTTTCCTCTCCGACAATTTTCTTTATTGCCTCGATATGCTTTTTTGCAAGCTTTACGGGATTGTTAGGCAGCTCCACCTTATCAAACCCTATATCGTCGGCATACTCTTTGAAATCGTCATCGGTCATCTCAAATCTTTCTTTCATAAGATTATAGAGAGACTCTTTCGGATATTTGAAAAATTCGGGATCGCCCCAGCGGAAAATCGAACGGTAGCTGCCCTCCGGCGCGGGGGTAAGCACCCATTTCGGCTCAAAGCCCTTATACGGTTTACTCATTTATATTTCCTCCAATTCACTGTTTTGCTGTTTTCAGAACACTGCTTGTTACTATAACATCCGCACCGAGACCGAGCACATTTTCAATGACCTTATCGCCGCGTTCAAGGCGTTCGGTAACGGTTACGCCGTTTATTTCTTTCATCACATCGAAAATTCTGCTTTTCGGTATCTCTTTTGAAACGCGCACGGGCACAACGGGAACATCCTTAAATGCCGTTTTTACGGTTGTGCATATAGTTCTTTCCGGCGCGGTCATTTCGGTCACTGCAAAATCCCTGCCGCGCTTGCAGGTGTTGCCGCTTACGGTATATTCGCCGTCTTTTTCTTCAACGGTAAGGCGGCAGCCGCGCGGGCATACTATGCATACAAACTCTTTCATTGCCCGTTCACCTCCGCTTCAACCGTTATTACAGAACCGGAGCCGAGCTCTGCACCGCTGAAATCAACGGTGAGCTTTTCCATTTCCGGCGGGCGCATAAATGCATATTTTTTCGTGATTATCTCTTTGCCGTCAGCCTTTACGGTAACGCGGCAGTTATTGAATTCGCCGCTGCTTCTGAAATAGAAATCGACTGCGGAATTATCAGCATTCAGATTCAATTTCTGCGGAACGGCATAAAGGAAGCTTTTGTCGGCATCCACAGGTATGAGTGTGCGTTCTTTTTGAACGAACTGCGCCGCGTTTTTGCCCGCCTGCCTGCCGCTTTCGCTCACATGGTCAACAAGGTCATTGACGTGCAGCGCGTTCCCGCAGGAGAACACACCGTCAACCGAGGTCATAAGCTGACCGTCGCAAACGGGGCCTTTCGTTTTGCCGTCAAGCACAACACCGAGACTTTCCGCCTGCTCGTTTTCGGGGATAAGACCTACCGAAAGAATGAGCGCATCGCACTCCACAAGCTGCCCGGTGCCCTCTATTGGGCGCATTTTTTCATCGACCTTGCATATTTCAACGCCCGTAAGCCTCTCATCACCGAAAGTTTTTGTTACGGTGTGCGAAAGGTAAAGCGGAATATCGTAATCGTTAAGGCACTGGTGAATGTTCCTTGTAAGCCCCGACGGAGTGGGTTTTGCTTCGTAAACACCCACGACCTCGGCGCCTTCAAGCGTAAGGCGGCGCGCCATAATAAGACCTATGTCGCCCGAGCCGAGAATTACGCATTTGTTTGCGGGCTTTACGCCGAGAATATTTGTAAAATACTGCGCCGTGCCTGCGGTAAACACACCCGAGGGGCGTGTGCCGTGAATTGCGACCTGCTTTGCGGTGCGCTCGCGGCAGCCGGTAGCAAGCACAAGCGTTTTTGAACTGAATGTTTCAACGCCGCCGTTATTGACAACGGTAACATCAAATGTGCCATCCGGCTTTTTTACAAGGCGCGTAACGAAAGTGAGGATTTTTGCCTCTATGGCGAGATTGTTGAACTCATCAACATATCTTTCGGCGTATTCGGGACCGGAGAGCTTTTCGCCGAAGCGGATAAGCCCGAAGCCGTCGTGGATGCACTGCTTAAGAATACCGCCGAGACGTGCTTCGCGTTCAATAAGCAGCACCTTTGCACCGTTTTCCTTGGCACTGATTGCCGCGGCAAGACCTGCGGGACCTCCGCCTATTACGGTAACATCATAATTTTTCATTGCCGCCACCTCATTTCGTTCTGCCGTAGGTTATTACTGAATTTTCAGAGGATTTTCTCACATCCGAAAGCTCCCTGCCCGTAAATTCGGCAATTATTGATGTAACAAGCGGCGAACAGAAGCCGCCCTGGCATCTGCCCATTCCGGGACGGACACGCTTTTTGATGCCGTCAACCGTGGGCACACATATTGGCGAACGCAAAGCATCAAGTATTTCGCCCTTGCTGATTTCTTCACAGCGGCAGATTATAACGCCGTAATCGGGATTTTCTTTTATAAGAGCATCTCTTTCGGAGTCGCTCATATCCTTAAGGTGCGGTATGGGCTTGCGGCGCGGATTATAGCTTGGGTTGCGCTCAACCGTCATAGATTTTTTAAGCTCATCCGTTACAAGCTCCTCAATATAAAGCGCAACTGCGGGAGCCGTGGTAAGCCCCGGAGACTGAATGCCCGCACAATGTATGAGATTTTCGACTGCCCTGCCCTTTTCGAGCACAAAATCCTCCTCGAATGTGGGGGCGCGCACACCGGTAAAATATGTAATAATATCACGCTGCGAAAGCTTTGGCATTGTAACGGTCTGCTTATTGAACACCGTTTCTATGCTTTCGCGGTGAGTCTGAACATTCTCTTTTTCATAAGTTTCGACCGCATCGGGACCTGCAAGCAGATTGCCGTGAACGGTGTGAAGTATGCCGCCGCCCTTTGAATGTGAGGAATTGCCCGCGGTGAGCTCCTTGACGGAGGCTATGGAGTGCATATAGGCACCCGCTTTTCTGTCAAGTATGGAATTTGTACCGCGGCGCGGATGAATGGAAAAGAATCTGTCACCTGCCATATCGGCTATTGCTTCGCCGAAAACGCCTGCGGCGTTTACAACTATTTTCGGGTAGACGGTGCCTCTGTTTGTTTCAACGGAAACGATTTTGCCGTTTTCGGTCTTTACGGAAAGCACCGCCGTATCAAGCGACACCTTCGCGCCGTTCATAACGGCATTTTCGGCATAAGCTATGGTAAGACCGTAGGGGCAGACACAGCCTGAATCGGGGTTTGAAATGGCGAATTTGAAATCGCCGTTCAGATTCGGCTCGCGCCTTTTGAGCTCCTCACCGGAAATCAGTGTTGTATCGGAAATACCGTCGCGGTGTTTCCTTAAAGCGCAGTACGCCGCAATAACGGGCTTCAGGTATTCCTTATTGAAGCACACGTACTGCCCCACACGCTCAAACGGCACGCCGAGTTCATCGCACACCTGCGTATACATCGCGTTGCCTGCACGCACGAATTTATGCTTTAATGTTCCCTTGCCCAGATCTATGCCGGGATGCACCTCACCGTCATTTCTGCCGGAAGCCTGCATGGCAAGGTCGCTTTCTTTATCAACAAGCAGAATATCGAGCTTCCATTTTGAGAGCTCGCGCGCTATTGAAGCACCCGAAATGCCGCCGCCGATTATAAGCACATCGGGCGCGGCACCGTCAAGCGACTTGTCGGTAACGGATGGTATCCTCACAGGCTTATCCTCACCGCCGGTAAAAACGATGTCATTCACCACATGAATACCGCTCTTAAAATTGTCCGGGTCGACACAGGAACGGCAGACCTCCACGACCTCGTTCCAATCGGCAGATTTGCCCTTAACAACAATTCTGTTGAGCTTTCTGTCATAAAAAGCACGGAATCTGCCGCCGTAGGTATTGATTAAATTTTCATTGACCTTGATAATATTCAAATCAAATCACCTTCGATTTATTCTGCAAGATTTCTGCGCCAGTGGAAAAGATACTGCTGCGCTATGCCCTGCGTGCCGTTCATACACTCGGGCAAGCCGTTCGGGTAAAGCTCGGCAACGATGCGCTTTACCCACACATCAACGGGAAACGCCTCGTGCCTGCCGAAACCGTAAAGCAGCGCACATTGAGCCACTTTTTCGCCCACGCCTTTTATTTTAAGAAGCTCCGCCTTTGCTTCGTCAAAGGGCAGAGATTTCACTTTTTCAATATCCACCTCGCCCGAAGAAATCTTGCGGGCGGCATCAATTATGTACTTTGCGCGAAAGCCGGAGCGTATCACGGCTAAATCTTCGACCTCGAGCGCCGCAATTTTTTCGGCAGACGGAAACGAATACGCCCCACCGATATCGTCGCCGAAATTTTCGCAAAGGCGGTCTATTATGCCCTTTATACGCGGAATGTTGTTGTTAGCCGAAATAATGAACGAACAGACCGTTTCCCACTCATCCTGCTTCAAAATCCTTATGCCGTAATATTGCGAGCAGGCTTTTTTCAGGCTTTCGTCGTTGTATGAGGCGATTATTACGCCGTAGTCGGTATCGAAATCGAAATAGCCGCGCCACAGAGAATTGAAATCCTCCTCGCTCGTGTTATAAAGCACAGCGGTATCGCCCTCTGTTTTCAGTTCAAGGTATTTTCCCTTCACAACGCCGCACCACACGCCGTTTTCATTTTGTTTCCAACGGAATGCCTGACCGCAATCGAGAGTCAGCCCGTCATTAAAGCAATCGACAGATTTAAGAACAAGGTTGCTGCCGTCCTTTACCAATATCACATAAATCACCAAAATAAGAATAGCACAAAACCGTAAATAACGAAAGCGCATACGCGATTATTTAGAATTATTTAATATTTTCTACATTTTCAACAGTTTTTCAGCGCCGATTTATGCACAATTTCAGTACATAAATCGCTTGTAAAAATTGCCCAAAAAACACCTGCTATGTCAGCGAAATTTCGTTTTCCGAATTGTATAATTGTAAAGCCGATACAACAAACAGTATATTTTCATTGTCAAATTCTTTTTTCTGTTTTTGCATTAAAATGTAGAAAACCTAACATTTTAGCCGTTTTCAACACGGAGTTGCCGACATTTTGAACACTGTTTTGAACAAAAACGGCATAAAGCTGATTATACAATTCGTATAATTTCGGCATTGTATATTTTGCCAATCGCCCGTTTGCGACAAATGCCGACAAATTTTTCAGCAGGAAAAAATCGGGGTAAATACTGACAAAATTTTGAATAAAAAACGGCAAAATGACCAACATATTGAAAAAGGAGTGACGGACTTGATAAAAGGTGTAAATAAGCAGGTACTTGAAATCACGGAAACACAGAACAGTTTTTTTGAAAAAGCAATATTTTTCGTAAAGCCCGAGTATATGGGGCTTTCGGAGGGCAAGCTGCGGGAATACGCCAGGCACGAGCTTGAAACGACGGGCAGACCGCCGAAAAAAGGAATAAGAAAGAATAAACGCCCTGTAAAAGCAATGGTCGTTTCAGCCGCAACTCTTGCGGCGGGTATTTTGCTCGGTTTGATTATTGCACACTTTTAGATTGCACTTTACCCGGCAAAGTGGTACAATAGCCGTAAAGTGAGATGATACAATGCAGTACAAATATATTTTCTGGGATTTTAACGGCACGGTTATTGACGATGTGCAGGTCGCGCTGACCTGCGTGAACGATATGCTCGCGCGCCGAAGCAAACCGCCCATTACAATAGAACAGTATTATGATTATGTTGAAACGCCCATAGTCGGCTTTTACCGCCACATTCTCACGCCCGAAGAGCTTGATTTTGATGTTATAAGCCGCGATTATCATTCGGATTACGCCCGTCACGGCGATATGCTTAGGCTTGCCGACGGTATTTACGAGCTTATTCATGAGTTAAAGGACGCTGGTGTGCATCAATATATAATCACCGCCACCCACGCAGACGAAGCGAACGCTCTGCTTAAACAGTTCGGAATACGCGACTGCTTTGACGAGGTGCTCGGTGCGGGCAATCTGCTTGCCGAAAGCAAGGCGGGCAGAGCGCTTGAGCTGTTCGACAGCCTCGGCATCAACAGGAACGAAGCGATTTTCATCGGAGATACGCTTCACGACCTTGAAACGGCGAATGTGCTCGGAATAGACTGCATACTTGTTGCATACGGGCATCAAGGCAAAAAGCTGCTCGGCAGCCGCAACGCCTTTACCGTGGATACGCCCGCCGACATAAGACGCGTGCTTTGCGATGAAAGAACGATCGACCTGCACGCACATTCCGCCTGTTCCGACGGCACGCTCACGCCCGCCGAGCTTGTGCGCAAGGCAAAGGAAAGCGGGCTTTCGGCGCTTGCGCTTACAGACCACGACTCTGTTGACGGCATAAAGGAAGCCGCCGCCGAAGCCGAAAAAATCGGCATGGAATTCGTGCCGGGCATAGAGCTTTCCACCGCACAGGGCGCGGAAATACATATACTCGGTCTTTTTATTGACCCCGAAAATGAAGATTTGCAAAACACAATCAAAGCCCTGCGCGAGAGCCGCTCAACGCGTATGGCGTGTATGTGCGAAAATCTGCAGAAGCTCGGCTTTGACATTACGCTTGAAGATGCCGCCAAAGAATCCGGCAGCGAAAAATTCACGAGCAGACCGCACATTGCGCTCGCAATGGTCAAGAAAGGCTACTGCACCACCGTTCAGGAATGTTTCGATAAATACATAGGCTTCGGCAAGCCCGCATATGTTAAAAAGGCGTTGTTGAGTGCCAACGATGCCGTTAAGCTCATACGCAAGGCAGGCGGCATAGCGGTATTCGCGCACCCGCACCAAACCGGATTTGATAACGAAAAACTTGATGAGCTTGTTAAAGAACTGAAAAAAGACGGGCTCAACGGCATTGAGGGCTACTATACCGAATACACCAAGGAGCATATTTCCGATTTCCGCGCGCTTGCGGAAAAGCATTCGCTTATGTTAAGCGGCGGCTCCGATTACCACGGCTCAACGAAGCCGCATATCGGGCTCGGAACGGGCTTCGGTGAGCTTCGCATACCGTATTTCGTACTTGAAAACATTAAAAATTCCCGCGGCGATCAATAATAACGCACTATACGGGCAAAATAAATCCGTCGGTTACGTCAATGTAACCGGCGGGATTTTTTGTGCCGCAAAGAGGGATGCTATGAACGGTCTAATAAAAATAGAGGCAAAAAGCCGTTTGCTCGGCAAAACCGCCGTATACTTTATCGGCTCGTTTACGGTGCTTGTGCTCGGCGCGGCAATGACCGCCGCCGCGGCATTCGGCGTTTACGCGCTCACCGAACGCGAATTTTTTGAAAAATACATCGCAGCCGTAGGCGGTCTGCCCGCAAATCTTACGGTTATTGCGGCTTTTGCCGTCATAAGATTTTCGGTGCTTGTGTTTCTCAGCGCACTGCACCTGGGCGAAACGGCATATTATATAAACATCTGCGAAACGGGAACGCCCCGATTCCCGCAGTTATTTTCATATTGCAAGCCGAAAAAAGCATTCAGGGCTTTTCGTCTTTACGCCGAACTGTTCGCGCTGAAATCGGCGTGGTTTCTGTTTTTCAATATACCTGCGCTGCTTTGCGGGACATCGGCTTTTTTCACCGTATACCGCAGCGCCGCTTTCGGTATACAGTCATATATACTGACACTTGCCGCCGCCTCACTCGCCGTAATGGGCATAATGTTTTTTTACTGCATCTCGCGCCGCTACCGATTATGCTCGTATATCGCCGTAAAAAATGAGGATTTGAACGCGCGCGAAATCATACGCCGGAGCGTTGAAAGCACCGACGGCAGCCTTGCGGAATCCGCGCTTTTCGGCTTTTCAATGGCGGGCTGGCGTTTGCTTTCCATACTGCCGTTTTCATTCATATACGCCCTGCCCTACTGCAAAATCGCATACACATCATTCAATATTGCCGTTCACGAAAGTGCAAGCACTACGAGAGCATATACAAAAGCGCAAGCAGCAGAGTCTCATCGGCATTTTCCTCGGCAAGCAGCAGCACCAGCGAAAGAATGAGCGCACGGTCTTCGTCAATTTCCGGCAGATTGAGTGTCCCCTGCCGCATATTCTGTTTAACGCTTTCGGTCGGTGCATCATTACCGCGCAGGGCAGAGCCGCCCGCATAGCTTTTCAGCTTTTCAAGGTAATCGTCGGGCATGGGTACGCGCGTGGGCCGGGTTTTGACCGTAACCGCGGTGCTCTCCCGTTTATTTTCATCGGCGGCGCAATCAAGCCCCGATACGCTGCGGGCGCGCTTCTGCATCTCCTCAACGCGCCTCGCAGCATCGTTCTGCATTTTCATAATATCCGCATAGCTGTACTGAGCCATTACATAATCCCCCTGTCCTTAAGCACCGGCAGCACCGACAGAAGCCGTATTATACGCGCGGCTTCGTCGGCTTTTTTGCGTCTGCCGTCGCTAAGAAGCGGCTTCATTGCATTTATAAAATCCACTCTGTCATCGTGCTCATTAAGCGCGGAAAGCACGGGTGCAAGACTGTTGAATAGCGCCATATCCGGCATACCGAGGGACTGAATACCGCCGCTTGCCGCAGGCGGCGACTGCTGCGCCGCACTTTCATCGGCTTTACCGCCGCTCATATTGCCGAGCACCGCTGCTGCGGTTTCTTTAAGCTTTGCCATATCGTCGGCGGAAAGCGAGCCGAGTATTGCGCTTAAATCCGGAGCCGCCATTATCTTTTACCTCCGCCGAATTTTTCAAAGAGCGCACGCGCCGCATCACTTTCGAGAATAGTGCGCATTTTGTTTTCATCCGCAAGCACCTCACTGAGCTTTGCCGCCTGCGCACCCGAAAGATTATTGTTTATAAAATCCCTGACATCCGCCTCGTTTTTCGGCGTGCCGCCGTTATTCTTCAAGCCGAGAGCCTTAATGGCTTCACTTAAATCACTAAAATCTTTATTACCCATTGAAATCGCCGCCTTAAACATATATAATGTACTAAATACTTATGAAAGCGACGGTAACAATATGCGCATTCTTGTTCTTTCCGACGCTCACGGCAGATTATCGTACATTCTCGATGCTATTGAAGCGGAGCCGACGGCGCAGTACATTTACTTTCTCGGCGACGGAATAGCCCAGCTTGAAGAGGCGGCGCAGTTCCACCCGGACAGAACATATATCACCGTTACAGGCAACTGCGATTTTTCATCGAAATATCCGCAGCGCGATATACGCGAGCTCGGCGGCAGGCGCATACTTGCCACGCACGGCTTTGTTGAACGCGTAAAAGACGGGCTTTATGATTTGCGCATAGATGCCAATGACGAGCACTGCACCATAGCGCTTTACGGCCACACACATGAGCCGAAATCCGATTTTGTTGCGGGGCTGTACCTGTTTAACCCCGGCAGCATACGCGACGGCAATTACGGCGTAATTGACATAATCGGCGGCGGTGTTATGTGTATAAACAAACACCTGCAATAAGTAAAATTTCAAGGAGTGGTAAATTTGGATTTCAAGACAAACTGGCTGATGTACGGGATTGCGGCATTCGTAATACTGTTTGTGGTAGCCGAATCCGTATTCTTCATAGTCAAGGCGTGGAAACGCGCGGGCGTTCTCGGTATGGATAAGCAAAAGCTTAAGGATGCCGCGACCTCGAGCGCACTGTTCACGATAGCACCGGCTATTTCAATACTCGCAACGGTAATTGCGCTGACCTCGGCACTCGGCATAGTGCTGCCGTGGATTCGCCTTTCCGTAATAGGCAACCTTCAGTATGAAACCGTGGCTGCGGAGGCTATACTCAATCAACTCGGCGGCAGTATCTCGCGCGAGGTAACCGAAATGAAAGACTTTTCGGCTATTGCCTGGGTCATGACGATAGGCAGCGTTTTTCCGCTTATTCTTCTTCCCATACTCTGCAAATCAATTCAGAAAAAATTCGGTAATGTGGTCAGAAGCGAAAAGGTTTCCGCACTTGCCGATGTGATTTCCGCCGCGGCACTCATAGGCATTATCGCCGCATTCGTCTGCCGCGCCATAAACGGCAAAAGTGCAGACGGCACAAACGATGCCGGCTTCCTTTCAATAGCGACGATGCTTACATCCATACTTGTATTCCTTGTTCTCGACACACTTGCAAAGAAATTCAAGTTAAGTAAATTTGAAAACTTTGTTATGCCCATAGCGATGTTTATAGGTATGGGTATGGCAATAGTACTTACAAATCTCCTGCCTGCTTCAATAGTCGGCTGGACATGGTGGAATTAAGGGGGGTGCGCACAATGAAAAAAGCAAAAACTTATTTTGACAAGCTTCATACTTGGGGAAGAATATGGATACTGTCCGCATTATTTGTATTGCTCAGTGTTCCCCTCATTTTCTCGCTTTACTACAATGTGTGGCCCGATGCAGAGCCGATGTTCAAGGCACTTTTGAGTGTTATACCGCTTTATTGGGGCACCGCGGTAATAGAGGTCGTAACATACTCCCCCATGCTCGGCACGGGCGCATACCTGAGCTTCGTCACCGGCAACATAGCAAACCTCAAGCTGCCCTGCGCTTTGAGCGCAATGGATAAGGCAGGCGTTAAGGCGGGCACCGAGGAGGGCGACATAATCGCCACCGTTTCCATAGGCGTTTCCTCAATAGTCACCACGGTAATAATTGCCGCAGGCGTTATTATTCTCGGTCCGGCAATTTCAAAAATCACCGCGCCCGATTCATTCTTTGCTCCGGCATTCAATCAGGTGCTGCCCGCACTGTTCGGCGCACTCGGCGCGGCATACTTCAAAAAGTATTTCAAAATAAGCGTATTCCCGATTGTAGTCGGCTGCATAGTGCTCCTGTTCAGCCCGACATTGCCCGTAGGTACACTCATTGTTGTAACACTCGTTGCGGCAATCGGCGGCGCATTCGCAATGTTCAAATTAAAGCTTGTGAAATAAGAACAATAAATAACGGGTTGTGACGAAACGCTGTTCCGTCACAACCCGATTTTTTTAATGAATGATGAAAGATGAATAACGAATGATTTCGGGGCACAGAGCGCCGATTATTCGAGTTTTCTGTTTTCAGTTTTCAGTTTTCAGAATGCGGAATTCGGAGGGATGTCATTCGGTTTTGATTGCGCGAAATGTATGCGAATGGTACGGACTGCACCCCGTGCCGCCCGTTTGCCCGCAGGGCAAAATGCAAACCGCGTTGATTTCGTGTAATCAGCGCGATTTTTATAATATATGTTGTTTTCACCCGTCAATCGCACGGGCCCACACGGTGCCGCTGCGCGATTGACCCGGGCGCCCCGGGTGCGGCGCCCCTGCCGATTGTTCTTATTTTCGCATTGAAAAACCGAAAACTCTCAATTCTCTGCCGTGAGTATTTTTTCTGCTTTGAGTATCACCGTCTGCG
>JAZLJH010000054.1:0-2991 GCA_045617785.1 Acutalibacteraceae bacterium
ATTATTCAGGAATGTTCTGTTCATCCATGTGCGCAGGGTGCACTTTTCCCAAGTAACATCCGTATAAATAGAAATGTACTTTTGTCAATCAAGAGCGTATTTGCTGATAACAAGGGCTTTTTCGTTTTCTTTTGCAAGGACAATCCACTCAACGTCTTCTTTTCCGTTTGACGTGTTGTTATCTTGTTCGTATGCGCCGAAATATACGATATCTCCAACTTCAGCGATTTTCAATTTCTCAATTTTGTACTGACCGAAAATTTCACTTGCTTTTTCTGCACTGTCTTTATATCCATTCAGTGCAATGAGGCTTTCATAAGCATCTATGATTTTTCCATCATTGAGCAAAGAAACGGCGGCATTATACTTGCTGTTTGGAATTATAACCGTTGTCAGAACAATCAAAAACGCTATGCAAGCCGCAACAATAGGCGTACCTATGGCAAACGCCTTATTACGCTTTTTTGCTGCCTTTTCAGCCGCGATCCGGCGTTCTTCTGCTTTGCGTTCGGCTTCCAAACGGTCGGCTTCTTCCTTTGCAAGGCGCTCCTGCTTTGCCTGCTCTGCCTTTTCGCGGCACTGCCCGGCTTTTTCTTTTGCATCGCCGAATTGCGCAATTTCTTCAAATTCCCCGGCAGCCTGCAAAAATTCTTCTTCCGTTGCGGCTGCCTGCATATCCGCTTCGGCTTCGGCATAAAGCTCTTCAAGGCGTGCTTTTTCATTGCGCTCGTCTATATATGTAATATACTGCGGCAGGTCGGCATCGCCGAATCGCACGGCTTTTTGATAATTGCTGCTGTCATCAAAGGGGGTTTCGCAGTTTTTCAAATCCGTTTTTTTGCCGACTTTGAGCTCCACCATAAGCTTGCCGAGGTACGCTTCGGCATTTTCGGGGTCAATATCCAGCACCTTTTCGCAGTAATCGTTTGCGGAAGCCCAATCACCGTCTTCAAGGAATAAAAACGCGCGCTTTATAAGCGGGGCGATGGTGGTACTGCCGCCGGTTGCCGCAGCGGCTTCTTTTGCGGGTGCAGCCGGAGCGGAATCGGTAATGACCTTTTTTATACCGCGAACAAGGTCGTTTATGAAGCCGATTTTGCCCATATCCTGCGCCTGCAGGTGTGCAAATTCCTCGGGCAGCTCGTAGGCATCCATATCCTTGTAGCAGGGTATGAGCAGCTTTTTGCGGTCGTTTTTCATAAGCTTCAAATACCTTGACCACTCGTTTTTCACCCATACCGCAGTAAAATACTCCGGTTTTGTGCCTACCGCAAGCATTACCTTTGCCGAGTTCAGCGCGGCGAATATGTACGGCTCGTATTCCCGGCCGAGCTTGTCTTCAAGCGTAATAGCGGCATAAAAGACCTTGAAGCCCTCCTGCGTAAGCTGGTAGTAAATATCGTTGGCTATCACGCTGTCCTGTGTGCGCTTGCCGTCAAAGTCGGTCTCCTTGTAGCAGATGAACACATCAAACGGCTTTTCATTTTTAACAATGGCGAGAATATCGCGCTGTATGCGGTCAATTTCCTTTGCTTCGGCTTCGTACAGCTCTCGCTGTGCAATATCGCCGTTTTCAATAGCTGCCTTGTAATCTTCATCGGCAAGTATTGCCTCGAACGAGGTGCGGTGGCAAGTCGGTATGCGCTTGTATGTCTTGGGGTCTTCTACATACTCAATACCGTATTTGCACAGTATTACACCCCAGTGCGCTTCGGCATCGTCGGGCACATTTTCAAGGATTTTATTGTAGATTTCCTCCGCCTTGTCAAACTCGCATTTCAGACGGAGCGTGTTTGCTCTGTTGTGGAGGTTGCTTATTACCTCGTCATCGGTTTTGGGCAAGGTCTGCTTTGTGCCGCAGCTGTCGCATACGCCGACAGTTGCACCCTCGGTGAATTCGATCGTGCCGCCGCACATTTTGCATTTGAATACTGACATGGTTTTTCCTCACTTCAATATTTTACACTTATTATTCCTATCCCCAACAAGCACAACAAGTTCATCGGCAAGTGTGCCGATATTTTCCGCACCGTCTGCCACAGCCGCGGAAAACTCATTGAATTTAAGCGTTATCTGACTTTCAACGCCTGCGAGGGCATCGCTGCTCATCGGGTCAGAGTAGCGGATTGTCTCATACACCTTTTTGCAGGCGGCTTTTGCTTCGGGCGCTGCCGCACGGGCAAGCAGGCTTTCGGCATCTGCCGTCAGCGACTTTACGAATAAAGTCTGCGCTTTCACCTTTTCATCGACATCGGAAACGAGCTCGCTTGCCGCATTTGCTTTGAGAACGGAAATCACCGTAAACAAAAGCACCGCAAGGCAAATGAATGTGCCGATAAACGGCGAAACCGGCAGCAGAGCAAAAAGAATTCCCGCCACGGCAGTGATGATAACGCCGATATAGCTGATTCGTATAATCGGTATATTGTAGAAAACCTTTGAAAGCTGTGCAGGCTTGAATGCGAAATATGCGCAGCCGAGCTGTGCGGCGAATGCAAGCGCGGTGATAATGAGAGCCGCGTAATTGCACCCCGGCATAATGAGTGAAACTGCTATGTATAATACAAGGGCTATTGCCCATATAACTATATAATACTTGAAATTCTTTTTCATAATTTGCCTCCTCTTACATTATCGCCGCAAGAAGCTGCGCTTTCATACTGTTGAATTCTTCTTCGGATATAAGCCCCGAATCCTTCATAACGGTCAGCTTTTCGACCTTCGCCTTGAAAGCTGCCATATCATCTGACGGAGCAGCCGGTGTTTCGGCAGCCGCGCTCATTGCACCGTTTACGGCATTGCCTACAACGCCGCCTACAACGCCGCCGACACCTGCCATAGTGCCCACACCGACACCCATATTGGTGAACTGACCGTCCGCTTCATTTTGCGCATCCTTTTCGGCAACATCAAAGCCGCGCTCCTGTGCATAGGTGTAACCCTCCTGTGCGCGCTTTGTCGCCTGCGCCTGCGGATCTATAATTACCTTTT
>JAZLJH010000055.1:0-77655 GCA_045617785.1 Acutalibacteraceae bacterium
TGTTAGATCATCAACGCAATTTATCTTGACGATGACAAAATGGTAATCACTATTAATTTCAAAGACGGTTCAAAAACAATCACCTTTGCCGAAATTGAAGCGGCAGAAAAAGGTTCGGATTTCACCGATTTCGGTGCACCATGTAAAAAACCTCTTTTGTCTATCGGACAAAAGAGGTTTTTTACAATGATATCCGTTCCCCGCGGAACGGGTGATATATTGCTTCGCAATATGATATCCGCTACGCGGATGATATACGCCTGCGGCGTATGAAGGAACGGATATTATATCATATTTGAGCGAAGCGAAAATATATCATGCTTGCGAAGCAAGTATATCATATCGCGCAAGCGATATATCATTACTACTGCGGGTTTGATGATTTACCGCTTCGCCTTGATTTATTATCAAAAATCTGTTATAATATTGCCAACAAATCTGAATTTATAGGGATAACAGAATGAAGAGAGAGCTTGGAATAGCAAGATGTGGTCTTGCATGCTGTCTATGTACTGAAAATGAGCATTGCAGCGGATGCAATTCTGGGGAATGTCCAGATAAAGAGTGGTGCGAAAATAGGAGATGCTCTATCGAAATGAACTATGGGCATTGCTACGAATGTGAATCAGATTGCAGAAATGGATTGTTGCAAAAAATCAAGCCATACGGGTTTACATTGTTTGCTAAAAGATACGGAGAGGATAGACTTCTAGATTGCCTTGAAAGAAATGAAAAGAAGGGCATTGTCTATCACCGCGTGGGAATTAATGGCGACTATGATGACTTTAATGATGTTGAGAAACTGATTCATTTTATCAAGACAGGAGAACGATAAATCCCGGTTTGTCGGGCAAATTAAAAACGACTTTTGTGAGTTTTTAGCTTAAATATACGACGTTTGGTCGCTCTTATACAAAAAATTACGAAGATTTCGCTTCGTAATTTTTTTATCCAAGCCGCAGGCTTGAAAACCACACTCATCATAAACCCCGCGTAATTATTCTGTTATTTTACAAACGATATTGACATTTTGCGCATTATGGCGCACACTGTAATGTGTATACGGGCAATTCAGCCCGTTCCGCGACACGCTATGTAAAGGGGTTGTCAAAATGAGCAAAACCGAAATTTCCGAATTTTTCGAAAAAATCGATGAGCCGTATGCGGCGGGGTTGTTCGAAGCACCCGAAAAAGGCTATTTTTACCGTCACTGCCGTGCTTATGCGAAATGGTTTGATATGGCAACACCGCCCGCTTACAATAGCGGAGAAAAGCTCTACCCCCGCGGCACCGGGTATTTTGATGAAAACTACAAGCCGCGCTCGGTCAAGCCGATTTATGCCTCAACTTACGAATGGAAGCGTGAACAATTAAAAGAAAAGTGCAGAGCGCACGGCATGGAGAATGCTTTTCGTGAAATGGAAGCTTTTAGCGAGATAAGCTATAACCCCTGCGGGTGGACTCACGGCTCGCCCAACTATTCGCGCATTGTGAAAGAGGGACTTGATTCCTACCGCGAGCGCATACTTAAAATTGATGCCGACACGCCCGAAAAAGCGGAATTTCGCGACGGTCTGCTTTTGCTTATTCAGTCAATGAAAGATTTTGCCGGGCGTTGTGTTGAATACCTCATTTCCGCCAACGCCGAGCCCGAGCTGATAGCCGCACTCAAAAATGTGCCTTTCAAGCCCGCCGCCACATATTATGAGGGGCTTGTAAGCTGGAACGCGATTTTTTACTTTGACGGCTGCGACAATTTAGGCTGTCTTGACCGCGGTCTTGCGCACCTTTACAACGGTGAAGATCTTACCGACGTGATCGGCGAGCTTTTCGACAATGTTGATGCCGTTGATATGTGGTCGTGCGCCATAGGTCCCGAGTACAACGAGATAACGCGGCAGGCGCTTCGCGCCATAAAAGGCAGACGGCGCCCCCTGCTTGAACTGCGCATTACCGATAATATGCCCGATGATATATGGCAGCTTGCGGCTGACGATATTGCATACGGCAGCGCGAACCCGTCGTTCTATAACGAAAAAGGCATTCACGATATGCTCAAGGCGAGGTTTCCGCACATAAAGAAGGGCGAGCTTACCCGCTTTTGCGGCGGCGGCTGCACCGAAACGAATCTTGAGGGTATAACACACGCGGGCGGCACGGATTCCGACGTAAATCTGCTTAAAGCTTTTGAAGAATATCTGCACGCTTCGCTTGCCGAAAAAGCCACCTTTGAAGAATTTTTTGAGGGCGCTTGCCGAAAAGCCGAGCAGGTTACCGAAGAAATAATAGATTACACCGAAGATGTTTACCGCTACCGTTCAGAATACCTGCCCCATCCGATGCGCACCCTGCTGTGGGATGACTGCATTGACCGCGCAAAAGATTTCAACAACGGCGGCGCCCGCTACAACTGGACAATGAACTCCGAAAGCGGACTTATCAACACCATAGACTGCCTTGCGGCAGTGAAGGATATTTACTACGACAAAAAGCTGTATTCGGCAGATGAATTTCTCACACTGCTGAAAGCCGAGGATGACGAATTTTTTACAAAGCTGAAAACCTGTCCGTGTTTCGGCACCGACAACACCGAAATTGATGAAATGGGTGCCGAGTTTGCACGCCGCGTATTTTCGGTTTACCGCGACAAAAAGCCGACACTTGAATTTCTTGACGGCTTTACGCTCACCGAGCACCAATTCACGCGCTATGAGAATTGCGGCAAAAATATAGGCCCAACGCCCGACGGACGCCGCGCGGGTCAGCCCACCTGCGACTCAATCGCTTCGCTGCGCGGCAAAGCGGTAAAAGGCCCCACCGCCATGCTCTGCTCCGCCTCAAAGCTGCCGCAAAATCTTGTTGACGGAATATCCGTCATAAACCTTACGCTTTCCAAGCCGATGTGCCGCAGCGCCGCTTTGATAAAGTCGATGATAACGGGTTATTTTGCTATGGGCGGCATTCAGGTGCAGGTTACGGCGACCTCTGCCGAGGAGCTGAAAGATGCACTCGCCCACCCGGAGCTGCACGAAGACCTTATTGTTCGTGTTGGCGGATATTCGGAGTATTTCAACAGACTTTCCCCTGCTCTGCGGCAGGCGGTTGTTGAAAGGAATGTGCACGAACTCGCATAAAAAACGGAGTATTTTATGAAACTCAACATTGCAATCTGCGACGATGAAGCCGCTGAAATTGAATATCTTTCCTCGCTTGTTGAACAGTGGTCTGCCTCAACGGGTAATGTTGCTGTGCTCAAAAGCTTCGGCAGCGCGGAGAGCTTTCTGTTTGAATATGAGGAAAACAAGAATTACGACATACTTCTGCTTGATATTCAGATGAAAGAAATCGACGGCATAGGTCTTGCGAAAGAAGTTCGCAAGTACAGTAAGGATACGCAAATCGTATTTGTAACAGGCTATGATAAATACATTTCCGACGGGTATGATGTTGCGGCGCTTCACTACCTTATGAAGCCCGTCAGCTTCGAGAAAATATCGGAGGTGCTTTCCCGTGCCGCCGAAAACCTCGGCAAAACCTCGCCTGCGATTCTTATTAACGCAAACGGAGAAAATGTTAAGCTGCTTCTTTCTGATATTTATTGCATTGAGGCCGTCGGACATACTCTGAAAATCACCTGTGCTGACGGTGATATTACCGTAAATCAGTCGCTTTCATCTTTCAAGAGCAATATCGGAAATGATTTCATTTCCACTCACCGTTCATTTATTGTAAATCTCGAACACATAAAACGGATTTCAAAAACAGAAGTCATTCTCGATAACGGCAAGTCCGTTCCTGTTTCAAGAAGAATGTATGATGATATTAATAAAGCCTTTGTCGCTTATTACAGGAGATAATTATGTCGTTATTTGATACGCTGTTTCACCGCAGTATTGATAAAAGAATAGCCTCCTATCAGCAGGAGCTTATCGAAAAGCATTGCGAAGAGGTACAGAATATTTATAACACCATGCGAGGATGGCGTCACGATTACCGCAATCACATCGCCGTTATGCAGTCCGATCTGAAAACAGGAAAACTCGACGCACTCGAAAAATATCTCGGGGAACTGAATATTGACCTGAACACCGTGGATACCGTCGTGAAGACAGGCAATGTGACTGTAGATGCTATTCTGAACAGCAAGCTTGCTCTTGCGCAGAATAAAAGCATCAGAACGGATGTAACCGCAAGTGTGCCTGAAACGGATATAACAGACGTTGAGCTTTGCGTTATTATCGGCAATCTGCTTGACAATGCTATGGAAGCCTGCATGAAAATTGAAAACGAAGCTGACAGATTTATCCGTGTTTATATCGGTCTTTTTAAGGAGCAGTTTTATATTTCCGTAACCAATTCAATGGCGGGAACGCCGAAACGACACGGTAAGACATATAAAACAACCAAAGGAGAAGACCACGGATTTGGCCTGATGCGGATTGACGGCATAGTTAAAAAATACGGCGGTTATTTAAAAAGAGAGCACGAAGAAGGCGTTTTCGGCACTGAAATCATGCTTCCCGTTACCGTTCATGCAGAAAAATGAACCATTCACGCAAAAGCAGTCCGCTGAGGCTGCTTTTTTGATATACTTCAAAGCGAGGTGAGAAAGTTGAAAAAATACAATATATTCTCAAATCTTGTGTATGTATGCAAGACAATAAACAAATGGGATAAGACAGCAATTATTATGTTCTTGATTGTAATCGCAATCACACCGGTTTTAAGAATTGCTGAAATGTCATTTGCACCTGCAATTATTTATCTTATCGAAAAGGGATTTGTTATTCCGCAGGTGTTGCTCGGCGTTCTCGGGTTAACTGTCTGTGTAATGCTTTCGGCATTTATTTACGTCAAATCAAACAAAAAGATAATGCAGAAAAAATCAAGGTTGTATAAGCATTTTGAAATAATTTTTGCCGAAAAAATAATGGATATTGATTTTGAGCTTATTGAAGGTCCGGCAGCAAGGAACATATATCAGAGAGCAAATAACTCAATTAAAAAATCGGGTCCTGAAAATCTGATATATAACTTTACTTATCTTGTCAGTCAGATAGCTTTGATTCTTTCTATAGGCGGCATTATTGCAACGCTTGAACCGTTGATAATTGTTTATCTTATTGTAACTCAGCTTGCGGCACTTGGCATTTCTCTGCTGTCTGATAAACTCGTTGATAAAACCAAAGAACCGCAGGCAGTAATTGACAGAAAGCTGAATTATCTTACAAAAAATGCGAGAGATTTCAGTGCGGCTAAAGATATACGCCTTTACAGGTTGAGAGATCAGTTCAAGGCATTAAGCGAATATTTTATCGGCGAAAAGCAATTCTGGACAAATAAGGTTTATCTTTATTATTTTATTTCAGACCTCGGACTTGTATTCGGCAGCATATTTGTCGAGGGCGGTGCTTACGGATTCCTCGCATATAAACTTTTGAAAAGCGATATTTCGGGAGCAGAGCTGATTCTGTATTTCAGCGCAATGCTGAGCTTCGGAAATTATCTTAAAGATGTCGGCAGTATGATTTCCACTACTTTTGAGGCAAATCTCTGCACAAGCGACTACAGAAACTTTATGGAAATAAAAAACAGTACCATAAACAACGGCGGGACAGAACTTCCAAAGGGAAATGAATTTACATTTACCTTTGAAAATGTCAGCTTTAAATATCCCGGAAGTGAAAGAATGATACTTGATAATATCAGTTTTACATGGAAATCGGGTGAAAAGCTTGCTCTTGTAGGTCTGAATGGTGCAGGTAAAACTACACTTGTAAAGCTGATATGCGGTCTATACAAGCCCACAGGGGGTGTTATACGGCTTAACGGAACGGATATTTCTGAATTTAACCGTGATGAATACTTTACTCTTATTTCCGCCGTATTTCAGGACACAAGAGTGCTGCCCGAAACAATAGGCGGTAATATATCGCTTAAGGATAAAGAACATACAGATTATGAGCTTCTGAAATCCTGCATAAAAAAAGCAGGGCTTGACAGAAGAATTGAAAAGCTTGAGGATAAAGAAAATACACTGCTTGTTAAAAGTGTAAATGAAAATGCAGTTGAGCTTTCGGGCGGCGAATATCAGAAACTTCTGTTGGCAAGAGCACTTTATAAAAACGCACCTGTCATTATTCTTGATGAGCCGACGGCTGCGCTTGACCCCATTGCTGAAAACGAAATGTATCTTAAATATGATTCGTTCACGTCAGGTAAAACCTCGCTGTATATTTCACACAGACTTTCGTCCACAAGGTTCTGTGACAGAATTGTTTTCCTTTCTTACGGAAAATTTGCTGAAATCGGCACTCACGATGAGCTTATGAATCAGGGCGGAAAATATGCGGAGCTTTATGATATTCAAAGCAAATACTATAAAGAGGACGGTGAAAGAAATGAAGCTTAAAGAAACAATCACAAAAATAAAATACGATATATCTGTTACGGTAAAGGCGTGCCGACTTGTTGAAAAATTCACACCGCATTTTATTCTTCATTCTTTTCTTTTTTCCTTTTTTGAGGTTACAAGCAATTTTTACGGAATCTTTTTCAGCGGTGAAATGCTTAATGAAATTGTAGGAAACAGGGATATTAAGAAACTGATTTTTCTTGCGGCAATTACCGTCGGCGGACAATCTTTGCTCGTGCTTCTCAGTAAAATATCATGGCGCAAGCTCAGAGTGGGTCTTGTTGTCTGTGAACAATGGGAAGAAATGTATCTTAACGATAAAAGCTTCTCAATGGATTATAAAAATACGGAAGACCCGTCTGTACGTTCTCACCGTCAGAGTATAGTCGATAACAGAGATGTGGGCGGAATAAGCTACCTTGGCAGGCTTACAAGCATTTTCAGATCATCATTAAATATTGTTTTTTCTGTGCTGATTCTTTTAACAATGGTTTTCCACAGTTCAAAAATGACGCTTTCTCCATTTCTGTCATTTGTTGATTCGGGTTGGATGATAGCAGTTCTCCTTGTTGTTGCTTCTGTCTGTTCGATTCTTATCGGAAAAGTTTCTAAAAAGTTCAATGACAATATGTTTTACTACAATCAAAAGCTGCCGGTTATAAACAGACTGATGAAATTCTATTTATCAGATTATCTTGATGACAGCAAAGCACACAAGGATGTTCATATTTTTTCACAGAGCTCGTTGATAATTAACAGCATTACCGAAATGGTGAAGAAATGGACAAAAGAAAATGACAACAGGCTTGATAGCCAATGGAATTTTGAATTAAAAGTTGAGATAGTAAACTATATTATCAAAGCGTTGGTCTATGCTTTCGTTGCGATAAAAGTAATAATCGGTTCAATGGGATTAGGTGATTTTCTCCGCTATTCTCAGACGATAAGCGAACTGATGACCGCTTTTGCTTGGTTTGGAAATTCTGCAACAGGTTTTCATAATAATGTAAAATATATTGAAAAGTTCTTTGAGTATGTTGATATTCCTACTGAAATGCATTACGGCACAATCCCGACCGAAAAGCGCAGCGACAACATTTATGACATTGAATTTCATAATGTCAGCTTCAAATATCCGCACTCCGATGTTTACGCAATAAAGAATCTTTCGTTCAAGTTCAAGGTCGGCGAAAAGGTTGCGGTTGTCGGTATGAACGGAAGCGGCAAAACCACAATGATAAAGCTGCTTTGCAGGCTTTACGACCCCACCGAAGGGTATATCACTCTCAACGGAATTGACATTACAAAATACGATTACGAGGATTATCTTGCACTGTTTTCCGTCGTCTTTCAGGACTTCCGCTTGTTCTCATTTTCACTCGGTGAAAATGTAGCCTGCACACAGAATTATGACGATGATAAGGTTCATTCCTGTCTTAATATCGCAGGTATGAAAGAAAGAGTATCATCACTTCCCGACGGACTTAAATCTGTTATTTATAAGGACTTTGACGAAAACGGAATAGAAATATCGGGTGGTGAAGCACAGAAAATTGCTATTGCGAGAGCATTGTATAAGGACGCGCCGTTTGTAATTCTTGACGAACCGACAGCCTCGCTTGACCCGATTGCGGAGTATGAGATTTACTCCCGCTTCAACGATATGGTCGAGAATAAAACGGCTGTTTATATCTCGCACCGCCTGTCCTCCTGCCGCTTCTGTGATAAAATCGCCGTATTCCACGAGGGCGAAATCATTCAGTTCGGCTCCCATGAAGACCTGCTGAAGGACATAAACGGCAAATACTGTGAGCTTTGGAACGCTCAGGCACAGTACTACACACAAAGCGCAGCAACATAACATATATTTTTGTTGAATAAAACGTGCCGGCGTGTTATCATAGTACAAACCGATATATTTCAGGGAGGCTTATATGAAAAAGATTTTACTTTATGCGCTCGCTTCCATATTTATGCTGTCTGCGGCGGCAATTCCCGTTTGCGCGGCATATTCCGGCTCGCCGAACGAGCTTTATGTTGCACCCGACGGCGATGATTCCGCGAGCGGCACAATCAACGCGCCCCTTGCAACAATAGGCGCTGCAAAGGAAAAGGCAAAGAAACTTTCCGGCAGCGTTACGGTTTATTTCAGAGCCGGCACATATACCTTTACAGACACGGTAAGCTTCAATTCCTTCGACAAGGCGGATGTTACCTACAAAGCCTACAACGGCGAAAAGGTCATTTTCACCGCAGGCACCGCTTACACGGGCTTTGAAGAATGCACCGTAAACGGCGTAAAGGCTTTCAGAAAGAATGTCGGCAAGGATGCCGCTATAAGCGTGCTTTTCAATGCCGAAACAACGCTCAATAAAACGCGCTATCCCGAAAAAGGCTACCTTTATCCCACGGCGGTAGATGAAAAATACTGCCTTAACCCCGAGGTCGCAGGGACCGACAACGGCATTTTCCTTTCGTACTCGGCTATGACGGTAAATCCCGATAATTTGCCCGAGCTTAAAAATCCCGACAGTGTTGTTGCGAGAATCCTGCACTGGTGGAAGGATGAAATCCTGCCCGTAAAGAGCTACAACTCAAATTCCGGCTTAATGGAGTTCACCAAGGGCGCGGCTATGAGGATAAACGATAACGACAGATATTTCCTCGAAAACGTGTTTGAGGCGCTCAACAAGCCAAAGGAATGGTATTTCGACAAATCGGAAGGCATCTTATATTACATACCTCAAAACGGTGAGGATGCCGCAACGCTCACACTCTGGGGCGGCAGCCTTGAAACACTTATAAGCATAAGCGGTGTTGACGGTATTTCGTTTGAAAATATTATTTTCAGGGGCAACGGCTACACCGTAAATACCGATGTAGACTCCTCGCAGGCGGCTTACAATGCAAAATCCTGCCTTGCGTATGAAAATGCGCACAATTTCAAAGTGCAGAACTGCGAATTCAAGGACCTTGCCTCGTGTGCCGTATTTATGGGCTCCGCCGTTACCGATGCCGCAGTCGACAGTTGTATTTTCAGCAATATCGGCGCGCAGGCGGTTTATATCCGCGGCGAAAATATTGATGTGAACGATGCCCGCGTTACAAAAAACATAAAGGTAAACAACAATATTATTTCCGGTTACGGCAGAGTGTTTTTCAATGCGGTCGCAGTTCTCGTAATTCACGCGAACAGTGTGGATATTACACACAACGAAATTCACGACGGCTATTATTCCGCAATCTCGGTCGGCTGGGTGTGGGGCTACGCCTATACCGTAACCTACAACAACAAAATCTGCGACAACCTCATTTACAATATCGGTCAGGGCTGGCTTTCGGATATGGGCGGCATCTACACGCTCGGCAATCAGCCCGGCACGGTTTTAAGCGGTAATGTTATACACAACGTTGCGGCTGACCCGGATGAGGGCGGCTACGGCGGCTGGGGCATTTACCTTGATGAAGGCTCCGCCTACATACTTGTTGAAAACAACCTTTCCTATAACTGCGGCAGCGACGCCTACCACCTGCACTACGGCTCATACAACACTGTAAGAAACAACATATTCGCATTAAGCGGCGAATCGCAGGTGCGCGTTGTTTCGGCTCCCGCAAGAGCCGTTGCCAATGACGGCGGCAAAAAGACCGCAGATTTCACGAACAACATTCTGCTTACCGACAACAAGGTGCTCACTTTCTCATATATGCAGGAAAAGGATGCGTACAACGACAGCGACAATATCCTTTGGGACCTTACAAACGGCGGTAATGTGTATGTGGCAAAAGAAACCGATATTAAGAAAGCCGTAAATGTCGAAACTGCCGAACGCCGCGGCATTGTTCACAACCCGATAATGATTGACCCGGGCTTTAAGGATGCCGCAAATTATGACTTTACGCTTTCGGATAACTCACCCGCTGCGGCGGCAGGCTTTGAGCCGTGGGATATTTCAAATGCCGGAACGCTGAAGAACACCACGGTCGGCACAGACACCGCAGGCGGCACAACGCCTTACAATGCGGATTCCAAGTCGGTTGAACTTAAAACTTCAAAAGAGCCCTGGAAATTTTTCAGGGATTTGTTCAACCGAATCTGCAGATATTTCAAACAGTTATTTGCAACACTGTTTTAACCAATGCGACAGTCCCTGCTCTGCACCTATAAGGGGCGAATAATGGGCTCTGTAAGTTTAGCGCCGCATTACTGTTTCAAGCAGCCGCTCACGTGCGGCTGTTTGTTTTTTGCTTTGCCAAAGCCTTTTTCACCAGGTAGAACCGCGGCTATTTCCATGTATAAAGCACCAATAAAAAAGCACTTGCTTCGGCAAGTGCTTTTTTAAGTCATAATAATCGGTTTTGTGCTGTTGCTGAATGATTTTGACGCCTTTTTCCTTACCGGTTTTGCAGAGCTGCCCGATTTTTTATTGTTTTTATTCAAAGTATATTGCGCTTGTCTGCGAGTTGATGAACGGCGGCAGCTTGCCTGTGTGCTTGCTGTGCAGTATTTTTTGCTCCACCTTGCCGTAGAGCGCGCTGTAAAGCGGGTGCAGGTCATATTCCACCTGTGCGGTGATGAAGCCTGCTTCTTTTACGGGCAGCGTTACGGAATACGGCGCGGTTTTCGGCGCTTTGTATTCGAATTTTACACCCGCATTGTCGATTATTTTCAGCTTCTGATTCTTTTTGAGCATATCAACGCTTACGGTAACCTCGGTGTTTTCGGTGAGCTTTACGGTATCGCCGATTACACAGTCGCCGCTTGTGATCAATATCATCTGCCCGTTTATACGCGGCGAAATCGTAACGTGCCCCGCCTTTATGGCATTAAGTATTTCATCCTGCGTGCAGTTTTCGGCATAAACGCAGGTAACGGGATTGTCAAGCTTTGCCGTAACTACGTAATCACGGTGAAAATCACTTCCGCCTACGGCGGGTATTTTTTTGCCCTTGCGCAGTTCATCCTGCCACCAGGCGGTGCAGATCATATTATCGGTATGCTGCGGGCTGTTCCAGACCTCCACACAATCCACCTTTTCGGGCTCAAGGGGCCAATGCCAGCCGCAGTTGCTGCATTTGGGGTGATTCATACATATAAACGCCCCTTTTTCACGCGCCATGGCGATTTTGCGCTCCCAGTCCGCGTAGCTGCCGCAGGTGAAATTGTCGATGGGCTGCCTGACGCCCCAGATATTTGTGTGCCCCCAGGTGTCATCGGTGAGCTCGGCGCCGGGTATTACAAGCACCTTGTCGCTTTCCGGTACCTCATCGCAGAATTGGTTGTGGTCCGTGATGATGAGAAAATCAAGACCGATTTCCTCAGCTTTTTTTACGAGCTGTGCGGGGGAGAGGTTTCCGTCAGAACGGGTGGTGTGTGAATGAACAACGCCCGTGTACCATTTTTTCATAAGTTTCTCCTTGTTGAGTTATTGTCTGTCTGCGGAATATTTTACTTCTGCATTTTTTTTGAAAAGTCCGTCACCGAGCTTCGGCAGCCAGGAGTCGCCGATTTCGGTAGTTTTGCGGAATGCTTCTTCGGAAGCGGCAACGTTTATTTCGGCAACGCCTTCAATGGTGTCGCCCGATTTGAACGCCATATTGAAAAACGCGTGGTGGCCGATTTCCTTTACGGATGCCGGAATATACATATAAGTAACGCATCTGTCGTAAGTAAAGGCGTCGGAGCCGATTGTTTCAAGTCCGTTCGGCAGTGAACGGTAGGCGGAAAGCTTTTCGGCAACATTTTCATAAGTCGTGTCGGTTATTGCTTCTGCCGCTGTGTAAGAGTAAATCTCTTTAAGCTTTTCGGCTTTGAAGAAGCCGAGTGTGCCGATTTCTTTGACTCCCTCGGGTATATATATTTCGGTAATATCGGAATATGCGAAAGCGAGCTTGCCGATTTTTGTAACGGTTGAGGGCAGAACATAAATACCGACTTTGCCGCTGTAATCCTCCGAGAATTTTTTGAAATCGGTAACTCCCGTAACCCTGACGAGTTTTTCGATAAGTGCGGCATCATCACCGTCGAGCCCGGCGGGATCCTGCCCGTTTGCGATACATTCATCAAGCAGTAATACCGCCGAACAGAAATCGTCATTCGTGATGCTTCCGTTTTCGGGCAAGTCATATTTATAGCCGATTTTTTCAACAAGATAAGTGTTGTGCGCGCTCGGGTAATAAATAACCTCGGTGAGCTCCTTATTATAAAGCACGCCGTCTATATCGCAGTAATACGGGTTATCATCATCAACAAAAATGTTTTTAAGACTCCAGCAGCTGTAAAAGCTTTTGCCGTCGATTTTTTGAACATCTTTGCCGATATACACCGTTTCTATTTTCTCATCGCAGTTGAAAGCGTATTCGTGAATCTCGGTAACGGGCTGCGTGCGGTCGACGTCGGCATAGTCGATTGTAACCTCTTTGACGGTGCCGGGATTTGAATATTTAACAAATTCATAGCCGCTGTCGATTTTCGCGTATTTGAATTCGTCGTTGCTTACCGCGCGTATGCTGAAGAATATTGAAAGGGCGATTGCCGCAACAATAACTGCTATAATTCCGAATTTCACCGCGGGCTTTACGGATTTGTCGATAATGCGCGGGGACTGAAGACCGTCTATTTTATAAGTCCATATTTCGTCTGCGGGTATATTGAGCTTTTCAGCGTTCAGTTCCGCTTCTTTCATAAGGTCTTTTTTGTTTTTACGCATTGTCCGCCACCTCGCTTTCGGTATTTTCCGTGTAGACAGCTGCATTACTTGTGCCGTTGGTTACTTCCTCGCGGCGCTTTAATACCTGAATTACCTTGTTCTGCTTTACATCGTCATAATCCCAGAAGATATATGGTATAGTCATAAGCAGGTAGCCGATAATATCTATGATGATGGGGATAACTATTATTTTTGTTCTTGATTCGTCAATAAACAGTACGTCCCAGTTGCTGTTGAAGCCGTATTTTAACAGCAGCAGCGGGATGATAAGACCGACGAAGTTTGTGAGCGGACCGGTAAACCAACTGAAAACTCCCGAAAAGCTTTCGAGGCGTTCTCCCGAAAGATACATCTGATAGTCGTTTATCTGCACCTGCATATCGCTGTTTATGGATTTGGGAACGGTGGAGCAGACCTCCATAGCCATAAGCGCAACAAGGCTTACAGTGCCGCAAAGCGTGAGATTGTCGCCGAAGAACAGGAAGCAGACGACTATAACCGCGTTGCCTATTGCCCTTACAAGCTGGTAGAAAATCATTACCTGACGGTATGAAAAATGCTTTCTGAAATACGGCGTGAAAAAGTCGGGCGGTGTGCCGCAGAACGACACAAGCGTGAAAATAAGACTGTACGGAAGACCGCTCAGGCGGAATGTGTAAAGATAGAGTATGGTGCTGAATGCAAGCATACCGTTGCCGAGTGAATCGAGCAGGCTGACTATGGTATTTATCCAGCGGTATTTGTTGTAAAGCACGCCGGACATACCGTCCCAAAAGCTGATGCTGACCTTTCTGTCAAGCGGGGGCTGCGGTATGCGCTCCTTGACATTGCGCGCAAGCACGAGCGTGAGCGAGGCAAAGAACAGGAATGTGAACGGAATTATGTACTTGAAAACCGTGATATCCGCCCATTCATCCTTACAGAAGCCTATGAAAACGGGGATGAGAATATCAACGATATTCCATATAAAGTGCGAAAGCTTTATGGGGAATGTGCGCACCCAGATTCTTTCCTGCGGGTCGGGGCTGATGTTCTGCGCACAGGTTTCAAGCTGATTGTTGAATGAATAGACATTGTAAACCGAGAACAGAAGATTGGCTACCCACACACGTGTAGTAACGTCGCCGAGTGTTTTGTAGAACGGCAGCCAGCCGATAAGGAAAACCATAACGGTTTTGGGAAGAAAATCGCAGTAGAGGGCATATTTATATCTGCCGAATTTCGGAATGAGCTTTTTGCGCCAGAAAAGATTTCGCGCGCCGCCGTAGCCGTTGCAGAATATATAAGTGCCGAGAATTTTAATTGCGGACGAGGCATTGATGCCGTCAAGCGAATTTAGGTAGTGAATAAGCGGCGCTGACGGGTTGAGCACAGCCGAAAAGTCAAACAATATCATGAACAAACCGCTTATTATCATGAAAAAATACAGTCCGTAAAATTTCTTTTCGGTTTTCTTCGGCAAAAATCCGAGATTGTCGTTGATTATCCAGCCGATCATGCTGAACAGATAGCTCAACGGCATATTTATTACGTTGATGACGGAGAATACAAGGTAAGGCAGCTTGTAGTGATACATCATCAGGTAACATCCCGCGCCGAAAGAGATGAACTTTGACAGTATCATGGCTGAGGAGTAGTTGGCGCCGATGCCTATTGTGGTGTCAACATATTCCTTGAAGGAAACATATTTACCTTCGGGTGGTTTTTTCCAGTAAGTTTTGAAATGATTGATACCGTTTTTGATTTTTACAGAGTCGAATTTTGCCATTAAATCACCGCCGATTATTTATTCGGGACAAATTAGCGAAAACTGTGTGTATTATGCTCACCGAGCAATACACACAGTTATTATAACATCTGTTGAAAAATTTTACAATTATGTTGCTGAAAAATGTTGAAATTTAAGTAAATGCGACAGCACCTTTGGACTGTTTATTATTTGAACATTCCGAGATCAATGAGGTCTGCAAGGTATTTGCCGCCGTATGCATTGGGGTGGAGCTTGTCGGCACCGATAAATTCGGGCTTTGAACGGTAATCGTCCTCGGGGTCGGCAGCGGCGCCCGCAACATCGTAATAGCCGTCAAAAATATTCTGATTATCGTCAATCCACTTGTTTACCACGCGGCGTATGGCATCTTTTTCGCGCGTTGCATCGGGTGCGGAGCCGAATGCGGGGATATTGAACATAATGACCTTCATTCCGCGTGAATGTAAATCATCGGTAATGCCCTTGATTGCGTTGCAGATATCCTTCGGATCGGGCTTTTCGCTCGGCAGGGCATTTATGCTGGCGTATTCGAAAACATCGTTAACGCCCATAAACAGAATTACGTGAGAAATGTTGGCGTAGGGGTAAATATCATCCCTTATGCGGGTGGTGGCTTTGTTGCCGTAAAGTCCGCGTGCGGGGAATATGGGCGAGCAATCGTAAAGCAGGCGGTTACCCATAACCGATTTATTTATAAATGAATATTTGCCGGGATATGCTTCCCTTATTCTTTTTTCAAACGGACCGGTCCAGAAGCCCTGCTGACTTACCGAGTCGCCGAAAACGACTATTGAAGAAGCATCCTCGCAGTTGAGCACCTCAACCGAATCGAAAAGCGGAATCGGCTTCGGGAAATGCATACCCAGCAGCTTGCTAACCACGCCGCGAACGGCATCCCTTTTGCGGGTTTGGTTAACCATAACGGGAGTTATGCTGTAATTGCCGGGTACCGTGATAAGCTCGGCATTGTCAAGCAGGTTGCCGCTTTTAAGGTCGCCGGATACAACATAAATGCTTATGCAGAAATATTCGCCGACATTGAGGTCGAAATCGATTTCATCCGATCTTAATCTGTCGCCTTTTTTGATGGTGAGTTTATTTTTACCGAAGAATGTAACATTTTTGAAAGCTGAGGTCGCGGTGCCGTTTGCGGCGCATTTTGCAACCGTAACCGCGCCGATTTTAACATCGTCATTTCCGTATGTGTTTGAAATCCACAGTCTGAGCTTTTCGCCCGAAATTGCGGTGTTCATAACGAGGCGGAAGGTTTTGGGCATTGACGGATACTTGAACAGTGAAAGTGATGAGTGGGACTGACCCCAGGTTTGAATCCATTTCTTTTCTGACATAATATTCATCTCCTTAAAACTACTTTAATACATTTTTCGTAATGTTTCAATAATAAAAAGGAATTATTCCAAAAACAGTTTGCGTGCATTTTCGGCTGCCGTGTCGAGAAGCGTCTGCGCATCGGTGCCGCGAATTTCGGCAGCTTTCTGCGCCACAAACTCAATAAGGCGTGAATCGTTTCGCTTGCCGCGGTACGGCACGGGCGCCATATACGGGCAGTCGGTTTCAAAAAGGAGCCTGTCAAGCGGAATCGAAGCGACCACCTCAACGGCTCTGCGGGCGTTGTTGAAGGTGAGTGCACCGCCTATGCCTATATACATACCGTTCTTAATGATTTCGGCGGCACTCTCGGCACTGCCCGAAAAGCAGTGCAGTACGCCGCGCGGCTTGTGCCCGGCAAGCAGGGTGTATGTTTCCTCGTGCGCCTCGCGGTCGTGGATTATTACGGGCATACCTTTTTCATTCGCAAGGATAAGCTGCTTTTCGAAAATTTCTTTCTGAAGCTCGATATCATCGCTGCGATAATGGCGGTCAAGCCCTATTTCGCCCACGGCAACACATTCCGGCAAATCGAGCAGAGCGTTCAGCTCAGTCTCCCAATCCGGCGATAATTTGTGTATTTCTTCGGGATGAATACCGCAGGCGGCATATATGTAACCGTATTTTTTTGCAAGTAAAACCGAGGCGTGTGAGCTTTCAATGTCAAAACCGCAGTTTATGACGCCGCAAATGCCCGACTCGCATAACGAGCCGAGCAATTCTTCGCGGTCGCCGTCAAAGGCGGCATCTGTATAGTGGGCGTGTGTGTCAAATATATTCTTCATCAGTGCAGTTGAGTGCCTGCGGGCATATCGACGAATACGACTTTTACATCGTCTTCACTCACATCGCCTGCAAGAAGCATACCGCGGCTTTCAACACCGCAGAGCATTCTGGGTTTGAGGTTTGCAACGATTACGACCTTTTTGCCGATAAGGTCTTCGGGTTTATACCACTGCGCAATTCCCGAAGCGATGGTGCGCGGCTCCTTGGTGCCGTCGTTGAGTGTGAGTTCAAGCAGCTTTTTGGCGCGCTTTATGGGCTTGCAGTCCACGACCTCGGCAACGCGAAGCTCGACCTTTGCAAAATCGTCAAATTCGATTTCAGCAAGACCTTCGATTTCCTTTTCCTCGGCGGGAGCTTCAACATCGGGCAGCGACGCCTCTATCTCGGCGAGTGTCTTTTCAGCATCAAGGCGCGAGAAAAGGGGAGTGGCTTCACCGACCCTGTCGCCCGCTTTAAGTGCGCCGAATTGCGCAAGCGAGTCGAATGTATCGACGGTGCAGTTGAGCTGTGCCATGATTTTGTCGCTCGTTTCGGGAGTGAATGCTTTGAGCATTACCGCTATGAAGCGGATGCTTTCAAGCAGATTGTAAAGCACGGTGCCGAGCCTTGCCTGCTTTTCTTCATCCTTTGCAAGAGCCCACGGCATTGTTTCGTCAATATATTTGTTGCAGCGTTTTGCAAGCTCGAATATTTTTTCAATCGCGTCGGCAACACGGTAAGTGTCCATACACTCGGTAACGGAGCCGAGCATCGAGAGAGCAAGGCTTTTAAGCTCGCCGTCAAGCTCCTCTGCGGCAGAGGGTGCCTGAATAATGCCGCCGAAATACTTATTGTTCATCGCAATAGTACGGTTTACAAGGTTGCCGAGAGTATTCGCAAGGTCGGAATTGTAGCGTTCAATAATCGTTTCGTAGGAAATTGAGCCGTCCTGTGCGTGCGGCATTTCGGAAAGCAGATAATATCTTACCGCATCAACGCCGAAGCGGTCGCAAAGCTCATCGGCATAAATAACATTGCCCTTGGATTTGGACATTTTATCGGTGCCTGAAAGCAGCCACGGGTGACCGAACACCTGCTTCGGAAGCGGCTCACCGAGCGCAAGCAGCATAATCGGCCAGTAAATTGTATGGAAGCGCAGAATATCCTTGCCGATAACATGAACATCGGCAGGCCAGTATTTTTTGTAAAGCTCGTCATTATCGCTTAAAAAGCCTAAACCGGTGGCATAGTTTGAAAGCGCATCTATCCAGACATAGATAACGTGCTTATCGTCAAACGGAACGGGGATGCCCCATTTGAAGGTGCTTCTTGAAACGCATAGATCCTGCAGACCGGGCTTTAAGAAGTTGTTTATCATTTCTTTTTTGCGGCTTTCGGGGTAGATGAAATCGGGGTTTTCCTCGATATACTGTTCAAGCTGCTTCTGATATTTGCTCATTTTGAAGAAATAGGATTCTTCCTTTTCCTTGCGGACTTCTCTGCCGCAGTCGGGGCATTTGCCGTCTTTAAGCTGTGTGTCGGTAAAGAAACTTTCGCAGGGTACGCAGTACCAGCCTTCATATTCGCTCTTATAGATATCGCCCTTGTCGTAAAGCTTCTGGAAAATCTTTTTAACTGCTTCCTCGTGGTCTGCATCGGTGGTGCGGATGAATCTGTCATAAGTGGTGTTGAGCTTGTCGCAGATAGCCTTTATTTCGCCTGCGACCTTATCAACATATTCCTTGGGTGTAACACCTGCGGCGTTTGCATATTCTTCGATTTTCAGCCCGTGCTCATCGGTACCGGTCTGAAAACGAACGTCAAAGCCCTGCATTCGTTTGAATCTTGCAAGTGCATCGGCAAGTACGATTTCGTACGAGTTGCCTATATGAGGCTTGCGCGATGTGTAAGCAATTGCAGTTGTGATGTAATAGGGCTTTTTCTCCATTTTAACTTACTCCTTTGTTTGAGAATAACAAGTATTATATACTTATTCCGATATTAAGTCAAGTTTTGCCTTGCCGAGCTCGCCCGCATCCACGGTAACGGTAACGGCGCCTTTTTCATCGGTGGTCCTTACCCAGAATGCTCTGTCGCCGCCGACAAGCGGGAATGTTGCGGGGCCTATGACTTTTGCAGGACCTTTAACAGTCACTTTTACGCTTGCATCGGCAAAGGTCGCGCGGTTGCCGTTCTGGTCGCGTGCAACGATTTCAATACGGGTGGCATCGTAGGTGTCGCCGCTTTTAAGCACTGCGCTGTCGGCTTTAACATCAATGTGAAGCTCGGTAACGGCAGTTCTTACTACCGTTGCGACACATTCGCCGTTTTTGTAGCCCTCAAAGCGATAGGTTGTCTGCTTGTCGCCCCAGCCGCCGACATATTTTGTGACTATATCAAACATTGTGCCGAACGGGATTTTGCCTACGAGCATAGCCGCGCCTGCTTTAAGGTAATTCTGCGGCGGCATCTTGAACTGTTCCATTTGTGCGGCAACGAGCGCATCTTTAAGCAGCGGCGCCGCCTTGGGATCAACATGGTCGACCTCTTCAAGCATATCGCCTATGAAGTCCGAAGCGACCATCGGCGGATGCGGCAGGTGGCGGAATTTTGACTGATCGGGTGTGACGGTGCTTGTGTATCTGCCGTTTTTATAAATCTTGACATAATCGCAGTTTGTGAATATCCACACCTTGCCGAGATTTCCGCCGGGATGTTCACCTATATCCATAGATGACGAAACCTCGAGGAACGGCGTGTTTTCCTGCTGTGAGCGGTAAATCGCCGCGCCGAGCTTTGGTACGCGGAACATATCGGTTACGCCGTGGTAGCAGATTCTGTCGCCGCTGCCGAAATCCTTGTGGGTGTTGTAATCAGCCATGCACCAGCCGATTGCGCCGCTTGTGCGGTGGTTTTTATATGCCGCATCAAGCACGCGGGTGTGCCTTAAAGCGTGCTCGGTGCGCAGTGCTTCGCGGTCAAAGCTTTTGGTTGGGTACATATGGCCGTTGTGCTCGGTAACAAGGTACGGCGCAAACGGACCGCACGCGGCAACTGCGGGTATAAGTGCCATTTTGCCGCCGGAATGAATGAAATCGTTATATGTGTAAACATCTTCAAGCAGATGACTCTGCGGCATATTCCTTACGCCGCCGGTCTGACGGGTATTGTCAAGCTCACGGGCTATTCTGTTTGTTTCAAGGTACATTTCGTCGCAGTCCATGCCCTCGTTTACACGCACGCCCCAAAGGACTATGCAGGGGTGGTTTCTGTCGCGCAGTACCATTCTGCGAACATTATCCTTGGCGTGCTCGCGCCATTCGCCTTCGCCGAGGAACTGCCACGAGGGCATTTCGGTGAAAACGAGCAGACCGATTTCGTCGCAGCGGTCAAGAAAATGTATGCTGTCGGGGTAGTGCGAGGTTCTTACAAGATTTACACCGAGAGTGTTTTTAAGAAGGTCGGCATCGGCTTTCTGCACATTTGCGGGCATTGCATAGCCTACATAGGGATAGCTCTGGTGGCGGTTAAGTCCGCGGATTTTTATTTTTTTGCCGTTGAGGTAGAAGCCGTCCCGTTTGAAGCGGCACTCGCGGAAGCCGAAACGAACGGAGATTTCATCTGCGGAGTCGAGCTTTATATATATAGTATAGAGATTCGGGTTTTCGGTATCCCACAGAGCGACATTTTTAAGAGCCCATTTTGCATTTATCACTCTGCCCTCAAATTCGGTGCTCTTTTCGCCTACGGTGTTGCCCTGCGCGTCAACGAGTCTGAAATTGAGTTTGCCTTTTGCGCTTTCGCTTAATGTAACATCAATATCGAGCACCTTGCGCGGTTCAAGAATATTGAGCGTTCTCACAAAGGCGTTGTCAATATACACTTCGCTTACTTCTTCGATCCACACCTCGCGGTAGATGCCGCCGTAAACGAGGTAGTCGACTACATTGCCGAACGGGGGTATCTCCTCACGCTCGGAGGAGTCAAGCTCGACTACGAGCAGATTATCTTTTTTATTCAGGTCTTCGGTAATATCGAAAGAAAAACGGTTGTACGCACCCTTGTATTCGCCTGTGAATTTGCCGTTGAGGTAAACCCTTGAATAAACGGCGGCACCCTCAAAGTGAAGCAGATAGCGCTTGCCCTCTGACTTTTCGATACTGAATTTTTTGCGGTAGCAGCTTACGAACTGATATGACTTTTCATCAAAATAATTCAGCGGCAGCTCTTTGTTGGTGTGCGGAATATCGACCGTCTCGAATTTACTGTCATCGAATGATTTTTTTATCATTTCATCCGAAAATTCGGGGGAGTATTTCCAACCGAAGTTAAGCGCGTAGGTTTTTCTCATAATTTTTACACCCTTTCAATCGTTCTGAAACAATACTATACCATTATAATATATATGTCAATAAATCATCCTTGCGGTTTTTCACTTTTTCGGTTATGACCGCTTCAAGCAGAGTGTTGAGCGCCGTGCCGATCTCGTTTGATTTAACGCCGGCTTGCAGCAGGTCGGTGCCGTTTACCGCAAGGTCTTTTACCGTGCAGCATTCGCCGTTCTCTTCAATTTCACCGAGCCATTCAAGGCAGCGGCGCGTGCCCTCGGAAATATCGCGGTATTTTTCACTTAATGCACCGCGGTCGCTCTTTTTTATTGTGAGCAGAGTGCGGATATCTTCGGGTGTTTTCATGCTTAAATGGCGTTTGAGTTCAATTTTTGTTTCCGGCGGCTCAAAATCGTGATTTGAAACGAGGAACGAAACGCGGTTAACGGTCTTTTTATCGAATTTAAGGCGGGTGAGTATTTCTTTTGCGATTTCACCGCCGATGGCGGCGTGGTTCTTAAACGTGCTGTCGCCCTTTTCGTTGAGCGCGTGGGTAGGCACCTTGCCGAGATCGTGCAGCAGCATCGTAAGCCTCAGGGTTCTGTCGGCGGGTATCGTATCTACCGTATGGCAGGTGTGCTCCCAAACATCGTAGGCGTGCTTTTCGCCGTATTGCCTGAAGCCGACCGCTGCGACAATTTCCGGAATGAACACCGAAAGTACATCGGGGTATTCCATAAGAACGGCAAATGCGTTTTTGCCGCACAAAAGCTTTACAAGCTCTGCGGAAATGCGCTCCGCCGATATGTTTTTCAGCAGATCTTTGTTGCGGTGTATGGCTTCGGCGGTGTTTTTCTCAATATTGAAGCCGAGCGTTGCCGAAAAGCGCAGCGCGCGCATAATTCGCAAGCCGTCTTCTTTGAAACGGGCATCGGCATCACCGACGGTTTTTATTATACCATTATATATATCCTCCGTGCCGCCGAACGGGTCGACCGTTTCCGTGCGTTCGTTGTATGCTATGGCGTTCACGGTGAAATCGCGGCGCGAAAGGTCGTTTTCGATATTTTTTGTAAAACTGACCGAAAGCGGGTGGCGATTGTCGCCGTATTCGCCGTCTACGCGGTATGTTGTTATTTCATATGGCGTTTTATTTATTATGACGGCAACGGTGCCGTGCTTTTTGCCGGAGGTGATAAGATGACAGTCGGCAAAAATGCGCTCGGTATCGTCAGGCAGGGCGGAGGTGGCAATATCCCAGTCGGAGGGAGTCAAGCCCATTATGCAGTCGCGCACACAACCGCCTACACAGAATGCTTCAAATCCGTTCTTTTCGAGTTTTTCGGTGATTTCACGCACGGGAGCGGGAATATTCATATCCATTTTACGAAATTTCCTTTCAAAAATGTAACATATTCATACCAATTATATAATATATTACAACAGTAAACAAGTTGTTGTAAAGAAGGATGAGCAAAAATGATTTGAAATGTTACAAAATGAAAGAATAAACTGAATAAAATACCGTGATCTGCCAATAAAATGACGGGAAAGTTACAGTTTGTAATTTCTGCAAATGTTACAAAAATCACAATGCTATATTCGGCTGCAGAAACAAACACCCCCCTATATATAGGGGGTGCGGTAAAATAATGTTCACAATGTTTGTGGAAAGTATACAAAATTCGCTTGTTATTTATGTTTGACATTTATTTTCGGATGATTATAATACCACTTGCCATTAGATAACCGGGGTTTTTGTACCCCGTATTATGCCGAAACTTTGGCAATTCGGTGTAATATGAGGCACAAGAATTCCTATCAACGGCGGCTTTTTTGTGTGTACCCTTTGAAATCGCCGCCCGTCTTAGGAGATTTATATGACAATCAGAAAAATAGGCGAAACAGCAGTTTGTTCGCCGCTTAAAAGGGCTTCCCTTTTAGCGCTTGCCGTTGTGTTCTTCATTTCGGTAACTGCATTCGCCGTGCCGCCGGTAATGTACAATGTTAACATTCGCGACGGCAGCTCGGTGGAGGTTTATTCCACCGCACAGACCGATGCCGCGCTTATTCTTGAAGAAGCGGGCTACACGCTCAATGAAGCGTACGGCGACAGCGCCGACCTTTCCGCCTTTACTGCGGAGGAAGGCAGCACAATAGTAATTAACAGAGGCGTTAAAGTCAGAATTGAAAATTTTGACGGCTCATCGCACACGGTATATGCTTCCGGCACCGTTAAGGATGCCATTGAAAAAGCAGGTCTTACCGTTTCACCCGAAAACGCTTTAAGCGTTAAGGCGGATGAAAAACTTACTTCCGGTATGGTTATCGAGATTTACGGCATTTACAATATCACCGTAAAATGTGACGGCAAAACCGTAACCGGCAAAATCTCGGCAGCCACGGTCAAAGAGGCTGTAAAGCTTTGCGGCGTAAAGCTCGGCGTTTATGATTACTCCGTGCCCGCACTCAATACCGAAATCGAGGGCGATATGTCCATTGAGGTATTCAGAGTTGCCGTTAAGGAGCGCAAGGCAGAGGAAGCAATTCCTTACGAAACAACATACACTTATACCGATGAACTTTTCAAAGACCACACCCATACGCTCGTTGACGGCGTGGAGGGCAAAAAGTCGGTACTGTATAAGGATATGATCGTTGAGGGCGAGCTCGTTTCAAGCGAGGTCATTTCAGAAGAAGTTATTTCAGAGCCTACACCCGCCGTTGTTGAGGTGGGCACAAAGGTCAATCCCTATCCCTCACAGGTTCCCGTGGGCACTCCCATAAGCGAGCTTAATGTTCCGTCTTATGTCAATGTCGGTGCAAACGGCGTACCCACAAATTACAGCAAGGTTATTAACGCCAAAGCTACGGCGTACTGCATCCCCGGCGGCATCACATCCACCGGCAAAGTTGCGCAGGCGGGCTACATCGCGGTCGACCCGGATGAAATTCCCTACGGTACGGAAATGTATATCGTCTCCGCAGACGGCAGATACATTTACGGGTACTGCATAGCGGCTGATACGGGCGGATTTATTTACGATGTTGACTGGACGGTTGACCTCTTTATGAATTCCGATGATCAGTGCGTTAACTGGGGCAGACGCGACATAATAATCTATGTTTTATAACTAAATTCTTAAAAAGTATGGATATCAAGGCGAAATCGTGTATAATAGCCTTGATATCCTTTTTTGTGTGAGATGGTACTATGATAACGAAAGATAAAAGCTTTTACAAAAATCTGATAACCCTTGCAATACCGATAATGCTGCAAAACCTGATTACATACTCCATCGGTCTTGCCGATAATATTATGATAGGCGCGCTCGGTGATTCGGCTGTTTCGGGTGTTTATATGGGCAACCAGATACAAACCGCTTTGCAGGTGCTTTCGGCAGGCGTGGAGGGCGGCATATTGCTGCTTGCGGCGCAGTATTGGGGCAAGCGCGATACTGCTTCCATTAAAAAAGTAATTGCCGTAGGTGTTCGCTTTTCGGCGTGCCTCGGTGCATTTTTCAGCGTGCTGTGTGCCGTTGTGCCGCGGCAGGTAATCGGCATTTTCACAAAGGAAGCCGCAGTTACAGATAACGGCGTGGCTTACCTTTCGATAGTTTGCTGGTCATTCTTTTTCTTTGCCATGACACAGGCGCTTATCGCCTCAATGCGCAGTGTTGAAAATGCGCGTATAGGTACAATGGTTTCGCTTTGCTCGCTGTGCATAGATGTTACGCTCAACTACATACTCATAAACGGCAAGCTCGGCTTCCCCGTCCTTGGCGTGCGCGGCGCGGCAATAGCAACACTTATTGCGAGAGTATGCGAAACAGGCGTAATATTCTGCTATGTTCGCTTCAAGGATAAAAAGCTCTCGTTAAAGGTCAGAGATCTGCTTCATATCAACAAAAACATAGCAAAGGATTTTCTGCGGTACGGTCTTCCCATAGTGGGCGGTCAGCTTGTGTGGGGCATAAACCTTATGGCGAACAGCATAATCCTCGGGCACTTTACCGAGGGCGTTATAACCGCCGTAAGCCTTGCGAATACCGTGAATAACTTTATGTATGTTGCCATGAACGGACTTTCGGCGGCGGTAGGCATAATCATAAGCAAAACCGTCGGCTCCGGCGATGTTTCGAAAATCAAGGAGTATTCGCGCACCGTGCAGCTTATGTTCGTTTGCCTCGGCATACTGACGAGCCTTGCATTTTGGGCGATACGCGACCCGTTCATTTCGGCGTACAGTATTTCCGACGAAGCGGTGCATTACACCACGCAGTTTATAAATGTACTGCGCGTGACCTGCATAGGCACCTGCTACCAGGCGGCAAGCCTTTTCGGGCTTGTAAAATCGGGCGGCGATGTGAGCTTTGTTATGAAAAACGATACGATTTTCGTTTTCCTTATAGTCATACCCTCGGCGCTTATTGCCGCAAAGCTCGGCTGCGCACCGTGGATAGTTTACGCCTGCTTAAAGTGCGACCAGGTGCTGAAATGTATCCCCGCATTCTTTAAGATAAGAAAATACAACTGGATGAAAAACCTAACACGCGAGGCGTCGTAATCAGCGGAAAAGTGTTTCGGCGGCGTTGGCTGCATCGACTATGTAAATAAAATCGCCGTTGTCAAATTCGTTTTTCAAAAGCTCGCAGTACCATTCGGGTGCTCCGTAATTTACAACGGCTATGCTGCATTTTTTCTGCACGCCCAGGAGCTCGAATATTTCGCGCAGATGCCGCACGCGGTCGGTAACGCCGTCGCCGGCTCTGCGAAGCGGTATAATCACGGTAATGCCGTTTTCGCGCCATGTCATAATTCGGAACATAAGCACGAACATAAGGCATATCATACCCGTAACGGCAAAGGCGAGTGAAAATACATCGCAAATAAGTGTGAACATAAAAAACACCTCTGCATTATTCTATGCAGAGGTGAATTATTTGCCAGTGTTATTTTGCTATTTCAATATCGTGCTCCGGCAGGAATTTGCCCTTTGCAAAATCCCTTGCGCGGAATGTAACCTTTGAGGGCGAAACCTCAACGAAATAGCCGATGCCGTTGTCGTTGTAGTCGCCGTCTTTGTTCTTGATGCCGATCGAGGGAACATTAACGGAGTCGATATTGCCGATTTTTTCGTAGCTGTACTGACCGAAGCCCGTGTGCAGATGTCCCGTGATGAGAATGACATTGTCATACTCGTTGAGAATTTCAAACACGGTGTCGGAATCATCACCGATGCTGCCTGACTCCCAGAGTGAATTGCTCCATGTGTCGGGCAGACCGTGTGTATCTTTAAGCGGGTAGTGCAGCACCACGAAAACGGGCTTGCCGTCGTTTGCGGCTTCAAGCTGCTCTTTGAGCCATTTCGTCTGCCTTACGGTTATTGTGGCATCCTCAAAATCGGAACGCTCGGAAGCCATAACTATAAATGTATAGCCCTTTACCTTGTAGGTGTAATAGAGCTTGTCGATTGCATTTTCTTCGGCGTTGAGCGAGTTCTGGAAAGCTGTGAATCTTTCACTGCACTGTTCATAATCGCGCAGGCGTATATCGTGGTTGCCTGCCGCGAAAATGAAATTCTTTATGCCGGTTTGCTTCAGGTCGTCGTAAACGCGGTCATATTCATCCTGAAAGCCGTTTTCGGCGATGTCGCCCGCCACAACAAGTGCATTAACGGGGCAGGAGGAAGCGGACATATCTTCAACAGATGCTATCAGAGCTTCCTCGCGGGTGGGGTTGTAATTGCACACCTGCGTGTCGCCGAGTGCGATAAAGGTCATATCTGCGGCGGAGTTGCTTTTGTAAATGGGCTCATCGCCGGAGGGAAGTGCTATTGCACCTGCCGACATGAGCAGCGACATAAGCAGCGAAATAAGTTTATAGATTATTGAACTTAAACTTAACATGGTTTCACATCCTTGTTTATTTGCAAAAAGTATAGCATAAATTGCATTGTTCCGTCAATTATCTTTTCAAACTACTTTTCAAAATGCGCATTTTATAGTATAATGGCATTATAATATTTTTAATAAGTTTTCAGAGGAATGTAAAATGAAGTTAAAGGATGTTCTTGAGGGTGTTGAATACAGCGGCAATGTTAATATTGATGCCGAAATAAGCGATATTGCATACAATTCTTCAGCCGCGTATGAAAATACGGTGTTTGTTGCACTTTGCGGAGCGCAGCTCGACGGGCACAAATACTGTGCCGATGCATACTCACGCGGCTGCCGCGTGTTTGCCGTGCAGTATATTCCCGAGGGGCTCGGCGCCGATGCCGGATTTATAGTGTGTGAGGATACACGCGCTGCACTTTCGCGTATGAGTGCAAATTTCTTCCGCCATCCCGACAGAGAAGTCAAGGTCATAGGTATTACGGGCACAAACGGCAAAACCACACAGACATATCTTTTGAGCGAAGCATTTAAGAAAGCGGGCGCCAAAGCGGGCGTAATCGGCACAAACGGAGCCGTTTACGGCGATATGAAAATACCCACAGGCAACACCACGCCCGAATCGTACGAAACCCATAAAATATTACGCGCTATGGCGGATGCCGGGTGCGAATATGTATTCACGGAGGTTTCATCGCTCGGCATAAAGCAGCACAGAACGGACGATATTGAATACCACATCGCAGTATTTACAAATTTTTCACCCGACCATGTCGGCGGTCCCGAGCACTCTACGGTAGAGGAATACATCAGCTGTAAATTGAAGCTCTTTTCGCAGTGCCGCAACGCCGTGCTTAACTGCGATGATGCGGAATTTGAACGCTTCAAGGGAGTGTGCAGGTGTCCCGTTTTCACATTCGGTACGTCGTCAAAAGCGGATTACCGCGCAGTAAATATTTCGCCGCTTAACAAAAACGGCATTTTCGGCGTTAGTGCCGTGCTTGAAACGAAAGGCGAAATCCGCGGATTTTCGGTTTCGATGCCGGGCGCGTTTTCGGCGTATAATGCGCTTACGGTTTTCTGCGTGTGCGATATTTGCGGCGTTGACAAGAACAAAGCCGCCGTATCTCTTACCGAAGCGGGTGTTGATGGCAGGCTTGAGCATCTTAAAATACCGAATGGCGCGGATGTGTTTATAGATTATGCGCACAACGGCGATGCCGTGGAAAATATACTTAAAATGCTTAAAGAATATGAGCATAACAAAATTGTCGCCGTAATAGGCTGCGTGGGCGGCAGGGCGCAGATAAGGCGTGCGGGTGTCGGCACTGCCGCAGGCAGATACAGCGATTTTACCGTTGTTTCGAGCGATGACCCGGGTTTTGAATCGCCCGAGGAAATAGGCGAGGAAGTCGCAGGCTATGTGCGCGAGGCGGGCGGTGAATGCATTGTGGTGCCCGACAGACGCGAGGCGGTTGCCGCCGCGGTTGAAATCGCGCGCGAGGGCGATTTTCTTGTGCTGCTCGGCAAGGGCCACGAAACCGCACAGAAAATCAAAGGGCAAAAGGTGCATTATTCCGACAGAGAGGAAATAGAAAAATATATCGCCGCGGCGAACGGTAAAGCCGAGGGCGCGATGATATAAAAAATATAATATCTTATATATGCAAATGTATCGTGCACAAAATTACGATTTTCTCGTTTTTGTGCACGATATACTTGTATAATTTGTGAAAACAGTATAAAGTCGTAGCCAAACGCACGGTATATAATTACCTTGAGCGTATGAAAAAAGCGTACCTTATTCACGGTGCGGGCAGATATAATATTGCAGGTAAGTCGGCATTAAGCAATAAGGAAAAGCAGTATGCCGTTGATATGGGTTTCAGGACTGTAAATACAAACACCATAGTATTTTATTTGCCGAATAAGTTACAAAGCAGGTGCATCATTTTCGCCGTAAAGCCGTAAACTGCGGTATCGGCACATTCTGCGGCGTTATCGGTTGCGCCGCCGTAGTTTTCGGTTACCGTGAAGCCGAAGCTTTTTTCTTTCAGCTTAAACAGACTGTCGCTTTCACTGTAGTTTACGGTGATTTTGCCGTTTGCGCTCTTTTCGGAGGTCATTTCAAACGATATTGTTCCACCCGGTTCAAGCACTGCGGGCAGGTCTGCGCTACCCGTTACCTTTGCGCCGTCAACGCTTATGCTTTCAATGCACATTTTGTGCTTGTTCGAGGTGTTTGTGATAACGAGCGTATTTTCTTCGCCCGTGGTGAGCAGCGAGTTCGTTTTAAGAAAACGCGCGTGCAGGTCGTTGCCGGGGTCATTCGTCTGCATAAACTGCGGGTAATCGTAACTGCTGAACGCATCTTTAAGCTCGTGTGTGCATAGAAGCTTCATAAGCAGCGACAGCGAGCGCTCCGCCATTTCGACCTGACCGTGATTGAGCTCGTTTATCACCCATGTTTTTTCGGGCATAAAGCCTGTGGAAAGGTCGATTGTTCTGTCGGGCGAAATGCAGTATTTGCCCGTATCCTTTTTCTGCACATAATCGACGGGGAACGGTTCGTTGCTGCAATACGCACCGCAGCTTGATGTGACATTGACTATGCAGTCGGACTGCGCGTGTGTGCCGGTTGCGAGTGTGGTGCCGCTGCAAGCCAATATCGAAACATTCACATCGTTTTTTTCGGCATTGCGCAGTAAGCCGGTCACATCTTTCATATAGCCGAGTCGCACTTTATTTACGGTGTCTATAAGCTCTTTGCTGAAACCGTAGCTTTTCACCGTTTCGTCAAATCGCTCGTTCGGCAGCATTTCGAGGTAGGCGGGGCTGTCCTTGACAAGCGGCAATATGAAATTGTCCGCGCCGAACTTTGCCACGAAGTTTGCGACTTTGGGCACTGCTCCCGCGAATTTTTTGTAATCGACTTCGGTGTGGTTTATATCTGCCACAAGGTCAAGCACACGCGTAAAGTCAATGCGGTATTCTTCGATTCCCGTTTCAAACACATCGGCAACAAGGTCGGAGCCCGTGAAAATGGGATTGTCGAAAACGAGATTGTCAATAAGCTTTTTGTCGGCGTATTTGTAAAGGTACTGTGCAACGCATACGCTGCCCTGACTTAAACAGTAAAGATTGACCTTTTTTTCACCCGTGATTTTCAGAACATCTTTAATATAGGCGTAAAGCTCATCGGCAATAATATCGCTTGAAAGCCGCCAGTCATACAGAAAATTGAAAACTCTGTCAGCACCCACAACATCGGCAATGCAGTGCATATCAAGGAATACCGAGCCGGTGTACGGCACATACTGCTCGGCATCGTTTTTCATAAACGCCGCAAGCGAGGTATCCTCCGCCGCAGAATAAACGGGATGAATGTCGTAGTACGATGTGCCGTCGGCATTCATTCTTATGGGGTCGATCACCTGCGCCGCCATTTCGCCGAGGAACCAGAAGGGCTTATCCTTATTGAAATGGCTAAGATTATCACCTATTGCTTTTTTTATATCGCCGCCGTCAAACGGGAAAGCGGTGCTTTCGGTGCCGTCTGCATCGGTTTTTATAAGCGCGGTCGCGCCGAAGCCCGAAACCATTACAACGGGCGTATCTTCCCACGCGGTATTATCCGCGGCGGCTTTGCCCGGCAGCGCGAAAATGCCGCTGAGTATTATTAAAGTAAGTAAAACCGAAAAGATTTTTTTCATATTACACCCCGAAAAGAGAGATTAGTGCTATTGTATCATCAATTTGCGGCTATATCAATATGTTTTTCACTTGCAAAATATTTGTATATGTGTTAAATTATTGTTTAGAAAATATAGGGGGTTATCAAAATGATGTCTGCTATCGTTAAGGCTATAAGTCTGTTCCTTGCGGAGCTTATTGCTCTGTTCAGTCCGTTAAGCACCTTTACGGGCGACAAGCAGGGCGCTATTGCCCGTGCCGAAGAAAATTGCCAAGCGAGCTTTGCGGTCATTTCCGATACGCATATTACAAGCGCCATTCGCGGCGGTGTGCTCGAGCTCGGACTTATGGATATGGCAAATGCCGAAGAAAAGCTTGATGCCGTTGTATTTGACGGCGATATTACCGACCACGGCGCAACAGAGATGTGGGATGTTTTTGCCGACACCATGGCGAAATACGATATTGCCGAGCAGACTATTCTCGTTGAGGGTAACCACGATACATGGGGTCCCGTTGACGGCGACCTCGAGCTCACCACCAAAACATTTATTGACTATAACAAAAAAATCAGCGGCAGGGAGCTTACAAACAGATACTATACTACCGAAATCAATGGCTACCCGGTAATTGTGCTTGCCAGCGAGGGCGACCACACTTACGCCGATGTTTCCGATGAGCAGATAGCGTGGTTTGCCGCGGAAATGGCAAAGGCTTCGCTTAAAGGTCTGCCGATTTTCGTATTTATGCACCAGCCCATAAACGAAACACACGGTCTGCCTTACACCTGGGAAATGAATAAGGACGACCCGCCCGAGAAAGGCGGTATCGGCGATGCGAGCGATGCGATTTTCGATATTATTAAGCAGTATGATAATGTGTTTTACATTTCCGGTCATATTCACGCGGGCTTCTCTGTCGGCGGTTTGTTCAGCACAGCCGTTTCTGTCGAAAAGTACGACGGCTGCACGCTTGTAAATGTACCCTGCTATATGTACCCCGATGTACAGCGCGGCGGCAATATTACAAACGGTACGGGTTATGTGTTTGAAATGTACGATGACCATGTGCTTATAAGAGCAAGAAACTTTTCAACCGGCACATGGTGCACAAAGTATGATGAAGTAATAGAGCTTGTGTAACGAGTGTGATAATATGAGCGATGATTTCAGTTACCTTACGGGCGGAACAGGCGACCTGAACGGTGACGGCAGAGTGATAAATAAATATGTGCGGAAATCACCACGGATTTCCGCACATATTTATTATTTTGCATTTACGCCTATTTCAGGCTCATCCTTTTTGCCCTGCAAAACCTTTGAGGGGCTTTGAGCTTCAATCGCAGGCTGCTGTTCTTTCTTTTCAAATACGGTGTGTATTCCCGTATTGTCAACAGAAATGTTTATATCGAATTTATCCTTGAATGCGCCGGAAGTGGAGTTGTTGCCGAACTCACGCAGCGCGGTGTAGGAGTCATTCTGTTTTGCGAATTTGGCGATAGAACCGGGTGCGAGATGATTCTTCGCTTCGTCATTCATAATGATGAAGCCGCCGGAAGCTACGCTGACAGTAGAGGTTTTCAAATCGGCAAATTCGGACACGGGCTTACCCTGACTCTGCGCTTCGGCATATTTCACGCGGCAGACCTGACCGCTGAGTATGCTCGAAACCTTTTCGGAGTAGCCGTTAACATTGCCCATGGTAAGATTTGCGGCAGAGCGCGTTTCGGTAACAAGCTGCTTTGCAGTTGAAAGTGCCTGCACACGTACGGTGAGCTTGTTTGAAAGCTCCTGCGCTTTCTTCATCTCATCGGGCTTTGCGGTGTCGAGTCCGTTCTGCTTTGCAACCGCCTCTATAACTTCCTGCTTCATGTGGTCTTTTTCCTGCTGCAGATCGAACATCGTATAAACCATACTGAAGCATGGTATCGTATCCTTTGTGAAAACGGAGTTATTATCGTTGAAATTAACATTTTTGAGCGCGGCATCGGTTTCGTCGACTATTTTTTGCTGAGCTTTTACATTGACCTCAGCCATCCACTTTTTATCGTGGTCAAGGTAGCGCTTCATAGCCTCTCTGCCGGCGGCATCCTTTTCCTTGGCGAGCTTTGAGGGGTCGCTTATATCCTTTAAGCTGTGCCCCTGCGAAATGAGGTATGCTATTGCGTGCGAGGGGATGCAGCTTCTGTCGCTCGTGAACTGGTCGTAGGATTTTACGGTCTTTAAGCCCTCGAATGCAGATTTGAAGCCGTTATCCTTCGCCCAGCCGCCGAGAAGCGAATTTGACATGGAGGTGTAGCCGGAGGTGGACGATAAAACCATTGCAGCTTTGTTGAGAGCCTGAATGTTTTTGCAGGTGGTGTCGGTCTGTCTGAGCAGCTCCTTGCTGTCTGTATCGGGTGCGAGGTTTATACCAATGCGTCCGAACATAATTCTGTCAACTGCGGCACGGCCGTCGGAGCCGACTTCAAGCTTTTTAAGCTCTGCAGGCACGGGCAGCTCCGTGAACATTTTGCCGTTCTCATCGGGGAGCATTTCGCCTGTTACGGGGTCAAGCTTTGCCGCCTTTACGGGTACGCCCTGCAGCATGGCTTTTACAATTATGTCGTTCGCCATTTCTTTAAGCTGCTCGGGAGTTTTTTCCTGGTAAGCGTCAATATCTTTTGCATCGAATGTGGGATTGCCGTTTTCGTCGAATTTCGGGAAGCTGATATTTTCCATCATAAGCTGGCGGAGAGTTTTGCCGCCGATGATGACATAATCGAACCTCTCAAATGTGTTGGTCGTTTTAGCTTCTATTGCGCCGAAGCGGTTGTCAAGCTCGCGGTTTACGAAGTTTATTGCGGGGTTTACGGTGGTCGATTTGTAAACATCTTCCGTTATAAACTGCTTTTCGGCATTTTTGTTCTGTTCCTCACGCCAGCGCTGCTGCCTTGCGGCGGCGGGGTTTTCAAAGAATTTTTTGCGCTCGTTGTATTTTTTAAGCTGATTGTTGTAATCTTCCAATTCTCTGCGGTAACGCTCGCTGAAATTCTTGAAAAAGTTTTTCCAGCCGTAAGCGGAGGGCTTTTTGGGCGGCTTGAGCGAAACATTTACGGGCTCGGAAAGAGTCATTGTTTTTGCCTTTTTGTCATACGAAAGCTCACGGGGATATTTTTCGCCCTTCTTGTAAACATAAATTCTGGCTTGCTTTTTATCGGCAGGCTCCGAAAGCTGATTTACGAACTGGTAGATATAATACTGCCAGTTGGTATAAGTATGCGAGCCCGTGGGGACTTTCGTCATATCCCTGTCGCCGAAAAAGAATTCGTTGGGCTCGTTGTAATTTAGGTCAAGTCTGCTGCTTGTGCCCATGCGCAAAACATTTTCAAGGCCCGTCTGCTTTTTGATATTGATATCAATACCGTTTTCATTGAAAAAACTCTGAACCTCATCGGGATTCATTTTGTAGCGCTTCATCTGATTGTATAAAGAGTTAAAGTCTTCGTGAACTTCCTTCGGCATGGCAATACCGCCTTTCAATAATCGTTTTTCGTTTTTCAACTGTAATACTCTGCAAAGCTGCAAAAAATTACATATCAACATAAATAATTATATTTTTTTATTCGGTAAAAGTCAATCTTTCGCCGAATAATAATTCAATATGTTTGACTGCCGAAAAACATAGGTGTATAATACAGTCGATTATATTACGGAGCGTGGTAAAAATGTTTATTAAAGCAACACCCGAAAGTGTCGGTATTCCTTCAAAGGGAATACTGAATTACCTTAAATTCCTGAACAAACGCGAGCTTTCGCTCCATTCCGTGCTTATAGCGCGCGGCGACAAGCTGATTTGCGAGGCATACTGGGCACCGTTTAATGCCGGTGTGCCGCACCGTATGTATTCGCAGACCAAAAGCTATGTGGGGCTTGCGGTGCGCCTGCTTGCCGATGACGGACTTATCTCGCTTGACGATAAAATTATTAAGTATTTCCCCGATAAGCTGCCCGAGAACATTCACCCGTTTCTTGCGGAGCAGTCCATACGCAATATGCTTATGATGCGCACCTGTTTTGACGGATGCCCGACCTGGTTTGCGAGCGATACCGATGACCGCGTAAAATACTATTTTTCGCACACACCGACGGTTTACCCGGGCACGCAGTACCATTACGATTCGGAGGGTACGTTCGTTATGGGCGCACTTGTTGAAAGGCTTACGGGCAAAACATTCCTTGATTATCTGCGCGACAAATGCCTGCGCGAAATCGGATTTTCGGAAACCGCATACTGCCTGAAATGCCCGGGCGGACATTCCTGGGCGGATTCCGCGCTTATCTGCACACCGATTGATATGCTTAAATACGGCCGCTTTGTCGGCTGCTTCGGCAAATGGGAGGGCAGGCAGATAATTCGCCGCGGCATTTTTGAGGAGGCGTTTGCCGACTGCTCCGCCACATACGAAAGCGGCTTCCGCGCATATGCCGACAACGGCTATGTGAGCCAGTTCTGGCGCTCATACGGCAAGACTTTCGGCTTTAACGGTATGCACGACCAGTTTACCGTTTACGACCCCGAAACCGATATCACATTCACCTGCACCTCGGGCAACCGCAGAAACACCTCATCACGCGAGATTATGACAGAGTACCTGTTTACCGATGTTATAGAGCAGGCGGCTGACGGCGCTTTGAGCGAAAACGAAGCGGATTACAGAGAACTTGAAGATTACATAAGCGGCTTAAAGCTTATTGCCTCTACGGGCGCAAAAAGCTCCGCGGTCGAAGCCGAAATAAACGGCAGAATTTTCACCGCGGAGGAAAGTAAAACCGGTATAAGTGATTTTTCGTTTACATTTACAGACGATAAATGCGAATTTTGCTATGAAAATGAGCAGGGCTGCAAGAAAATAGTCGCAGGCAGGGGAGATAACAACATCTTTCAGGACTTTCCGCAGACGGGGTATTCAGGTGAAATCGGCGGCAAGGTCTGCCCCGGCCACACTTATAAATGCGCCGCATCGTTCGCGTGGGAAAGCGAAAATCAGATGCTTATGAAGGTGCAGATAATTGATGAATACATCGGTAATCTGTATATTTCATTCGCGTACCGCGACGGCTATGCGCGTGTGCGTATGGACGGCGATGCCGAGCATTTTCTTAAAGAATACAACAGTTCGTTTACGGCGAAGATGAAATATTAAAACACTATTGCGTGACCGCCGTTAAGGATACCGAAGCAGTCATATTCGCGCCACGAATCGGAGTTGCGGTATGAATCGGTGTGCGCACCGAGCGGGTTGCCGAAATAGCCGTTGTTTTTGTAAACGGGTCTTTCGGATATAAGGTTTGCCTTAACCGAAAAGCCGAGCCACGGGATAAAATCAAATGTATCGGCAACGCGGTGAAACGGGCATATCCTGCTTTTGACCTTAACATAGGGCGAGCCGATTGTCAGAAGATTTATGAATGAATATTTAAGATTGAGTTCTCTGTCGGCGGAAATCTGTTCCAATATCATACCGCCGAGACTGTGCCCCACAAGCACAAGCGAAGCACCCTCGGGAATTTCGGTGAGAATGGCGTTTTTCACCTTATTAAAGTAAATATTCGGCTTTGCGAGAAAGCTTCTTAGGCATACGGGTATGCCGAGCACATCGTTTTTGTCCCACGACTGATCAGTGCCGCGCAGCGCCACAAGGTATATTTCCCTGCCGTCAACACCGCCGCCGTAAAGGCGCGCTTTGCGGATTTCGTAGGTTTCACGCGATGAGGCATACGCCATGGCATCGTTGAGTGTGGCGAGTGCTGCGGGATATTCCGGAAAAGAGTTTGACATATTACTGACCTCCCTGTTTTTTCAGTCCGTTTTGCGTTGCTTAAAAAAGATAGGTATCTATATATTCATAGGATAGCTGAATATATCTTTCAAATGAGTCTTTGTCCTCGCATTCGTGATTGGAATTCGGGAAAGAAATAAATATATGCTCTACATTGTGCTCGGTAAGCTTTCCGTCAAGGTCGAGCGCGTTTTGATACGGCACGATATCGTCGATTTCACCGTGACCGAATACGGTGGGTACGGTATTTTCATCAATAAAATTCACCGGCGAATACTTTTTCATATATTCGGCAGCGGCGCCGTAATTTTCCAAATCAATCTCGAAGCCGATGCCGTTGCTGATTATTTTGCGGAAATACTCCGTGCCCACGGATGCGCCCACGCGGTTTTCCTTTGAGCAGAAAAACGGATTTTCAAGGTCTGTGGGACCGCAGAGCTCGACCACCGCAACGGGCTTGATCGGGGCAGTATCCTTTCTCGTATATGCATAAAGCAGCGAGAGGTGACCGCCTGCCGATATGCCGGTAAAAATCACCTTATCAAACTCTACGCCGTATTCGGCACCCTTTGCCTTTATTGCTTTGAGCGCGGCGGTTATATCGTCGAGCAAATCACCGTAATTCACGCTTTCGCTCACATAGCGGTAGTTTATGCTTGCCGCGGCAACACCCTTTTTCTCGCTGAACTGAAAAAAGTTTTTGGTGTAGGATTCCTTGCGCCCCTCGACCCAGCCGCCGCCGTGAATGCACAGCACAAGACCGAGTTTCCCTTTTGCGCTTTTGGGGATTACAAGGTCATATTTCTGCCGTTCGTTCTTTTCGGCGGTGTAGTATTCATCAAGAAAAATGCGGTTGCCGCGCAGGTGACTTTTGTAGCCTGCGCGGATTATACGTAATACTGAATTAAAAGACATAGCATAAACACCTCGATTAGAAATATTGTAGCACGCTGTGCATTGACAGTCAACTTTTGATTGTGGTAATATTGACTTACCGAATAAATAGGAGGAATTACGATGCTTTCAAAACCCGAATATATAAAACAACTTGACGAAACACGCGACAGCCGTATGCAGTGGTGGCGTGAAGCGCGCTTCGGTCTGTTCATACATTACGGACTTTTTTCGCAGATAGGCAGAAACGAGTGGGCGCAGGCTTGCGAGAATATTCCGCCCGAGGAATACGAGCAGTTTGCCGAAACCTTTGCCCCCAAGGAGGGCTGCTGCCGCGAGTGGGCGAAGCTCGCCAAGGAAGCGGGTATGAAATATGCTGTTCTTACCACAAGACATCACGAGGGCTTCTGCCTTTGGGATTCAAAGGTCTGCCCGTTCAACTCGGTGAACTACGGTCCGCACAGAGATATAGTGCGCGAATTTGTGGATGCCTGCCGCGAATATGACCTCAAAATCGGCTTTTATTCAACTCTTATGGAGTGGCACCACCCCGACAGCGGAATATGCGCTTACGATACCGAGGCGCGCCGCCGCTTTACAAAATATATACGCGACCTTAACGAAGAATTGCTTACCAACTACGGCAAAATTGATATTCTCTGGTACGATATGCCGCATCCCATGGAATCTTGGGAGGGTTGGGATTCGCTTGAACGCAATCAGTTCCTGCGTTCGCTGCAGCCCGATATAATCATCAATGACAGAAGCCGTCTGCCCGAGGATTTCGGTACGCCCGAGGGCGAAATCAAGCCCGTGGAGCGCGACTGGGAAGCATGTATGACCTTTAACGGCATCAGCTGGGGCTATATAGACTCGAAGCAGGCGGCACCTTACAGCCATTCCGCGCAGCAGATTTTAAGTATGCTTCAGACCTGCTGCGAGCGCGGCGGCAACCTTTTACTGAACATAGGGCCCACGCCCGACGGCTCCGTGCCCGCCGAGGCTTTTGAGCCTTTGAGAAAAACGGGCGAATGGCTCAAGGTGAACGGTGAGGCGGTTTACGGCAAGCTGAAAAAGACGGGCGGCAACACAAACCAGGCAAACGGCGTTTCACGCCCCACCACAAAGGGCAACACCGTTTATATGTGGAATAAAATATGGGCACCGTGGAACGGCACAATGTACCTCGGCGGCTTTATGACGGAGCCGAAAAAGATTTCGTTTACGGACGGCACACCCATTAACTTCTATATGAAGGGCGACCGCATAGTGCTTACAGACTTGCCGCAGGAAAACCCCGATAAAATCCTTAATGTTCCGCTTATAAAGCTTGAATTCGACTGCGAGCCCGAGTACAGATTTGCTTCATATTTCCCGCAGCTCAACAATGGCAGAGATGACCGCGAGGTCGTAACACTTTAATATTAAGGTGATAAAATGCGTCTTGAATTAAACGGCAAATGGAATATGGTGCGGCAGAGTGACGGCAAGGCGTTTTCGGCATATATTCCCGGAACGGATTTCGGGGCACTGATAAAATGCGGTGCAATTAAAAATCCGCTTATCTCGGGCGATGAAAACGAGGCGCTTGCCACCGCAGCCGAAAATTATGCCTTTTCGCGCAGCTTTACGGTCGATGCGGCTATGCTCGAAAAAAAGCTTGCGCTGCTTAAATGCTCGCGTGTGGATACGCTTTGCGAGGTCTGCATCAACGGCAAAAAAACGCTTTCGCTCAATAATGCCTTTGTGCCGCTTGATGCCGATATTAAAGGCTTTTTGCATGCAGGTGAAAATACCGTTTCATTTGAATTTTCATCGCCGTACTTATTTATTAAAGAAAAGTACAAGGCAAATCCGCTTTTGCCGAACCCGAATGGCGTGAACGGTATTCCGTATATCCGCAAGCCCGGCTGCCATTTCGGCTGGGATTGGGGTCCCTGCGTGCCGTACTGCGGAATTCTTGACGATATTTATATTGATTTCACCGATTCCGAAATAACCGATATCAAAATAAAACAGGACACAACGCCCGAAAAATCCGTTGTTGCCGTAACCGCCGAAAATGCGGATAGTATAGAGTTATACTCACCTCAGGGCGAAAAAATAACCGGTGATAACGGCATTTTCACCGTGGAAAACCCCGAACTGTGGAGTATTCGCGAGCAAAACGGCAAGTGTAAGCAACCGCTTTATACCGTGATTATTACGGGCGCAGGCGAGCGGGTCGAAAAGAAAATCGGGCTTCGCACCGTTACGCTTGACACTTCAAAGGATGCTTACGGCAGTAATTTCTGCTTTGTGCTCAACGGTGAAAAGGTGTTTGCGAAGGGTGCGAACCTTATACCGTTTGCGGCTCTGTTTGAGGATTGCAGCCGCGAAACAGTCGACTACTACTTAAATCTTGCCGTAAACTCAGGCTTTAATATGCTCAGAGTGTGGGGCGGCGGCAGTTATGCCGATGAATATTTCCTTTCGCGGTGCGATGAGCTCGGCATACTTGTGTGGCAGGATTTTTGCTTTGCCTGCCAGCTTTACCCGTTTTACGATGAGAAGTTTGCGGCGAATGTCATAAACGAAATTAAGCTTAATGTTTCGCGTATGGCGCTGCATCCCTGCGTGGCTCTGTTCTGCGGCAACAACGAAGCGGAGCAGATGTTTTCGTATCTTCCCAAAAAGGCAAAGCTCGTTTCCTCATACATTGACTTTTTCTATAAATGCCTGCCGCCGATATTGGCGGAGCTTACGGATATAAAATACATTCCGTCTTCACCCGTGGGCGAAGCGCCGTTCAAAAAGACGGGCAGCGACAGCGTGGGCGATACGCATATGTGGCACGTGTGGCACGGCTTGAAGCCGCTCGACTATTACGCGAGCCGTTATACGCGGTTTATGTCTGAATTCGGGCTTGAATCGCTGCCCGGTGAAAAGGCGATAGCGAGCTTTGCGGGGGCGGGGGAGCGTTCGATGTATTCAAAGCCGTTTATGAGCCACCAGAAATGCAGCGGCGGCAACGAAAAAATGCTTTATTATTTAACTGAAATGTTCGATTTCCCCGTTTCGTTTGATTCGCTGCCGTACCTTACGGGCATTGTGCAGGCTGAGTGCGTGAAAAATGCCGCGGTGCATTTCCGGCAGAACAAGGGCAGGTGCAACGGCTGCCTTTTCTGGCAGTATAACGATGTGTGGAACTGTCCGAGCTGGTCGGCGGTGGATTTTGAGGGCGAGCCCAAGGCGCTTATGTACTATGCAAAGCGGTTTTTTGCACCCGTAACCGTAACATATAAACGCGAAAACGGCAAACTGCGCATTTTTGCACATAACGATACACTTGAAGATAAAAATTTTGAGGTTTATATTGATTATTATAATATAAACGGCGACAAGCTCGGCGGTGCAGCGCTTAACGCGGAGCTTGAGAAAAATACTGTGCGCGAAATCGGCTTTGTGCCGTATGCGAATGAGCCGATTGTGAGAATATCGTTCGGTGAAACCGTACTGACGGAGCTGCTTGTGCCGCCTTATGCCGCAGGGCTTGAAAAGGCAAAAATCGAGGTCGGAAAAGCCGACGGCGGCATTTACCTCACTGCCGATACATTCGCGTATAATGTGTGTATTGGCGAGGCCTGCGCGCCATCGGATAATTACTTTTCGCTTGTGAAAGGTGAAAGGCGGTTTGTGGCGCTCGGCAATATCGGCAATGAAATAAAAATAACCTGCGCCAATAACATCGAATTTTGCGGCGGCGAAACCGAGCGCAGAAAATTCAGGTTAAAATACAGGCTCAAGCCTGAAAATATAGCGAACACCGTAGTGTATTCATTTATGTAAAGGGGTATGGAAATGATCAAAAATCTTTACAACAAAATTACCGCAACAAAACCCGGCTGGTCTACCACGCAGGGCGAAAGAATGACATATTACTCATATTTTGCGGGGCAGAATATTATTTACACGCTTGTTTCAACATACCTTGTTACTTACCTTATGTTTCAGGGAATATCGCCCGTGAAATCGGCAACCGTTATGCTCATAGTGAAAATATGGGATGCCGTGAACGATACGATTTTCGGTGTGATTTTCGACAAGGTGAAATTCAAAAGCGGCAAAAAATATCTGCCGTGGATAAAGCTTTCCACAATACTCATACCGATTTGCACGGTGCTTATATTCTTTATTCCGTCATCGTTCGGTGAGAACGCAAAGCTTATGTGGTTTGCGGTCGCCTATATTCTGTGGGATGCCGCCTACACGCTCTGTGATGTGCCCATTTTTGCAATTATAACATCTATGACCAACAACCTTGACGAGCGCAACACAGTTATTTCATATAAGAGTATATGGACATATATAGGTGTGGGTATTACAACTGTTGTGGCAACCGTGCTGGTTTCCGAAAGCATAGGTGCGAGTTACTCAATAGTGGCGGTTGTGCTTTGCATTATGGCGTTTGCTACGATGCAGCCCGCTTCCTTTAAGCTTAAAGAGAGGTATCACTCAAAAGAGGAGGAAACATTTACCGTTCGTGCAATGTTCAAGTACCTCATTCACAACAAATACCTGCTTATTTATTACCTCGGCTACTTTTTCTACGCCGCGCTCAATATTCAGGGCGCGCTTAATCTGTATGTTTCTTACTATCTCTTTAACAGCTCGCTGTTCTCGCTTGTTGTTTCGGCGCTCGGCGTTGCGCCGTCTGCAATCGTTTCGCTTCTCATACCGCATCTTATCAGAAAATACGACAAAATGAAGCTTTACCGCGCATCCATGGCGGCGGTTTCAATACTCGGCGTTGTTATGTTCTTTGTTGGCTACAACACGATTATCGGCTTTATAATCCTTTCGGTGCTTCGCAGCATTCCGCTTGCGGTCGTCGCTATTGCAATGGCACTCTTTACCCCCGACTGTGCCGAATACGGCAAATATAAAACCGGAATCGAAGCAAAGGGCATAACATTCGCAATACAGACTTTTGTTGCAAAGCTCACCGCCGCTATTTCGGGCGCGCTCGGTCTTTTCCTGCTCGGGCTTAAATCGGTCGGCTGGCAGATGGTTGAGGTTGAAAGCTTCAAGGAGCTTGAAGAATCGGGTATTACGCAGTCTGCACACGCGCTTGATTCACTGTGGTTTTTCTATGTGTTCGTTCCCACGATAGGCTGCATACTCGCGTGGATAGTATGGGAATTCTACCGTCTTAAAGATAAAGATGTGCAGATTATGGCTGACTGCAACTCGGGGCTTATCTCGCGTGAGGAAGCGGAGCGGAGGATTTCAAGAAAATACTGAGCCTGAAGGGTGAACAGAATGGAAAAGCATATTACGGGCGCGTGGTTTGAATTTCGGCACCATTCGCCTGCCGAGGGTAAGTATTGGAATGATACCTGCCGCACCTTTACGGCGGCACAGTGGCGCGAAAAGGTCGCGGAGGCGGCATCGTGGGGGCTTAAATACCTTGTGCTTATGAATACCGCCATTGTGTATGACGATGACGAATACTGCTACTTTGATACCGATATTTTCCCGTTTGCGGATATGGAGTGCAAGGACCCCATAGGCGAACTGCTGACCGCGGCGGATGAGCACGGCATAAAGGTCTTTATTTCCTGCGGATTTTACGGGAACTGGCAGAAGCCTGCGGAGAATATGAAATCCGAAACCGTGCGCGAAAGAGCATTTAAGGCGATGCGGCAGCTTTGGGCAAAATACGGCTCACATCCGTCGTTTTACGGTTGGTATTTTCCCGATGAAACCTGCATAATAGGGCATTTCGGCAAGGATTTTGTGAAATATGTGAATGACTACTGCGCCGAAACGCAGAAAATCGCGCCCGGTACAAAAACGCTTATTGCACCGTTCGGCACGAAAATTGCCATACCCAACAACAGATTCGTGAAGCAGTTAAAAGAAATGAATGTGGATTTTATAGCGTATCAGGACGAGGTCGGCGTAAAAAAATCCACGCCGAAGCAGACGGCGCGCTACTATAAAAGATTAAAAAAAGCCCACGATAAAGCAGGCAAAAGCAAGCTGTGGGCGGATATTGAACTGTTTACATTTGAGGGAATGGTGTACCGTTCTGCGCTTATACCCGCGCCGATCGAGCGCATCAAAAAGCAGATAGAAGCCGTTTCGCCCTATGTTGACGAAATACTCTGCTACCAGCATATAGGACTTGTAAATGCGCCCGATTCCGCCGCATTCTGCGGTCATCCCGATTCCGTAAAGCTGTATGAGGCTTTACGCGATGTGTACGGGGAATCAAAATAATGCTTTTATTTCCGTCGCAATATTGAAAATGCGGCGGAATATTGTTAAAATTTCAAAAAATATGAGTGGAGGGTCAGTTGTGAAAAAAACCGTTAAAAGAATCCTGCTTGTGCCGCTTATACTTATAGGCCTTGTGCTTGTTACTTTGTTTGTCGTGTTCATTATCGGCTCATATAAGGTCGAATACGGCACGGATGAATACCAAATCTCGCAGGTCGATTACGCCGAACTTGAACGGTTTACGGTTGACGACAGCTACAAGCTTCTTGTTGCCGACGGTGAAAATCTGCCGATAGCCGAAAAATTCAACGGTTACATAGAAAGAATAATCGGCAAAAAGCTCGAGGTTGTAACCGATAAAAATGCCGGTCCTTATATAGAATTGACCGTTAAGGCGGATATAAAGGATGACTTTGTTTTTTCGGGCGACAACAAAAACATTACGATTTGCGCCGATAATAAAGACCACCTGCTCAGAGGCTCATATGCATTTCTTGAGGAATTCGGCGGCGTGAGATGCTATACCTCAAAGCTGATAAAATTCACCGCCGACAATATCTCTTTCCCCAAAAAAGAGGGCGGCTACACCAAAGCATATAACGGTTATTTTGAAATGCTCGATACCGACTGGATAAGCCCCAAGGATGATGAATATTCGTGGTTCAGGGGATTCAATACCGATGAATACAGGTACGAGGTGGCAAATCAGGATACCTCCTCGGAAACCGCCGAGGAAGCCGAAAAAAGAATAGCCGAAGAAAATGGATATTATTCATCATTCGGCGGCAGAACACAGTATATAACCGGTTTTGCGCATACCTTTACCTCCGATTTTCTTAATAAAGAAAAGTATTACGATAACGGTCTGGAGCTTGAATGCTACGCTCTAGATTCAAAGGGCAACAGACGGCGCGATGAGCTTTGCCTTTCAAATCCGAGAACGCTTGAAATCGTTACACAGGAGGTTTTCGATATACTCGAAAACAAGCGCACCGATACCGACAGGGTACTTTCCGCAAGGTATGACAAGGATGCCCCCCTGCAGATTATTTCACTGACACAGTCGGATGATCTGACTGCCTGCAAATGCGACGAATGTGTGAAATGCGCTAAGGAGCACGGCGGTTACAGTGCGCCGAACCTCATATTTGTAAACAAGGTCGCACAAGCTGTAAAGGATGCCGGCTACGACAATGTGGCAATAGACACATTCGCTTACAGATATACGAGGTCTGCGCCCACCGACATAGTGCCGCTTGATAATGTTATTATCAGGCTCTGCTCGATTGAGTGCTGCTGCTCGCACTATATTGACGACGAAAAATGCCTTGCAAACAAGGCGTTTATGAAAGACCTTGCCGATTGGAGCAAAATATGCAGCAGAATATATATCTGGGATTACTGCACCGATTTTTCATACTTTGCAACGCTTTTCCCGAACCTGAATGTGCTGGCGCACAACATAAGAGTGTTCAGCGAACATAATGTTAAAGGCTTGTACGAGGAGGGTAACTATACTCTCAATAAAGACGGCTTCGACCCCGAGTTTGCCGAGCTCAGAGCGTACCTTATAAGCAAGGTTATGCAGGACCCGTATTGCGATTACAATGCGGTAATGAAAGATTTCTGCAATGCCTGCTACGGCGAAGCGGGGGAGGATATTTTCGCATTTATTACTCTTGCCGACAAATTTGCGGGCAGAAGACACCTGAACATTTATAAGAATCCGCGTGATGTCTTATCGCTCAGCAAAAGCGAGATAAAGGAGCTCGACGGATATTTTGCGCACGCCAAGGAGGTTGCGACCGGCGAAGCGCTTGAAAACGTTAAGCGCAGCGAAATAAGCTGGCGCTATGTTAAAATGTATAAACGAGCACTCGAATTCAGCAAAATATCGTCATTTGAAGTCAACAGAGAAAAATTGCTGACCGACTTTGCTGCAACCGGCAACAGCAGATTGCACGAGGTGGAAAGCAATTACAAGCTCGCAGGGCTCGGTCAGAATGCGATTATAGATTTAAGACCGCTGTTCGATCTGGTCGTGGGTAATTTCATTTACGGACCGTAAAAATAACGGGCACCTCCGAAAACGGAAGTGCCTGATTTTTTGTGTGACTATGAGAGATATAAGAGTGAGGTTTATTTTATTCCGTACACCCGCGCGGCATTTTCACTGAGCAGTTTTCTGAATTCTGCCTCGGTGAAATCCATATTGAGCAGAGTTGTGAGCTCTGTTTTATATGACCACATGGGGTAATCCGTTCCGAACATAACCCTGTCCGCGCCGTATAAATCGATTATTTTCTTAACTGTGTCGGGCTCTATCCAATGAAAGCACGATGAACAGTCGAAATACAGATTAGGAATTTCCGCAAGCTTTTCCGGAGCACTGTTCCAATTCGACCAGCAGCCGAGATGCGCACCTACCACGGTAAGGTTTGTGTAAATTTTCATAACCGGAATAAGTCGGTTTATGTTTGAAAAATCATACCGCATATCGCCGGTGTGCATAAGTATCGGCAGTGAAAGTTCCTCGCACAACTCATAGATTTTCAGGCATCTGTAATCATCAATCCGGAAATGCTGTATGTCCGGATGCAGCTTGACCCCGTGAAGCCCCAACTCAAGAATATGCTCCACATCGCCTCTTAAATCCGTGCTGTCGGGGTGAAGAGTGCCCAGCCCCGTCATACAGTCCTTGTGCTCTTCCGCCGTTACGGAAATAAAATTGTTTATGCTTCTGACCTGTGCGGGCGTTGTCGCTACGGATTGAATGACAAAACGGTCGATACCGGACTCCTCTTTAACCGCAAGAAGCTCGCCGACCGTGCCGTGATAGGCAGAGGAGGAAATATCATAGAATTTGTCTGTGTTTGCCGAGGCTATCGCCGCGATTTTGTCGGGATAGACGTGACAGTGCGCGTCTGTAACATAATATTTACCTACCATGCGGATGCCTTCTTACATAAGTTATATTTGCATTTTATAACATTTTCAAGATAATTTCAAGACTTCAAAATGATGTTATATTCTTCAAAACTGCATATTGACAGGTGGCGTAACTTGTGGTATATTTATCAAAATTATAGTTGAGGTATTGCTATGATGAACACATATCTTTTCGTAAAATTTGATATGTATGACCAGCAGCTTGCACATGATCCTGTGTGCAGGTCTATACCTCTGTATTCATTTTTGAAACCGTAAGGTTATAAATGATTATAACGGTGTAGGCTTGAACAGGAGCTTACACCGATTTTTTATTTTCAGGAGTGATTTTATGAAACTGTTTAAGAAGAAAAACATATCGACAGGGAACGCAGTTATTGATTTTTACACCCGTTACGACGAGGACGGCAGGCTGCTGAGAAAAAGCAGAATGCCCGAATACCTGAACACAATGAAATACATCGAAAAATATCTTACGCCCGATGCAAAAATAATAGAAATCGGCGCAGGCGCGGGGCGGTATTCCTTTGCCCTTGCCGAAATGGGCTATGATGTTACCGCGGTGGATCTGACACCGAAAAATGTTGAGATTATGGAGAAAAAGGTTAAGCCGCACCACAACATAAAAATACACAAGGGCAACGCCTGCGATTTGTCGGCGTTTGAAAGCGAAACATACGATATTGTTCTGCTGTTAGGACCTATGTACCATCTTTTCACCGAGGAAGACAAGCACAAGGCTCTCGGCGAAGCGATAAGAATCGCAAAAACGGGCGGCGTGATATATGCTTCATACTGCAATAATGACACAACGGTTTATAAGTTTTTTTACAAAAGAGAAATACTTGATTATGTTGACAGAGGTATGATAAAAGAAGATTATCATACGATTTCGTCTCCGAATGAGGTCTTTGAACTGTACCGCAAATCCGATATTGATGAACTGATGAAGAATTATCCCGTTAATAGACTTCACTTTGTGGGCGTTGATATGCTGTCATATATTTATGAACATAAGCTTGACGACCTCGGTGACCGCGAATTTGAGGAATATATGAAGTTTCTGTCGAATCTTTGCGAGCGCGAGGACTGCGTGGGCTTGTCGATCCATATGCTTGATGTTTTCAGAAAGGAGTAATAATATGAAAATCTATTTGGTAAAACCAGACTTGACCTATTTTGAGGATTATAACGATATGATGCGTGAATGGGGCGATCCGAATACTGCAGCCCCGTGGTTTCTTGACTATCCCGCTGCGACAATTGAAGAATTTGCAAAGTATGTTAAACACCTTGATGACTGCTCATACGGCAGATTGGAAGAACGGTACTGCTCAACCACATCTTATTTTGCAGTGGATGAAAACGACCGTCTTGTAGGTGCAGGAAGCCTGCGGCACTATCTGACGGTGGAGGGATATAATACGTGGGGACACGTCGGCTACGGAATACGCCCCTCGGAAAGACGGAAGGGCTACGCGACGCAGGTGCTTAAGCTGCTGCTTGAAGAGGCAAAGAAAAAAGGTATAAGAAGAGTACGCACCGGCGCATACGCAAGCAACATCGGCTCGTGCAGAACTATTGAAAAATGCGGTTTTACATTTTTTGAAGAAATACCGAGCCCGTATGACGAAGGCGAAGTGATAAGAAAATATAAATTTGATAACAAGTGATTTGTTCTGATATTTTCAGAAAGGAGCCGGCAATATGATAAAATATCCCGAATATGACAGAAGTATACTTTCAGTTACTTCTTCTGTGTTAAATCATTTCGGCGTAACAGACTGTCCGCATAAATCTTTGCCCGAATTCGATAAAATGTTAAATAAAAACTGCAAAAATGTTATTGTAATGCTGTTTGACGGTTTGGGCGTATCTGCTATTAACGAGCATCTGACCGAAAACGACTTCTTGAGAAAACATTTTGTCTGCCCGATTTCATCGGTTTATCCGTCAACCACCGTTGCCGCCACCACGACGATTGAAAGCGGTTGTTCTCCCGTTGAAACCGCATGGCTCGGTTGGGACTTGTATTTTGATGAGATAGGCGAAAATGTTGCGGTATTCAGAAACTCTCTGCAAAAGAACGGAAAACCTGCCGCAGATTATAATGTTGCCGCAAAATATATACCGTATAAAAGCATTTTTCAGAGAATTGAAGAAGTGAACGGCAAAAAAACGGCATATTGCGTATCACCGTTTTCAAAATATCATTCTGAATCTGTTGCAGAAATCTGCAAAATCGTTTACAGACTTTCTAAGAAAAGAAAGCATAAATACATTTATACATACTGGTATCAGCCCGACAAGGCAATGCACGATTTCGGTGTAAACAGTCAGGAGGTGCACGAGCAGATTCTTATGATAAACAGCAAGGTGGAAAAGCTATGTAAGAAGCTTAAAAACTCGGTTGTTATCATCACCGCCGATCACGGACATATTGACGGCACGAATGAATACCTTGAAGATTATCCGCAGCTTGAAGAAATGCTGAAAGTGCCGCCGTCAATAGAGCCAAGAGCATTAAGTTTATTTGTAAAAGATGGAAAGCAGGACGAATTCAAAGCGGAATTCAACCGGCTTTTTGGTGATTCATTCAGACTGATGACAAAGGAAGAAGTGTTCAATTCAAATCTTTTGGGTCTCGGCAAACCACATAAGAAAGCAAGCGATTTTGTCGGTGATTTTCTTGCCGTGGCAACGGGCGAAAAATCAATTTATATAAAGCGTGAAAAGCGTGAATTTATCGGCGTTCACGCAGGTCTGACAGCAGAAGAAATGACAGTTCCGTTTATTGCAATAGAAAATAATTCCTGACTGCAGAAAGAAAAATCATTGTAATTTTTAAGGAGGGATAAGAATGAAATTCACTAATATTGATAACGGCAACAGCTTCGATTTCGGCAAAACGAGTGAAGCCTATGCAAAATACAGAGATATTTATCCAAAAGAGCTTTACGACAGGTTGCGTGAGCTTGGTGTTGCGGCTGACGGCACATCGTGGCTCGATTTAGGCACGGGAACAGGCGTATTTCCGAAAAATTTATACAACGAAAAGGCAAAAATCACGGCGGTTGACATTTCGGCAGAGCAGATTTTCTTTGCAAAAGCCGAGGCGGAAAAGCACGGGCGGAATATTGATTATATCGTTTCGCCCGCAGAGGAAACGGGGCTGCCCGACAGCAGCTTTGATGTGATAACGGCGGCTCAGTGCTTCTGGTATCTTGACCGTGAAAAAATGAAGTCGGAAATAAAACGGCTTCTTAAACCCGGCGGAAAATTCATCAAGGTTTATCTTACATATACGCTTGATGATAAAATTGCCGAAAAAAGCCACAAACTTGTAAAACGGATGAATAAAAACTGGACTCCCGGTGCATCGGGCTCAAAGGATATGTACGACGATTTGTTTCCCGACAGGCATACCGAAACATTTTACTGCGATATTCCGTTCACCCGTGAAAGCTGGCACGGCAGAATGTGTGCGTGCAGAGGAACACTCGCTTCAATGGACGGGGATATGTTCAGAAAATGGGACGAAAAGCACCGCAAATTTCTCAGTAAATGCCCCGAAAGCTTTACAATAAAGCATAAGGTTTATATTACTTATTTTGAGATGGAGTAATAAAAGTCCTGCTTTTAAGACGGCGAATTGCGGCATTCATATTCTCAATATGGATACAATGAAGTTTGAAGCCGAAAATATTACGGACTTTTTGACAAATTCAATTCATTAAGGAAATAGGTTTTCTCTTAAATCTAAAACATCTCCGTATCATTGCAAAAAGAATGGTACGGAGATGTTGAATTTTACATATCCAAAAGCTCGGCGGCTCTTGCTCTTATGAATTTTTCAATAACGGTTATTCTGCTTTTCGGCAGATTGTAGTTTTTATCGGGAGTAAAGCTGAAATCGAGAATTTTTCTTAACCGGCATTTTTGCCGTTCGGTGATATATGATTTTGCGATTTCGTCAAAAGATATGCCAAACGCAGAATCCCTTGTTTGAGCGTATGCTGTAAGATTCTGCAAATCGCTTTCCATCGCATAGGGGAACAAGCCCAATCCGTTATCAAATATGGGCGCTAATGCGATTGGTTTGTTTGTAAAACTGTCTACAAGCAACCCGAAATTCCCCTGATGCCTATCGGTATTGAAAATAAGGGCATCAAAAATCATCATATCAACAAAGTCGTTATAATAATCCTCACCCAGAGATTTAAGGAAATCGGAAATCTCTACTATGGTATTGAATTTACCGAATCTCCAAATAGGTGCATAGGCAACGGCTTTGCTTGTGAAAAGCCTGCAGACCGAACAAACGCTTTTTTTCCAGCTTGACAGAGAGTAATCAATATAATTCAAGCCCATAGCGCGAGCTATCTGTGCTGCATAGTATTCGCAATACGGTTCATTACCTGAATTTGCCGCACCCTCGGTACCGCCCTTATATAAACAGACTACACCGTTTAAGCGGCGCCAACCCTTGCGAAGCATACCGTTTGTTGTGAATTCTGGTGATGAAGTGAAGCCGGCTGCCTTGATGCTTCCGTGCCCCGTATAAGCAACAAGTGACAAGGCGGCGGAAAATTTATTGTCAAATAAATTATAGTCAGCAAATGCGCCTGTAAAACCTTCCTCAACAACCCAATAGCTGTCATTCAAAGAAAGCCCCTTGCATACATTGAGTACCCCGATTAAATCGCTTTTTGAAAGCGACATTGAAGCAAGTATGGCATCAACATAGCCGCGGTTTTTCGGAACAGTGCGCGATTTGAGCCACTCTAAAATGCTGTTCCCCTCCGCAGCAACACCGGTTGGAAGCAGGCTTTCTTTTTCGTTGTTCACCCATTCAATGCGGCAAACAATACCCTCAAGTGCTTTGCGTTCAAGTGAAAATTTCAACAGGGGAGTATCAAAGTGACGCAGTTCATAAACCACAATTACCACTCCTCTTGACAAATGCAATTAAGTCAAATTAAACGGATTTTAATATCGTACACCGGAAAGTGCATATCATCCGTTCGCAGAACGGTATATCACCAACACGAAGTGTTGTATATCATCCATTTCGTAAGAAATGGGATATCATCAAGCCGCGGGAAATACACGCTGACGCGTGATGATATGCAACAACGGCAAAGCCGTTGTTGATGATATACACGCCTTGTGGCGTGACGATATACCAAGCCTGCGGCTTGGATAAAAAATCGGTTGAACCTTATAGTTCAACCGATTTTTGGTCCGAGTGGCGAGACTTGAACTCACGGCCTCTTGACCCCCAGTCAAGCGCGCTACCAACTGCGCTACACCCGGATAGCAGAAGATATGATACCACATAGTATTTTATTTTGCAAGTGTTTTTTGCGGATTATTTGAAAAAATAAATATTTTTATTGTTGTTTGCGGCGGGCGGGATATATCAACAAAAAAGTCCGGATTCGGGCGAGTGCTCAAATCCGTACATCATTTTAATATTTAAGCTTGGCGTTGGCGGCTTTCATAACCTCGGGTGTTACCTTTAACACCTCGCGGTCGTAGGTGAGCAGACCGTTAAGCTCATCCTCAACATCGCTGACCTCGGTATATATCGCGGCGCTTACGCCCTTATCTTTCATAGCCTTGTACAGTCTTTCGCCGAAAAGCTTTGAAATTGCGGCATCGTATTTTTCCTGTGACTTATAGATGCGGTAGCCGAACAGCTTATCCTTATTGAAAACATGGTCCTTCGTTTGCATTGAAAATCCGCCGTACTCGGTAAGGGCAACGGGGCGGTTATCCGCCGCATCAAATTTCGGGAAGCGGAACATTGTGAAGTAGATGTGGAAGCTGTTCACATCGCCTGCGCCGTGGTCCACCCAGCCGCTTGCGTGGTCAATGAGCCTTGTGGGGTCTTTTTCGCGGAAGAAGTTGAACACCTTAACGCTGTCGAACTGACCCCAGCCCTCGTTAAGCGGAGTCCACAGTGCGAGCGACGGAACATTGCAGAGATGCTCTATCATCTTTTCGGCATCGCTGTAATACTCGGCTATGCTTGCTTCATCTTCTCTGCCGTAGAATTTGCGGTGATTTTCGCCGTCGGTAATCATACCGGCATGCTTATTCTGGAACACCAGTGAAAGTGCGGGCATTGCACCTATGGCAAGCGGATTGTAGTGACTGCCGCCGTTTATCATATCCTGCCAGACTATCATACCGAGGCGGTCGCAGTGGTAGTACCAGCGCAGCGGTTCGACTTTTATATGTTTGCGCAAAGTATTAAAGCCAAGGTCTTTCATCGTCTGAATATCGTAGATGAGAGCTTCATCCGACGGGGCGGTGTACATACCGTCGCTCCAGTAGCCCTGGTCAAGAAGACCGTTCATAAAGTAGGGCTTGTTGTTGAGCATAAGGCGCGAAACGCCTTTTTCATCCTTGCCGACGCTGAATTTGCGCATGGCGAAGTAGCTTTCTATAATATCGTCGCCTGCGGCGATTTTGAGGTCGTAAAGGTACGGCTCCTCGGGAGTCCAGAGCTTATAGTCGCTCATTTTTATAACGCCCTTGCCGTCGGTTATTTCGCAAACGGCTTTGATTTCGCCGTTGTCCATAACCATTGCGCCTGCCTTTGCGGCGGGGCGGTCGCTGTATTTAAGCTCTACGGTGAGGGTATCGTCATCAATATTCGGGGTGAGCTTTATTGACTCAACATAGTCATGGCAGACTTCCTCTATCCACACGGTCTGCCATATACCCGACTGCGGAGTGTACCATATACCGCCGCGCTTAAAGGTCTGCTTGCCGCGTGCCTGCGTGCCGGTTTCCGACGGGTCGGTCACGGTAAGGCGTAAATCGTTTTCGCCGTCAAGCACAAGTGCGGTAATATCGAATGTAAAGGGGAGGTAGCCGCCGGTGTGCTCGCCCACGAGCTTATTGTTGAGCGTAACGCTGCATTTGTAATCGACCGCGCCGAAGTGGAGCAGAACGCGGTGATTCGTCTTTTTGAATGTGAAAAGCTTCTGGTAATAAAGCACATCGGTGGGTTTTACCTGCTTTTCAACACCGCTTAAAATGCACTCGGGGCTGAAAGGAACGGTTATTTTGCCCTGAAAGCCGGTGAATTTTTTCTGGTTATCGATAATAGAATAATTCCATTCACCGTTGAGGTTGATGAAGCTCGGGCGCCTCATCTGCGGTCTCGGATAATCATTGAGAGGCAGTTCTTTATTTAGCGTTTTACCCCAGCGGGTAAGCAGTTTTTCCATCGTAATCACCTGATTTTAGGTTATTTGCCGCATCGGCACAAATACATAATTATTCTACCATATATTTCGGATATTTGCAAGCGGTGAAGGTCAAACATAAAGCAAAAAACAGAATTGACATAGTGTATGCACTTTGTTATTATACGCATGGAGGCGATTTTTATGGGAAAAATCAGATTCGGAATAGTCGGCACGGGCAACATTGCACACAGATTTGCACAAGCCGTAAAAAATGTGGAAGAAGCGGAGCTTGTTGCGGTAGCTTCGCGCACCGCCGCAAATGCAGAAAAATTCGGTGATGAGTTTAATATACCGGTAAGATTCGACAGCTATGAAAAAATGGCGAAATCCGATGTGATAGATGCGGCATATATCGCCGTGCCGCATTCCGAACATATCAAATGCTCGATTCTTATGATGAACAACGGCAAAAATGTTGATTATTTCAAAACCGCTGCCGATATTCAAAACGGCGTTGACTATCATACACAGGTGCTTATGCACTACGAAAACGGAGCTGTTGCCGATATTTCAAGCGCGATAATGCTGCGCAAGCCCAACGAGGGTTATGTGTACGGTACAAAGGGCTACGCCCGTCTTGAAAGATTTTATGCGCCGCAGAAAATAGAAATTCACCCGAATGACGGCGATACCGAAATCATTGAAGTGCCGTATGCGGGCAACGGTTTTGAGGAGCAGATAGCGCATTTTTGCGCCTGTATAAACGAAGGGCTTACCGAAAGCCCCGTCAACACGCGCGACAATACGCTGTATATCACAAAGCAGATGGATGATATTCGCAAGGATATAGGACTTATTTACCCGCAGGACAAATAAAAGCACACAATGACAGGATTTATTTTTTGCCGCTTGCTATAATACAGATACAGCAGACGAAAGAGGGTGAGAGCGTGGAGTGGATAACCTGCCTTAAAAAGACCCTGAGGTATATTGAAGATAATCTGTGCGGCGAAATCGACATCGGCGCCGCGGCACAAAGTATATATATGTCGCCGTACTACCTTCAGAAAGGCTTTCAGATAATGACGGGGTATTCCGTTGGCGAGTATATTCGCTGCCGTAGGCTTTATGAAGCGGCACGGGATATTGCCGGAAGCGATGAGAAAATTATTGATATTGCTCTGCGCTACGGTTACGAAACTCCCGAAAGCTTCACAAAAGCATTCACACGCTTTCACGGCGCTACGCCCGTGGCGGTGCGTAAGGAACCGAATTTTATACGCCCTTTTCTGCCGCTGAATATCAATATTGAAATCAACGGAGGCAACAAAATGAATTATACGGTCAGTCCTATGTGGGCGTTTAAGGTCATAGGTTTTCAGCGCGTATTCACATACGATGAGGCTTATGCCGAAATCCCGAAATTCTGGGATGAAATATGCGAAAAATACTGCACTCACACGATTTATGCGGGGCTTGCGCCCTCGTGTCCCGAGGAGCGGGCGATTATGGATAACTGCATAGGCGAATACGGCGTTTGCATTGACGATGTCGGCAGCGGCAAATTTCGTTACCTTATTGCAGGCAGATATACCGGCGGCGAAGTGCCCGAAAGTATGACTTTATTTGAATTTCCGCAGGGCGAGTGGGCAAAGTTCAGCTGCACCGGACCGATGCCCGAAGCATTGCAAAGCCTTAATACGCAGGTGTTTAAGGAATGGCTGCCCGGCAACCCCGATTATGAGATGGCGGGCTACTATAATATAGAGTGGTATTCCTGCGACGGCGAAAAGACCGATGAGGACTACAAAAGCGGTATATGGGTGCCGGTGAGAAAATACAGCGATGAGGTCCGGCGCCGCTGGGGCGATACGCCCGAATATAAGAAAAGTGCCGAAAAATCGGCTTCGAGAAGCGATGAGGAAAATGCCGCAGTCAATGACGGGCTTATGCAGCTTTTTGCCCGCTTCGGCAAAATAAAAGACCTTTCGCCAGAAAGTGATGAGGCGAAAAGTCTTGTAAGAGAATTGCAGGATTATATCAGCGCAAATTACTATAACTGCACGGATGAAATGTTGCAGGGACTCGGTGCAATGTATGTGGGCGACAGCCGTTTCAAAGGCAATATTGACCGCAGGGGCGGCGAGGGTACTGCTCGGTTCGTATCTGATGCCATTACTGCGGCTGTGAAAAAAGCATAAAATTACGGTGATGTGAAACTCTTTTCGCATCACCGTGATTTTTATTCCTGTGTGTATTCCTTGCCCAGCATGGCGAAGAAGGTCATAAACATAATTTTGATATCGCCCCAAAAACTGAATTCTTCAATGCCCTGAAGATTGTAGCGCATTTTGTCGGGCAATATTTCGTTGATGTAAACCTCATCGGGATTTTCCGCCACATCCAAAAGCTCGTTTTCATCCTTGTAACGGATGCTGGTGAGCGAGGTAACGCCTGCGGGCAACAGAAGTGTTGCATACATTTCCGGCGTGTAGTGGTCAACATATTTGCGCACCTCGGGGCGAACGCCCACAAAGGTCATTTTGCCGCGGAAAACATCTATAAGCTGGCTTAATTCGTCAAGCCGGAATTTGCGCATCACTTTACCGGTGCGGGTTACGCGGGAATCGTTGCTGACTGTTACGAGTGTACCCATTTTATCGGCATTATCCACCATGGTGCGGAATTTGAATATGCGAAAATCCTCATTGTAAGAGGTTACTCTGATCTGCCTGTAAAATACGGGACCCTTTGAATCGAGCTTTATGAGCAGCGCTATCAGCAAAAATGCGGGCGAAAGCACCAACAGCATAAGTGCCGAAACGGTAATATCGAAAATACGCTTCAGTATAAGGCTGAATTTCTTTTTTTGGAGAATGTCGTAGTATTTTCTTACCGCGTCATTCTGCATTTCGGGGGGCAGATCTTCCCATTTTCTTAAAATCATCTGATATATTCACCGACTGTTTCTGCATAGCTTTCAATGACAAAATCTATCTGTTCATCGGTTAGGCAGGTATGCAGGGGGAGAGTTATTTCGTTCGCGAAATACTTATAAGCATTCGGGAAATCTTTAATATCGAATCCGAGATTTTTATAAGCCGTGTGCATAGGCAGAGGCTTATAGTGAACATTGCAGGCGATTTCCTTTTCAGCCATTTTAATGATTATCTCATTGCGCTGTTCGGGGGTGATACCGGGAATGCGCGTTATATAAAGATGACCGGATGAGGTGTAATCATCGCAGTAATGGGGCAGCACCTCAATGCCGAGCGGCTTGAAGGCTTCGTCATAACGACGGATGATTTCTTTCCTGCGTTCGAGCATTGCGGGGTAACGCTTCATCTGCGCAAGACCCATGGCGGCGGCTATATCCGTCATATTGCATTTGTACCACGGACCTATAATGTCGTATTCCCATGCGCCGAGCTGTGTTTTGGCAAGGGCATCTTTATTTTGCCCGTGCAAAGAAAGCAGCTCAAGCTGTGCATATATTTCTTCATCGTCTATGCCGTTAAAGCCTTTCCAGGTGAGGGCGCCGCCCTCCGCGGTGGTCAGGTTCTTTACCGCGTGGAACGAAAACGCCGAAAAATCACCGATGCTTCCGACGGGTTTACCGTGCCGTTTTGCACCTAAAGCGTGTGCGGCATCGGCAAGTATTGCAACTCTGCCGAGAGATTTCTGAATATCGTTTGCCGGAACAAAAACGGAACGTTTTGCTTCGACTATTGAATAAAGCTTATCGTAATCGCAGGGGATGCCGCCGAGATCGACGGGTATTATCGCCTTTGTGCGCTCATTGATTTTTGCGGCAATGGCATCGTAATCGGGTTCAAGACTGTCGGGGCAGATGTCAACAAGCACAAGCTTTGCACCCACATGGCACACAACCGATGCCGATGCGGTGTAGGTGTATGCAGAGGTGATTACCTCATCGCCGGGACCGACGCCCAGAATACGCAAAGCCAACTCCGCACAGGCGGTTTGTGAATTGAGACAAATCGCCTTATTGACTCCGGTAAATTCCGCAATCTCTTTTTCGAGCTGCTTTGTACGCGGACCGGTGGTTATCCAGCCGGAGCGTAAAGCCGCTGCAACCTCTTCAATTTCCTGCTCCGAAATATCGGGCGGTGAAAACGGTATTTTCATAAATCAACTTACCTTGTTTCCGTATAGATATATACGACTTTTGAAAAAGCTCGTATATTTTGCCGTATTTTGTCGTTAATAATGCAATTTTTACTATTCTATATTATTTTTGCGTTCAAGTCAAGGTTTTAGTGAAAATTGATTATTTATTCAGCGCATCGAGTATTTGCAGAACGATATCCGAAAATGCTTCCATATCCGAAAACAGTATGTCGCGGTACTCCTGCGTGGCGGTATCGTCGGCATTGTCGCTTATTTTTCTTACGCTCACAAACGGCACGCCGAGAAAGTGGCAGACCGATGCAGGCGCGGCGCTTTCCATATCAAATGCGTTAATGCCGAAATTGTTTTTGTATTCCTCGGCTTTCTTTTTATCCGAAAGGAAAAAGTCACCCGTGCCGAGCTTGCCGTGCGTGAAGTTTTCGATTCTGCGCACTTTGTCGGCAAGTGAACTGTCGCAGTTATAGATGTAAATATCCTGGCAGGGCTTTTCTCCGGGCTTTTTGCCGAGCATGGTGAAATCGAAATCACATTCAACACAACTGTCTGAAACGAGTATGTCGCCCTTTCTGACTTTTGAAACTGCTCCGCTCCAGCCAGTGTTTATTACGCCGTCGTATTCATCTTTTGCGAGCATATACGCCGTGCCTGCGGCGGCATTCACCTTGCCTATGCCGAAGCAGAGCACAGTTACATCGGCGCCGTTGTAATTGAATTTGCAGCCGTCGCCGACTTTCTCGGGCGATTCGGTTATTGTAATGCCTTTTTCTTTTAGGCTTGCCTTGAAAGGCACGTATTCATCGATGTCTGCGATGAGTAAAAGATATTTCATGATAAACTCCTTATTTTTCGAGAGCTTCTTTTATTGCCTGAGCGAGCTGGTCGGGGCAGGAGGTTGGCTTGAAGCCGCAGCGTATGCCCGAAAGCAGACTTATGATATCCTCGGCTTTTTTGCCGTCTGCGAGCTTTGCAACGCCCTGTGTGTTGCCGTGGCAGCCGCCGTCAAAGCGTATGTTCGTTACAACATTGTTTTCGTCAATATCAAATGATATTGCTCGTGAGCAGGTGCCTCTTGTTCTGTAATTATATGTCATTGTTACCATCCTTTTCGGTGTTTTCTTTTTTTGTCATAATGTTCAGCGCTTCTTCAATGGTGTCAACGGGGGACTGCTTCGGGGCGCGCTTAACGGTTATGTATGATTTCTTGCCTGCCGAAACCATTATTCTGCCGCGCAGCTCCGTGGCAAGGCGTGCGACCTTATCCATATCTATTGTATCCGAGTACAGAAGTATGCTGTTTTCGTTCTGCTTGATTTCGGATATTTTTTCGGCGGCGGCGACATTGCGCAGCAGCGATACTTTTATAAGCCCCTGCACACATTTCGGCGGCTCGCCGAAACGGTCTGTAAGCTCATCAAGCACATCGGATGCATCTTCCGCGCTGCGTATATCCGCTATGCGTTTGTATATTGCAAGCCTGTGGTGAAGATTTGCGATATAGTCTTCGGGAATATAGGCATCCACGCGTATATCAATGAGGCAGTCCGCCGTTTCGGTTTTGGGCGCTTCGCCCTTTTCCTCGCTGACGGCTTCGGCGAGCAGCTTCATATACATATCGTAGCCGACACTTTCCATGTGCCCGTGCTGCTCCGCGCCGAGCAGATTGCCCGCGCCGCGTATTTCAAGGTCGCGCATGGCGATTTTGAAGCCTGAGCCGAATTCGGTGTATTCGCGCACCGCTTCAAGCCTTTTTGAAGCGATTTCGGAAAGTGCTTTTGAACGGTCAAATGTGAAATATGCAAAGCCGCGGCGCGATGACCTTCCGACTCTGCCGCGTATCTGGTGAAGCTGCGAAAGCCCCATTCTGTCGGAATTTTCTATAATAAGCGTGTTGGCGTTCGGTACATCCACGCCCGTTTCTATTATGGTGGTGCATACGAGTACGTTTATTTCGCCCTCGAGAAGCCGGCGCCACACATTCGAAAGCGCATCTTCACTCATTTTGCCGTGACCCACGCCGACTATCGCTTCGGGTACAAGCTCCTGTATTTTTGCGGCGGTACTGTCGATGCGCTCAATATTGTTGTTGAGGTAATACACCTGACCGCCTCGGCGCAGCTCCTTGCTTATAGCTTCGGCTATTATGCCCCAGTCGTGCTCAAGCACATAGGTCTGCACGGGGAAACGGTCCTGCGGAGCTTCTTCTATTACCGACATATCGCGTATGCCGCTCAAAGCCATATTCATTGTGCGCGGTATGGGCGTTGCCGAAAGTGTAAGGCAGTCAACATTCGGGTAAAGCTCCTTGAGCTTTTCTTTCTGCCCGACTCCGAAGCGCTGCTCCTCATCGACTATTATAAGCCCGAGGTCGCGGAATTTAATATCCTTTGAAATGAGTCGGTGTGTACCGACTATTATATCCACTGCGCCGCGTTTGAGCTTTTTGATTATTGCCTCCTGCTCCTTCGGCGAGCGGAAGCGCGAAAGCATTTCACACTCCACGGGGAATCCTTCAAAACGGCGCTTTATGGTGTTGTAGTGCTGCAAAGCGAGTATGGTGGTTGGTACGAGTATGGCGCACTGCTTGCCGTCTGCTATGCACTTGAATGCAGCGCGCAGCGCGACCTCTGTTTTACCGAAGCCCACGTCGCCGCACAGCAGTCTGTCCATGGGGTGCGGCTTTTCCATATCCTGCTTGATTTCGTGAACGGTTCTGAGCTGGTCATCGGTTTCGTCAAATTCAAAACGGCGTTCAAAGTCGCTTTGCATATCAATATCGGGCGAAAATGCAAAGCCTGCCGTGTTAAGACGCTTTGAGTACAGCTTGATAAGGTCTTTCGCTATATCCTTTGCGCTTGCCTTTACGCGCGCCTTTGCCTTTTCCCAGCCGTCGCCGCCGAGCTTTGAAAGCTTTAAGGTTTTGGTATCCTCACGCGGACCGATGTATTTTGAAACAAGGTCGAGCTGAGTTACGGGCACATAGAGCGAATCGCCGCCCGCGTACTTGATTGTAATATAATCTTTTGTAATGCCCGAAACGCCGAGCTGCTTTATGCCCTCAAAAACGCCTATGCCGTGAACGGTATGCACAACATAATCGCCGCGGTGCAGCTCTTCAAGGCTCTGAATGGTATCTGCCGCTTTATAGACCTTGCGGCGCTTCTGACCTGTGCCCGATGCGCCCTTTGCATAGGAGATAAGCAGAAATCCGTCTGCGGGGTAGGTGAAACCTCCGCTGAATGTGCCGGGCAGCACCGTTACGGTTTTAAGCGGAAATTCTGCGGGCGGAACGCTCAGGTAAAGTGATTTTACCCCCTCATTGTCGAGTGCTTCGGCAAGGGAGGCGGCGGCTCTTTCGGTACCTGCCGTTACTACACAGCGCATACCTCTTGCAAGCGCTGGGCGTATATCGTCAAGCAGCAGCGAAAGCGTGCCGTTCCATGCGGGTGTCTGCTGCGCGGTGAAGTTGACCGCCGCTTTTACGGGCGTGTCATACGAGCCGCGGGCAAATGTATCGACATAAATCGCATTACGCTTTTCATACTGCACAAGCAGCTCCGAAAATGTGAGTGAAAATTTATCCAGCCCTTTTGCGAGAACGCCGTTTTCAAACATTGATTTGAGTTCTGTTTCAAAGAGCTTTGAAACCTGCTCGGCACTCTGCTTAACATCGCCCGTGCGGCAGACAAAAAGCATATCTTCGGCGCAGTGGTCAAGCACCGTAACAAGCTCGCCGTATGCAACGGGCAGGTATTTGTCTTTTGATGAGACCTTGACGCCGCTTGTAACATAATCGAGGTCTTTTAAAAATATTTCTTTTGCCTTTTTAGAGCCTCTGCCGCTTACCGTTTCGGCAAGCTCGCGTATTTTTTGTGCAAATGCCTCGCTGCCGTCAAACATTATTTCGGTGGCGGGCGATATTGTGCAGCTTTCGGCAATATCCGTTCTGCGCTGTGTGGAGGTGTCGAAGTATGCGAGCGTGTCTACCGTGTCGCCCCAAAGTTCAATTCGCACGGGATTTTGCGAGTTTACGGGGAAAAAGTCCACTATGCCGCCGCGCACTGCGTACTGACCGCTGCCCTCTACCGTTTCGGCGCGTGTGAAGTCTGCATTTTCGAGCGCTGCGGTAAGCCGTTCAACCGATATTTCATCACCGCACTTAACGGTGAGAGTGCGCTTTTTCAGCTCCGCCTGCGGTATGGTGAATTGCAGTGCCGCTTCCACCGAGCAGGTTACGGCGCAGTAATCCTGCGCAAGTATTTTGCCGAGCACGGCAAGTCTGCGGTGTTCAAATTCGCGCGACTGCCCCTGCGACAGACTGAACGAGTAATCGCGTGCGGGGTAGAAGTAGGCTTTTTTACCTATTCCCGCAAGCTGATTCAAATCATCTGCAAGCTTCTGTGCCGAGGCTTCATCGGGCAATATGACAACAGCTCTGCGGGACAAATCCTCGCAAAGCGAATGAATGATATGAGCTTTTGCACAGTCCGGCAAGCCTATAATGCCGGCGGCACCGTTGGCGGCTTTTACGGCTCTTACCGCTTCGCGGTATTCGGGACTGTTTTGCAGGAGCTTTGAATAACAGGACATTTTTTACCTCAACCGTTATATTTCGACATGGCGGTTTCAAAGTCGCCTTTCACTATGTATTCAAGCGCGTCGCATGCATTTTTCATAGCATCGCGCATAAGGGGGATATCCTCTTTCGGAATGTTGCCGAGCACCCAGTCGGCAAGGTCAAAATCGGGGTGCGGCTTTTGCCCCACGCCGAGCTTTATGCGCGGGAAATCCTCGCTGCCGAGTGCGGAAATAATGCTTTTTATGCCGTTATGACCGCCGGCGCTGCCCTTGCGGCGTATGCGCATTTTACCGGGAACGAGCGAGATATCATCGAATATCACAATTATGTTTTCGGGCGGTATCTTGTAAAATTTTGCACATTCGCCTACGGCAATGCCGCTGTTGTTCATCATAGTCTGCGGCTTCATCACAAGCACCTTTTTGCCGGCGATTTTCGTATCACCGATAAGTGCGTGGAATTTCAGCTTTTTGACCTTGAAATTCAGCGTGTCTTCAAGCAGGGTTACACATAAAAATCCCGCGTTGTGGCGTGTCGTTTCATATTTCGCGCCGGGGTTTCCGAGACCGACCACAAGGTAATCGTAAACTCCGCCCGAATCTTTTTTAGTAAAACCGAACATAATTATTCTCCGTGCTGCCGTTTGTACGGCTTTTTGATTTTTACCCAATCCTCTTTTACGGTCTGGCGGCTGCGCGCAAGGGCAAGTGCATTGTCGGGCACATCCTCGGTAATTGTGGAGCCTGCCGCGGTAAAGGCGTTTTCGCCGACGGTTACGGGAGCGATAAGGTTTGTGTTGCAGCCTATAAATGCGCCGTCCTTAACGGTGGTGCGCGTTTTGAAGCGCCCGTCATAATTCACGGTCACACAGCCGCAGCCGAAATTGACCGTTTTGCCGACATCGGAATCGCCTACATAAAGCAAGTGCGGCAGCTTACTGCCCTCGCCGACGGTGGAGTTCTTGACCTCCACGAAATTGCCTATATGAACATTGTCGGCAATTTCGCAGTCCGGGCGTATGTGAACATAGGGGCCTGCGGTAATGCCGCTGCCGAGCTTTGAATTGAAGCAGTGAACGTTATTCAGCTTCGTGTTGCTGCCGATAACGGAATTTTCGATATACGAGCCGGGGCCCACCGTGCAGTTTTCGCCTATTTCGGTGCTGCCGAGCAGTACGGTGTTCGGCAAAATCACCGTGCCCGCGCCGATAGTGACGGACTCCTCTATGATTATTCCGTCGGGGCATGGGATTTTAACACCGCTTTTGGTGAGTGATGCGATGATTTTCAGTCTTGCTTCATTATCAGGCATATTAAGACCTCCGCATATTACTTCATTTTGTATTTTACCATATTATGCCCGTTATTTCAAGAATTAATGAACATTGAATTTTTAATAATAATATTGACTTAATTTAACGGTTTTTATATAATATTCTTATCTGCGCTTCGGAGGTGAGTTCGTGTCAGCGGGAATCAAACGGTTTGTTATATGGTTTGTTGCGGTATTTATCACTTTGAGCGCCGCGTGTGCGCTCCCGTATATTTCAAGTATAGAGCCGCATCTGCTCAACAAAATGATAATATCCTCCGGCACGGGCGATGCTTCTTCCCTGAAGCTGAACAAAACAAGGGCTATTTCACTTTCGGGCGAATGGGAATTTTATGTTGACAGGTTCATCGTATCCGAAAACTATGTGCCCGCACTGCCGGATCTTTATTTGCAGGTGCCGTCCTCGTGGACAAATTACGAGTTCAACGGCGCAAAGCTTCCGAACGGAGGGCGCGCAAGCTACCGTGCCTTTGTTTCCGGCGTGAAATCGGACGACCCCGTGCTTGTAAGTGTGCCGAATTTTGCGGGCGCCTGCAAGGTGTATGTTGACGGTGAGTGTGTTTATTCCAACCGCAGCTTAAAGTATTCCCTGCCGAACAGCGGCGGTGCTTTTCAGGTGTGCACCGCGCCGGTAATGCTGGGTAATGACGGCAGACCGCTGGAAATAGTGGTCGAGGTGGATTGTGAATATTCAAGCGGCCTTACCACACTGCCGATGCTTTCGACATATGAACGCTACCAGAGCCTTGAAATGACGTCGATAGCCGTGCGGTATCTGTTTATAGGCGTTGCGCTGTTCTTCGCGGTGCTCACGCTTATGCTCAGCATTATGACGAAGGACTCGTACAAACGCTTCTGGTTGTGCGCTCTGTGTGCTATTTTTGTGTTTAAGCTGCTTATTTCCGAGGATGGCTATACGGTCTCGCACGATATGTTTTTCGGCTTGAGCTTTGAAGTGCTTGCCTCGGTCAATTTTGTGCTGACATATATCATAAAGCTTGCCATGATGATGCACATAGTGAATGTGCTCGAACTTAAGCTTGACCAGCGCTTTGTTGCCATTATCGCGGGGCTTTTCCTCGTGTGTGCATTCTTCCCGTATTTTGTTTACGAGCAGGTTTATGTGGCAACAACTTATATGCGCCTGCAGACCGTGGCGTATGTTTTCGATATATATATGATATGGCGAATAAGCGGCTCGGTAGTACGCAAACACCGTTTTTCGCTGCTGTATCTTGTAAGCTACTGCGTTACGGCGGGCGCGATCGTGCTTGACAATTTCAATATAAACGGTTATGTTTCGCAGCGCATAAGCCTTGTTATGCCGCTTGCCTGTGTGGTGTTCATCTGCTGCGCAACGGTCGTTCATTCGGTTGAAACGGTTGAAGCGTTCCATGCGCAGAAACGAGCGACCGAGCTTACAAAGGAGCTTTCCGAGGTCAATATGACTCTTATGCTCAGTCAGATCCAGCCGCATTTTCTGTATAATGCGCTCAACACGATAAAATACCTTACCAAGAAAGACCCGAAAACCGCAGAAATCGCCATCGTGAAATTTTCAAGCTATCTGCGCGGCAATATGGACTCGCTCACACAAAAAACACCCATTGATTTTGAAAAAGAACTCGACCATGTGAAGAACTATGTCGATATTGAGCAGCTTCGTTTCGGCGACAGGCTGAATATTGAATACGATATTTCGACAGTCGCCTTTAAGATACCGCCGCTTACATTGCAGCCCATTGTGGAAAACGCCATAAAGCACGGCGTTAACCAGAAGCCGGAGGGCGGCACGGTGAGAATTTCCGCACGCGAGGAGCAGGATGCTTTCGTTATAACCGTTGCGGATGACGGCGTGGGCTTTGATGTGGATGAAACCGCAAATGACGGCAGGTCACATGTCGGACTGAAAAACATACGCGTGCGCCTGCAGGAGATGTGCAGCGCCGCTGTTGAAGTGAAAAGCGAGCGCGGAAGCGGAACAACGGTTACCGTTACCGTGCCGAAGAAACAAAAGGAGGATGAAGTATGAAAATAATGGCTGTTGACGATGAGGTACTCGCTCTTGAAGATTTTGAGGATACCTGCCGCGAGGCGGGCATCACCGATGAAATAGTTAAATTCAATAATCCCCTTGATGCTTTGAGCTATGCGGCGGTGAATAAAGTGGATATCGCTTTTCTCGATATAGAAATGCCGGTGATTAAGGGGATAGACCTTGCCCGCAGAATCAAAGCGCTCAACAGAAATGTGCGCATAATATTTGCAACGGGCTACGGCGAATATGCCCTTGAAGCGTTTAAGGTGGATGCGGTGGATTATGTTATGAAGCCTTATGATGTTTCATCCATAAAAAAAGCGTATGACAAGGCTCTGCTCGTTAAGGACGCCGAGGCGGAAAACCATATCTTTATTAAAACATTCGGCTATTTCGATGTTTTTGTTGACGGCAAATCGGTTGCGTTCACAAGCGCAAAATCAAAAGAACTGCTTGCACTGCTTGTTGACAGAAACGGCGGCGTTGTGAGCACCGAACAGGCTGTCTCCATTCTTTGGAACGGCAGGGAATACGACGATACCGTTCAGTCGCTTTTCAGAAAAGTGCTTAAATCACTCAGGAGCACTCTTGAAGAAGCCGGTATTTCCGAAATACTTGTTGATAACAGAAATCAGCGCAGTATCGACAAGAGCAAATTCGTCTGCGATTATTACGATTACCTTGAAAAAAGGCAGGCTTCGAAATATAAGTATTACGGCGAGTATATGGAACAATATGCTCAATGGTCGAGAGATACGAAGGACAGACTGTAAGCGTGTTTTAGGTTTTCGGTATTTTCATATAAAATAACGCGGCTTGTGCAAAGCCGCGTTGCTTTTTTATTTCTGATAACCTGAAATCCGAAAAAATGTCACATTTTTTCATTTGAAAAAGTATTGTATGCGAAGGGGGTGAACAGAGAAACGTGAAAAAGAATGAAGACATTATAAAAGAAACTGCGGAGCGCAACGCCGATACGGTTTACAGGCTTGCATATTCGCAGACGAAAAACCGGCACGACGCCGACGATGTTTTTCAGGAGGTGTTTTACCGTTATGTAAAAAAGAAGCCCGTCTTTGAATCGCTCGAGCATGAAAAAGCGTGGTTTATTCGCGTTACTCTTAATCTGACCAAAACGCAGTTCAAATCATTTTGGAAGACCAAAACCGCTGAGCTTACGGACAATGAGGATTACGGCGATTCTGAAAACGGCTTTGATGAAAAAACCGTTGACCGCCTGTATTTGCAGGCAGCGCTGAAAAAACTGCCGAAGAAATACCGCGCGGTACTGCATCTGTTTTATTACGAGGAATTGCAGACGGGCGAAATAGCCGACATACTGCAAACGAGCGATTGTAATGTGCGCAAGCTTTTAAGCAGAGCAAGAAAAATGCTTAAAGAAATTTTAGAAAGAGAGGCACTGTTATGAAATCGGAATACAAAGAAATTTTTAACGAAATAACTCCCGACGCTAAGCTTGTTCAAAAGGTTGCGGGGGGCGGACTTGCCACTCACCACACCGTTAAAACCGTGAAAAATATAACAAAAACGCTGCTTGTTGCCGTTATTGCGGCTTCTCTGACGGTTGTTTCCTACGCGGGGATAGCGGCACCGGAATTTCTCGTGTCCGTACTCGGCGGCAAACAGGAAAAAGTCAATGAGCTGTTTTACGGTGAGGAAGTAACCTTTGACGGCAGCGGCGAATTTCAATTTGTTTATAAAGGAATGCTCGCAAACGCTTTCACTTCATACATTATGTATGAAATCCGCTCGCCCGAAAGCTATGTTTTCTCAAACGATGAAAGCACAGAATACTATGATGATATGAATGTGGAAATCAAGCCGTTTTCAATCGGCGCAAGCGGATATTCGGGCGGCCTGAAATACCGCGATGAGCATACGCTTGACGGTATAATCATTTTGAACGGCACGGCTCCGCTTATCGGTATGAAAGCGGAAATGAGCGCAACAAAAATAGGGGTGCTCAAAAAGACATTTGATGCTGCGGGTAAAAACCTTACGGGCGTTGAGCGCGAGGTGCTGGCGGAGGGTGATTGGAGCGCCGAAACGGATTTTCACTGCAACAATGCGCATATAAAATATGATGTGAACGCAGCGATGGTTAAAAACAATTCCGCTGTAAAGCTTGATTCCGTGAGGGTTACGCCGATAGATGTTACAATAAACGCAGACTACACCGGCAGCCGATTCACTGTGGGCGAAAATAAAGGCGAGGTCGACTACCTTGCGCTTACCGCAAAATATAATGACGGTACGGCGGTTGACTGCGGTAATCTTTCATTCTCGGAAAGCTACAATGAAAAAACGGGTGAGGGCGAAATAAAATTCACCGCACTGCCTGCCGATATTCTTGAATACACCGAAATATGCGAGCTGACGGTAAGCGATTGCGAAAACACCGTGCTTGCGGTAATTACCTTAAAATAAACAAGTATCCATAAAAAACGGCGCGGTGTAAAAACCGCGCTGATTTTTATGAAAACCGAAAACAGAATGCTCATTCACTTTTCCTGCGTTTTATTGCCGATACAATTTTGAACAAAGCAAAGTACCCAAGTGCGCCGAGCACTATACCGCCCAGATCCACGCCCAAATCGAAAAGCTGAAACGCTCTGCCGGGCACGAAAATCTGGTGGATTTCGTCGGTCCAGGCGTAGCCCCACGCGCATATTACGGGCAGAGGCTGCTTTATTTTGCCGAAACGCGCAAAAAATACATTTGCGGTCAGAAACGAAAGCAGGGTGTATTCCGAAAAATGCGCGGCGGTGCGCACAAATTCCTGCGTGGCTTTCGGGAAAAAGATCTGTACTAAATTCAGCACCCAGCCGCTTGTGTTTGTGGATTGTTTTGCATTCTGCGCGGAGAGGTAAAAGATTATTGCCATGACCGCCGCCATGAGCGCAAGCGAGATTGCATAATATTTTTTGCTTTTCATAATCATTCACCGATTTCACGGGCGGCGTCAAAATAAATGTATTTTCCGTTTTCCGCACTGTAAAGGTTTGTTAATTCCTGCGAAGTGTACAGCCTTGAAACTGTTCGGAAAAGCGGCAGGAATACGGCGTTTTCAATAAGATATGCTTCGGCGGCTTTTGCGGCTTTAACCGCATCGTCGCCGTCGGGTTCCGTTTTTAATGCTTTAAGCAGATTTTTGTAGCTTTCGTTATTGCAGCGGCACGGCGCGGCGGCAAGGCTTTCAAGAACGGAGCAAGCCGTAAGGTGTTTTTGCTCAAGCGGCAGCACGGCAATATCGTATTCGCCTGCGGCGGAAATCGCAGCGGCATCGCTTTCGGCAAAGCCGTTCAGTTCAAGAGTTAATGCCTCCCCGAGCTGCGCGGTGTTTGTTTCAAGCTCTTTCTTTACGGAATCGAGCATCGTTTCTGGAACGAATATTCTGACCGTAACCGCTTTTGTTTTCAGCTCGGTAAGCGCGCTGTCGAGCAGCGATTTTGCTTTTTCCATATCTGTTTGTGAGCCGTCGTACAGTTCTTCATGAGAACCGTAATTGTTTTCGATCACAAGGAAATCGGCGGGGACGGTGCGTATCGTTCCGCCGACTGCCGAGGCAGGCACCTTGAACGAGGTGAGGTTTGTTGCGGCGACTATCGCGCTGCGCAGATTTTTTGATTTCATTATATCATTCGACAGATTGAAGCAAAGCCCCCACACCGCTTCTGTGTGCGATGAGGTACTGTCCGCGCCTTTAAGGGCATTAAAGCCGCAGGTCGTAAGAACATCGTAGGTGCCGTTATTGAAACGCTCTTTCATAAGCTTTTCGCTTCCCGTAAGGTAAAGCGTTACGCTTTTGTTCATAACGGTCAGCTTGCCGTTATACGAGTGGCTTTCGGTGAGCGTAACCGTGCCTGTTTCGGTAACATCGTTTATGCAGTATGCGCCGTTTGTAAGCACCGCGGCGGGAGATTTGCCGTAATCGTCGCCGAGAGCTTCAACAAACTCCGCGCGGCACGGCACAAGCGGCAGGGCGGCGAGCTTATAAAGAAAATCGGGGTCTGCTTCGGTGAGTGTTACGGTCAGACGGTCGCCGTCGGCGGTTACGCCGAATTTATCGGCTTTGTCTGCAATCAGTTCCTGCGCGCCCTTTATATTTTTGAAAATCTCATTATCATTTATTATTGCGCGTTTGAATGCGGTTATGTAATCCTCGGCGGTTATGCTTTCGTCGAACTTTTCAATGCCGTATTTTTCAAGCGTGCTTTTTACGCCTGCGGTAATATTGAAGCGGGCGTTCGGATTGAGCTTGAAAACATAGGAAAGACCTTTGGCGTTCACCGAGTATGCCACACAGCCGGCAGGTTCCAATGTGCCGTCGGCTTCAAAGCGCATAAGTCCCTCAAAGCAGTTGGCGGCTATAAGGTATTCGGAATCGCCGTCCGCAAAAAGCGGGTCGAAGCAATCGGGCGCGGTGAGCACCCCTGCGGTGATTTCAAGCGTTTTGCCGCCGGATGCGCACGAGCACAGCGATAAAAGAAGCGCTGCGGCAAGTATTAAAGACAGTATTTTTACTTTCATTTTTCCGTACCTACCTTATATGATTTGCAAACAGTATTCACACAGCATTTTTCGCAATGCGGTCTGCGGGCGATGCACACCGCCCTGCCGTGCAGGACTATGCGGTGGCAGAAATCACTGCTCTCCTCGGGCGGCAGTATTTTTTTGAGCTCAAGCTCGACTTTTTTCGGGTCCTTTGTGTCAACAAGTCCGAGCAGATTCGTTATTCTTATAAGGTGAGTGTCGGCAACCACGGCGGGCTTTTTGTAAACATCGCCGCAAATAAGATTCGCCGTCTTTCTGCCTACGCCGGGGAGCTTGGTGAGTTCCTCTACCGTGTCGGGCAGCACGCCGCCGTAAATATCGCGCACGGCTTTTGCCATACCTATAAGGTCGCTCGCCTTGCCGCGGAAAAATCCGCAGGAGTGTATAAGTGCCTCAACATCTGCCTGCTCTGCTTCGGCAAGCTCGTTTTCGGTAGGGTATTTTTCAAACAGTGCGGGCGTTACGAGGTTTACGCGCGCATCGGTACACTGCGCCGAAAGGCGCGTTGCAACTATAAGCTGAAACGGAGTGGCGGCGTTAAGCGCGCACACCGCTTCGGGATATTCATTTTTCAGCAGTTCCACAGCCGCTTCGGCTCGCTGTTTTTTCGTCATAAATACACAACTTTCGTCAATAAAAAATATAATACCGCTAAATTCTAACATTTTGACTAATTTTTTGCAAGACAAATAAGCAAATGTTATAAAAATAAAATTCGAAGGATTTTTATTGTTATTTTTCTTGAAAATAACTTTACGGAGTAGTATACTCACTATGTATAATAATGCACAAGTGTGCATTCTCCCGGGAGGTAGGGTATGCTTACTCAAACACAGATAAACCGTATGCTTTCAAAGGTCGAAAGATTTGAAAGCACACTTGAACCGCTCATCTTTACAAAAGTGGGCGAACTCAGCGGCGTTAAGGCTTTTGAAACGGCGGAATCGCTTTTCAAAATCCCCGCCGAAAAGAATTTCAAAAAAATCACGGACGGCTTTAAGTGGGGCGGCGAAAGCCACTACTGCTGGTTCAAGGCGGATTACACCGTTCCCGCCGAGCTTGACGGCAAGATGCTTTTCATAAGACCGCATATAGGCGGCTATGAGGCTATGCTCTGGGTGGACGGCGTACCGTTCGGCACATTCGCCACCAAAATAGTGTTCACGGGCCACGGCAACCACTATTGCGATATGTTCGTGAAGAAGGCAAAAGCCGGTCAGAAGATAAGCCTTTGCGTTGAATATTACGCAGGTCACTCATATAAGGGCTGCGCTCCGCTTGAGGATCTGCCGCTTCTTGATTACGACTTTACATACCACGGCTTTGACATCTGCGTGAAGAATAAAGAGGTTTCGGATTTCTATTTCGACCTGCACACGCTCAACAGTCTGCTTAAAATGCTGCCCGAGGACAGTGTGCGCCGTGCCGAAACAGTAAATGCTCTTTACAATGTTCACAACACCGTTTACTATGCAAAAGACGATGTTTCCGAAAAGGAGTTCTTTGCGGCTCTTAAAAAGGCGCACCCGTTCCTGAAAGCCGAGCTTGCAAAGAAAAACGGCGATTCCGTCTGCTCCGCGGGCGTTATAGGTCACTCGCACATGGATACGGCGTGGCTGTGGCACGTGGGCGAAACAATGAAAAAGTGCGCCCGTACATATTCAAACCAGCTCAATCTTATGGAGCAGTATGACGAATACAAATTCGTGCAGAGCTCCGCTTTGCATTCGGCATTTATACTTGAAAATTACCCCGAGCTTTTCAAGAGAATACAGAAAGCCGTTGCCGACGGCAGATATGAGCCCAACGGCGGCGTGTGGGTCGAGTGCGACTGCAACATCACCTCGGGCGAATCCATGGTAAGGCAGTTCCTCTGGGGTCAGCGCTTTACCCGTAAATACTTCAATTATACCTCGAATTGCTTCTGGCTGCCCGATACGTTCGGTTACAGTGCGGCAATTCCGCAGATTATGAAGGGCTGCGGCGTTGATTATTTCCTCACCACGAAAATCGACTGGAACGATACCAACAAGTTCCCGTTCCAGACATTCTGGTGGGAGGGGCTTGACGGCACACGCGTATTCAGCCACTTCAACAAAACTCACATGCACCCCGATCCCGAAACGGTCATAAAGTTTGTGGATGAAAAGAAAGACGGACTTCTTGAAAAGACCGTTTCCCCGAAGCGCCTGCTTGCTTACGGCTACGGTGACGGCGGCGGCGGTCCGCAGTTTGAAATGATAGAGGAAGCGCGCAGAGTGAAAGACCTTGCGGGCTGCCCGAAATGCGAGCACACCACCGTGGGCGACTTTATGAAGGACCTTGAAAAGACCGCGGTCAACCCCAATGTGTATAAGGGTGAGCTTTACCTGGAGCTTCACAGAGGCACGCTTACGAATCAGCACCAGATAAAGCGCAACAACAGAAAGTGCGAGCTTGCTTTAAGAGATGTTGAAATTCTCACGGTAGATAATGCAATTAAAGCGAAGAAAGCGGCTGACAGTAAAGAGATTTCACCCCTTTACAGATCGCTTCTGCAAAATCAGTTCCACGATATTCTGCCCGGCACCTGCATACCGAGAGCACATAAGGAATCGAAAGAGCAGACCTTTGCAATTCTTGCAAAATGCAAAGAGCTTGCCGAGGGCTTTACCGCAAGCGAAAGCGGCAAAAAAATCACTCTTACCAACACACTTTCATTTGACCGCTGCGACCCCGTGGTGCTCAAAATCAAAGACGGCTTTATGCTTGATGCCGACTGCCGTCAGCAGCGCTACACAGACCTTGACGGCGAAAGCTGCCTGCTCATAAGCGGCATTACCGTTCCCGCATTCTCATCGGTAACATTCGATGTAATAAAGGGCGAGCCCAAGGCGGCAAAGGCAATAAAATCCTCATCGGCATCGGCGGAAACACCGTTCGCAAAAATCAAATTCGACCGCGCGGGCAGAATCTCATCATTCTTTGACAAACGCGCAAAGCGCGAGCTTCGCGGCGAGGGCTACCCGTTCAATACATTCCTTATGGCGGAGGATCTGCCGTCCGCGTGGGATAACTGGGATATTGATGCCGACATTGAAACGAAATTCAAGGATGTTTCAAAGCTCGTTTCGCGTGAGGTCATTTCCGACGGCGCGTGCGCACTCGTTATCCGCAGCGAGTACGAAATAAGCGAAAAGTCGAAGATTTTGCAGGATATGTTCCTGTTTGCCGATACCGCAGAGGTCAGATTTGACACCGTTATGGATTGGAACGACGACCACCGTCTGCTTAAAGCGGCGTTCGATACCGACATAAAGCAGGATTTTGCAAGAAGCGAAATCCAGTTCGGTTATGCAAAGCGCCCCACCACGCGCAACAATTCCATTGAAAAGGCAAAATTCGAAACACTCAACCATAAATACACCGATATTTCCGAAACCCGCTTCGGCGCGGCGGTGCTCAATGACTGCAAATATGCCGTAAGTGTTGACGGCGGCAGCATAAGACTTTCGCTGCATAAGGGCGGTGTAAGGCCCGACTTTACCGGCGACCACGGCAAGCACAGATGTGTTTACTCGTTCCTGCCGCACACGGGCGGCTTCTCGGCGGATACGGTCATAAGACCCGCTTACGAGCTTAATGTTCCCTGCGTGCAGAGCAGCGGCGAGTTCAAACTCGCTTCACTCGTAAAACCGCTTGAAAGCAACATAATCGTTGAGTGTGTAAAGCCCTGCGAGGATGCCGAAAAAGCATTTATCGCCCGTCTTTATGAGGCGGAGGGCGCATACACAAATTGCCCCGTTGAATTCTTTGACGGCGCAAAGAAGTGCGAAATCACCAATATGCTTGAAGAAAGCAAGGAAGAAATCGCTCTTAACGGCGCGGAGCTCAGCTTCAGACCGTTCGAGATAAAGACTCTGAAAATTTATTATTGATAAACGGAGGCAGTTATGAAAAACACAGCTAAAAAATCATTGGCGGCAGTTCTTGTGCTTGTAATGCTCATGAGCTGCATCGGCATAAGCGTATTTGCCGAATCCACAGGCTTTGAGCCCCTCAGAATTTCGTGCACAATGTACGGCGATTCAAAGACTCAGCGCGGCTTCAGCTGGTTCACCGAAAACGATTGCGATACGGTCGTTGAGATCGTAAAAGCAACATCCGGCAAGAACTTTGACGATGCTCTTGTATTCGAGGGCGAAAGCAAAGAATTTCAGGATTATTATTCACACAAGGTCGTTGCCACGGGTCTTGAAGCAGGCACCACTTACTATTACAGAGTAGGCAGCGAAGAAGAAAGCGTATGGAGCGCAGAGGGCAAATTCGTTACCGATGACGGCAACGGCAAATTCTCGTTCCTTGCAATCGCCGACGTTCAGGCAAGCAGTGAGGAGAATTTTGAAAAGGCGGCAGCCGTTATGAAAGCTGCACGCGCTACCGACAGGAATGCAGAGTTCTATGTGAATCTCGGTGACTTCGTAAACGATTGCACAAACGAGGAATGGAACTGGTACGGTGAAAAATTCCTTGAAACCAACACGGCTCTTACCCTTGTTCCCGTTGCGGGCAACCACGAGGGCAACCCCACCAACAAGCTCAACTCCGGTTGGTTTGCAAACACCTTTACACTCGACAAAGCCGAGGGCTCGCTTGATGTAAACGGCGTTTACTATTCATTTGATTACGGCAATGCTCATTTCTGCGTGCTTAATTCAAACGATATGTACCCCATGACCGAAATGCAGAGAAACTGGATAATCAATGACCTCAACCACAGCGAAGCTCACTGGAAATTCCTGCTTCTGCACCGTGCGGCATATTCAGCAGGCAAAAACATCGACAAGCCCGACACTCTCGCTATGAGAAACACCATAATCGAGATAGTTGACGCTACCGATGTTGATATGGTATTCTCCGGTCACGACCATATGTATATGAGAACAAAGCAGGTCAAGGGCGATGCGGTGGTAGAAGATGTTGAGTATGTAACTGAGGTATTCAACGGCGTTGAAACCACCTTCGCAAAAGAGCCCGACGGCGCTGTTTATGTTCTTCCCTCGACCGCAGGCACAAAGAGATACGATGTTAATAAATACCCGCTTGACCCCATCAACGACTGTGCCGATGTAAGCCTTTCCACAAAGGAGCTCGGCGGCTGCTTCGCCGATGTTTCAATTGACGGCAACAAGCTTGTTTACAAGGCTTATGCGGTTAACGACGAAACAAAGGAAGTTTCCGAAATCGACTCTTACGCCATTATTAAAGAGAATGCAGAGAACCACACCGATGAAAGAAATCTCAACACCTCTATCATCAAAACTCTTGACGGCTCTGTTTTCAACACCGTTGTTGAAATCTGCAGACTTATCATAACATACGTCACAAAGCTTCTTCCGCAGGTTATCATTGATGCTGTCGGCGGACTGTTCTGAACGATAATCAATTAAAGATTGAGAGGTCGGAATTGAGAGCGAAATGCTCAAAATTCCGACCTCTTTTTTGATGATTGATGCAATGAATGGCGGAATAATTGAAAATGAATGGCGGAATAATTGAAAAACCATTGCAATTGCCGAATTTTGTGTTATTATTATTGTGTATATCCATATTCTTATTTTTGGAGGTTTTTGAATATGAAAAAGAAAGTTTTAAGCATTTTGCTCGCACTTGTAATGGTAGCGGGCTTGATTCCGTTCGGGGCTGTAAATGCCTTTTCGGATGACAAGGCAAACGGTGAATATACTATCACCAATGAAGCGCCGGAAAGCGAAAAGGGTGTCAACAACGGATATGTTTCCGTTCAGGAAACAGCGGAAGCGGGCGCCAAGGTGATTATCACCGTTTATCCGAACGAGGGATATGAGCTTATGACCCTCGCCGTTAAATATCAAAGCACCGACGCACCCCAAGACGACAGTTCGGAACAGGTGTTTGATTCTCCGATATTCAGGCAGATCGGCGGCACTCTTCCAACGGATGCGAAGATCGTTGCGGACGAGCGGTTAGATATCGGTACAGGTTCTCCCCTTATGCGTGTGAATACTGCCGAAATCTGTACCGTTGAATTGGCAACGGGCACACCTGACAGCTATCCGTTCACCATGCCCGCATATCCGGTCACCGTTGTGGCTGAATTCGGATTGAGCAATCCGCAATGGACGGACTGGGAGCCGTTCGGCATCGGAACGGGGGAATGGAATTTCAGCGTTCTTTCCAAACAGTCCGGTTTCTATGATGTCGAGGTTTGTGAGGGAACAAATAATTCCAACCTCAAGAAGCTGATCAAAGTCAAATCCTGGGGCAAGGATACGCTGGTGACGAACTACCCCGGCATTGATCTCATTCTCGAATGGGATACCGCCACAAACATTGTCACCATTCCGCTGCAGTGCACAAATCTCATTGAGGTCTCATCCGGTCAAGAGGTGTTGATCACGGATTACAGCAGCCTATTGTTTTCAACATCAAACCAGTCTTATTATGATGCAAGTGAAAACACTTTTTTCCTCACTCCTGTTTATCTCATAGGTGAGAATGGCTATTGTAATGATGAGACGCTGGTGATAAAAGGAACCTCAGAAAAGCTGCAATACGATTCGGAGGAAGCAGACTTCTCCGCAGAATTCGAGGATGACACGGCTGACATCGAGATCGTCTATGACCATGATGAAGATGAATGGGTGGCTTTAGTCAGTGCCACCGATTCCGATCTTCATACGGCGGCTCTCTGTGTCTACCTTCCGAATGGCTATACCGAAATCCCCGCCGGTACTTATCCAATCAACAAAACGATGGAGGAAAGCACCGTTCTGGCTTCCTCGGGTGTCGTAAACGGCAATCAAGTTACATATTCTTTTGCCGGAATAAGAAACAGTCAAGGTTATATTACCACACCGATC
>JAZLJH010000056.1:0-41780 GCA_045617785.1 Acutalibacteraceae bacterium
ATAAAAACCGCGTTGATTACACCAAATCAACGCGGTTTTCATTTTGCCCTGCGCGTGCATTCTCGCGCATTCGCGCTTCAAATACCGCTGCGGGCAAACCGGGTGCCACAGTGTGGCACCCCTACCGTTCGCTCTGTTTCAGCGCGGCTTTTCGTAAATCGCGCTGTTTATATTTTGCCCCGCGGTTTTGATAACGAAAAAACAGAACGAATCGTACGGGTGGCACCCCGTGCCACCCGGGTCAATCGCGCAGCGATTGACAGCTCGAAACCATGCATATTATGAAAACCGCGCCGATTGCACCAAATCAACGCGGTTTGCATTTTGCCCTTCGCGTGCATTCTCGCGCATACGCGCTTCAAATACCGCGGCGGGCAAACCGGGTGCCACAGTGTGGCACCCCTACCGTTCGCTCTTTCTTTCCGCATTCAAAAAAAGAAAAGCCGCGTTGTTTATTCGCTTTCTGAAAACTGAAAACCGAAAACTCGTCAAAAAAACATTGCAAATACCAAATTTTGTGTTATTATATATTATGTATATTTATATTCTTCTTTCGGGAGGGCATTACCTATATGAAAAAGAAAGTTTTAAGCATCATCCTCGCGCTTGTAATGGTGGCGGGAATGCTTCCGTTCGGGGCAATCACTGCCTTTGCGGAAAATGTTCCCGAAGGCACGGGCAAATACATCTCCCGCAGCTGGGACGGCACCAAAAAACAGGTCGTTTCCACGGAAACTGATATTCCCACGGGTGCAACGCTGCTCACAAGTAATATGACCGCATGGCAAAGCGGCTGGTATGTGGCAGATGGCGAAGTGGAAATCAGCTCTGCCAAGGTACAGGTAACGGGCAATGTTAATCTTGTCTTGAAGGACGATTGCGAGCTTACCGTGAGCAAAGGCATCACCGTAAGTGAGGACGGCGTTCTTACGGTCTATGCCCAAAAGAACGGCACCGGCGAATTGACCGCAACAGGTCAGTATTACGATGCGGGCATCGGCACCAACTATGCCGCCGACCAAAATAAAACCGGCACGGTAAATATCCACGGTGGCAAAATCAAAGCCGTCGGCGGAAGCTTTGGCGGCGCAGGTATCGGCAACGGTGCCTACGGTGTCAGTGGCTGTAAATGTAATGTTGTCATCTACGGCGGCAAAATTGAAGCCGTCGGAGGAACCGAAGGCGGCGCAGGTATCGGCGGCGGCAAATCCGGTATTAACTGGAATGAAACGGACGGCTTAACTGCCTGTGGACATATCGGTAATATCACGATTTACGGCGGAAACATCACGGCGAGCGGCGGATACAACTCTGCCGGAATCGGCGGCGGTAACGGCTGTGACGGCGGCAGCATTGCGATTCTCGGCGGTAACATAACCGCAACGGGCGGCGAGACCTCGGACTTGGCATCGGACGATGCAAGAGCGATTGGCTGTGGCTGGTTTGACGGAATGAAAACTCAAGGTATGTCAAGCATCGTTGCTTACTCCGCACCGGTCGGAGCCGGCAGTATCACGATTGGCGAAAATATGACGGTCAGGGACGGGGGCGGAAATGCCGTCACACTTCCCGAGGGCAAGACATGGGCGCAGACACTCACCGGCAAATATTATACCGTTTCCGATGGGTCCGCACACACCCACGATTTCACGGGTGATTATGTCGATAACGGCGACGGCACACATTCACGCAAATGTACGGAATGTGACGAAGTCGGTGAGGCGGAAAATCACACCTTTGTAAACCATATCTGTGTGTGCGGTGCAACAAGTGAACACAGCTTTACAGGCGACTATGTTAATAACGGCGACGGCACACACTCACGCAAATGTACGGGATGCGGTGAGATAAGCACTCCCGAAGCACATACCTATGTAGACCATGTTTGCGCTTGCGGTGCAAAGGAAATATTGGGTAAATACATTGACCGCAGGTGGGATGAGGATAGTAAACAGGTCATTTCCACGGAGGTGGATATTCCGTCAGGTGCAAAAAGTATTACGGCAAACACCACGGAGCTTTCAGGCGGCTGGTACATCCTTTCGGAGAACATTGAAACCGAAAGCAGAATCGTTGTGAAGGGCACAGCCGACAACCCGACGAATATTATACTGCTTGACGGCGTTACGCTTGAAGCAAAAGACGGTATAGAGGTTAACGAAGGTTATGTACTGAATATTTACGGGCAGAAAAACGATACGGGAAAAATCGTTGCACAATCGGATAGATCTCATAAAGCGGGCATCGGCGGCTACGGCGGCAACGGCGGAACCGTTACCGTAAACGGCGGCACTGTTTCGGCTACAAGCTACTCGGGTGCAGGCATCGGCGGAGGTAATGCAGGCATCGGCGGCACCGTTACCGTAAACGGTGGCACCGTCACTGCTACTTCCAAATTAGGTGCGGGCATCGGCGGAGGTAAGCAAGGCAATGGCGGCATTGTAACCGTAAACGGCGGCACAGTCACGGCTACATCTGAATCCGGTGCAGGCATCGGTGGTGGCTACGGCTATGACATCGGCGGCGACGGAGGAACAGTGACCGTGAATGGCGGCACTGTTACAGCTACATCTATTAATGGTGCGGGCATCGGCGGCGCCAAAGAAAAAGGTGGCGGCAATATTACAATAAACGGCGGCACGGTTACGGCTACTTCCTTTTCCGGTGCGGGCATCGGTGCCGGCATGGATTCTATCGCACACGGTGGTTTTACCGTGGCTGACGGTTTGACAATAAAGGCAGGTGACGATGCCGATAATGCCGGTGTTGTCACAGCCGAAGAATACAGCACAAGCAGAAACCCCTATATATCCATCACCCCCACCCACATCCACGATTTCACGGGTGATTATGTCGATAACGGCGACGGCACACATTCACGCAAATGTACGGGTTGTGACGAACTCGACACTCCCGAAGTGCATACATTTGAGAACTATACCTGCGTTTGCGGTCTTCACAACTGGGGCAAATACATTGACCGCAGGTGGGACGCGGAAAGCAAACAGGTCATTTCCACGGAGCTTGATATTCCGTCAGATGCCGAAGAAATCACGGCAAACACAACCTATCTTCTCGGTGGCTGGTATGTTGTTGCGAACAGCTTTGAAACAAGCAAAACGATCAAACTAATGACTAATGCGCATATCGTACTGCTTGACGGTGCAACGCTTACTACAACAGCCGGTATAAATGTTGAATATCCTTTTTCGCTGAATATTTACGGTCAGAAAAATGATACGGGAGGAATATTTGCAAATTTATCTAATGACTTTAATAGTAATGCGGCAATCGGCAGCACCCAACGAAGCGATGACAGCGGTTTTATTACGATCAACGGCGGCATTGTCACGGTTAAGTCCGACCGTGGTGCCGGTATCGGCGGCGGCGACCAATGTAATGGCGGCACAGTTACCGTGAATGGAGGCACCGTCACTGCTACATCTATATCCGGCGCAGGCATCGGCGGCGGTTGCCGCAAAAAAAACGGCGGCGGCGGCGCCGGCGGCACAGTTACCGTGAATGGAGGCACCGTCACTGCTACATCTGAATACGGTGCAGGCATCGGTGGAGGACGTGATGGAAACGGCGGCACATTGATCGTCAACGGCGGCACTGTCACTGCTGCATCCGGTCAAGTTGCGTGCATCGGCGGCGGTACAGAGCCCGAAGGCTACGGCGTAATTCGTGTGGCTGACGGGTTGAGTATGAAGGCAGGTTGGTCGGCTGATGCTGTCAAAACTGTTAAAGTCAGTAACTATAAAATATACGGTTACACTTATGTAAAAATTCACAATAAGCACGGCGAGCAGTTCGTTAAGTGCGCGGTAAATGTTGCGGGCGGCACTCCCGGGAACTGCACCGTTACGCTTACCGATACCGAAAACACCGAGAATGTTTACAACGGCGTAACCGAAGGCGAAAATATATATTATGTCGATAATGTCGCAGACGGCACATATATTTTGACCGTAACAGCCGACGGAGCCGTAACGCGCACATATACCGTTACGGTAAACGGCTGCACGGCAACGGTACCCGCCGAGCTTTACGCCGAGGGCGATGTCAACGGCGACGGCGAAATCACCGCGGAAGATTATTCGGCAGCGGTCAATGCGGCACTTGCGAGCGACAGCTCGGTACCCGCAGACCTTTCGGCAGATGCCGATTACCAAAAAGCAGCAGCCGACCTCGACGGTGACGGCTTCGTCGATGTGCTTGACATTGCACTGCTTGAAAGAAAGATTTTTTGAGTTTTCAGTTTGCAGTTTGCAAAGTTTTCAGTTTTCAGTTTTCAGTTTTCAGAATTTTCAAAAAACAACGCGGTTTTTCGTAAACCGCGCTGTTTGTTTTTTGCGAAAATTTGAAGAAACCGGTAGGGGTCGCATAGTATGCGACCCGGGTCAATCGCGCAGCGATTGACAGATGAAAACAACCTTGCAGTTTCCCACGCGAAAATTCAGAACGAACGGTACGGGTGGCACCCCGTGCCACCCGGGTCAATCGCGCAGCGATTGACGGTTGAAAACAACCTTGCAGTTTCCCACGCGAAAATTCAGAACGAACGGTACGGGTGGCACCCCGTGCCACCCGGGTCAATCGCGCAGCGATTGACAGTTGAAAACAACAATATTGCAAAAACCGCGCTGATTACACCAAATCAACGCGGTTTGCATTTTGCCCTGCGGGCAAACGGGCGGCACGGGGTGCCGCGCCCTACAAAATGATTGGATTATAACTTTTGCCCTTCGCGTGCATTCTCGCGCATACGCGCTTCAAATACCGCGGCGGACAAACCGGGTGCCACAGTGTGGCACCCCTACCGTTCGCTCTTTCTTTCCGCATTCAAAAAAAGAAAAACCGCGCTGTTTATTCGCTTTACTGAAAACTGAAAACCGAAAACTGAAAACTGAAAACTGAAAACCGAAAACTCGAATTGACATCTCACATTCATTTTGTTATAATGTATTATCTGTAAGTATTACATATTTTGGAGGATAATATGAAAAAAACAGTTTCGGCAATACTTGCCGTTTTAATAGTTGTTTTAATGTTCACGGGCTGCAATCAGAATACGCCTGATAATAACGATGCAAAAAAACTCTCAATAGTTACAACGGTTTTCCCTGTGTATGACTGGGTGAAGAATTTGCTCGGCGATGCCGATGTTGATGTTGAAATGCTGCTTGATACGGGTGTTGATTTACACAGCTTTCAGCCCACGGCTGATGACATTATTAAAATTTCCGCGTGTGATTTGTTCATATATGTCGGCGGCGAGTCGGATGAATGGGTAAACAATGCCCTTAAAGAAAAAACAAATCCCGATATGGCAGTCTTAAATCTTCTTGATGCGCTCGGCGAAAATGCCAAAACCGAGGAAATCGTCGAAGGTATGGAAGCTGAACACGAGGACGAGGAGCACGAGGAGCACGACCACGCCGATGAGCCGGAATATGACGAGCATATCTGGCTTTCGCTGAAAAATGCGATTGTGCTTACAAATGTAATCAGGGATGCGGTCATTAAGCTTGATCCCGCTGACGAAGCAAAATACAATACCAATGCAGAGGCGTATATAAACAGCCTCAGAAACCTTGATGCCGAGTATGAAAAGGCAGTCGGTGAAGCAAAGGTCAAAACGCTTGTGTTCGGCGACCGTTTTCCGTTCAGGTATATGACGGATGATTACGGACTTGAATATTTTGCAGCATTTGCAGGCTGCTCGGCGGAAAGTGAAGCGAGCTTCGAAACAATAGCTTTCCTTGCTTCCAAGGTCGATGAACTCAGTTTGAAATCGGTACTTGCAATCGAGGGTACCGACCACCGCATAGCCGAAACAGTTGTTTCGACCACAAAGAACAAAGCTGCCGCAGTGCTTTCACTCAATTCCATGCAGTCGGTCACGGCGGCGGATGTTGAAAACGGCGCAACATATCTCGGCATTGCCGAAAGCAATCTTGAAGTTTTAAAGCAGGCTTTGAATTGAGGTGAATTTCTTTGGCGCAACTCAGTTGTGAAAATCTCTGCCTCGGTTACGACGGTAAAGAAATATTGCATAATTTGAATTTTGAAGTCAACAGCGGTGATTATCTGTGCGTGGTGGGCGAAAACGGCTCAGGCAAATCCACGCTTATGAAAACCCTGCTCGGCTTGCAGCAGCCCATATCCGGCAAGGTCATTACCGGCGACGGGCTCAGGCAGACCGAAATCGGCTACCTGCCGCAGCAGACCGTTGTGCAGAAGGATTTTCCGGCAACCGTCAGGGAAATCGTGCTTTCCGGCTGCCAGGGCAGGTGCGGTGCGCGCCCGTTTTACAGTAAAGAGGAAAAACGCCTCGCCGCCGAAAATATTGAAAAAATGGGTATCACGCACCTTGCAAAGCGTTGCTATCGCGAGCTTTCGGGCGGTCAGCAGCAAAGGGTGCTGCTTGCAAGAGCCTTGTGCGCCACACAAAAAATACTGCTGCTCGATGAGCCCGTTTCCGGACTTGACCCTAAGGTTACTGCCGAAATGTACAGCCTGATCGAAAATCTCAATAAAAGCGGCATAACCGTTATAATGATTTCTCACGATATAGGCGCGGCGCTGAAATATGCCGGCCACATTCTGCACATAGGCAAAACCGTGTTTTTCGGCACGGCGGCGGAATACACCACCACAGAGGTCTATAAAGGGCTCAATGTGAACGGAGGCGATGATTGATGGCGCCGATTCTTGATAAGCTCACGCTTTATTTCAGTTATCCTTTTGTAAGGTATGCCCTTGTCGTGGGCGTTCTCATTTCGCTTTGTTCATCGCTGTTGGGCGTTACCCTTGTGCTTAAACGCTTTTCGTTCATTGGCGACGGGCTTTCGCACGTGGCATTCGGTGCTATGGCGGTTGCGGGCATTTTCGGTTTAACAAACGATATGTTTTTGATTCTGCCTGTTACCGTGATTTGCGCAATCCTTCTTTTGCGAACGGGGCAGAAAACCAAAATCAAGGGCGATGCTTCCGTTGCCATGATTTCCGTAGGCTCGCTTGCGGTCGGTTACCTGCTTATAAATATTTTCTCAAATTCGCCGAATCTTTCGGGCGATGTGTGCGCAACGCTTTTCGGCTCGACCTCAATTCTTACATTGAGTGGAACCGAGGTTTACATTTGCGCGGCGCTTTCGGTTGCGGTAGTACTTGCGTTTATATACTTTTACAACAAGATTTTCTGTGTTACATTCGATGAATCGTTTGCGCAGGCAACGGGCGTTAAAGCCTCGCTTTACAACCTGTTTATTGCGGTAATTATCGCCGTAATAATCGTGCTTGCAATGAATCTTGTGGGCTCGCTGCTTATTTCCGCGCTTGTCATATTCCCGGCACTTTCCGCAATGCGCGTTTTCAAGAGCTTTAAATCTGTAACTGTCTGCTCCGCGGTGCTTTCTGTGTGCTGTTCAACACTTGGCATACTCATTTCCGTACTCGCGGGCACACCCGTAGGCTCCACAATAGTTGCTGTCGATATTGCGGCTTTCATTGTGTTTACCGCAGCGGGTAAAATCGGAGGTATGAAAAAATGAAAAGATTTTTAATTGCGATCGCCGCAATGCTTTTACTGCTCGGCGGCTGCGGCACAACTTCACCAACAACACCCAAAACTACCGGAATGGCTGAAACGAAAATTGATGTTGATTTAACACAGCTCAGCAGCACAATGGTGTATTCCGAGGTGTATAATATGCTAACCGAGCCCGACGGCTATATGGGCAAAACGGTTAAAATGAACGGCGCGTTTTCGGTTTACGAGGATGAAGCAACGGGTAATGTTTACCTTGCCTGCATAATCGCCGATGCGACCGCCTGCTGCTCGCAGGGCATTGAATTTCAGCTTGCCGGCAAGCATAAATACCCCGATGATTACCCCGAGCTCGGCAGTGAAATTACCGTAACGGGGATATTCGGCACGTATAACGAGGGCGAAAACATTTACTGTCAGCTTTCCGATGCAACACTTGAAACCACATAATATTCAGTACTGCCGTATTCGGCTTTTACCGAATACGGCAGTTTTCGTTAAGGGGATAGGATTTTGACTGAAACCAAGGGCTTGAATTATAAAAGAACAACTTACGCCTGCTTTCTTGCGTGCGCCTCAACGGCGGTTACGGCAAATCTGTCGCCCCTGCTGTTTGTGCCGTTCAAAGAGCTTTACGGCATATCATATACGCTGCTCGGATTCCTTGTAGTCATAAATTTCGGTACGCAGATTTTATTTGACTTGCTGTTTTCATTTTTTTCGCATAAATTCAATCTTGCAAAATGCGTGCGTATTACACCTGTTGTAATGAGCGTCGGGCTTGTGGCGTTTGCCGTATTGCCGTCGCTTATGCCATCAGCGACTTATGCGGGTCTTGCTGTCGGTACAATAATTTTCTCTGCCGGCAGCGGCTTGGCGGAGGTGCTTATCAGCCCCACTGTTGCGGCGATCCCTTCACCCGATTCCGGCAAAATGATGAGTATGCTGCATTCGTGCTATGCATGGGCAGTTCCCGTTGTTGTGGCTGCTTCAACGGCATTTTTAAGAGCTTTCGGTATAGAAAAATGGCAGTATCTTGCCGTTGTTCTTGCGCTTGCGCCGTTTTCGGCGGCGGTGCTTCTCAATCTTTCACCCATACCGCCGCTTTCCACACCCGAACGCGCATCCGATGCGGCAGGTCTTTTCAAAAATAAAACCGTCGTTTTCTACATAGTCGGCATATTCCTCGGCGGCGCCACCGAGTGCGGAATGGCGCAGTGGTGTTCAAGCTACCTTGAAACCGCTTTCGGCATAGATAAAACTACGGGCGATCTGCTCGGCGTTGCGCTTTTCGGCGTATTTCTCGGCATAGGCAGAACACTCTATTCAAAGCGCGGCAAAAATATCCGCAAAACGCTCTTTATGTGCGCCGCGGGCGCATTTGTTTGTTATGTGGTTACGGTCATATTCAATAACGCCGTAATCGGTCTTGCCGCCTGCGCGCTGACGGGGCTTTTCGCGTCGATGCTCTGGCCCGGCACACTCATCGCCATGGAGCAGGAAATACCCGATGCAGGCGTAGCTCTTTATGCGCTTATGGCATCGGGCGGCGATATAGGCGCTTCGCTTTGCCCGCAGATGATAGGCGTAATTGCCGACGGGATCATAGCAAGCAGGGGAGGTGCTTCTCTCGCCGCAAGGCTCGGCCTTACCGCAGAGCGCTTCGGCTTAAAGGCGGGTGTGGCAGTCGCCGCACTTTTCCCGCTTGCCGCCGCAATTATGTACTTTAAGAAGATGAAAAAGAAGAAATAGTTTACTCTCCGTCCCTCGGGTAATTCTTAAAGAATATCACGATAAACGGTATTGTAATAAAAAATGTAACCGCATCGGCAACGGGCTGTGCAAGCTGTACGCCGAGAATGCCGAGCGTTTTGTTAAGTATGAGCAGTATCGGTATAAACGTTACACCGCTTCTCATAGCCGAAAGTATTGATGCCTGTGCATTTTTGCCGATGCTTTGGAACAGCATATTCGAGCAAATACACAACGGCTGAAAGAACAGAGCAATAAGCTGTGCTTTCAACGCGAGCGAGGCAACTTCGAGCACTTCGGGGTCATCCCTGAAAACAGTAATGATCGGGTCGCCTATGAAAAATCCCGCTACCGCAAGCGCACCGAGCAGCGCTTCGCCCATAAAGAGCGTGAAGAAATATCCCTTTTTAACGCGCGAATACTTTTTTGCGCCGTAGTTGAATGCGCTGACGGGCTGAAAGCCCTGACCTATGCCGAGACCTACCGCGAATATGAAGAAGCATATTCTGCCGACTATCGTCATACCGGCAATGGCGGCATCGCCGTATGCACCGGCGCAGCCGTTCAGGAGCATTGTCGAAATGCTTGAAAGCCCCTGCCTTGTAAGGCTCGGGAAGCCCGTGGAAATAATGTTGGCGTAGTCTTTGAAATTCTTTGATATGTATTTCACGGAAAAACGGCTCTGCGTTTTTCTGCGCAGGAACATACTCAAAAGAATAAGAAAGCTGACCGTTTGCGAAACCGCAGTGGAAATTCCCGCACCGGCAACGCCCATATTGAATTTCGTTATAAGCAGCCAGTCGCCGAATATGTTGAGAATACCGCCCGCGGTCAGCCCGACCATCGCGAATGATGCTCTGCCCTCGTAGCGCAGAATGTTGTTCATTACAAAGCTGCTCGTCATAAGCGGTGCGGCAATGAGTATCCACACGCCGTAGCTGCGCGCGTACGGCAGTATGGTGGGCGTGCTGCCCAGAAGCTTCAGCAGGGGATTTGTGAAAATCAAACCGAGTATGCCGATAAGCGCGCCCGTGGCGATTGCGCAGAAAAACGAAGTTGAGGCTATTATCGAAGCCGTGTTTTCATCCTTTGCGCCGAGCTTTCTGGAAATTATGCTGCCCGCGCCGTGGCCGTACATAAAGCCGAATGCCTGCAATATAGCCATCAAGCCGAAAACTATGCCGACCGCGCCGCTTGCGCTTGTGCCGAGGCTGCTGACAAAATATGTGTCAGCCATATTGTAGATGTTCGTGACGAGCATACTCACCGTTGTGGGGAAGCCCAGCCGCAAAATCAGCTTTGAGACCGGCGTTTCCGTCATAAGTGAGTAGCGGTCGGCGAATGGCTTTGTCTGTTGTGCCATATTTACGCCTTAAACGCCCGAATAAGCCGAGAAGCCGCCGTCAACGGGAATAATGACGCCCGTAACGAACTTTGAATATGTTTCGTCCGAAAGGAAAAGGAGAGTGCCGGTAATATCCTCCGGTACGCCGAATCTGCCGAGAGGTGTGTGCCCGAGTATTTTTTCGCTTCTTGCGGTGAGTGAGCCGTCCTCATTGTAAAGCAGTGTTTTGTTCTGGTTTGTTGAGAAGAAGCCGGGTGCAATGGCGTTTACTCTTATGCCCACATCGGAAAAATGCACCGCCATAAACTGCGTGAAGTTCGACACAGCCGCCTTTGCCGCAGAATATGCGGGTATTCTCGTAAGAGGCTTGTATGAATTCATTGAAGAAACATTGATAATGCAGGCATTCTCTTTACCTACCATATCGCCCGCAAAGCACTGTGTGGTGAGCAGTGTGCCGAGGAAGTTGAGGTTAAATACAAATTCAATTCCCTTGGGGTCAAGGTCAAAGAAAGTCTTAACGCCTTCTGCTTTATTTGCAATATCGCTTAATTCAAGCTTGTCCTTGGTGGTGGTGCCCGCCGGGTGATTGCCGCCCGCGCCGTTGAGCAGCAGGTCGCAGGTGCCGTATGTATCGTTTATTATCTTTCTTGCCGCCTGCAGGCTTTCCGTTTCAAGCACATTGCACCCAACGCCGATAGCTTCAAAGCCCTCGGCTTTGATTTCGTCTGCAACCTTCTGTGCCGCTTCCTCGCGTAAATCGAGTACGGCAACCTTCATTCCCTGGCGGGCAAGGTCTTTTGAAAAGCCGCTGCAGAGAACTCCGCCGCCGCCCGTAACTACCGCAACTCTGCCTTTTAAGTTTTCGTGAATAAACATATATACTCCCTCTTTCGTTTTAGTTTCAAATCAATATGCTCTTGCAGCCAGTTTCTTAACGCCTGCGGCTTCAAGGCAGTCATCAAGTGCATCTGCCGCCGCATCGAATGCCGCTCTGTTGGTGGGGTAGGTGAAATCGTCTTTCAGCACATCCGCCGTGCCGCCCTCGGTTTCAAGGTCTTTTAGCCCGTCAAACACTTTAAGGTGCGGCTCAAGCGTAAGAAAGTGGTCGCCGTCCTTGTCTGCCGCAAGGCGCTTCAGCAGCTCAACTATGTGACCGTCGCCCTTGCCGGCGGGGCGTACCTGACCGCCCTCGAACATACAGTCTTTAACATGGAAATAGTCAATATAATCCTTTAACATTTCGTATGCGGGCAGGATTTCAACACCGCACTGAATGAAGTTTGAGGGGTCGAAAATGCCTTTGATTTTGCCCTTGAAGGTCTTATAAATATCAAGGCAGCGGGTGTCGATATCGCCGTAAATCTCTTTTTCGTTTTCGTGGCAGCACCATACACCGTTTTCAAGCGAGTAAGCAGCCATTTTATCAAGGCGTTCAAAAACTTCATCACGGTATTCCTCGTGATTTTCGCCCTTTGTGAAATAGAAGCTGAACATTCTTATGCGCTTCGTGCCGAGTATGTTCGCAACCTCAACGCAGTTCTTGAAAGCTTCAAAATGCGGCGCGAAATCGTCCGTGATTTCGATTTTGCCGTAGTGCGAGCCTATTGAGGAAACGCCGATGCCGTTCGCATCGAGCACCTTTTTGACCTCTTTTGCCTGCTCAACGGTGTAAACCGAAATGTTGCCCTCGTCAAGACCGCGCGGCTCAAGGTGAGTCATGCCGTGCGCTTTGAGTGCGGCGATCTGTTCGTTTAAGGTCTTACCTGCTTCATCGGCAAATGCCGAAAGATGAAATGTTGCCATAATATTACCTCTTTTATGCGTTTTCGATAAAAACGCTTTTGTTTTCTTTAATATATTGCGCGGCTTTTGCGAGCAGGGCCGGGGAATCGAACACCTGCCTGAATTCCTCATCGCAGCGGGCTATGACTGCATTATCCACAGAAACATCGCTGTCCTCGTCAAACATCGGCAAAAGCTCGTTAACAAGGTGAATATATGCCGTTTCGCCGATGGCATTGAGCGCATCCGGCACAATCGGCACAAGGGGAGCGCCGTTGTTCCTGAAAAATTCCGAAAGACTTTTCTGCGCATCCTCGTTGAAATATTCAAGCGCATAAACGAATTTCTTTTCGCTTTCAAGCGCGGTGAAAGCCGCATTCATATCGCTTGCGCTTTCAAGTGCTGTCTGAATATTCATAGCCACGCCGTGCAGCAGTTCGCCGTCATCGGTTTCGGCGAATGTCTTTTCGGTGATTTCCTTGAATTTCTGCCGCAGCTCGTAGTCGCGTTTCCATATAGCGGCTTCTTTTTTCAGCCTTTCGCGGCGCTCGCGTGATGAGATAATGGCTTTGCGCCACAAGATTATCGCAAGCACGAAAAATGCGGCAAGCAGCAGCCACCAGTACCATTTAACGCCGTAAATCATTCAATCACCCGTCAGTAAGATTTTTGTAAATATCGCTTTTTTTAATGCCGGTCTGCTTTGCGGCTTCCTTCGCGGCTTCGTTTTTCGAAGCGCCGCCTGAAATAAGCTCACGCGCCGCCCTGACCGCATCGTCGAGGGTCGGAGCTTTTTCTTCCTCCTGCGGCTTACCCTCGATTATAAGCACAAATTCGCCTTTGATGTTGGCATCTCTGTACCTTTCGGCAGCCTCAAAAAGAGTGGTGCGGTCAACACTTTCATATATCTTCGTAAGCTCTTTTACTATGGCGATTTTTCTGTCACCGAAGTACTTTGCCATATCCGCGAGCGTGGCGGCGAGCTTGTGCGGCGCTTCATAGAATACCATAGTGCGCTTTTCGTCAACAAGCTCCTCAAGATGCGCGCGTCTGTTCGGCTTCGCCCTCGTGAGAAAGCCCTCAAATGTGAATCTGCCCGCGGGCATACCGGCTATGGCGAGCGCCGTTGTGAGTGCGCACGGACCGGGTACTGCACAAACCTTGATACCGTGCTCGTAGCAAAGCGTCGTAAGGTCTTCACCGGGGTCCGAAATTATCGGCATACCCGCATCCGAAACAAGTGCGCAGTTTTCGCCGTTCAGCAGTTTTTCAAGAATAATATCGCCGCGCTGTGCTCTGTTGTGCTCAAAGTAGCTTATCATCGGTTTTTTTATGCCGAAATGATTTAAGAGCTTCAGCGTAACGCGCGTATCCTCGGCGGCTATGAAATCGCACTGTGAAAGCACCTCAGCGGCACGGGGCGAAAAATCGCCGAGATTGCCGATGGGCGTACCTACAACAAAAAGTGTACCCGCCATTATCAGTCAAGAACGTTGCCGTTCGAATCGAAAAGCGGCAGGGGCTCAAGGAATATAATATCATCTCTGTCCTTTGCATCGCCCTCTGCAAGAATTGCAGCGTTGCCTGCGATTATCGCGCCGGCCTCGGTAACAAGCTTCTGTACCGCGGTAAGTGAAGCGCCGGTGGAAATTACGTCATCAAGAATAAGCACTTTTTTGCCTTTCATTTCGTCAGCCTCGGCGGTGTCGAGGTAAAGGTGTTGTTCGCCCTCGGTGGTGATGGAGTTTACGATAACATCAAACACACCGGTCATATAGAGTTTCTTTTTCTTTCTTGCCACAAAATACTTTTTGCCGCTCTGGCGCGACATTTCGTGTGCAAGCGGGATACCCTTTGATTCCGCGGTGATGATGTAATCAAATTCGGGAGCTTTTTTAAGAAGCTCGGCTGCGCAGGCAACGGTAAGCTCCGCGTCGCCGAAAATAACGAATGCGCCGATCATCAGCTTGTCGTTAAGGGGACAAAGGGGCAGTTTCCTGTCAAGACCTGCTATTTTAATGGGATAGAACATAATATTACTCCTTTCGGCAAGTGCCGATAAAATTACATCTTAAATATTAAAATAATTTACCGAAAAAGTCAAGAATCGCAGCGCAGTATATTGAAAAAATGTGCCGTTTATTTTATAATTGAATAAACCCGAACAGGAGGCGATACCGTGCACATTCCCGTCTGCGAAACAAATGCACTTGAAATCATCGGCTTTGAGGATGCCTTGCGCACCGAGGCGGAGGGCTCATTTGAATATGACCGCAATAAGTGGCTTTATGTGCCGAATGCCTATACCGAGTACCGTTACATACTCGGCACACACGGCGAAAATCCGCTTATCTGCATTGGCATAAATCCGTCCACGGCAAAGCCCGATGACCTTGACAATACACTTAAATCGGTGGAGCGCACCGCTCGCTTCAATGGGTTTGACAGCTTTATTATGTTCAATGTTTACGCCCAGCGCGCCACAGACCCGGGCGATATGGACTCATCCTTTAACCGCCGTCTGCACGCCGAAAATATGAAAGCCTTTGAGTATGTTCTCTCCTCCTGCGGCGCAGGCAGAACGCCTGCCGTCTGGGCGGCGTGGGGCACAATTATAGAAAAGCGCCCGTACCTTGCCGATTGTGTTGCCGAAATGATTGCTTTGGGCGAAAAGTACGGCGCAAATTGGTACAGTGTGGGCAAACGCTCCGTTAAAGGGCATCCGCACCATCCGCTTTACCTTAAAAACAACAGCCCGGTTGAGCCGTTCGATATAAAAGCATATATTGAAAACCTTAAATAGTTATCAACACCCTGCGTACCGCCATATAATATAACGGTGGTGAGCAGGGTGAGATTTTTTGATTTACACGGAAAACGCCGTGGAATATTCAGAGTGCATTCTCTGCACGGGCGGGGTAAGCGGCGCATAATAATATGCGCATTTATTGTTTTGCTTCTGCTTTTTTGTGTGCTGCTGTTTACCGATTCGCGCTTAAAGCCGCTCGTCAAGGAGTCGGGAACGAATGCGCTTAAAAACCGCCTTACTATTATTCTCAATGAATCCGTAGATAAGGCGCTTGTTGCCGAAAATGCCGAATACGGCGATTTTGTGCGGCTCGAAAAAGATGAAAACGGCAGTATTAAAGCCGTCGTGTGCGATACCCGCTTTATAAACGCGTTTCAGCAGCGGCTTTCCGACGATGCCGCATCGAATATCGAAAAAAACGGCGATTTCAGCATAAGCATCCCCCTCGGCACGCTTCTTAACAGTCAGCTTTTCAGCGGCAGGGGACCGCGCATAAAACTGCACGCCCACGCCTACGGCTTTGCCGTAACAAATGTGTTCAGCAGCCTTGAAAGCGTGGGCATAAATCAGACTATTCACCGCGTAAATGCGCGCGTAACTCTTTCGGCATCGGCGCGAATAGGTACCTACCGCGTTTCCGAAACGGTTGAGGAAATAATCCCCGTAGCCGAAACGGTGATACTCGGCGATGTTCCGCAGACATATATAGAAAGAGATAATGACTAACCAAAAGCCGCGCAAATTCGCGCGGCTTTGTGTTAATCATTTATGAAGTGTTTCATCAGGCTGTAACCAATGTCAACATATTTTCCCGAAAGCTTTGCGGTATTCTCGGTGAATGTTTCAATTCCGCTGTCCTTGTGTGCCGATTTCTTATAAATCATATACGGCACCGGGTCGCCCGCGTGTGTCATTGTAACAATGGGCGTGGGGTGGTCGGGCAGTACCATGACCTTGTAATCGTCATATTCTTCAAGTGCGGGCAAAACCTTGCCGAGTATCTTTTCATCAATCAGCTCAATGGCGCGCACCTTGTTCTGCGGTTCGTTCCTGTGGCCGCACTCGTCGGGCGCTTCAAGGTGAATATACACAAGGTCGTGCGTTTTCAGCTCGTCAATGGCGCACTCGGCCTTGCCGTCAAAGTTCGTGTCGATATATCCCGTAGCGCCCTCAACCTCGGGTGCGTTCATACCGGCGCATTTTGCAATGCCTTTGAGCAGGTCGACCGCCGAAATGATTGAGCCGTTAAGACCGTATTTATCTTTGAATGACGGCATCGAGGGCTTTGTGCCTTCGCCCCAGAGCCATATTGAGTTTGCGGGGCGCTTGCCCTCGGCAATGCGCTTTTTGTTTACAGGGTGCTCCATAAGGAATGCGTAGCTTTCTTTCATCATGGCAATCAGCTTTTCGGCATTCGGGTGCTTTGAAAGATGCTCGCCTATGACCTTGCCGGAAATATCGTGCGGGGGAGTCATCTTGCCGAGTTCAAGCGTGCCGTTGTGCCATACAAGGCAGTGGCGGTACGAAACACCGCTGTAAAATGCAAAAATATCGTTGCCGAAATGTTCCTGTACGCTCTTGATGATTTCGGAAGATTCCGCGGTCGAAATATCGCCTGCGCTGTAATCGACCATTGTCTTTTCCTCATAATTTTCTTCATCCGAAAGGGTTACGAGATTGCAGCGGAAAATGATGTCGGTGTCAAGCATATTAACACCTATGCTTACCGCCTCAAGCGGCGAACGGCCCGTGTAGCATTCGCGCGGGTCATAGCCGAGTACGCTCATATTGGCGATGTCGCTGCCGGGCTTGAGACCGTCGCCGACAGTTTTTACAATGCCGGTTTCACCGAAGCGCGCAAGTCTGTCAAGATTGGGCTTGACCGCACATTCCATGGGCGTTTTGCCGCCGAGTGCGGGAACGGGGTAATCCGCCATACCGTCATAAAGAACAACAAGATATTTCATAGTAAAAGACCTCTCTGTGAAAATTACGCTACAATAATACTCCACGGGAATATTATTGTCAAGAATCCGAAGCAGTTTTCAAATATATGTTGCAATATTTTTTAAGAGGTTGTATATTATTCATAACAAAAAATAACGGAGGTCATTTTTATGAAATTACCTGTTGCGTTACAGCTTTATTCCGTGCGCGATATGATGGAAAAGGATTTTGAAGGTACCATCAAAAAAGTCAAAGAGCTTGGCTACGACGGCGTTGAGTTCGCAGGTCTTTTCGGCAAAACCGCCGCAGAGGTCAAAGCTGTTTGCGATGAAGTCGGCATAGTACCGATTTCCGCTCATGTGCCTTATTACGATATGCTCGCAGAGCCCGAAAAGGTGCTTGCCGATTATAAAGAAATCGGCTGCAAATATGTTGCCGTGCCTTACCTTACCGAGGAATGCCGCCCCGGCACACCCGGCTGGGCGGATACCGTTAAGGGCGTTTATAAAATCGGCGAAGCCGCCAAAAAGCTCGGCATACAGCTTCTTTACCACAACCACGATTTCGAATTCGTTAAAATCGACGGCAAATATGCTCTCGATATGCTTTACGATACCGTTCCCGCAGACCTTCTCAAAACCGAGCTTGACACCTGCTGGGTGAATGTAGGCGGCGAGGAGCCTGCCGGCTATGTTCTTAAATACAGCGGCAGAGCGCCCGTTGTTCACCTTAAAGATTTTGTGGGCGCAAAGGGCAGCGGCCCGCTTTATAAGCTTATCGGTATCGACGATAATGCCGAAGCCGAAACAAAATCCACATTCGAGTTCCGACCCGTCGGCTACGGCTGTCAGGATTGGTATTCAATAATCTCCGCATCCGAAAAAGCAGGCGCTGAGTGGGTAGTAGTGGAGCAGGATGAGCCGTCAATGGAAAAATCCACCATAGCCTGCGCCGAGCTGTCAATCAATTATGTTAAAACCCTGTAATTGTTATGGATATACAAATACTTTTGGCACTTCAAAATTTGCGTGAGGCGATCGGCGGCTGCCTGAACAGCTTTTTTGCCTTTATCACCACAATAGCGGTGGATTATTATATTATGCTGCCCGGACTTATTCTGTTCTGGGCATTCAATAAACGCGCGGGTGCAATCGGGCTCGGCTCTTACGGTGCGGCTTGCTACGGCGTTTCGGCACTCAAATCCACCTTTTGCGTTTACCGTCCGTGGATACGCAGCGATTTGATCAAACCGCTGCCGGAGGTTATGTCGGGTGCAACAGGGTATTCCTTCCCCAGTGGGCACAGTGCCTCTGTCAGCGGTATGTACGGCGGTCTTATCGCAGTTTACCGCAAGCACAAAGGGTTGTGCGCCTTGCTCGGTGTGATGATTGCACTGACAATGTTTTCCCGGCTTTATGTCGGCGTGCATACTCCGCAGGATGTTCTGGCGGGGCTTCTTGTCGGTGCGGTAGGTGCGGTGCTCGTCATCCTGGCGGCTCGCTTCGTTGAGCGTCATCCGAAACTCGATTGGGTGATCGTGCTCATCGTGGTTGTAATGTGTGCGGCGTTGCTGCCGTATATGTATTTCAAGAGTTATCCTATGGATTATGTGAACGGTGAGCTGCTGGTCGATCCGTCAAAAATGACCGTCGGCGGCTTTAAGGATCCGGGACGGCTTTTCGGCGTGGTGCTCGGCTGGTTTATAGAACGCCGCTTCATCCGTTTTGATACCGGCGGAACGCCGTATCAAAAAACTCTGCGCTGCCTTGTCGGCGCACTGTTGTTCATAGGTTATTGGAACATAGTGATGGAGCCGCTCGGAAAGGCAATCGGCATCGGAATCGTGCATTTCTTCCTGCAGGCATCCGCTCCGCTGCTGTTTATGACAGTATATCCGCTTGCGTTCAAATGCATCGAAAACCGTTGCTTGAATAAATGATTTTCAATTCATAAAAAAACACCGCTTCGGCGGTGTTTTTTATGTTCGGGTGATGTTTTCTTTAAGTGTGCAGTTGAGCATAATTTCTACATTCGTGCATTTTAGTGTAAATTTTACAAAATATTCGGTTGATTTTTGCACAAATATTTGCTATAATATCACACAGAATAAGAAAGAAGGTGTGTTATGTATAGAAAAATTACAGAATATTTAACTGAATGGAAGAACAGTAAAACCCGTAAACCGCTTGTGCTGCAAGGGGCAAGGCAGGTCGGCAAAACATATTCCGTGCTGGAATTCGGTCGTAAGAATTATGATAATGTGGCGTATTTCAATTTTGAAACGAATCCGAAATTAAACGAAACATTCAGCGAGGATATAAGCCCCGAATATCTTGTTCCCATTCTGTCGCATATTGCCGGGCAGACAATAGTAAAAGAAAAAACATTGATTGTTTTTGATGAAGTGCAGCTTTGCGAGCGAGCAATGACTTCACTTAAATATTTTTACGAAAATTCCCCCGAATATCATATAATCGTTGCGGGCAGCCTTTTGGGTGTTGCCGTGAACAGAGCTGAATTTTCATTCCCGGTCGGCAAAGTGGATATTAAAACAATGTACCCTATGGATATGGAGGAATTTTTGCTTGCTCTGGGCGAAGAAGAACTTGTCGGCAGAATAAAGAAGTGCTTCGCAGAAAATGTTTCTCTGCCGGCTGCGTTGCATGATAAGGCAATGGCTCTTTACCGTCAGTACCTTGTGGTCGGCGGTATGCCGGAGTGTGTGGAACAGTTTGTAAATACAAAAGATTATATTCTTGTTCGTCATATGCAGGATACTTTGCTTGCGAGTTATCTCAACGATATGAGCAAATATAATAATATCAACGAAATCAAAAAAACACGCCTTGTATATGACAGCATCACAGTGCAGCTTTCAAAAAAGAATACAAGATTTCAGTATAAGTTGGTAAAAAAAGGCGGCAGAGCGGCAGAGTATGAAAATGCAATTGAATGGCTTTCGCTTTCCGGTATAGTAGCGCAGATTTTTAAGGTTGAGCAGATTATGAAGCCGTTGAACAATTACCGCGATACAGATTCATTCAAAGTCTATGTTTCCGATATGGGCTTGCTTTGTGCAAAAAAAGAGTTGCTTGCCGCTGATATTCTGTATATGGTGCCCGAACTCAATGATTTTAAGGGCGGTATGACCGAAAACTATGTAAATACGCAGTTGACATCAAACGGATATACCGCATATTATTGGGAATCGGAGCACAGTGCGGAAATTGATTTCATCATTCAGCGTGGCGGCGATATTATACCCATTGAGGTAAAATCAGCCGATAACACCAAGGCAAAAAGTCTGAATACTTATATGACTGCCTATAAACCCGCTTACGCAATAAAAATTTCAGCAAAGAATTTCGGCTTTGAGAACGGCATTAAAACCGTTCCGCTGTATGCCGCGTTCTGTGTTTAATAGTATTCGTGTGAATTACACCGCTTCGGCGGTGTTTTTTCATTCTGTTCTTAATTTTCTGTAACCCTTTCCGCCCAAGCCCGTATAATGTACTGAACTTCAAAATTAAAGGAGCTTCAATATGGAAAAAACATTTGATATAGCCGAAGCATCTGCCCGTATCGCCGCCGTACAGAACGGCGTGCAGCGACCCTGCGTTGCATCGGCATTGCCCGATAATGCCGTGCCCGCCATGGCATTTGTGCCGTTTCAGCTTGACCGCACCGCGTATTCGCCCGAAAAGGCGCTCGCCGCGGGCACGCTTTTTACGGTGCTCGATAAACCGTTTAAGGGAAGAATGATTGGTAATGGATGAACAAAAAAAACTGCTCGCCGCAATTCAGGCTTCGCAATTTGCCGCTTGGGAGCTGCACATGTATCTTGACACGCACCCTTGCGACTCTGCGGCAAGCGAAATGCACAAGAAGTATATGCGTGAAGCATCTGCCCTCAAAAAGCGGTATGAAGAAAAATACGGCCCGCTTACAACTGAAAATTCAGAGGAAGCTGACTGGCTCAGCGACCCGTGGCCGTGGGATTATCAGGGGAGGGTGCATTAACCTATGTTCAGTTATGAAAAGAAACTTCAATATCCGGTAAACATCAAAAATCCGAATCCCGTCTATGCACAGATAATTCTCAATCAGTATGGCGGACCCGACGGCGAGCTCGGCGCCTCGCTGCGCTACCTTTCGCAGCGCTATACCATGCCCTACGCCGAACTGAAAGGTCTGCTGACCGATATAGGTACTGAGGAGCTCGGACACCTTGAAATGATAGGCGCAATAGTCCACCAGCTCACCCGCGAGCTCTCGCTCGAGGAAATCGAGAAAAAAGGCCTCGGCGTGTATTTTGCCGACCACACCGCCGGCGTGTACCCCTCGGGCGGCACGGGCGTTCCGTTCAATGCCGCGGCACTTGCCGTTAAAGGCGATGTGCTGACCGACCTGCACGAAGACCTCGCCGCCGAGCAAAAGGCGAGAACGACCTATGACAATATTCTTCGTCTTGTGGATGACCCCGACGTGCGCGATCCCATAAAATTCCTGCGCGAACGCGAAATCGTGCACTATCAGCGCTTCGGTGAAGGTTTAAGACTTGTTACCGACCGACTTAACAGCAAAAACTTCTACGCAGTTAACCCGGCGTTCGATAAATAAATCACACGTACAATGAATTTGATAATCTCTCCGCTTCGGCGCTCTTATTGCACAGAAGCGGAGAGATTTGTAAATTATACTCTATATTCGATTGAATTGATGATAAAAGTGTGATATCATAATTTTGATAAAGTAATGTAGGAGAAATATTGTGAACAGATCGGAAGCATTTGAAAAGAGGAGTGTCTGATAATATGTGTAGATACAAGAGTTGTTTTTATTCAAAAATATGCAGAAAAACGGCTGCGATAATTTTGTCGTTGATTATGATTTCGGGGAGCGTGTGTGTTATGTGTTCGGCTGCTGATTCTGTTACGGTTTCCACTGCCGAGGAATTTCTTGAAGCGGTCAAAACTGCCGAAAACGGCAGCACGGTATTCCTTAAAGGCGGCACTTACCGTTTCGGTGAGCCGATTGATTTTAAGAATATTAAAAAGAATATCACAATAACCTCCGCCGAGGGCGAAACGGCAACCTTAACAAACGCCTGTCCCGTTACGGAGTGGGCGGAATGCACGGTGAACGGCGTTAAGGCGTTCTGTGCTTCGGCAAACGGCAAAAGGGTTTCCGCGCTTTTTTCAAAAGACGGTAAACTCGATGTAACGAGGTTGCCCGAAACCGGTTATTACTACATAGATAAACCCGATTTGACCGATACCAAGGGTGAGGAGAACGACCTCGCCTCAAATGGGTTTTATGCCGATGACCTGAAAAAGATGCCGTCAAACCTTTGCGATGTAACAGTCGAAATCCTGCACCAGTGGGTGAGTGAAGTCGAGAAAATCGTTTCTTTCGATGAAAGCACAGGTCTTTTCAAACTCGCAAGGTATTCCGGCAGACCGATAGAAGCCGGCGACAGATACTTTTTGCAGAATGTTCTTGAGGGGCTCGATAAACCGGGCGAGTGGTGCTTTGATTCAAAAGCCGATAAGATTTATTATGTTCCGTATGAGGGTGAAACCGCAGAAAATCTTGAACTTTACGCCTCAAACGATGCACTTCTTATGAACATTGAAAATTCATCGGGAATCACATTTGAAAATATCGGATTTGCCGATACCGGCTGGGATTATTCGAACGATAAATACCTCAATATGAATATACACACGCGTCTGAGAGATTATGAGACTTCTTCTGTTCAGGGTGCAGTTGACGTATGCGGCGCGATTGATGTTATTTATTCCGACAATATCAATTTCAAAAACTGCGATTTTGAAAACCTCGGCGCAACGGCGATTCGTTACTATACGGGCGCAAAGAACAGCACGGTCGATTCCTGCTATTTCAATAATATCGGCGCTAATGCGATTTTTATCGGCGGCAGATTTTTCGTGGAGGAAAAACCCGATGAGATTCGTGAAAATATCGCGGAAAATATGACAGTTAAAAACTGCGAAATCGAAAAATACGGCAGGCAGTTTTTCGGTGCTTGCGGCATTATCGTTACCTATTGCGACGGTGCCGAAATCGTAAATAATGAAATCCACGACGGCTATTATACGGGTATTTCCGGGGGCTTTATGTGGCTGTTCGGCTATAATCCCACCGAGAATCTCAAAATACAAAACAATCTTATTTACAATATCGGGCTTGATACACTTTCCGATTTGGGCGGTATATATATGCTCGGTGTTCAGCAGGGTTCGGTTGTCAGCGGCAATGTAATTCACGATTGCACCTGCTATACCGGCGAAAGCGGCTATGCCGGCAACGGCTTGTACCTTGACTCCGGCTGCGAGTTTATGACGATTGAAAATAACCTTGTTTTTAACTGCGCCACATCCTGCTTCAATACCACGCTCAGCAAGAATAATATTATCAAAAATAATATCTTCGCGCTTTCGGGGCAGAGCACAGCCTGCCTCGGTGCAGAGGAGTTCGCGGCATTTACCGATTTGAACAATGCGTATATCAATAATATATTCCTCACAAATAACAAGGTGCCGGTTGTTGAGAGCATAAATCATACCGGGCATTTCGGCGGCAGCGGCAATATCCTCTGGGATATGACCTGCGGCGACGAGCTTTATTTCACCATAGGCGCGTATACCGATGATGCTATTATCCGCCAAAATGCCGAAGCGCGCAATGTGCTCGGCTCTGCGGTTTTTGTAAATCCCGGCTTCAGCGATGCGCTTAATTACGATTTTGCACTCGATGAAAACTCCGCAGCGGTAAAGCTCGGCTTTGAGCCGTTCGACTATACCGCGGCAGGCACATTAAAGGGCACAAAGGTCGGTCTTACACGCGAGGGCGGTTCGGTTTCATATAACGCGGATACGAAAGATTATGCCGAAAGACCTGCGACCGTGCCGTTCGGCGAAAAATTCAAACTCTTTTTCAATAATATAGGCGATTGGTTTAAGGACACATTTGCAAAAATCTTCAAGGTCAAAGAGCCGGAAATCAACGATGTTTATAAAACCGATTTTACGGCGAAAGAAAAGAACGCAAACTCCGCCGAGCTTGCCGCGCTTATAGATAAAGTCAAGGAGCACACGCCCGCATACAGAGTTGATGAAAGCCGCAAGCCGTTTGCAGACGATGCAAGAATTTCGGCAATCTACTTTGACGGCGAAAAATGCGAAGGCAGGAAAACCGAGGTGTTTGCGTATATCGGCTTCCCCGAAAGCGCAAGTGCCGAAAATCCGGTTCCCGCAATGGTGCTCGTTCACGGCGGCGGCGTTCACGCGCAGGCGGATTGGGTTCGGTATTGGGTGGACAGAGGCTACGCCGCCATTTCGTTTGACGGCTTCGGTCAGCAGCCGAAGGTCGGTGAATATTCCGAAGCGGGCGGCAATAACCCCGACTGGACGGTGCACGAAAAAGCTCATTACGCATTCAGCAATTTTGATGATATAGATAAAGACTATACCGAGCAGTGGTTCTATTATTACCTTACCGATATTGTGCTTTCAAACAATATTTTAAGAGCCGACAGCAGAATCATCCCCAGTCAGATAGGCGTTTCCGGCATTTCGTGGGGCGGTCTTGTCACGACTGTTGCAGCATGTTACGATAACCGTTTTCAATTCGCGATTCCCATTTACGGCTGCGGCTGTTGGGAGCTTATGGGCGGCTTTTTCACCAATGAAAAGATACTCGAAAAATGGGACCCCACACCGCTGCTTTCGGAGGTCGAAATGCCCATGCTTTTCGTCAGCGGCGATGAAGACCCGTTCTTCCCGGCATCTGCGCTGTCATCGTCGGCGGCACTTTCCAAGAACGGCAGAGCGCTGCTTATAAGCGGACTTCAGCACGGCGATTTCCGTATGGAAGAAACCGTTCGCTTCGCCAATGAATTTACCGGCAGCGGCGACGGCAACATAAATATTACCGGCGTGGACAATGAAAACGGCAAGCTCACTGTTAAATTCATTCTGCCGGACGCCGTTAAGCACCCCAAGGTTACGCTTTATTACAGAAACACTCCGCTTGAATATGACGGTATGGAGTTAAAGCAGCGCTGGTCGACCGACTCCGCGAAGGTTTGCGGCGATAAAGCGGTCGTTACCGTTCCCGACGGCACAACAATGTATTACATTTCCGTGTGCGGCAAAACAAAAGACGGCTCAATAACCGCCTCCACGGGAATCTTCAGTTGCAAATAACCAAACAAAAATTCGGCGTCGGTAAAGCTTGTTCACCGGCGCCGTTTTCGAACAGCGGGCGATAAGGTGTATTGATATTGACTTTTGATAATGTGAATTATAATATAGTTTACGAGGATAGACAGGGGGAGTAATGTATGGTAAAACTCAATATTTCCGACTCCGAGCTGCGCGAGCGCATAAAGCTCAATCACCGCAGAATGAGTGAGCCATTCTATGATATCGACAATGTTTTCGCTGCTGTCGATGCCAAATGGCCCGGCGATAAAGAGGGCAGGGCGCTGCTTGCGTTCGTCAGCCTCCTGAATGCAGGCGAGGCTGAAATTCCCTGTATGGAGCAGATGATTTCGCTTTTGCCGGAAAAGCTCAATCCGCTCGGCTATCTCGGACCCGTAGGGGATAAATTCTTTGAACAGCAGCTTTCCGGTCACAGCTGGCTTTTGCGCGGACTTTGCGAGTATTACGAAAAATTCGGCAAAGCAGGTATTCTTGATATAATAAACCGCATAGTCGAAAATCTCTATCTGCCGCTTTGCGGTAAAATATGTGATTACCCCGTTTCACGCGATGCTGAAAACGACGGCGGCGTTGACGGTCATACCGCCGAAACCTGCGGCAGCTGGCTGCTTTCCACCGATACCTGCTGCGCTTTTATGAGTATAGACGGGCTTTCTCACGTTTACAAAATCACTCGCGATGAACGCATAAAGGCACTGCTTGTTGAAATGACGGAAACCTTTATGAAGATCGACAAACGCGCTATAAAAGCCCAAACTCACTGCACGCTGACCGCTGCGCGCGGAATGGTGCGTCTTTATAATATTTGCGGCGAAAAAAAGTATCTCGAATACGCACAGTCAATTTTAAAAATCTATGTTGATTTCGCTATGACCTATACTTACGAAAATTACAACTGGTGGGGCAGACCCGAAACCTGGACCGAGCCATGCGGTATAATAGATTCGCTTATGCTCACCTGTGAGATTTATAAAATCACCGGCAACCCCGGCTGCCGCACGCTTGCCGCGCGTATTTTCCACAACGGCTTTGCCACTTTGCAGAGGTGCAACGGCGGTGCCGGTACCCAGAAAATAGTCTGTGAAACGCGCAGTATTCTGCGTATAAGCGGCTTTGAGGCAAAGCAGTGCTGCACTATGCGCCTTGCCGAAGGACTGCGCTATATCAAAGAAAACAAAGAGCATTTATATGCCGAAGTATGCGGCAAAATCGAAAAAGACGAAAAAGGGATTTACCGCGACGGCGATATTATTTATGCCGAAACCGTTGGCAAAGCCGAACAAGGCTTGCATCCGCTGATAAAGTATTACAAGCTCACCGAAGATGAAATAATGAATACAGAGCAGCGCGTGGTTTTTGAGAAATGAATCTTTTGAAAAAACGCGGAAATTTGTGTTTTTTTGTTGAATGTGCTGTTTTCGTGTGTTATTATTGTTCCATTATTTGATGTGGGGAATTGTTATGTGTTATAAGCAAATCGAAAATTGCACAGTCTGGCAGTTTAAAGGAATACCCGAATTCAACGGCGGCGTTATGGATAGGTTTTTCTATAACTGCGGCGCAGGCTTTACCGTTATACCCGATACCGAAGCGTTTGACTGCACATTTATGCACTTCTTTAAAGAGTGCAAAGCGCAGGATGTGCTCGACTATGTCGCCTCGCTTGAAGATGTGGGTTTTAAAAAGGTTTATTATTACGAAAATGACGGCAACCTCTTTTATCAGTTCAGAGTACCCGAGGGCTTGCTGTATGTTTCGCTTATGAAAAATACCGGTGTTGTCAGAATAATTCTCGACAGATGCAAAACCGCCGAAGCCGCCGGTTTCGGTTATGCCGATTACGAGGATTTACGCGGCGATACCGTTTTTGCACAGTATTCGCTGCACTATGATGCTATGATAAAAGGCACCACCTGCGATTGTGGTATGAACTATGTTTACCGTCTGCGCGACAACAGTCTTATTATTATAGACGGCGGCGAAATGGAGCAGTCCACAGATGTTGCCGTTGCCGATTATCTCGATTTTCTGCATACGCTTACAGGGACAAAAAACGGCGAAAAAATGCGCGTTTCGCTTTGGTTATGCACGCACCCTCACAATGACCACACCGATTTCGTTTCAAAGCTTTTGCGCTTTCATGCCGGTGAAATATCCGTCGAACGCGCAGTGTTCAGCTTTTGTTATTCACAGAATACAAGGCATTCGCCGTCTGTGCATACGGCAGAGCAGCGCTTAATGGAAAAATACCCGGATGTTGAGTATTTAAGACTTCACGCCGGCAATAAGTTTAATATAGCCAATGCCGTAATCGAAGTGCTCGTTTCAAGTGAAGATACCGTAGATGTTGACGATGAGGATATTATTCCGGGTACCAACGATACTTCTGTTGTATTCAAAATCACCGCGGACGGTGCTCAGGCTTTGTTCCTTGCCGACTGCGCGTGGGTAAACGGTGATGTATTAAGATTAAACTATTCCGCCGAAACTCTCAATGTCGATTTCCTGCAGGTCGCTCACCACGGCATAAACGATTTGCACGATGTCTATGAGAGCATAAAAGCAAAATTTGCATTGCTTCCGCAGTGCAGAATGAATATGAATACACGCTTTGTTGAAAACTACACCCACTTGCGCAAACTCTACGGCGAAAACAATATTTTGTTTGCCAATGATGCAACCGATATTTTCTCAATGAAAAACGGCACCGTTACGCACACCCAAAGGGCGCATATCGGTACCGCGTATGACGGTTCTGAGTATTAAAGCGATTTTTCCATAGTCCTGTTTATCACGCCGATCGGTAACATTATTTCGCACAATAATTCGCTTGGCAATAAAAATGCCTTAATTCTTGATAATATGTGAAAAATGTGGTAGTATGCTTTGCGGAAGTGATTATAATGTTTATTTATGAAATGCACCAGCATACCGCGCCGTGCAGCGCGTGTGGCAGGGGAGATCCGGCAAAAACCGTGTATGCCTTAAAGCAGGCGGGCTTTGCGGGTGTGGTGCTTACAAATCATTTTTATCACGGCAATTCCGGTATCGACAGAGCTCTGCCGTGGGCGGATTTTGTTGCCGCTTATGAAAATGATTATCTTGCCGCAAAAAAAGCCGGTGATGAAATCGGCTTTGATGTTATATTCGGTATAGAGGAGCATATCGGCAAGGGCAAAGAGGTATTGCTCTACGGTATTACACCCGAATTTTTATACGCTCATCCCGAATTGCGCGACTGTACGCTTGAAAGCATAAGCAAAGCCACACGCGAATACGGCGCGCTTGTGTTTCAGGCGCACCCGTACCGCAACAGGTCTTATGTTGTCGAACCGAATGAAAATCTGCCGCTTGAATACCTTGACGGTTTTGAATCGTACAATGTCTGCAATGTGGGCGATGAAAACGAGCGCGCTCATGATTATGCCGTCAAAAACGGTCTGCTTGAGGTCGCCGGCTCCGATGCACACGCCGAGGAAGCCTCGGTGCGCTTCGGTATAAAATGCGCTCACCGCATAAAAAATTCCGCCGAGCTTGCGGCGGTGCTTAAATCAAAGGAATATGAACTGTATCTCGGTGAATGACGGTGTGTCATTCACCTTTTTTTATGCCGTCTATGGCGTTTTTTTCAATGCGCGAAACCTGCGCCTGTGAAATTCCTATTTCCTCGGCGACCTCGGTTTGTGTCATACCGCGCATAAACCGCATCGAAAGTATCTTCTTTTCGCGCTCGGGCAGGTTCTTTATTGATTCCGTAATCGACATTTCATCTATCCAGTCGCCGCCGCATTCATCATCACCGAGCTGGTCCATAAGGTATATCGTATCGCCGCCGTTCTGGTAAACCGGCTCGTAAAACGAAACGGGGTTTATTATCGCTTCAAGCGCTATCACCACATCCGTTTCCGTTTTGCCTATTTCCTTTGCGATTTCCGCCGGAGTGGGTTCTCTGCCTTTTTCAAGGCTCAGCTTTTCGCGCGCCTGCATAGCGTGGTATGCGGTGTCGCGCAGCGAACGCGAAACGCGCACCGGGTTGTTGTCGCGCAGGTGGCGGCGGATTTCGCCGATTATCATCGGCACCGCGTATGTCGAAAAGCGCACATCCTGCGACAAATCAAAATTATCTATTGATTTTATAAGCCCCACGCACCCGACCTGAAATAAATCGTCGAGGTTTTCGCCGCGGTTTGAAAACCGCTGAATAACGCTCAGCACAAGCCGCAGGTTGCCCGTTATCAGCTTTTCGCGGGCGTTTTTGTCGCCGTTGTGGGCTTTTGTGAGTAATTCCTGTTTTTCCTTTTCGCTCATTGTTTTCAGCTTCGATGTGTCAATACCGCATATTTCGACTTTGTTGTACTGCATACGCCCGCTCCTTTTGTAGAGTATGTAGCAGATGTATTTATTCTTGCCGGAAAATACGGAGTTAAACATAAAAGTGCTTTTTATTGAAATAATGAATATTGTGTAAACTAACCACAAAATTTGCAAAACCGATTGACTTTTGTTATATATGTGGTATAATCAATTTTGTAAGTTTGAATAAAGGAGGACTTTTTAATGAAAAAGATTCTTAAGGTTATCGGCATAATCGCTGCTATCGCCGCTGCAGCCGCAGCAGTATATGTTATCGTTGAAAAAATCAAAGCTAAAAATGCTCCCAAGGGCTATGATGAGGACAATTACGTTTCCTGCTCCTGCCTTGATGAGGATTTTGTCAGCGAAACAGTTGCGAAATAATTTGATTACTGTTGAAAAGAGTGCCTTCGGGTGCTCTTTTTGTTTTGTGATTTTGAATTTCCGTTAAAACCTCGGCAATAATAAAGCCGAGGTGTTTTTTATGATGTATCTTAAAGCTTTTATTGTGGGCGGAATTATCTGTGTTATAGGTCAGCTGCTTATTGATAAAACAAAGCTTACCCCCGGCAGAATACTTGTGTTTTATGTTATCGCGGGCGTTGTGCTCGGTGCACTCGGCGTTTTTAAATATATTGAGCAGTTTGCGGGTGCAGGCGCAACCGTGCCGCTTTTGGGGTTTGGTGCTCTGCTTGCCGACGGCACAAAAACCGCCATTGCAGAAAAGGGTATAACAGGTATTCTCACGGGTCCTCTTACACCAGGTGCCGGCGGCATAATGGCAGCGGGTATATGCGGCATTATTATGTCATTTATCGTAAAACCCAAAGCGAAATAATTAAGTATTATTTAACATTTATTTAACATTTTTGAATTAAACTGAAAATAGGTGATTTGTATGGTATGTGTTCTTGTCGTTGAAGATGACCCTCAGTTTAACAGAATACTTTGCTCTTGTCTTACGAATGCTGGTTATAATCCCGTCGGATGTCTGAGCGCGGCGCAGGCGCTTGCACAGATGGAAAAAATACATTTTGATATTGTGATTTCCGATATTATGATGAAATGCACCGACGGTTTTGAACTTGCCGAACAGATTCGCAATGTCGATGAAAAAACACCGATTTTGTTTCTTACGGCACGCGACGATATCAAGTCCAAAGAACGCGGTTACAAAATAGGCATAGATGATTATATGGTCAAGCCGATTGATTTTAAGGAGCTTATAATGCGCATTGAGGCGGTGCTGCGCCGCGCAGGTATAGCCAATAGGCGCAAGCTCGTTATAGGCGACCTTACACTTGATTCTGAAGAATGTGCCGCTTATGTAAACGGCAAAAATATAGACCTTTCGGTTAAAGAGTTCAATGTGCTTTTCAAAATGCTTTCTTACCCAAAACGCACTTTTACGCGTACAAATCTTATGAACGATATTTGGGGTTACGACAGTGAAAGTTTGCCCCGCACAGTCGATGTGTGCATTACAAAAATAAGAAGTAAGCTCGAGGGCTGCACCTCTGTCGAAATCGTGACCGTTCACGGTCTCGGCTATAAGGCGGTGATTACCGAATGAAACACCAACGCCTGCCGCACGATGAAAGAAGACCTTTTATCCGCAGTATTCTCAATGAGTTTTTCTCAGTTTTTATAGTTGTATTCGTCAATGTTTACATAATGGTTTTCCTTTACAACAAGCTGCTCACTACGGATTTCAGCGTTATGACGATTTCCGTTTTTATGCTTTTGAATCTCATCTTTGCGTGTGCGCTTGTCAGCTTGGCTATTTATTTTTTCAGAGTGCGTGTTTTGACAAGGGGAGTGCATGAGGTTTGCAGCGCCGCACAGAAAGTTGCAAGGGGCGATTTTTCGGTAAGAGTAAAAACCCGTTCCGAGAAAAAAACCGTTAATACCGAAATCGATCTTCTTAAACTCGATTTCAATAAAATGGTCGAAGAACTCAGCTCCATCGAAACCCTGCGCGATGATTTTATAGCAGATGTGTCGCACGAAATCAAAACACCGCTGAGCGTTATACAGGGCTATGCCGATTTGCTTCAGAGTTCCGGGATTTCCGAGACTGAGCGCGCCGAATACACCGAGCTTTTAGATGAAGCCGTGCATAAACTCAATTTACTCGTTACAAATCTTTTGAAGCTCAACAAGGTCGAAAACAGCGGTATTGTCAAGTATTCCGAATTTGATCTCGGTGAGCAGCTGCGCGGATGTGTGCTTGAAATAATTGATAAAGCCGAAGAAAAGGGCATATCATTCGATATAGATATTGAGGATGCGGTAGTTGAAAACGAACAGACAATGCTTGAGCTTGTTTGGAAAAATCTTTTGAGCAATGCCGTGAAATTCACCGAAAGCGGCGGCACGATCAAGATAGGACTTAAAGCCAACAATTCGTCTGCGGTCATAACCGTTGCAGATACCGGCTGCGGTATGAGTAAAGAAACACTTGAACATATTTTCGATAAATTCTATCAGGGCGATACATCCCATTCTCAGGAGGGCAACGGTCTCGGTCTTGCCATAGTTGACCGCATAGTGAGTTTAACGAACTGTGAGCTTAAAGTTAAAAGCAAGCAGGGGGCGGGAACATGCTTTGAAGTCATGGTTCCGTATTCTCCGGGTGTTTAACATTTTTTTAACATTAACAGTTTAGTATTTGCCACAAGCAGTGTTTTTGCTTCTGTCAATTTTTTGCAAAGGCGGTGATATTATGAGGAAAAACGGCGAAAAAGGTAATGATAATACTGAAGTTAAAGCATCAAAAAAGATTGTCATTGTTTTGGAGATTGCCGTTTTGATTACGATAATCGTCGCTATTGCAGTTGTTTTCAAAAAGAATTATGACAACAGAATCGTTTATGTATCGGAACCCTATGTCTATCATTCCGTAATAGCGGAAACAACTACACGCAAGGGCAGCGAGCTTACTGCCGCATCAGCCGAAAACGTTACCGCGGAAGGCGGCGGGCTCGGTCTTGATTTCAATTACAATGCAGAGCAATCCGTAAATGCTCTGCCTGACCCCTCCGGCTGGAGCAGCGGTCAGATATTGCAGACGGCAAGTGACGCCATAAGAAAAACCAAGGCTTATATGAATTCCGTTACCGTCGAACACAGCGAAGCATTCGTGGCAAATATCACCGAGTGTACGGGCGGCGCAATAGTCAAAACCGTCGCAAATCTTATGATGGGGTGGATAGTTAAACCCGTAAACGAAACCCTGCAATTCAATAACGGTATGGCTATGAATTCCGAGGGGGAAAACATTCAGCTTCTTCTTCCGAAAAACGGCAGTTTTACACTTACGCAGGCGGGTCTCACGAGCGCCGATATAATGATAAGCAATAATGAGTATGTTATTAAGCTCAACATTGTTCCCGAAAGTGTCGGTATGTACGATGTTCCCGTGCATAATGCCGCATCTATCGGCTACCTTGATGTTGCAAATTATGACATCAGCTTTCTAACCGTTGATTCTGCCGATATCGTTTATAAAGGTTCATCAATAGATCTTCGTATAAATTCCGACGGCTATGTTACCGCCGCCACATATAAAATACCGCTCAATGTTAAGGGTACGGGTCATCGCGGCGAAATCAGCGGCGCTCTCACCTTTGACGGAGAGCAGTCTGAAATCTGGAAATTCAATTGGTGAAAACCAAGGAGGAATAAAAATGGGTGCATTAAAAGAGAAAGCCATCAAGTATGCCATTAAGCAGGGCATACGCTATGTCCGCAAGGATTATGACACAAATTCGCTCAAACTTATCGATTTCGGTATGCGTCACGTCAAAAAGGATATTTATATCCGTGTTCTCAAAAGGCTCAGAGAGGGGCTTACCCGTCCCGGCAATATGTGGGCAGTTTATTTCAAAAAGCTCGTTACCGAAACCGACCCCGGAATTATCGAAAAGCTTGTTTCACCGTTTGTCAATGCCGTTCTCAAGAGCTATGACAGACGCCTTGAGGCAATGAAAAAATACGACTGTAATATTCCGTGGGCGATTCTTATTGACCCCACTGCAGCCTGCAACCTCAAATGCAAGGGCTGCTGGGCTGCGGAATACGGCAAAAACACCCAGCTTACATACGATGACCTCAATAAAATCATAACCGAGGGCAAGGAGCTCGGTACATACGCTTACCTTTATACCGGCGGCGAGCCGCTTATGAGAAAGAAGGATATTATCCGTCTTTGCCGTGAAAACCCCGATTGCGTGTTCCTTGCATTCACCAACGGCACCCTTTGTGATGATGCGTTTGCCGATGAGGTCAAGAGCGTCGGCAACTTCTTCCTTACATTCTCTATCGAAGGTAACGAGGAAACCACCGATTTCCGCCGCGGCGAAGGCACATATAAAGCCGTTGTCGAAGCTATGGGCAGGCTCAAAAAGCGCGGCATCCCGTTCGGTGCATCGCTTTGCTATACCAAGTACAATGCAGAAGTCATCGCTTCCGATGAATATGCTGATTTCCTTATCGACCTCGGTGTAGCGTATGCGTGGTACTTCACATTCGTTCCCGTCGGCAAAGGTGCTTCGGCTGACCTTATGGCAACTGCCGAGCAGCGTAAGCTTATGTACGATCAGGTACGTAAATGGCGCTTTACCGAAACAAAACCGTTCTTCACCATCGACTTTTTCAATGACGGCGAGTACGTCGGCGGCTGTGTGGCAGGCGGTAAGCAGTATTTCCACATCAGCGCAAACGGCGACTGCGAGCCTTGCGTATTCGCACACTACTCCAATGCCAATATCAAGGATGTTCACCTTATTGATGTTCTCAGAAGCCCCATATTTATGGCATACAGAGCCCATCAGCCGTTCAGTGACAATATGCTTCGTCCGTGCCCGGTTATGGATAACCCCGGAGCCATCAAGCAGATGGTACACGAAACCGGTGCAAAGCCCACCGATCTCGCAAATCCCGAGGAGGTCGACGAGCTCTTTGCAAAGACGGTTGATGTTGCGAAACGCTGGAAAGAAACTGCCGATAAAATGGCAGATGAACACGGCTTTGTTCAGTTCCATATCAGAAGCGTAAAATTCTACGAGGATGTAGAAGCCGAGAGATTGCGCGACTTCAAGGAATTTGAATAATCAATAATTTCGGAGGAATCGTTTTGACTGTTGAAAAAAGATTGCAACGGGCAATAAACGCTGAATCCGTGGGTGTATCTTCCCCGGTCATTCAACAGATGATCGGGGATATGTATTCTCACGGCATCAATATACATTCAATAATGGTTCTGCGGCACGGCAATGTCGCTTGTGAAGCTTGGAGCGCACCGCTTACGCCCGAAATGCCGCATCAGGTGTTTTCCGTCAGTAAGAGCTTTCTTGCAACCGCATACGGCTTTGCGCTTGATGAAGGCAAAATCAAAAAGACCACCCGTTTTCTCGATGTCTTTCCGGAACTTAAACCGAAAAAACGCGATGAAAACCTTGAAAAACTCACAATCCACCATCTGCTCACAATGACATCCGGCAAGAAAACCGCCCTCAAAGCCGACCGCAACGGCGATTGGCTCACGCAGTTCGTAAAGCTCGGTTGGGATTTTGCTCCCGGTGAAAGCTGGCGTTATGTAAGCGAAAATTTCTATGCGGCAGCGGCTATGCTCACCAAGGTCCTCGATATGTCAATTACCGAGTATCTTACACCGCGTCTTTTTGAACCGCTCGGCATAGATGTACCGTTCTGGGAAACCTCGCCCGACGGTATTGAAGCAGGCGGCTGGGGCTTGATGCTCAAAACAGAGGATATGGCAAAGTTTATACTCTGTTATCACGACGGCGGCATATTCAACGGCGTGCAGGTCGTTCCCGAGTGGTTTGCCAAAGAAGCAACTTCAAAAATCAGCTCCAATGACCATTGCGAGCGCAATCTTGACTGCCGTGCAGGGTACGGCTGCGGCTTCTGGCGGTGCGGCGGTCTTAAAAACACCTATCGCTGCGAGGGAATGTTCTGTCAGTATGCCATTTCATTTGACGATTACGATGCTTGCCTTGTAATGACCTCGGACCATTCCGATTTACAGCAGACACTCGATATTATGTGGCAGTATATTCCGGCGGCATTTATTGAGCCATGCGAAGCGCAGGGGATAAGTATATCGCTTCATCCCGACGATGTTGACCCCGCGCCGTCTGTAAGGCACGATATCGAAAACCGTATAAGCGGCAAAACCTACAAAATGCGCAGGTGCAGATTTGTGAATAAAATCGGTTTTCCCGTCAGTATGCTGCCGATGCCCGTTGTTTTCTTTGCCAAAAACAGCGGCGGCAATATGGATGATATTAAGTTCGATTTTGAAGAAAGCGGTTTTTATATGAGTTGGAAAGAGGATGGCGAACAGCGCAACCGTGTATTCTTTCCGCTTGACGGTACCACGCGCATGAATACCGTTTCAATAGGTGAATTTAATCTTAACTGCCGTTGTTGGGCGAAGTGGGAAAGCGACAGTGTCCTGTATTTGCGGCTCCGCCCGCTTGAAGGCGTTGCCGAGCGAATCATTCACTTCGAATTTAACGGCAAAAAAATCAAAATGCACCCTTATTCAATACCCGGCACTAAAGAGAAAGCGGAAAAAACGGGCGAAAAACTCAAATGTATTCTTGTGGGCAGGTTTTTCCATTGGTGGATTGATGTACTCGTTCCGCAGGTCAGCAATATTCTTAACCCGACACATCATGGCAGAATAGTAAAATAATCGCACAGAATGAAAGGCTCGATTTCAGGCTTTTCATTCTGTGTTTTTTAACATTTAATTAAATTCCCGTTATTCTATTGTATTTTCATTTGAATTTTAGTATAATGACCGTATCTGCACTAACGGGGTGATTTTTTGGCAAACTACGGTCTCGACCTGCAGCAAAAGAAAAAAAGTAAAAAACACCGCACAACGGTATTTATAATATGTTTTATATGTTTCATAATCGTTCTCGGCTCCGTTTCCACATTGCTCTGGTGGCGTTCGCTGAATTATGATTTCAACAATGTTTTCAAAACGGGAGATGAAACAGAAACCACCGAGATTTCCACCACTTCTGCCGAAAGCATTGTTTACGAGGGCAATTATGTCTTTATGACCGCCGTAACATCCGACGATGCACTTCAGACACTGTTTGTTGAGCTTATCTCGGTCGATCTCGGCACAAAGACCATTCGTGTTGTGCCCGTTGACAGAACATTTACCGATAAGGCAAGCGGCAAAACCTGCGAGCAGCTTATATCGCAGAAGAATTACGGCAAAGCGGTCGAAGCGATAGAAGCAAAAATGAATACAGAAATATGCCGTTATGCCGTATTTACCGAATCGGGCTTAAAATCGGCTTTCAGACTGTTCGGTGATATTACGGTGAAAATACCGCAGAATGTCGAGCACGATACTGCCGATATGTACCTTGAACTGCAAAAGGGTGAAAATACCCTTACTGCCGATCAGGTGTATAAATACCTTAAATATGTGTATGAAACGCAGTCACCCGCAAAGGCGGCGGAAACTGCCGCGACCGTAATCACCGCGGCATTTACCTGCTACTACAATGCGGAAAACAACGCCTACGCGCAATCGTATTTTGAAGACCTTTGCAACATCTGCAACGAAAGAGGCGGCAGAACGAATATCTCAATAGTCGATTTTGCCGAAGCCGCAGATGAGGCTGAATATCTCATTCCGCGCGGCTCGAAAGAAAAGCTCAAGGTGTTTGTTTCAGCCAATCTCACATCGGAGGAGTAATGATGAAAAAGAAAAACAAGGCTAAGGTAATAGCCTCGGTTGCGGCAGTGGTGCTTATTACCGCCGCACTGTTCACGGTTTTTATTTCACAGATTTATAAAGAATTTATTAAACCCACCGAGTTCGAAATCGTCGTGCCGCAATCCGGCGCGGGCACGGGCTATTTCCGCCATTGTTATGAGGAACTCAACGATGTCGAAAAGAAATTTTATGCCGTTGTACTTCAGAGCATCTATTCAATGCCCGAAAGAATCGAGGTACCGTCTCTTGAGGGCGGCGATTTGAATAATGTTTTCGAGGCGCTTTCGTTCGATAATCCCGATTTGTTCTGTATAGGCAGGAGAAGCTCCGCTTACGCCGAAAATAATAAGATTTATTTCGAGCCGGAGTATGTTATGACAAAATCCGAATACGATGCCAAACTCGCCGAGCTTAACGGCGTAGTGAACTATATCATTCAGGGTGCCTCTGCATACAATACCGTTTACGAAATCGAACTTTATGTTCACGATTACATAGTAAATAACTGCACATATACCGATCCCGAAGCCGATATGTTCGCAAACGATGCCTACGGCTGCCTTGTCAACCACCGCGCCGGCTGCGAGGGATATTCAAGAGCTTTTCAGCTTGTTATGAACCGTCTCGGCTTTGACGTTCGCCTTGTAACGGGCGAGGGTGCCGACAACGGCATAGACTATATCGGTCATATGTGGAATTACATAAATATCGACGGCGTCGGCTACTTCGTCGATGTTACGTGGGATGACCCACATTCCGAAAACAGTGTGCTGCGCCATGCATATTTCAATGTTAATACCGCCGATATTCTTCTCAAACACCGCAATATTGTTCAGTCTCTACCCGTCTGCACAAGCAGAGAATACAATTATTATATTCACGAGGATGCTTTCGTGGCGCAGGGCAGGGGCGAGAATTTCGAGCAGGCGCTTTCGCGTGCGGTCGCAACTGCGCGTATGCGCGGCTACGGTTGCGCGGAGATACGCTTTTCCGATGCAAATGCGCTTGAACTTGCAAAGCACACACTCTTTAATGACGGCGTTATATATAATGTATATACTGAAGCCGGTATACTTACCGGCAACGAGGCGGCACAGGTTACATACAGTACCGATAAATCGCTTCTTACCGTCTGTCTGTTCTTCTGAGGGGGATTTACATAAATGGATAAACCTAAAATCGAAAAAGCCGTGCGCGATATTCTTGAAGCAATAGGCGAGGATCCCGACAGACCGGGGCTTGTCGAAACTCCTTCGCGCGTTGCAAATATGTACGAAGAACTTTTCTCGGGGCTGACCGAGGATGCTCACGACCACCTTAAGCTTTTCGATGAAGCGAGCGAGGGCGAATTTGTTGTGGTGCGCGATATCCCCATGCACTCAATGTGCGAGCATCATCTTCTTCCGTTTATCGGTAAAGCACATATTGCCTATGTTCCGTCAAACGGCAAGGTAATAGGTCTTTCAAAGCTTGCAAGAATAGTGAATGTATATGCCAAACGCCCGCAGGTGCAGGAGCGCCTTACCGCGCAGATAGCCGATTTCCTCTACACCGAGCTTGATGCCGAAAGTGTTGCCGTAGCCGTAGAAGCGGAGCATTTCTGTATGACTATGCGCGGCATAAAAGCGTCGGGCGCCACAACGCGCACAACCGCAATGCGCGGCAAAGCGAAAACCGATCCCGCCGTGCGCGCCGAGGCAATGGCACTTCTTAACGGTGATTGATATGTTTTCATTTACTGAACTTACAGATTCAAAGAAGCGCCCACTCGTTATGGGCATACTTAATGTAACTCCGGATTCCTTTTCCGACGGCGGCGAGTTTTTTACTGCGGAAAAAGCCGTTGAAAAAGCAAAAGAGCTTGAATTTCATGGTGCCGATATTATTGATATCGGCGCTTGTTCTACATCGCCGTTTTCTTCCGGTACTTCCCGCGCCGAGGAGCTTGAACGCTTGAAGCGCGTGTTTCCGGCAGTGCGCGCAAGTGTGAACGTGCCTTTGAGCATTGATACTTATCGCACCGAAGCCGCAGAGCTCGCCTTTGAATACGGTGCCGATATTTTCAACGATGAAAGCGGCAAGGTAGATGCGAGCCGCCTTGAACTTGCAAAACGCTTCGGCGGCGGCTACATATTTATGCATACGGGCAATGCCGATTCTTCCGCTGCGGCGGAGTATCCCGACGGCGTTCTTTCCGATGTGTGCAAGTCTTTTGCCGAAATCAAAGCACTTGCCGCCGCATACGGTATGATTCAGGGCTCCGTCTGTTATGATTGCGGCATCGGCTTCGGCAAAAGCAGAAAAGATGATTTGCTCTTACTGCGCGAGCTGAAAACACTCGCGGAATACAGTCCGCTTCTTATCGGCGTTTCGCGCAAGCGCATTGTCGGTGAGATAATCGGTGAAACCGAACCGCTCAACAGAGTTTACGGCACCGTTGCCGCCGAAACGGCGGCGTGCCTCAACGGTGCGAAAATTGTAAGAGCACACGATGTAAAAGCGGCGCTTGATGCGGTGAAGATTGCGCAGGCGCTTATCGGGGGAGAACTCAATGGATAAAATCATTATTAAGGGCTTAAGATTAAAAGCCTGCCACGGCGTAAACGAAGAAGAGAAAATCAACGGTCAGATGTTTGAATTGGATATTACCGCTTTTGCCGATGTGTGCAAAGCACGGCTTTCCGATAACCTTGACGATACTGTAAGCTATGCAAAAATTCTCAAAAAGGCAGCAGCCGTATTTACCGCTGAAAAATATGATCTTCTTGAACGGGCAGGGGATGCGGTTGCGCACGCACTGCTTGAAAGCTTCCCCGAGCTTGAAAGCGTAACGGTGCTTGTCAAAAAGCCGGAAGCTCCCATAAAAGCCGATTTTGAATATGTGGCACTTGAAATCAGTCTCACGCGTGATGAGTATAACGAAAGAGGAGAAATCAAATGAAAGCGTTGCTCGGTCTGGGCACCAATATCGGCTCACTTTATGAAAATCTGACCGATGCCGTGCAGGCACTTTCGCTTGTGCCGGATATTTGCATTGTTCGTACTTCTTCCGTTTACGAAACGGAGCCGTGGGGCTTTAAGGAACAACACAATTTTTATAACAGTGTCATTGAAATCGAAACTTCACTTTCGCCTGCTGCGCTTCTCGGCGTGTGCCTGGGTGTTGAGGCCGGTATGGGGCGCGTGCGTCAGTTCAGAAACGGTCCGCGCATAATTGATATTGATGTCCTTTTGTGCGACGGCGTTGCGGTGAACAGCGCGGAACTTACCGTTCCGCACACTTATATTCTTGAACGCGATTTCGTTTTACTGCCGCTTAAAGAGCTTTTCCCGAACGGCACCGCATACGGTTTTGATTTCAGCGAAGCTTATAAAAAATACGCCGAAAACAGTACCGCAAAAATAATTGAAAAAAATTAAAAATAACTATTGACATTTCGGAACGGCAGTAGTATAATCTCAAACCGTTGGCGCTGAGAGGCGTCGACGGGAAACAACAGAATAAACCGTTTTTCGAGGGAGGGAGCGAAACACCCGGCGGTGTGGAAATTCTTCCGAAAAAAACAAAAAAAGTTGTTGACAAATGCTGTCGAAAGTGATAAGATAGCAAGGCACTCGCGATTGAGGGCAACTTCAGCAGACGGTGCAAACGAACCTTGAAAATTAAACAACAAGTAAGAAAAAACCCTTGAGATTTTTTTGAGCGCAATAAATGCGAAAGTAATCCGGACTTCGAAAGAAGTTTAAGGAAAAGTGATACGTCAGTATCGAATGAGCGATTAAGCTTAAAGAGATTGGTACTCACAGAGAAGTGAGTGTTGATACAATTTTTTTGAGAGTTTGATCCTGGCTCAGGACGAACGCTGGCGGCGTGCCTAACACATGCAAGTCGAACGGTGAAGTGAAGAAAGAGACTTCGGTCAATGGACTCATGGATCAGTGGCGGACGGGTGAGTAACGCGTGAGCAATTTGCCTTTCAGAGGGGGATAACAGTTTGAAAAGACTGCTAATACCGCATAACGTGCGACCGGGGCATCCCGGATGTACCAAAGGAGCAATCCGCTGAAAGATGAGCTCGCGTCCGATTAGATAGTTGGTGAGGTAACGGCCCACCAAGTCGACGATCGGTAGCCGGACTGAGAGGTTGAACGGCCACATTGGGACTGAGACACGGCCCAGACTCCTACGGGAGGCAGCAGTGGGGAATATTGCA
>JAZLJH010000057.1:0-32929 GCA_045617785.1 Acutalibacteraceae bacterium
ATTATTCGAGCGCCGGGACGGCGCGGGCATTGACGCCGAGCGCCGCCGGGGGCGGAAGCAGCGAGGCGTGAATGGTGCAGCGGTCGAAATTTGCAGCGAGGAACGAGCGCCCGCAAATTTCGGGTTACCGCAAACTGGGCAAACCTATCCATCACGCGCAAGCGTGTATTTCCTGCGGCTTGATGATATACCGTTTCTTGCGAAACGGATGATATACAACACTTCGTGTCGGTGATATACAAGGTTGCGCCTTGATTATTGTGTATTGCCACAAATAAATATGGAACGAAAAATATACAAGTACCTCCACATTTTCTGTGAAGGCACTTAATTTTTATTAATGTATACAATCCACTCATAGTGCAATCCATTTATAGCGTGAGAGGCATCTATTCTCTCTATTTTGTCCCTTGCCGTTACTTGTGAAGCATAATATTTATTATTAAAATTTAACGGATTCGCCACTTTAATACTGCCCAATTCTGTTTTTGTTAAATACTCTGTCTCGCCGTTGTTATTGACTATTTTAACTTTAAGTTCCTCTTGTTCGGTCGTACCAAGAACATTACCGGCATCACCATTCGCACCGCAGCTGCAGCACAGCAGCAAGCAGCAAATTGCAACGATTAATGATACTGTCTTTTTCATAAACACATTCCCCTTTGATTTTTGATTTTTAATTCTAATAATCTCAATAAAAACAAACGCAGCAGCAATCACCCCACAAATAAAAAAGTGTGCGCAACCGAAGTTACACACACTCAAAAACGCATAACTCCAATTGCTGCTACACAAAATTTTCTCCCCATTCGGGTTGAAACGGGCATTTTTCGGGTTTACAATTTTATTGCCGCACAAGCGGTCGGCATTTGTTTATCGGGTTACAAATCGCCGAACTGCCGTGCGGTAATATATTTTAGGAGGAGATCATACGGAAATGATAATTTCCGCAACCGCGCAGAATGTTTCGGTCGCAGGCGGCGAGCTGCTTACCGGTGAATACGGCGGGCGCGCCGCGGTAAAGCTTTCGCCCGATTTCGACATCTGCGACAGCGCGGTTGTGAATTTCAAATTCGGCGACACCGTTTACGAGTGCGATATTGCCGACGGATATGCCGACCTGCCGTATTTTGAGAGTGTCTGCCCCGTTCTGATAGGTGTTTACGGCTACACAACAGACGGGGATTCGCTGGAATTACGGCTTTCGCCCAAGCCGTTCAGCACCGCTGTTATGCAGGGCAGCTACTGTGAGGGCGAGCCCGCTCCCCTGCCCACGCCCGGCACATACGAAAGCCTTACGGAACGAATCGACACCATAGACAGACCCGTTGCAACGGAAATAAACGAGCAGTCGCTCAACACCTCGATTGCAGGCGCGAAAGCAGTTTACGATGCAATTCGGGCGGCACTTTTTGTGGATTCGGAGGCGAGTGTATGAGCAGTATTTCATATCCGCGGATAGTAAGGGATGTTGCGGATGCTTACAGAAGTGTAAGCTGCACAACCGACAGAATAAAATACGGAAAACTTGCCGAAAAAATACAAGGCCTGAATATCGGCGGCAATGTTGATGCCGTTTTTTATACGGAACCGATAGATCTTTCTGCAGAAGTTGATATTACCCGCGAAGCATCACTTTTTCAGATCATTTCAAACATGCCTGTTGAATTAACGGGAACAGTCGACGGTAAAGCCGCCGCGGGCCACGTAATAGGTTTAAGCTCCGACAAGCTTGATTTAACCGCCGCTGCAAAGCAATGGCAGATGTGCAGCAATGCCGATATGCCGACAAATCTGATGGCTTATGATGCCGGAACGGTTGTATGTAAGCTGTCAAGCAGAACATACACAAAAGCGTATGACGGCGAGGCGCTTATCGGGTGTATACATATAAACCTCGGTTACACGGGGCCTTTGCTGGTTTCGCGCGTTTCAAGCAGCGCAGTTGCGTATTGCTGCAACGGGAACACTTACACATCACCCGGGTATTTCATTTACAATGACACAATGTATTGGTACAACTCCGGTGATTATTGGCAGAGTTCGAATTACAGCGATTCATCCGGCCTGCAGCGGCAGAAATTTACTGCAAATTCCATGCAGGAGGGTGCGATTATGCTGATTGAAGCCGCAAACGCAAACACATGGCAAAATATTGAGGGCGAAACGGGAAGCACTTTAACCGCAGATTCAAGCTACGAAAATATCCGATGCACCTTAACCGGGCGCGGCAAGTTTATGGGAACTGCAATAACTCCTTTCGCAAAAACAGAATGAGGTGATTAAATGGCTAATATGGTTTTAACTGATAATTTCAGAATTTTTTTAAGCAGCATTTTACTGAGCAACACCGTCGCCAACGGCGTAATCTGCTCAGACGGCACCGCCGCCCGCAGAGGTTGGTATGGCTCCGGAAGCGCAGGCGATTCTGTTGTGGCTTTTGAAAAAATCACAGACACCAACAACAATAAAATCAACTGCGGTATATGCGGCGCCATGGGCGGCTCTAACGGCTATTACGGGCAACAGGCATCGTTAAACAAATTCGACCCCGACAACAACTTAGTACAAGCAACCGAATACAAAGGCGATACTTTTTTCAGAGTCGGTACCGGCACCACACCCGCCGCCGAAAGCGATTATAATTTGGAAAACGAAATATCTGCCGATAATCTCAGAATCCGCCTGTCATCGGTGCACTTTGCCGAAAGCGGGAAAGGTGTTTTGAGGTATTATTTGACTTTTACAAATCAGTCACAGAATGAATTGACGATTTCGGAAATAGGCATGTTCAAATGGCTTAATCTGTTTAATTACTCTACAAACCTAAAGTCGGAATACAGTGTTCTTTTCGGCAGACAGGTGCTTACATCGCCTATTGTTTTATTGCCCGGTGAAATGAAAATGTTTGCACTCGAAATAAAAATATGATGTAAATCCCTATTGCTGCAAAAGGATAACCGTGCTATAATGTTTGGTGAAATCATTATAGGAGGACTATTTATGAAGAAAAAAGTTACATGTATATTATCCGTTATTCTTGCTGCAGCACTGGTATTCTGTTTTCTGCTGCTTACCGGCTGCGGCGGCACACAATCCGAAAACGGCAAAAACGAACCTGCCGCAGCATTCTCCGGTGCAGGCACCGAGGAAGACCCGTGGGTATTCGGTGAGCTGAACGCTTTTGTTATTGACGGCACCCAGCTCTGGTTTGACGGTGCGGGCGAAATCCCCGATTATGATAACACCGCCGACAGACCGTGGGACAGCGTAATTGCCGACCTTGAGCAAATCAGTATTTTCGGTGAGATCACCCGCATAGGCAAAAACGCCTTTAAGGGCGCAGGTGCAAACAAGGATAATTTCGACGTTTTCTTTGACCAATACATTGAAGAATTTGCCGAAAGTTCATTTGAGGGTGCGAATTTCAACACAAGCTGCATCCTCACCTTCCCCGAAAGCGTAAAAAAAATCGGCGCACGCGCATTTGCCGACTCAACTCTCGGCTGCATTTATTATGACGGCGCTCCCGCGGAAATCGCAGACGATGCTTTCAGCGGCATTACCGCCTCGGTAAACACCCGCAACGGCTTGTGGGCTGATGAAAACAAAGTCGGCTACGGCGGCGAGCTTACCTACAAGCTGCTTTACGCATTCGTTGAAAACGACATCTGCGACGACGGCGAAGCAAGCGGCAGCGGCACCACATATTACCCCGAGGGTGAGGAAGTTACCGTTGACGGCGATGTGTTTGACGGCTACAAATTCGAGCGTTGGGAGCTTGTGGAGGGCGACCTCGACATAGCTGACCCCGAAAACAGCCTGCTCACCTTCACACCCACCGGCGACATAAGTGTAAACATCTATTACACCGCAGCCGAAACGGCCGAGGAAGACGGCAATCTGATTTTTGAAGAAACTCTTGACGGCGCGGCAGAATAACCGGACATTTCATACGGCACTCCGAAAGCGAAAAGTTTTCGGAGTGTTTTTATTGTTTTTTCGGGATAATCGTATATAATGGAAGAAAAGCCGCGAACGGAGGATTGCCATGGCTGCTCAATGGATATGGTATTACGGAGATTTTGAATTATATCATCACGCCCTGCTTTCGTGCCGCAGGCAGGAGCTCGGCTTTGACTACCCGTGTATGTGGCGTGTTGCACGCCCCGAGCTGAACGTTACATTTTACAGACGGTTTGAGGCTGCCGAAAGCGGCACATTCCGCGTGCACACTCATTCAAAGGGCTTCGTTGCCGCGCAGGGCATACGCCGCCCCATAAATGCCGAGGTGCCGTATGAAGCGGGCAAGCTCGAAATCGAAGTTCAGCTTTACGATTTGGATGCATTCCCCTCTTTCTATATCGACGGCGAGCTTGTGAAAACAGACGGCTCGTGGACTGCGCACTGCGGCGACAAGGTGTGGAAGCCCGTGGGCTGCAGCAAATATTTTACCGCCGCAGATGATGACCCGCGCGTATTTCCGTTTAGGTATGAAGTGCTCACGCCGTGTTCCGTTAAAGAAACAGACGGCGGCAGGCTTTACGATTTCGGCAAGGAATACTTCGGCACGGTAACATTCGGCAAAATCGCCGATGACGATGAAATAACGCTGATTTACGGCGAATCGGAAGAAGAAGCCGCAGATTTTGAAAACGCCATTGTGCGCGAAAAGCTTACCGCCGCCGACTGTGCCGTACGCCCCGCGAGAGCGTTCAGATACATATATATAAAAAGCAGGCAGGCAAACGATATACATTTTACCGCACAGTATGAATATCTGCCGCTTGAGGACAAGGCACACTTCACCTGCGACGATGAAAAAATCGAAAAGATATGGAATATCTGCTCGCACACATTCCACCTTAATTCGCGTGAATTTTTTCTTGACGGCATTAAGCGCGACCGCTGGGTGTGGTCGGGCGATGCTTACCAATCATTTATAATAAACAGGTATTTATTCGACGACCGCGATATAACCAAGCGCACTATACTTGCGCTTTTGGGCAAGCCCGAATATACCTGCCACATCAACACAATCAACGATTACTCGTCATTCCTCATAATCGCAATTTGGGAATACTGCCGCGCGTACGGCGATACGGATTTTGCAGAAGCCGTATTCGGCAAAGTGAAAGCACTTTATGATTTCACCGTTTCGCGTCTCGGCACAAGCGGCTATGTTATAAAGCAGCCGAATGACTGGATATTTATTGACTGGGGCGATGTGGATAAAAGCGGCACCTTGTGTGCAGAGCAGATTTTACTGCACGAGGCTTCCTCGGCAATGGCAAAGCTTTGCGAAATTGCCGGCTCGGACGGTGCGGAATACGCCGACCGCGCAAAACACCTGAAAGAAGCCGTAATACGCGACTATTGGCGTGCGGACAGAAATGCCTTTATTGACTGCTTTGACGGCAAAAACGGCGAACATATTTCACGCCAGACGAATGTGCTTGCCATTATGTTTGATTTTGTTGACACCGAAACCGCGCTGAAAATCAAAGAGAATGTGCTCGACAATAACGAAATAACTCCGATCACCACGCCGTACTTCAAGCTTTACGAGCTTATTGCCCGCTGCAAATGCGGCGATATTGAAAATATGCAGAGATACCTCAGCGAGTATTGGGGCGGTATGCTGCAGTTCGGTGCAACATCGGTATGGGAACAATATGACCCCTCTGCAAGCGGCATTACACACTACGGTATGTACGGTAAAAAATTTGACAAATCGCTTTGCCACGCGTGGGGCAGCGGTCCGATTTACCTGCTCGGCAGATTTTGCGCGGGTGTGCAGCAGACCGGTACCGCATACAAAACCTTTAAGGTTGCGCCGCAGCTCGGCATTTTCGGGCATTTTGATGCAGAAGTACCCATCAACGGCAGAACGGTCAGGGTGAAATGCAGCCGTGATGAAGTTACGGTATTCACCGATGCCGAGGGCGGCACGCTTGTCCGGAACGGCAGAGAATATGATATTCCCGCAAATAAAGAATTCACGGTAAAGGACTGACGGCTATGCTTTGGAACGGATTTGAATGTGAAGAATTTGAATTTGAAGGTCATTATGCAATTACGGTTTTGCCGAAAACAAAATCGGCTTCGGCGCGGCTTGCCTTAAAGACGGAATACTTCAACGCCTTTCCCGAAACGGAAATCGCGCTGCTGAACAAGGGCTTTTACCTCGGCTACATAAAGAATGACAACCGCTGGGGAACAGCCGACGACCTCGGCAGAAAAGCGCGTTTTGTGAAACACATTGCCGAAAAATACGGCATTTCGCAAAGATGTGTGCCGGTCGGAATGAGCTGCGGCGGCATTTTTGCCGTAAAGTTTGCGGCACTATACCCCGAGCTTGTTTCGTGCATTTATGTTGATGCCCCCGTTGTGAATTATATGAGCTGCCCCTGCGGCTTCGGCAAGGGTAATGCCCTTTCGCAAGACAATTCCGAAATACTGAATGCGCTCGGACTTGACGGCATTGCCGAGCTGCTTGCATACCGCGATATGCCGCTTGATCACCTCGGCAGGCTTATTGAAAACAGAATACCCGCCGTGCTTGTTGCCGGCGACAGCGACACCGTAGTGCCGTACTGCGAAAACGGCGCATTCTTAAAACAGGCATACGAAAACAGCGGAATTGATTACGCGGAATTTATAAAACCCGGATGCGACCACCACCCGCACGGGCTTGAAGACCCGACACCCGTTGTTGAGTTTATTGAAAATCACAAATAAGAACTCGGCTGAATGCAAACAACACATTCAGCCGAGATTTTTATTCTGTCATTTACAGTAGAAGCAACTGCCGCCGCACTGCGAACAATCGCCGCAGCAGCCTTTGCTCTTACTCTTTTTTACCCGTATAAACACTATGGCGGCAACAAGCGCAGCCGCAATAAGCACGGCAAAAACGATATCCCATATATTCATTACGCGATACCTCCCGCAAGCATTACTGCGCGCACCGCGAGTGCCGCAACCCAGGCTACGGCACACTGCCACACGGCAAGCCCTGCCGCCCATTTACCGCCGAGCTCGCGCTTGATGGCGGCTATGGATGCAACGCACGGCACATACAGCAGGCAGAACACAAGCATTGATGCCGCCGCGGAGGTGGTGAGCACCGTTGTGAGCGACACGCCCGCAAACAGCACCTTGAGTGTGGAAACGACACTTTCTTTTGCCATAACGCCCGTAATAAGCGAGGTTACAAGCCGCCAGTCGCCTATGCCGAGCGGCGCAAACACGGGAGCGATCACGCCGGAAAGCTTGGCGAGTATGCTCGAATCCATATCGTCGGTAAGTGAAAAATGCGTATCAAAGCTTTGCAGGAACCAAATAACAATACTTGCAACGAATATCACCGTAAAGGCTCTTTGCAGAAAATCCTTTGCCTTATCCCACAGAAGCTGCAGCACCGTCTTCGCACTCGGCATACGGTAATTCGGAAGTTCCATAACGAACGGCACTGCCTCACCCTTAAAGATGCTGTGCTTGAAAAGCACGGCAGCGAGTATGCCTATTAGTATACTTAAAAAATACAGTCCCGCCATCATAAAGCCGCTGTATTGCGGGAAGAATGATTCTATAAAAAAGCCGTAGATGGGAAGCTTTGCGGTGCAGCTCATAAACGGGGTGAGCATTATCGTCATTTTTCTGTCGCGCTGCGACGGCAGAGTTCTTGTGGACATAACCGCGGGCACCGTGCAGCCGAAGCCGATAAGCATAGGCACTATGCTTCTGCCGGAAAGCCCGATTTTGCGAAGCAGCTTATCCATAACGAACGCGACACGGGCAATGTAGCCGCTGTCCTCCAGCAGAGAAAGAAAGAAAAAGAGAATTACTATTATCGGCAAAAACGAAAGCACGCTGCCGACGCCCGTACACACGCCGTCGATTATGAGCGAATGAATCACCTTGCTGACACCGAGCGAGGTCAGAAGACCGTCAAGCGCAGAAATACTGCCGTTTATGGCATTTTCGAGAAGCTGCTGCAAAAACGCGCCTATCACATTGAATGTAAGGTAGAACACCGCGCCCATTATAAGCACAAATGAAGGTATGGCGGTAAATTTACCGGTAAGTATTTTATCAATTCTGCGGCTTCTGAGGTGCTCTTTACTTTCACGCGGCTTGACAACCGTTTTGCCGCAAAGGTTCATTATGAAAGAAAAACGCATATCCGCCATTGCGGCGCAGCGGTCAAGACCGCGTTCATCCTCCATCTGAATGATGATATGCTCGAGCATTTCTTCTTCATTCTGCGAAAGCTTCAACGCTTTAAGGATAATATCGTCGCCCTCAACAAGCTTGCTTGCCGCAAAGCGTACGGGTATGCCCGCCGCAACCGCGTGGTCTTCAATAAGGTGCATTATACTGTGCAGCGCTCTGTGAACGGCGCCGCCGTTTTTATCCTTGTCGCAGAAATCCGTTCTGCCCGGATGCTCGCGGTATTTTGCTACGTGCAGCGCGTGTTTTACAAGCTCATCCACGCCCTGATTTTTTGATGCCGCTATGGGCACAACGGGTATGCCGAGCATCTCCTCCATGGCGTTTATATTTACGGAGCCGCCGTTGTTTTCGACCTCATCCATCATATTGAGAGCAAGCACCATGGGTATTTCAAGCTCCATAAGCTGAAGCGTGAGGTAAAGGTTCCTTTCAATATTCGTGGCATCAACTATATTGATTATTCCGGCGGGCTTTTCATTTATTATAAAATCGCGTGAAACGATTTCTTCGCTTGTGTAGGGCGAAAGCGAATAAATGCCGGGCAAATCGGTAACAAGAGTTTCGGTATTGTTTTTAACAGGCCCGCTTTTACGGTCAACTGTAACACCGGGAAAATTGCCCACGTGCTGATTTGAGCCCGTAAGCTGATTGAAAAGCGTTGTTTTGCCGCAGTTCTGGTTGCCTGCAAGCGCAAACGAAAGAACCGTGCCCGGCGGCAGCGGATTTTCCTCCGCCTTGACATGATATTTGCCATCCTCACCGAAACCCGGGTGAGCACCCTCTGCAACGGTGGTTTTTTCGGTATTCATATAGTTTGCGCCGTCATCGACTGTGGTTTCATCGAGTTCGATTTCACCTGCATCGTCAAGCCGCAAAGTGAGGCTGTAGCCGTGAATGAGCAGCTCCATCGGGTCACCCATGGGAGCGTACTTTACAAGAGTTACGCGCGCACCGGGTATAAGACCCATATCAAGAAAATGCCTGCGCAGCGAGCCCTCTCCGCCTACCGCAGAAACGACCGCAGATTTGCCGATTTCAAGTTCCCTTAATGTCATTTTCGCCCTCCGTCAATTCAGTTAGCCGTGGCTAACCGATGCACGATAATTTTAGTTAGCCGCGGCTAACTTACATAAATAATATACCGCCGCGCCAACCGCTTGTCAAGAGTATTTTATGAGAAAGTCGGGGAAAATATATCACAATATTTTGATTCTTCGAATCCTTATCTTGCTTTTTCAAAGCAAAAAAGACACCCTGAAGGATGTCTTTTCCGCTTGGCAGCGGTATAAGAACCTGCCCTGCGGGCAGAACCTTGTTGCTCACTTCGTTCGCAATAAGGATTCTTCGAATCCTTATCTTGCTTTTTCAAAGCAAAAAAGACACCCTGAAGGATGTCTTTTCCGCTTGGCAGCGGTATAAGGATTCGAACCTCAACATACGGAGTCAGAGTCCGCTGTGCTACCGTTACACAATACCGCTAAGAACGAGTGCTATTATACTATCCGTTACCGGAATTGTCAAGTGTAAATTATAAAAAAATAAAAACAAAATTATAAATCATTAAAAACAAAAGCTCCGCCGAAAAACGACGGAGCAAATACGGAACAAATTACTGCTGATTGAAGCCGTTATTGTTGAAATTGGGGTCAACGGGCTGCTGTGCAGGCTGCTCGGCAGGCCGGTAAGGAGTATAGGGAGCCTGCTGATAATTCTGCTGGAAATTCTGCTGGGGTGCTTGCTGGAATGGAGCGCCGTAATTTGCATTGTAACCGAAGCCAAACGGAGCATCGAGCACGACATTCATATCGGCAATTTTGTTGAGGTCAAGCTGCATAAGGATGTAGTCAACAATGGCGAGACCGAAAAGACCGAGAACAAGGTACATCACGGAATTATCCTTATGTTCGATACCTCTCATCTGACAGCCCTCGGTAAACTTCTTTTCGGCAAGATAGAAGCCTACGAACGGGAAGAAGACAGTAAGCAGAATTTCGAGCGTGCCGTTGTCATTTGTATCCTTAACATGGACTGCATCACGCGCAAGGTTTACAGCCCAGATTATGCCGTAAATACCGCAGGTAACGAAAGTGAGAATGAGCATTTTTGCAAGACTGCGATTTTCAAGTTTCATAAAAACAACTCCTTGTTATTTTTTCGGTAAAATAATATCATACGCCCGGGTTTTTGTCAATATATTGCACATTGGTAAAATTCTGTGTATACTGTCTGCGTGAGGTGAATACGGTGGAAAACGAAGTGAGAAAAAAGCGGATAATAAAGCTTGCCGCCGTCTGCGCGGCAATATGCGTTTTTGCCGCCGCATACTGCCTTTTTGTGAGCATACACGGCAAGGGCATCCCCTGCTTAATAAATACGGTTACACACTTAAAATGCCCGGGCTGCGGCAACTCACGCGCGGCGCTGGCGCTTTTGCATTTTGATTTTGCGGGTGCGGTTAAATACAACGCGCTGTTCCCGCTGGAATTTGCCTACATCGGCTATGTTTTTATATGCGATGCACGACAATACATAAAAACGGGCAAGGCGTATTATGACTCGCCGTATAAAATCATTGATATAATTACGCTGATAATCGTCTTACTTTGGTTTATTGCAAGAAACATAATAGGTATATAAAAACGGAATGCAGCTTTCACATTCCGTTTTTATATGAATCACAATCGGCGCTTGCGCCCCGAAATTATTCATTATAATTTGTTATTTATTCATTGAAAAATCATCTTATTTTTCAATTACCGGTCTTGCGGCAATTACGGCTTTTTTCAGTGCTATTGTTACACGCTCGGCTTCACTGAAATCGTCGATTATGGTCTTGTCGAGCAAAGCTTTTGCCGCCGCAACTGCTTTCGTGAGGTCGGCTTTCGGTGTTTGGTGCAAATCGGTTTTAAGCAGTTCTTCGGCTTCGGGCAGGTAATCGTAAACGAGCTTGCGGGTATTGCGCGAGCCGTTAAACTGCGGGTAGCGCGGGTCGGAATACACATCAACGAAATCTTCATTTGTGAGAATTTCTTTGGCAACACCTATGGCAAGGTCATTCCAGCCTGCATCATCGTGCACCTGATAGCGGAAGCAGAAGGTGCTGTCGGGGAACATTGCGGTTGAGAGGTCAACCGTATTTTCGGGTGAAATGTGATTATGCTTTTTATTTTTGCATCTGTCATATACCTTTTCGCGTTCGGGTAATGTTGTGCCGAGCTCTGCTCCGGTACCGCCGAGTGATGCGCTCTTGAAATCGACTATGCCGTCGGCATTAAGAGTTTTTGTACCGCAGAACGCCGGAAGCTGCCTGTCGTAACCGCAGATAACAAAGAACTTAACGCCCATTTTTTCCTGCTGCTCAATCATTTCGCGCAGCTTGCCCTGCGCTCTGTAAAAGCGGTCTGCTTTGGCGCGGAGCGTGCCGAATTTGGGACCGACAAGGTATCTGTCATAAAGCTCTTTATAATGCTCGCGCGGAACGACCGCCCACATACCAGGGCAGTTCACAAGCAGTTCGCCCTTGACGGTATCGAGCACTGATTCTATTATCGCATCGAGTGCGCCTTCGGGCATTTTTGCGGCAATATTCATTATAGTGCGCGCCGTTTTGCCGCCCAGAAGCAGCTCAAAAAGGCTTTCGGGGTCGGAAAGGTCAAGGTTGCCGGAAAGCACATCGGCTATCATTGTGGAGCCGTTTGCGGCGGGTACGAAATAGCAAACTCTGTGAATATCGCCCCTTGCGCCGTAGGCATCGAGGTATGCAGTCATAATGGAGCCGCCGAGGCTTACGGGAACAAGGTTGACCTTATCGCAGCCGGTAAGCTTCTTAACGTGCTGAATGTAACTGTTGAGCTGAGCGGCGGTCTCGTACGGCTGACCGAAAGAATTATAGGCAAAGAAGAACATCTTATCCTCCCCTATAACCTCGGCAAGGCGCTGCATGGGCACCATTACATATATATAACGCTTTTCCTCGGGCGTACATTGCGAAATCGGGCCGCGGCGGTAATCAACGGGGCGCAGATCATTTTTGGAAACGCCCTCTTTATTGACGGAAAGCGGGTCGACCGCTTTTTTGAGCGCGGCTTTAAGAGCTATGCAGAATTTATCGTATTTTCTTGTAACCATCATTGATGCAAACGGTGCGGCGATCTCCTTAACAAGTGCTTTTTCATCCAAATCAAGCGGCCAAGCGCAAAGCTTTCTGTTGCCCTCATTATCATACATATCGACCTTTGACTGACCGATACCGGGAACAATAACCGTAGGGTAATAATTACATTTAGCTTTTGCCATAAACAATCCCTCTAATCATTACATATTTAATAAAACTTTAACACAATGCTCCGCGCTTTTCAATACGCCGAGCGAAAAAAGACAAAAGATTTCGCACAATATGGGTATTGAATTAAATTGTAATATAGTGTAGAATATTTTACGAGGTGAACGGTATGTTTGAAGAACTTTTGAAAAAGAATAAGCCATTCGGCATTAGAGCGACCGAAGCGCTTTACATCGCGCTTGACGATTATTTTGATGAGGACAAATGCATTTATGTGTGCGAAATCGCGCGTGAGCTTATTAAGCGCAACACCCCGCGCGACCTTGAAAGCGCGGAAAAGATACTCGTTCACGCTACACAGAAATATTTTAATGTTGACGAAACACAGTACAAGGCGGATGTTTATTACCTGCTCGGCTCGCTTTACGAGAACAGCCGTCAGGATTATATAAAAGCTTACACCGCATACGAAAAATACGCGCTCAACAATAAAAAGAACGGCGGCGTTCACAGCCTGCTTATGCGCGCGCTTTTACTGCGCGACGGTTTCACCTACTCCGACGAGCTTGAACAGGAACTGCGCTTCAGCCTTGCGGAAGCAGACCTCGGCTTGCGCTCCGACAGACTTTACGAAGCGCTCGCACAATATATTGCTGCTGAGCATAACGGTGATACGGAATTTTGCGATAAGCTGAAAATCCGCATAAAAGGCATAGTTAAAGCCGATGAAATATTCGTGCTTGATATGTTTATGAAAAAGGACAGTATCCGCGATGTGCTCGAGCTGCCCGAAAAAACCGTTGAATTTATAAATACACTCATCTGACCGATACGGAGGAAACTATGACTGCACAAGAACTTAACATTTGTATGATCGCTCACCGCGGATACAGCGGTAAATATTTACAGAACACCGAGCTTGCTTTCAGAATGGCGGGCGAGCATAAATCCGGCGGCGCCGAAACCGATATTCGCGCCACCAAAGACGGCGTGCTTGTTTGCAGCCACAACAAAGAGGCAAAATTTTTTGACGGCACCGAGCTCATTGTGAGCGACAGCACCTTCTCGGAGCTTACCGCAAAGCCGCTTTTGAACGAAAAGAGCGACGATGAAATTTACCTTTGCACATTCAGGCGCTACCTTGAAGTGATGAAGCAATACAATATGATTTGCTTTGTGGAGCTTAAAGGCTCATTCAGCGACGAAAAAATCAAAGAGGTTTTTGCGCTTGTCGAGGAGGTTTACGAGCTTAAAAAGTGCATACTGCAAAGCTTTGATTTCGACAACCTCATAAGAACACACGAATACCTCCCCGATCTGCCGCTTATGTACACCTACGGTACAAGTGAGCGCGATTATGAGCGTTGCTTTGACTACGGCTTCCACATAGATGCGGACCAGTGGGTAATCACCGAACAGATGGTTAAGGAATTCCACGACAGAGGCTTGCAGGTCGGTCTTTGGACCGCCAACACGCCCGAAGAATTGGAAAGATGCAAAAGCTTCGGCGTTGATTATATTGAATCCGATTACTTCGGAGGTAATGACTGATGAGTAAATTTTTAGATGAGTGCGTAAAATTCATTGAAACACAACCCTTTGAAATAATACGCATTTCGGAAATCCGCAACGGCAGAGTGCCCGAAACCGCTGAATGTACGCCGGCAAACTCCTGCCAGAACACATACTCGGTCGCAAAGCTTTTCACCATGGCGGCAATAGGCATTTTATATGACAGAGGGCTTGTCCGCCTTGATGAAAAAATCTGCGATATTTTCCGCGATGAACTGCCCGCCGGTACGGATGAACGCTGGGAAATCTCAACGGTTGCGACCGCGCTTTCGCACAAACTCGGTCTGCCCGGCGGTTTTCTTGATATCGATACGCACAAATCCTCGGAATTTACCGACGATTTTCTTTCGTACCTTTTTACATATCCGCTCGAATACACACCCGAAACCGACAGTAAATACTCCGACGGAGCATTCTATCTGCTTGCGAGAATTGCGGAAAAACGCTGCGGTATGACGCTTGACGATTTTCTGTGGAAAGAGGCATTATTAAAGCTCGATTTTCAGGAAATGGCGTGGAGCCACTGCCCGCGCGGTCACGTCATAGGCGCAACCGGGCTTTACATTCATTCAGCAGATATGGCAAAAATGGGCGCGGTATTTCTTAACGGCGGCACCTACAACGGTCAGCACATACTTTCAAAGGAATGGGTGGATATTGCCGTAAACAACGAATACGGCGTGGATTGGGATGATCAACACCGCATTTACTACAAGGGCGGTATGTTCGGGCAAAAGCTGATTATGGCACCCGAGCAGAACAGAGTCGTTGCCTTGCAGGCATTCGGCGCAAACAGCGATGTGGTCGCGAAATTCGTAAGAGATTACGGGGACAGGGATTAAAAAAACCGTACTGCAAACTGATTTGCAGTACGGTTTTTTTACTTTGTGACCGTTTCCTTTTCGGGAACCTTTTCATCGTAGAAGCTTGTGAAGTTGAGTATAAACAGCACTATGTATGCCGCCCATACGGGAAGATTTTCGATTATGGCACTCTTGCCGACTACGACGAGCAGCGTTGTCATAATAACAACTATGGCAATAAAGATGATGAAAGAGATTTTGTATTTCTTTATACCCTTTCTCATTTTGCAGAAAAGCATTATGCCGAGCGGAGCTGCGCTGCAGAATGCGTAAAGGAGTGCGCCCGTCCAATGGAAAAGGCAGCGGGGATTGCTGAAATCGGCATCCTCGCCCACGGAGGGAAGGTTTATAGTCATAAATATTGCGGCGCTGCCTATTGAGCCGAGCACCAAGCCCACGCGGCTGTTGAAATTGTGCTTTCTGAACGCGTAGAGAATGTTTGTGAATGTTGCGAGCGATGAGAAAATGCCCCACATTCTGAAATGCCACGGGAAGTCAAGTCCGAGCATACTTGCGGTAACATTCTGGAATTTCTGAATAAGCTCGTACCTGTCGCCGAGAACGGCATACCAAGTGATAAACACGAAGGCGAACACAAGATTGCCCATACAGAAATATTTAGTGAATTTGCCGGGCTCGCTGTAAAGTATTTTTTTGATATACAATATGAACAGAAGCAGGCAGACTGTTGAAAATGCCGCCCAGAGCCAGAAAACAAGCTCTGAATGTATGCCCGTGATGTCATCGAACACAACGGGGGGCTTATCCTTAAACAGTGTAACAGTACGCTCCGCAAGGGAGTTGAATTTTACGAGGACGGTATCCTTCATAAAGACCATCCACACAGCGTAAGCTGCGGAAATGACCGCCCACATAATCGCGTATGCTTTGGGCATCTTATTTTTTTCCATGAAATATTCCTCCTTGAGGTGAATATGTATTCACCGAAATACAATATAGCACACCCCGCAGAATAATTCAACAGTAAATTACCGCCAATAAAAAATTTTACCTGTCATGTAATATTTCTTTACTGATGAAGGTATTTGTGGTAGAATACACTTAACAATAAAAAAACGGAGTGATAATATGCCGGATTACAAAGAAAAATACAAAGGTCTTACCGTATCTGCCGCCGTTGCCGCCGAACTGCGGGGCTCGCAGCAGTCCGAATATCTCAATATAACCGATAACAATAACGACACATTCAATGTGCAGGTCAGGCTGCCCGATAAAGGCAGAGATATCAACGGCAACGAATACAGCATTCGCGAAAATGTAAACTACTTTATGCGCGGTCTTTCAAAATCCTGCCTTGATGAAAACGGCAGATTCGATTTTGACAAAGCCGATGAGGTCGACACCGGACTTGAAAGAGACCTTATTCAGAAAAAGCTCTCGCCGGAATTTCTGGCGCAGTGCGACATCCCCGCCGACAAGGCTGACGATTTCCGGAAGTTCTTAAATGTTCATTATATGAATCTGCTTGAGCTGCGTTCGGGCTTTTCACTTGAAATCGACCGGCTGCGCACCTACCAGTACAACCTCAACAATTTCGGCAAAAGCACCGGCGATGAGAAATTTGACGCCGGACGCGACAAGCTTGTGAAGGAATCTTACGACGATTACATGAACGCCGTAAACAAATTCACAAAAATGGCACAAATGAACCCCGTTGAAGAAAAGAATACATATTTCAGCACCGACGGTCAGCAGTTCAATTCGGTTTTCGGTGCATTTAACGGTGCAAATAACATATACAGAAAAGCTCACGGTCAGCCCGAAGTAACTATCGGCGAGCACAAGGTGGAAATCTCAAAAGAAATAACCGATGACCCCGAAAACGGTATGTACGGCATCAATGATGCTCACAACTGCATAACCATGAACGTTACCATGGTAAACCAACCGAAGGTGCTTGCATTTGAAATGACGGCGCCGCCCACCGGCAAGCTGATTTTTGCCCCCGAGGGCGCACAGACCGGCATCTCCGTTTACAACAATACCGATGAAATCACCGGGTATTATCTCAACCCCGAAAACGCACTTGTTCATGTTGACGACATTGATACATATAACAAAAGCAGAACGGTAAAAAGCCGCCTGACACGCGACACAGTAAAAGCCGAAAGCAGCCCGAAAGTCGAGAGAGCACTGCTTATTCCGCTTGTTAATGAGGCATTCGCACAAATGAAAGCCGAGGCAGACAAAAAAACGCCCGAGCAGCTTAACAGCGAATTTCTTAAATACCAGAGCATTGCAATTGCGGGCCGTGCGACCTCCCGGAAAATCTATACCGATGCAGTAAAAGCGGCGCAAAACGATGTGAACACCAATTTTGACGATGTGCGCATGAGCACCAAGGCAATGCTTGCGGTTTACGCTTCATCTTACGAAAACACCGCCAAGGGCGACCCGAAGCTTGAATCCATAGTAGGCAAAATGAAAGAGTATGCCGCACTCAATGCAAATGCGGTAAACGGCAATTATGAAAGGGAATCTGCGCTTTATAAAGAAATTACAAAGGAAGCCGCAGACTATTTCACCGAGCTTGACAATCTGCAGCTCGGCACCGACGATTACGACCCCGACCTGCCCGAAAACCGCGCGCGTTACGCCGCAGTTGCCGATATTTACAATTATTTTGAAGGTCAGCGCGACGGCAACCTTGCGCCCGTTGACGAAAATGCCGTTAAGGTTGACGGCACACAGTTCAGTATCTATGACGCCGAGGGCAACGGCCCCGAAAAATTCTACGATAAAAAAGATATGCCGCTGTTCCCGCACGACCCCTCCCCCAACGATATCAACCAGGGCGGTCTGGGCGACTGCTATCTGCTTTCGGCACTTGCTTCCGTTGCAGAACACAATCCGCAGAAAATCCGAGACTGTATGAGGGATAACGGCGACGGCACCGTTACCGTGCGATTTTACCAACAGAATACAGATGAAATCACGGGTAAAAACAAGGGCTACACTCCCGTTTATGTTACCGTTGACAAAATGGTGCCCGAAAGCACCGGTGCCGATGACTGCCTTTGGGTGCAGGTAATAGAACGCGCTTATGTTGCCTCCGGTCTGCATATCACATCCGAAAAATTTGCAAAGCCCGCACCGTCCGCGGCAGAGCTCAAAGCCGAGTACGACAGACTTTCCGCGCTTAAACCCGAGGAGCTGCCCGCACACGAGGACTGCCCGTGGCTTATCGACGAAAAGGGTGAGCTTCACGAGTGGAAGCCGAATTATGAGGATATAAGCGCAGGCTCACAGCAAAAATTCCTTGAACGGTTTTACGGTCCGCAGGCTAAAAGCGAGCACACATCGCTTGAACTGTTCAAAAAATCTCCGCAGGGCGCCACACCCGACGAGGGCCCCGGTTACATTACGGGCTACGCCATGCTCGATGTGCTCGGTGAAAATGCAACGCAGTTTGACAAAAACCTTATATTCAATGAAAGATGCGCCGGCGTAAAATACGTGCAGACATACTGTGTTTTCCGTATGCTTTACCCCGACAAGGCGATAACACTTAAAAATCATTCAAGCATCACAACAGATTTCAAACAGGAATTGCAGGCTTGTGAGCTTATAGGTTCACTGTTCCACAACGCCTTCCCGCTTACCATTGACTTTAATAACCTCACCCGCGACGAAACGAAAAAAGTGCTTAACGACACCTGCGAAACCTTCAAGAAGCTGCTTGACGATCCCAAGTCGCCGGAGGTTCCCGAGATGCTGCGCGCAGGCTACGATCAGCTCAAGGATCATTTCACCCCCGAATTTCTTGATAAAGTAAAGACCGTTTTCCTGCCGAAAATGACAAAGTATATTGACGTTGCGGCAAATATAGTTGCGCCCCCGGAGCCGTACAGCGGTGAATATGCAGCGACGGAATCGCAGGTTTACGCGGATTTGAAAAACAACCTCGGCGGCAGTAATGTAGGCACCTGCGGTACATACGGCGAAAGCGATGACACGCACATGGTAAACGGCGTTTACCAGCGCCACGGCTATTCCATACTCGGTGTTGCCGAGGAAAATCTGAACGGCAAGGACCTTAAATTCGTTGTGCTGCGCAACCCCCACGGCAGAACGGGCAGAGAATATTATGTGGAAAACAACGAAGTAAAATGCAGAAGCAAACGCGATGTTCCCGGCGGAGTTTTCAAAATGGAGCTGCACGATTTCTGCCGCGAATTCAGCGTATACAATATTACGGATATAAATTACAAGGAGCCCGAACCGGAAAAGGAACCCGAAAAAGATAAGGCGAATATACAGCCCGCGGCAAAACCGGCGGAAAAAGCAAGGCTCACGGGCGACACCTTTACCCAGTACAGCAGAGCCTTTGCAAGCATTTTCAAAACTCTTGACACCACAAGCCACGATTCACCGGAATTCACAAAGTTCTACAACGCGCTCAGCAATTTTGTTAAAAAAGATTATTCGGATCTGCGCGGCAAGCAATTAGACGAAGTGTCAAGATCCTCGGAATTCTCAAAGGTCACCGATGCCTGCGAAAAATACGAGGAATACTGCCGCGAGCACCCCAAGGGCCGCGAGCGCCGCGCCAACAGACTGCTTCAGGTACGCAATATTAAAACAATTGCCGAATCGTTCAAACACGATGCCAAAAACCCGAAGGATTACTGCGCAGGCAAGCTTGTTGACAGGCTTATGGGAAGCAACGAGCACTACAAGAGCCTTTCAGACGAAAATAAAATCAAACAGATAAAGGCTTTCTGCGAAAGCAGACAGTTCAGCTTTATGAAGACCGAAATGAGCTTTGCCGATATGACAAAGCTCAGCGAGCAGAAGACGGTTGCAATTTACCAAAAATGGAATGAAATCGGCGAAAAACTGCTTAAAGAAGAATTCAGTGAGCCGAAAGTAAAACCCGCGGAAAAGGCAAACGAAAAGCAGAAAGAGCAGAACGCTCCCGCAATAGGTTAAAGCACAAAAAATGCAAAGTGATTTTCGCTTTGCATTTTTTATTTAAGGAATGTATTTACCAAACATCATATTTATGGTAAAATGTATTTATCACTTTTGAAAAGAGGAAACCGAATGAAATTACCCTGCTGCCATAAAAGTCTTGAAACTCTGCACGAGGGCACGCTCCCCCCGCGCGCATATTTCATACCGTTCGAGTCCGTTGAGCAGGCGCTCACGGGCGACAGAAAGCAATCGTCATTTTACACCGACCTTTGCGGCGAATGGAAATTTAAGTTTTACAGTAGCTTTGAGGATATTGACGAGGAGTTTTTTGCCGCTGATTATGAGAGCGACGCTCTCCACACTGTAAAGGTGCCCGGCAACTGGCAGCTATACGGCATTGAGGGTACCGACACTCCCCTTTACTCAAACCTTATGTACCCGTTCCCCACCGACCCGCCGCACGTGCCGGATGAAAACCCCTGCGCCGCATATATACGCGATTTTTATTTGAGCGAGGAAGACACGGAGCGCGACAGCATAATCACCTTTGAGGGTGTTGCAAGCTGCTTTTACCTTTGGGTAAACGGCGAATATGCAGGTTACAGTCAGGTGAGCCACGCCACAAGCGAATTTGATATTACCGACAAGGTGCGCGCGGGCGAAAACCGTATTGCCGTGCTTGTGGTCAAATGGTGCGACGGCTCGTACCTTGAAGATCAGGACTTTTTCAGGCTTTCGGGCATTTTCAGAGAGGTATACATTCTTTCGCGCAGCAAAACGCGCCTTGAAGATGTGCAGATTTTACAGAGCTTCAATGCCGATTACTCAAAATGCGAGCTTACGCTCAAATGCAAGGTAAAGGGCGAAAGCGAAATTCTTTACGGCCTGGCAAATCCTGCGGGCGAAATTGCCGCGCAGGGCGAAAGCGAGAGCGAAGAATTAAAAATAACAATCGAAAAGCCGCTGATGTGGAACGATGAAACGCCGTTCATTTACACGCTTTTCATCACCGTTGACGATGAAATAATACCGTTTCAGCTTGCGCTCAGGGAGGTTAAAATCGCAGACAAGTGCCTGCTTATAAACGGCAAAAGCGTAAAGCTGCGCGGCATAAACCGCCACGATTCCTCGGCGGAAAACGGCTACGCGGTAACGCTCGACGAAATGAAGCGCGATCTGCTTATACTTAAAGGCGCAAATGTGAACGCAATACGCACCTCGCACTACCCGAATGACCCGCGCTTTGTTGACCTCGCAGAAGCGCTCGGCTTTTACCTTATTGACGAAGCGGATATAGAAACACACGGCATGGGCTACAATACCGAAGCGGATTGGGACTGGATGCGCTGGTCGATGCTTTCGACAGTCGATGAATGGGAAGAAGCGTATGTTGACCGCGCCGCACGCCTTTATGAGCGCGACAAAAACCACGGCTGCGTTATAATGTGGTCGCTCGGCAACGAAAGCGGCTGCGGCAAAAATCACCGCGAGATGCGCCGCTACATAAAGAGCCGCGATGAACACGCACTTGTGCATTACGAAAACGCGCACCTGCAATTTACCGCCGTACCCGAGGGCGAATGCTTTGCCGATATTTCAGACGTTGAAAGCAGAATGTACCCCGGCTACAACTACACGAAGGACTACCTTGCAAGCCCCGAATACACAAAGCCGTTTTATATGTGCGAATATGTGTGCTCCATGAGCACGGGCGATGTGCACGATTTCTGGAAATTAGTTGACGAAAACGAGAATTTCTGCGGCGGCTGTATATGGGAATTCTGCGACCACGCGGTAAATATACCCGACGAAAACGGCAAGCCGCGCTACTACTACGGCGGCGACTGGGGCGAATTCCCGAACAACTCCATTTGCTGCATAGACGGGCTCGTGTTCCCCGACAGAACTCCGCGCCCCGGCTACTACGATATGAAAAAGGTGTACGAGCCTTTCCGCGGCGAGTACAAAAACGGCGTGCTGAAGGTTAAGAGTGTAAGGTACTTTACAAGCCTTAACGACCTTGCGCTTGAATGGAAAATCACCTGCGGCGGCGAAACAGTAAAGGCGGGCAAAATCGAAAAGCTCGATATTGCACCGCAGAGCGAAAAGGAATATACACTGTTTAACGAAAGCAAGCTTGAATTATACGGCGACAGCTTCCTCACCTGCTCTGTCAAGCAGATAAAAGATACGCTTTGGGAAGCGGCAGGGTACGAGGTCGGCTTTATGCAGTTTGAGCTTGCGGCAAAGCCCGCCGAAAAGCCCGAAAAGCAGACCGCAACCGTCAGTTGCGACGACGGCGAACGCTTTGTAAAGCTCGCCTGCCTCGGCAACGAATACACCTTTGACAAGGCTTACGGCAGACTTTGCTCAATAAAGCGCGGCGGCAGTGAGCTTTTAGAGCGCCCCGCAAAATTCAGGATATGGCACGCGCCCACCTACAACGGCGGCGCGGATAAATGGTACGCAAACCACCTGCACCATGTTAAGCAGAAAACATACTCGGCAGAGGTCAATGAAAACGCAGACGGCTCCGTAACGATTACGACCGCCATAGCGCTCGGCGGCGCGGCAAATCCGCCCGTAATAAAAGCGCACGCCGATTACACATTCCTGACCGACGGCTCGTTCACTCTGCATTTTTACGGCGATATACGCGAAAATATGCCCGCACTGCCCGCACTCGGCATTGAGCTGAGCCTTAACGAAAAGTACGAAAACATTGAGTACTTCGGCTTGGGCGAAATCGAAAGCTACCCCGACCGCTGCAAGTCGACGCGCTTCGGTGAATACAGACTTACCGCCACCGACAATTTCGTGCACTATGTGCGCCCGCAGGAAAACGGCGAACACTGCAAAACGCGCAGAGTGAAAATCGGTGAAAACGGCGGCGCGGCAATAGAGGTAACGGGCTTTGGCGGCACACCCGATTTTTCGTTCAACGCCTCGCATTACAGCGCGGAACAGCTTACCGAAAAAGCGCACGATTTTGAGCTTGAAAACGAGCACAGAACGGTATTCAACATTGACGGCAGATTTAACGCCATAAGCGAAAACGGCGAGCTTGACAATGACGAAAACAACAGACTTTTCGATGAAAAGAAATTTGATTTCGGATTCAGGTTTGATGTTGTTGATTGGTAAGTTTTCAGTTTTCAGTTTTCGGTTTTCAGAAATTGAATAAACAACGCGGCTTTTCACAACCGCGTTGACATTGAACAATCGGTACGGGCGGCACTCCCGCGCCTCCCGGATCAATCGCACGGCGATTGACAAATGAAAACCACATAAATCATAAAATCGCGCTGATTACACGAAATCAACGCGATTTAATTTTTGCCCTTCGCGTGCATTCTCGCGCAAAGCGCTTCAAACACCGCGGCGGGCAAACCGGGCGCCACAGTGTGGCGCCCCTACCGATTGCTCCGAATTCGCCCCATCAAAACCAAAAGGTTATTTTCAACTGTCAATCGCTCTGCGATTGACCCGGGCTCTTGACACGGGAGCGCCGCCCGTACCAACTGCCCTGAATTTTCGCGTTCAAAACTGCAAGGCAACGGCAGTTCCTCTGAATTTTCGCATTGGGAAACCGCAGGACAAAATGAAAATCATTCAATATTGAACGAATCCTTATAAACATCATCCCATGAATCGACTATGTTTTCATCAATGCCGAAGCGGGAATCTTTTTCGGGCGGCTTGGTAACATCGTATCCGTCCGTTTTGCAAAATTGCAGTAAAAACAGAATTGTGATAAGTGCCGTAATAAGCAGTACAATTATGCGAAAAACAAGATGCTTATACAACACGAGTAATATACCAACGCTGCTGCGAAACGCCCGAATAGCGCCAAGTCTGTATATTCGCCGTCGGGTTCAGACTTGGTCCAGTTACATCCAAACCATAATTCACCAACTCTCCATCATTTGCATCACATTTAGACAATATTCTGTAAGTATTATCAGCATTCTTGATTATACGGAATCTTGTTCCGGCTGAAGCACTATTTCCTGTAACCGTAACATTGGCGCCATTATACGGACTTGAATTGGCAACATACAGACATTTATTATTGTTATAATAAAACGATAACAACTGATATTCGCCATCGCCATTATTACAAATATTCCAAAGCTGATTATCGCCTCCTGTATTTGTATATTGTATAACATTGCCATTTGCTGACGCATTCAGTTCTGTATCTAAATACAGCCCGCTGTATTTAGAACGAATACGATAAAATCCACTTGTGACACTTTCATCTTCTTCATAACTAATTACCAAGTAAGGTGGATAAAGCGCATTTGTAGCCGAAGCAAACCATCTGCTTGAAACACCCGTCATGCTCATTTTCAATGCCAAACCGTGTTCTTGAGACATTCCACCATCATTAAGTGCATAGTTGAGCCAATTTTTAACAAAGCCCGTTATACTGAAATTATAATATAAATATGGTGTAGTTATGTTTTTGTGACCATACTGTTCAGACCAAAGATTTGGTTTATTATTATATGTAATAGTGGTATTATTCCATGTTGAACGAACATCATATATTCTTACAGTTGCACCAGATGTTTTGCCCGAATTCTCATATAAACAAAGTTGTGCACTATAAATCAGTTCAGGGTTAATATATAAATAATTCTGTATATTATTGATTTTAATAAAAGTAATAGCTTCGCCGTATTCAGAATTCTCGTAACCCACGCTATTGTAGATATTTGAATTAAAGTTACTTGACGGATAGCCACTGAAAACAGGTGCATCGTATATCGGATCCTCATTGATAGTTATAAAAGGGTCGATAATTACAGGATAAACAGTAGATTCCGCTTTCAAGAACTGCTCATCCACCGTATAGGTGAAAATATATGTTCCGTTTTCGGCTTCTCTGAATTCTATTTTATTACATAGGCTTATATGCGCACCGCTTTCGCCGTCATAGGAATCACGAACATCAACGGGGCTTATTGCGGTAATAACTTCGCCCGTTTCGCTGTCGAGCAACGAAATGGCATCGCCCTCTATTTTTTCAGGAACAAGGTTCGTAAATTTAACAATAAAATCAAACTTATTATTACCGTCAAAGGAGTTTAATATAATTTCCTCCTTAACGCCGCTGAATGTGCTTGTGTATCTGTAATACAAATCATCCTTTTTACTGCCGTAAGTAACACTGTTTTTGTCATCAGCAAGGTTCGCTTTAAGGTCTTTTCCGGCTGCCGGCATAAACTCCATAGCATAATCGCCGACAGCAAACTTAATAAAATCCGAAGTACTATCAGGAAAGAAACTTTTAACCTCATTTGCCGAAGATTCAAATTTATATTCAGACTTTTCACTTTTCTTTATAGAGGTATCAATATACTTTGTAACGCCGTCTTCTATATATTTTATTTTTGTCTGGTAAATAAACAACGATTTGGATGAATCGGTATTGGTAACGGTTATAGAATACAAATCGCCTGTTTCGTCAACAGAAGCAGCAATTTTATCGTTACTTATTATGGCTTGTTGTAAATTGGCGGGAATCCCATCCAAAACAGATATATTTTCATTATTAACGGCAAAGGCACATAATTGCATTATCATCATTAACATAATCGCTGATAAAATAACAGCCATTACTTTTTTTAATCCGTTCCGTTTCACAGTGTTATCATTCCTTTCCTTCAATTAAAGCGTATAAAAAATACAACTATCATTATGTTTGCTCACTAAGCATATTTTCCACAAGGAACTCTACTATCTCGAGTTTCTGCCCCACGACTTGATAATAGTCACCGTTGTATTCAAACGCTATAACCGCATACGAACTTTCGCTGTCGCCCTGCGTATGCTCATAGCATTTAACCCCTCCAATTTCGAAAACCGTTGCATTAAGCATATCACATTCAGGCACTTGCATTGAATATCTGACATACATTTCATAACCAAATCCCAAACTATATGGGTTAAACCACGCAATTCCCACACAACTTGAGTCCGCTGTAAGTTTTATCGGAAAAACGCGTTTCGGCAATTCGGTGGGATATATTATATCAAGGTTTTCACCTTTCACGGCTTCTTCCAAAGTGTCATAAAATTTTGCATTTGGGGGAGTATATGTTATTGCACTGTCAAATACCACACAAATTTTGTCACTACTGCCAATAAGTTGCCCACTGTTTCTTATTCCCGTTTCTATTTCCGTTTCGGCAGCCTTATATCTGTAAACATAATCGGCATACTTTTCGTCGTATTCTTCTTGCGTAAGATTATCGTCTCCCGGATCAAACTTAAATTTCCTTAACACTTCGTACGGATCATCGGTAACAAACTCTGTCGGCAGTTCAACCGCCGTTTTATCTTGTGCTATGGCATAAATGCACGAAATCATAAGCAAACCCGCAAGTGCCGCGGCTATCGCAAGCACGCGCCGCACATTGACCGTTTTGCGGCGTGTTTTCGGGTTTTCCGCTTCTGTGTTTTTGAACGGTATTGCCGCGACCCTTGCGGCTATTTCTTCATCGCTGAGTTCGCAGCGGATATCCTGCAATTCAAGTGCGGCTTCGGCACATTCAAGCACAAAATCGGCATCCATTTCCCCGGGTGCTTTTGCCGCCTCGGCAAGCTGCATTTCCATAAGGTTTTCTATATCGCTTTTATTTCCAACAGGCTTTTTCAAAATTTCTCACCTCTTAAATATTTTGCCGGCACATAATAATGCGCGTTTTGCAAAAATGCTACATTACAAATTCTTCCGCCGCCATTTTCTTTATTTTGGTTCGCATTCTGAATGACCTTACATTCACCGCTTTTTCGCTTATGCCGCAGCGTTCGGCAATCTGGGCGTAGGTAAGCTTTTCTTCATATACCATTGCAAAAAGCTCCTGCTCCCGCGGGGTGAGCTTTGCAAGTATCCGCTGCTTTCCGCTTTCGATTTCATCATCGCTTATTTTGCCGAAATTTTCAAAGTCGGTGAACGCTTCGGCTTCGGAAAGCTCGTTTTCGGTTTCATCGTACGGCACAAGCTCTTTCTGTTTTTTCAGCTCGCGGTATTTTTCATAGACCTTGTTCTGCGCCACGTGTATGAGGTATGAGCGTATGTTTATATCTTCAAGCGATTCGCACCGTTGCTGAAAATGCAGGAAAACCTCCTGCACGGTGTCCTCGGCGGCAGCGGGATTTGCAAGCACCGAAAGGCAGAAACGGTAAACATCGTAATAATATTCCGCCGCGATTTCACTCGCGCGAACGGCATCTATCAAATCTCATCACCACCTAAAGCAATAGCCTTTTCCCTTAATAATGTCATTTCGGGGAAAAGGCTACATATTTTTTTGTAAATTTATTTATTATTCGGTTTTTCTTTTTTCTTACTTTCTTTTTCTGCTTTTTTCGCTTCTCTGGCAGCATCCTTTTCGTTCTTTTTCTGCTGCTTTTCGTTCTGCTTTTCTTTTTTCAAAGCATCCTTTTCCGCCTTTTTTATTTCCGCGGCATTTTCCTTTTCGGCTTTTTCCGCCATTTTTGCCGCCTGCTTTTCGGCTTTTTCGGACTGCTTTTGTGCCGCTTCCTTTTCGTGCATTTCGCGGCGAACGGCACTCTTTTCGGTTCGCACCTGTTTGCGCTTTTCGCGGCGTTCTTTCATACCGGGTTTTTCTTTATGCTCTTTTCCCGAATCCTTTTTCGCGGTTTTGCCGTCGACCACTTTAAGCGGCGGGCGGTCACTGTAAAGCTCTTTATCGTTATGCGCGGGCGCACTGTTGCCCAGAAGCTCATCTATGGTAACGCCGTATATGCGTGAAAGCGCAATGAGGTTTACCGTGTCGGGCGAGCTTTCGCCGCGCTCCCACTTGGAAACTGCCTGACGGCTGAGCCCGAGCTTTTCGGCAAGTGCCTCCTGCGAAAGCTTATTCTGTTTGCGGTATTCGGCAAGGCGTGTTGACAGGTCGATATCCATTTATTGTTACCCCTTAATCTTATTAACCTAATAATATATTATTTTATTTTGTTTATCAAGTGTTTTATAAACTCCTTAACCGATTTTCGCAACCGGAAGTTGACAAAACGGCGAAAATACTGCGGTTGCGGCGTTTTCGCAACCAAAAATTCCCCCGAAAAAAATAAAAAAGCAACCGTTGGTTGGTAGAATTTGAATGTGTTTTGCGGTACTATGCAGGCGTCAAAGGGAAACACCCCGCGACTGAAAAAGCCGAAAAATCAATTTATATAATAAGGAGAAAAACATTATGCAGAACACAGTTACCGATACCGAATATTTTGACATTCAGAGAAAAATCGTTGCCAATATGACCTCGCAGAGCTGGCACGATGTGCCGCACGTATCATATATATATGAAGCGGATGCCGCCGATTTTCTGACGGTATTCCGTCTTCTTAACAACGAGCGCGGCAAGTGCGACAGAATTTCGCTGAACACGCTTTCACTCAAAATCATTGCCGAGGCACTCAAAGAGGCACCCGCAATGAACGCGCACATAGACTTTAACAGTAAATATGTAAAAGGCAGAATCGACACGATAAAAGAGATAAACATAAGTATGCCTATGATTATGCCCGACGGCAGAATGATGACCGTAAACCTGCGCGATTTCGGTGAAAAGAGCGTTGACGAAATGACCGAATATATAAACGATGTACGCCGCCGCGCCGCGAATACGAATCTTAACGAAGCGATGTTCGAGGTCTCGTTCAATGACACGATAAAAGCACTAAAAAAAGGCGAAGTGAGAAAAGCGTTTAACAGACTTGTCGGCTCAAAGCTCGGAAAGCACAGAGTGAAAACTCTTACCGGTGAAGAAAGGAAAAACTACTACGCAATTCCCGAAAGCGAACGCCTTACCGCCGCCGACCTTGAACAAGGCACCATAACCGTTTCAAACATAGGCTCGGTATGCAGGAGCGGCAACGGTGCGCCCGCGCTTATAGAAATAGTGCCGCCGCAGGTGTGCGCATTCGCAATAGGGGCGGTAAGCGAAAAGCCCGTGATAAGAACTGCCGCCGACGGCAAAAAACATATCGAGGTCGGCACGGTACTGCCCATTACGATCTGCTTTGACCACCGCGCGCTCGACTTCGGTGACATTGTGCCCTTTATAAACAAGCTCGATGAGATTTTCGCGACCCCCGAAATTCTGCTTGAATGGTTCGGCGCCGAAAAGAGCGTGGAAACACTCACGGCTTAAAGAGAAGCTGACTATTTACAAACCTTTTTCGTAATGCTATACTGTAATAAACAATTATCTCACGGAGGCATATTATGAAAAAGGGCTTTCTTAAAGGTAAATTTTCGTACGGAATAGGCGCGATAGGGCTTGATTTGAGCTACGGTATGTTTTACTCGTATCTGTCAAATTACCTTACCGATATTCTGCACCTTAACAAAAAATTCCTTTTACTGCTCACGCCGATTGCAAGAATATGGGACGGTATAAATGACCCCATGATGGGCACCATAGTTGACAACACGCGCACAAAAATGGGCAAATACAGACCGTGGATACTAATAGGCGCACTCTCGAACGCGGTGGTGCTTTCGCTGCTGTTTACAAACCCGGGCTTTGCGCCCGGCGGCATCCCCCTTTATGTGTATGTGGCAATTCTTTATGTGGCGTGGGGCATGACGAACACCATGGCGGATATTCCGTTCTGGTCGATGGTGCCGTCATTCACAAGTGACCCGAATGAGCGCAACATAATCTCCACTATCGCGAGGGCGTTCTCAGGTCTCGGTCAGGGCATAATATCAATACTTACTCCGGTTATGCTTCCCCTTTTGAGCGTTACGGTAAATGCTCAGGGCAAAAAGGTTGCGGATGCACGCGGCTTCAGTATATGGGCAATTATCTGCGCCTGTGCGCTCGTGTTCTTCGCTTCGCTTTCGGTCTCGCGCACGAAGGAGCGCCACATAGTTGCGCCGAAAGAAAAATTCACATTTAAAAAGATGTTCTCGATTGCGAAAAACAACGACCAGCTTCTTATATTCATGCTGTTCGCAATGCTTTCAAACGCAGGCTGGTATATTGTTTCCGGCGTGGGCGTTTACTACTTTAAGGTCGTTGCGGGCGATGCCACTCTGCAAAGCACCTTCAACACATTCGGCGCGGTCGGCTCAATACTCGGTCTTGCGGTTATACCCGTTATGACTAAATTCACTACGCGCAGGCGCACATATCAGTTTGCGCTTGCGCTCGAAATCGCAGGCTTCGCGGGGATGCTTATTGCGGTAAACGCATTCAATTCATATATGCTTATGAATATCTGCTATGTGTTCGTTTCGGTGGGCAGCGCGGCGATGTTCGTTTCGCAGACGGTGTTCCTTGCGGATATCGTGGACTACGGCGAAATCAGGCAGGGCTTCCGCAGTGAGTCGATAATTTTCTCAATGAAGGGCTTTTTGCAGAAAATGGCGTACACCATTCAGACGATCATTCTGTTCGCCGGTCTTGAATTTTCAAAGTACGACGAAAACCTTGCAGAGCTTAACTCCGCAGGCGTGAAATCCACCATTAGCTTTATGATGCTCGTTGCGCCCATAATACTCATTACCCTTTCGCTCATTGTATTCACATTGAAATTTAAGCTGCACGGCGAGTATATGGAAAGCATCACAAAGCAAATTACAGAAAAACGCGAAAAAGAGGAAAGTGCCGCAAATGACTGATTTCAAAGCATTTCTCAACAAACTGAAAAATTCATTACCCGTAAACCTGATAAAGCCCGTTACCGCGGCGCTTGCGGTGGTATTCGGCGTGGTGCTGACGGCGTTCCCCTCGGACAGCCTTGTGCTGCTCTGCCTTATACTCGGCATTATCGCGCTTGTGTGGGGCGTGGTGACACTTGTAAAATACTACAAGCAGAAGCAGGCGGGTGTTCCCTCACCGCTTGCGCTTATAGGCGGTATTGCGCTGCTTATTGCCGCGTTGATGCTCATTCTGCACCCGTCATTCATTGTTTCGGTGCTGCCGTTTATGGCGGGGCTTGCGATCGCCGCATCCGGCGCGGGCTCGCTTATAAACAAAAAAGGCGGCAAGGTTTCCGCGATAATTGCGGTGGTGATCGGCGCTGCGCTGATATTTAACCCGTTTAAGGGCGCGGCGATATTTGTAAAGCTGCTCGGCGGGTGCTTTATAATACTCGGCGCGGTAAGGCTGATAAGTTATTTTGCCGGCAGGAAAAACGGCGCAAAGCCCGTACCGCCGAAGGATGACGGGTATAAAGAAGTGGATTTCAAGGATATATAAATCAAATAGGGGCTGTGACGAAACGAAAAAGTTTCATCACAGCTCTTTTCTTCTTGATTTATGAATTATACAGGCAAAAAATATTCAAAACTAATCAAAAGTTCTTGATTTTGGGCATAGCAAAGCTAAGGCAGAGCCTTTTTGTTCAAAAAATGTTCAGTTTTTTATCAGTCTAAGAAACAAATTTTTCGTGTAATTGCGAACCGGTGCGATTTTGCTGTAACTTGTTATGATATTTATTGATATTGTAACCCATTGCCACAATTAAAGTTTCCGAAAAAACCTTCTTTTTTCCACGATGAAGAAAGCGTTGAAAACCGTAATCGTATTTCACAACACCAAAGGCTCCCTCGGATTGAATAGATCTGTTTAATCTCAAAGTTATTCCAATAGGAGATGTTATTCTTTCCAATGATGCCTGTCTTTGTTCGATGAACTTTTTAGAAACCTGCATTTTACGATTTCCTTTTGCTCTTGTGCAGCTTTTCTTGTACGGACAATCCGTGCAATCTTCACATTCATAATGTGTGATTACACTTTCAAATCCGGATTTACTTTTTCTTTTTCCCTCGTAAACTGCTTTTAACTTTTTGCCGTTTTGGCAGGTATATTCATCAAGAAACTCATCGTACTTCATATTTTCTCTGAGAGCCATATTACTTTTGAATTTTTTCGTTTTGCTGCGTTCATAGTTTTGCGGCTTTATGTAACATTCCGTTTCGCTGTTTTCAAAGAATGTGTAATTTTCCTCACTTTCATATCCCGCATCGCAGGTTACATCCTGATATACTACACCGTTCTTTTCCATTCTTTTTAACAACGGTATCAATGTCAGTTGGTCGGTTCTTTCAGAAGATACATCTACTCCTGTAATGTACTCTCCCTCTACCGCAAATTGAATATTGTATCCGGGCTTCAACTGTGCGTTTCGCATATGGTCATCTTTCATATGCATAAATGTGGCATCTTTATCTGTCTTTGAAAAACTGTTTCTTCCGTTAAAAGTATCTTGGTATGATTCATACTTTACCTTGCGTGTCAGCAATTTTTCATATTCTTCTATATCTCTCTGTAATTCGCTTTTCCTTTTACCTCTACCGTGTACGAATGGTTCTGTATGCTTCGCTTTCAGAGTTTTATATATTTCAAACTCATTTGCTTCTGATATACCGTATTTGATTTGCAATGTTTCTGTCAATTTTTCAATTTTGTCTAAAGCTCGCTGTTCATATTTATTCGTGCTTTTCTTCCATACAAAACTATATTTATTGGCATTGGCTTCTATTTTTGTGCCGTCCACAAACAGATGCTCAAAGCAGATTTCGCCGTTGTCTTTCAATTTGCGGTCAAGCTCATAAAATATTTCTTCCGAGCACTCACTTAACACATCAGAACGGAATCTGCATATTGCTCTGTAGTTCGGTGCTTTTTCGCCGTTCAGAAGCCATATGTAATTTATATCTCTCTTGCACCGTTCTTCTATTTCTCTGCTTGAATATATCCTTTCCATTGCTGCATACAGTATTATTTTAAGCATTGTTACAGGACTTGTACCGTAATTTCGACCTGTTCGTTTAAGTACTCTTTCCAGAGGTCCCTTTATTTCCTCTGCGATTTCGTCTAAGAGCCGAACACTGTCGTTTTCCGGTATTATTTTTTCTGCAAAAAATTCATCAATTTTCAGTTGCATATTCCGGGGAAATATGCGATAATTAGTCCCGGTTATATTTGTTTTCATCAACTACAATTATACCAGAAAAGCGAGCCGTTTGCACTACTTTTCAGTGCTT
>JAZLJH010000058.1:0-51184 GCA_045617785.1 Acutalibacteraceae bacterium
AAAAACGCTTAGAAAAACACATAAAATCACAATTTTATAAAAATATAATGGCTTTACGGTTTATTAAACGCTTAATTCACCGTAAAGCCATTGTCTTTTATTATTCTGTTTTTCGTTCTGCGCTAAATGCGACAGCCCCTTGAATTTTGCGTTATTCCTCCGTTGGTTTTCACCACTCAAATTCGTTATCGCTGCTCATTGTTGCCTGCGCGGCTCTCAAAAGAAACTGCCGCATCGGCTCCATCAGGCGCACATATCTGCCGAGCAAATCTATCGTTTCGTCAAATGTGGTGAAATCGGCATCGGGAATTTCGAGTATAAGCTCCCAATCCTTGAATTTTATCCATTCCGCCGCAGGCTCGTTTTTGTCATAGCCCTTCGGTACGGTTTTCAGGCGGCTGCCCGAAATCGGAATGGGGCAGTTTTTCACAAGATTTTCAAATTCTTCGAAATTTTCAATAATGTAATCGCGCACGCCGTTCATTTTTTCAGTGCTGTCGCACCATATACCCGTGCCGAAAAGCGATGAGCCGGGGAACAGGTGAATGTAGTAGCCTACGGGCATCCACGATTTTTTATCGGGCGAAATATATGCTCTGAACGCTGGATTATACGGCGGTCCGTTCTTGTGAAAGCGCATATCCCTTGCAACGCGGTAGAGCCATTCTTTCGGCTCGGCGTACATAATGCTCGGCGCAAGGTCGGGCGCTTCCTCACAGATTTTAAACCGCAAAAAATCCACAAAGCCGGTAAAATCCTTTTTTGCCTGCTCATATTCTTCGTGATTTTTGTGAAACCACTCGCGGTTATTATTGGCGGCAAGCCCTTTTTCGTAGTTGAAAATTCTCGAAAAATCCATTTTCGCTCCTTCTCATTAAAATATGCTGTGGCGTTTTTTGCCACAGCACATTTTGCATGTTTGTTTTATTTGCCTACGATACCGACATAGCTTCTGCCGACATTAAGTGCGATTTCCTCGCCGTTTGCATCGTAGAATTTAAGCATATCGTCGTGGCTGCCTTTTTTCCAGGTAATATCCATCTGTGTGCCGTTGCTTATGTATTTGCCGCTGCCCTCATCAAGACCGAGGCGAACTGTCTTATTGGATGCATCAAGCGTGCTGACGGTGGTATAAAGCACAAGCAGATTCGTAAAGCTCTGCTGAACACCGTTGCTGCCGCAAAATGCTTCACCGTTAAGGCTGCTGAGGTAAACCTTGTTTTCGGCATCGTATGTGAATGTGTAGACAAAACTGCTTGAAAAGTCTACGGTGTATTCGGTGCATTCGCCGCCGCTGAGTACAACGGGCTCTGCATTGAATTTGTAGGGCTGTGCATAAGCATCTTTGATTTCGGTACGGTAGCCGAGGTCTGCTATTGCTTGCTTAACATCGTCTTTTGTGGTGTATGCGGTGTGCTCAAAAGCAACATTTCGCGACTCGTCGCGGTGGAAGTAGCCGCCGTGAATGTAGCCGTCAATATCGGCAGTGCCGTATTCCGCGATATTTGCTTCGGCGTATGTGTTGCAGCCGAAATGAACGAAGTAAGCGTCGTAGCCGTCAACAAGGTCAACAAAATAGTAGCGTGCGCTTCTTGTGGGACCTATTTTGTCGGGCAGTCTGTCGGGGTTTGCGAATACCTGCAGAGTTCTTGTTATGCCGCCCTCTGCGACCATTTCAAATACCATATCGGATTCGGTGATGCCCCACTGCGGTCTTGCTTCGGGGTGATTTTCAACCGACACGAAAACGGGTCTTGCTTTGAGTTGAGCCTCATCATAACCGGGCTCACCGGTGAGGGGGTTCCTTATAACACCGTCGGAAACGGTTGCCTCTGTCTGTTTCTCGGTCGGGGCTTCGGTCGTGTCGGTGTTTTCCTCGCCCTTGCCGCAGGCGGCAAAACAAATCAATGTAAATATCGCCGCAAGCACGAGCGCCAATGTTTTGAAAAGTTTTGATTTTCTGAGTGTTGCCATAATCATTTTCTCCAATCACACAAATTAAAGCCAGAACTGCACAATATGTGAAATCGTGCCGAATAATGTCGGGTTCTGTATATCTATTGTAACATCTGACACGGAAAATGCAAGGGCAGATGTGTAAAAAACACAGAAAATAACGGAAATATATTCAAGTTTTTTTATGAGCGAATTTTCGCGCTCCGTCTGTGCGGAACCGTGCAGCGCGAATATCACAATACCCGCCGCGAGTGTGAACAGATAACCGAAATCGCTGAAATACCGCTGCAGAAGACCGCCCGCTTCGGTATCGGCAATAACAAGCGCAAGACCGACAAGCAGAAGCACCGCGGTAAATGCGGTGAGCTTTGAATCACGCAAGGTCTTTTTGTATGCGCCGCGCGCAAAAATGAACCATGTGAACGGCGTTACCGCGAGCAGACCGCCGAAGCAGTTTTCCGCAATAGTCATACCCGCGTAATTTGAGCTTAATGTAACCTTCTGCAAGAACGGGAATACTGCCGTAAATGACGGTGGCTGAAGCAGGTATGTGTAAATGCCGAGCCCGATGCGCTCCGGCACAAAGCCGCGGCGCGTTACATCGTTGGTGGTGAGGTTATAGGCGGAGCCGAAATCAAACGGCGAGCCGAAACGGATATAGTTGTAGTACATAATCCCTGCCGCCACGATTATATAAGGTGCGGCGAGCAGGCAAAGCTCCGTAATGCCGTTTTTCTTTTTGAATCTGCCGCCGAAAAGCTCCGGCAGAAACAGCGGCAGAGCCACCGCCGAAGCGAGCACGCTCTGCGGGCGGCATCCGACCGAAAGCGCCAAACAAAGCGAGCCGGCAAAGAATAACGCCTTGCGGTGCTTACCCGTATCAAGTGCTTTCAGCCAGCAGAATATCCCCCACACGGTGAACGCGCAGGCGCACATAATGGGCACGGAGTAAAAATCGGGGCGTTTTGCAAGGAATATCATACCGCTGAAATTTATTACGCCGAGCGCGGTGATGAGAAATGTGCCGACCGAAATGTTTTTGAAACGCCCGGCAATGCGCTTCATAAGCATAAACACGCCAAGAGCAAATATTGCGGCAAACACCATTACGCCTATGAATGAGGGGAATGGCGAGCCTGTTATTGCCCGAAACGGCAGGTACATAATAAGCAGAGGCACTATGCCGAAATAAACATAGTAATGACCGTTGAAAAATGCAACATCCCACCTGTACGAGTCGCCGGTTTCACTTGAAAGGTGGGCGCGCTCAATTGTGTCGTACGGGTTTTTCATATCAAGCAGCGACTGCGGAATATCGCCGTTATCTATATACAGCCTGCCGCCGTCGAGTATGGCTTCGGCAAGCTCGTCATACTGGTTGTGGTTCGGCATACCGAGCCGCACGAAATTGCCGCTTCGGTCAATCCCGACAAATGCGGGATTTATTGAGCCGAGTATGATTATAACGGCACATTCAAGGCACATAAAAGACCATATCAGGCTTTTGCCCGTCGCATTGTTTTCCGCAAGCTTCATTTTGTAAAGTGGCGAAGCGGGTGCAAAAATTCTTAAAAGTATGATTATTCCGGCAGCTATTAAAACCCTTATTACCGAAAAATCAAAAGCCCTTTTTACGTTCAGCGAAATTGCCTTTATGTTTATCGGCTCGCCGCTTGTTTCAAGGTGTACGCCGAGCATCTCGGTCTTGCCTGCCGTGTGAACATTTATAAAGTGCGAAGCGGCTGCATTCGGGTAAACCCGTCTTTCCGGCGTTGAAAAGTAGTTGGCGTTCGCTTCGTCGGTAAGGTAAAGGCGCACACTGACCGCTTCATCGCCCTTTGCGGCAATATCGAGCTTTATGTTCTTTATTTCGGCGTTTACGGGAAATTCCACCGTGTCGCCGTTCGGTACGGTGTAAACTCCGTCATCCTCAAGCTCAGCGGCAAAAAAAGGCGTAAGGTCTGTTTCTGCGTAATTGCGAGAGGTGTAAAAATTTATATTGAAAACGGTAAGCTCAAGACCGAGCGCAAGCACTGCGGCACCCGCGGCGGTAAATGCCGCAAACCGCACGGCGCGTTTCTGCGCTTTCGATTTTTTGAATATCAGCACGGCGGCGGCAGTAAAAAGCAGCGCCCCGAATATGCAGAGAATAAACATAAAAGACCTCCGGAAATCTTTTCTTGTAAAATATTAAATCATAAATACGTCTGTTTGTAAATATTTTCCGTTTTTTCTTCATATATTCGTAATAAGAAGAACAAAGGAGGAATGAAAAAATGCAGGAAATAAAAATACAGAATGTTACCCGTGAAAAATACCGTGAGTGCCTCGGCTGTCTCGGCGGCAAGTTCGGCGCCGCGCACATCGCCTCGTTCGGCAAAATTCACGACGGCGGATGCGTTCCCGCGGTGGTGGCGGGCAGGGGAGCAAAGCGCGTGCTTTGCCTTGCGCACCTTTGTGACGGGCGTTCGGTTGTTTACGGTCTGCGCTTTTTTGAAAAACTGCTCGAAAACGATATGCGCGATGATGGGATAAGCGGTTTGCTTGATCGCGTTACATTCGTTTTTGCCGCGCCGGAGTGCTTTGAAAGTGAAAAGCTGATACGAAAAGTCTGCAGCGAAATAGGCTTTTCGCAGATAATCGGAATTTCCGACGGCGATTTTCAGCCGTAAGAAAATTTTTACCAATGTAAAAAAATCTCTTTACAACGAACAAATGTTCTGCTATAATGACATAAAACGAACAAATGTTCTGAAAAGAGATGCGGAAAATGAACAGAGTGATACTCCATTGCGACTGTAACTGCTTTTTTGCTTCGGTGGAGGCAGCGCTCGATCCTTCACTTAATGAGTGTGCATTTGCAGTGTGCGGCGATCCCGAATACCGCCACGGCATAGTGCTCGCAAAAAACGAAAAAGCCAAAAAATTCGGCGTGCAGACGGGCGAGGCTATATGGCAGGCGCGTTCAAAATGCCCGAAGCTTGTGGTGGTAAAACCGCACTACAAACTCTACAAGGAGTTTTCAGAAAGAATTTACAATATCTACTGCGGCTATACCGAGCTTGTGGAGCCTTTCGGCATAGATGAGTGCTGGCTTGATGTTACCGGCTCCGAAAAGCTTTTCGGTACGGGTATGCAAATTGCAGAGGAATTGCGCGAGCGCATAAAAACAGAGGTAGGCGTTACGGTGTCGATAGGCGTAAGCTACAATAAAATTTTTGCGAAAATGGGCAGCGATTATAAAAAGCCCGATGCCATTACCGAAATAACGCCCGAAAATTATAAGGAACTGCTTTACCCGCTGCCGGTAGGCGATTTGTTTATGGTGGGCAGGCACAGTGCCGAAAAACTGCGCGGTGTGGGTATTTTCACAATAGGCGACCTCGCCGTTACCGATGAGCGCGTGCTCAAACGCCTTATGGGCGAAAACGGCAAGGTGATACTGCGCTATGCGAACGGCGGCGACTATTCGCCGGTAAACCCGTGCAATTACCGCGATGCCTATAAGTCGATAGGTAACGGCGCTACCTTCAAGCGTGACCTCACAAGCGAGCGCGATGTGCGCACCTGCGTATTCTTTCTGTGCGATAAGGTCGCGGCGCGGCTGCGCAAGCACAGTGTGGAATGCTCCGCTTTGCAGGTCGGCATACGCGATACATCGCTCAATACCGTTATGCGCTCGGTGCAGCTGCCGTCGCCTACCGACCTTGCGTTCGATTTGCGGCGTTGTGCGCTTGAAATAATCAATGAGAATGTAAGCGTGGAAAACGAGCCAATACGCGCTATTACCGTTACGGGTACAAAGCTTATGAACAACGGCGATGTCTGCGAGCAAATATCGCTTTTTGACCTTGATTACCATATAAAAAGAGAAAAAGAACAACGCCTTGAGCGTACCGGGGATAAACTCCGTCATAAATACGGGTTGGGTACGGTCACGCGATGTTCGTTTATACACAATGAATTCGGTTTTTAGGTGATTTTTATGAAATGTTCCGTTACCGACCTCAGGGCAAAGGAAGTAATAAATGTTGAGGACGGCTGCCGTATAGGGTGTGTTACCGATGTCGAGCTCGATAGCTGTACTGGCTGCCTTGTGAGCATAGTCGTCTTCTGCGGCAGGGGAATATGGGGCTTTCTCGGACGCGGCGAGGAGATAATAATAAATTGGAAGGATATTGTCATCATAGGTGATGACAGTATCCTTGTGCGGCGCGGGCTGTTAAAGCTTAATTAGTCTTTTTCGCCGCGGCGGCTTTTATTGCCTCAAATGTGGTGTCGCTTATGTCGTGCTCTATTTTGCAGGCATCGTAAGCGGCGGTTTCGCGGTCAATTCCGAGGTTTACAAGAAATTCCGTGAGCAGGGTGTGGCGTTCATATATTTTTTCAGCCACCGCTCTGCCGCTTTCTGTTAGGGTAAGGCAGCCGTCTTTGTTTACGGTTATGTATCCGTCGCTTTTCAGCTTTGTTACGGCGCGGCTTACCGAGGGCTTTGAAAAGCCCATTTCTTCGCAAACATCTATGGAGCGCACGCTTGCGCTCTTTTTTGAAAGAATGAGTATTGTTTCAAGGTACATTTCACCTGATTCCAGAAGCTGCACCGTAAAACCTCCTCTTTTATTCTATTGAGAATGTTACTTTTGAAAAATCGAGCTTTGCCAGCTCGTCTTTTTTTATTCTGAAACGGACAAGCTTTTCCGTTTCGGCAAGAAATTCCGGCATACCGTCATCAAGCGGGTCGTATTGCAGCAGAATGATATCTTCTCCGTCGTCAATGAGTATTCTTGTTCCGTCGCAGTAATCGTCGGCTTCGGTGAAGTCTGTCGAATAATCAATATCCGCATCATCGCCGAGAATTTCAAAGCCGGCATTGAAATCGTCAATAAGCGTGTCAGGCTCGCCGTCAAAAAATCTTATGTTCGGCTTGAAGCCGTCATCGGTTTCACTCAAAAAGAAATAAATAAAGCCTTTTTCCGGCAGCAGTGCCGCATCTGAGAATTTTTTGAATTCCGCTATGCGCAGCTGTGCAAAAAAGAAATCATCGTCACCGACGGTGCCGTCTGCGAGCCATTCCTCCGGCATGGTGGGCGAGCCGAGAAATTTGCTCGTGCCGGGGTCGTATTCGCCGTGAGCTTTTTCAACTGTTAAACCTATCATCCGACATCACCCAAAAATTCTTCAAGCACAAGACCGCTTGCCTTTATTTCCTTTGCTTTTTCAACGCCTACATAACGCCAGTGCCACGGCTCGTAAATAACCTTTGTGATATTCTGCTTATCTGCCGGATATCTCATAATAAAGCCATAATCTGCGGCGTGCGCGGTAAGCCATGCAAATTCATCGGTATCCTCAAACCATTCGTCAACACACACAATATCCATCGCAAGCCCGAGATTGTGCTCGGAGCTTCCGGGGGGCATTATTGTCTGTGCCGCCAGCACTTCGGATTCGGCGTCGGTGTAGCCCTGGCTCAGGAAGTAATCTTTTTCGCGGTTGAAGTTGCGGTTCTGAAGCTCGTATGAACGGTAGCCGGAGCAGGGCGTGAGATAAACTCCGTCCTTTGCGGCGGCATTATACATTTCCTCATAATGCGGGGCAACGCGGCTGTCGAGCCTTTCTTCGCTGCCGCACACATAAACAAGGTTCGGTGTGTAGTCTTCCGGCATACGGTAGCGAATGTTTATAAGCGTCATATTCCAGTTGTCGTCGGTTATGTCAAGAGTCTGCGGCGTGGGCAGCGAGCCAATCGAGCTTTTTGTGGTCTCGGCGGGCTTTTCGGTAACTTTTTCGGTTGCCTTTTCTGTCGGTTCTTCGGCGGCTTCGGTTTCCCCGGCAGTCTGTTCTTCGGTGCTTTCAGCCTCGGCGGCTTCCTCGCTTACATCACTTGCGGCGGTGCTTTCGGCTTCCGTCGTCTGCGCAGCGGTGCTCTCGGTGCCTTCTTTTGCAAGTTTGGCATTGTGCTTGTTTACCGAAACGCATACGGCGCACACCGCAATTATTATGGCGGCAAGCATTATGCACAGAAAGATAACTGCATTATTATCCGCTTTTTTTGCGGTCGGTTTTTTCTTTTTTGCCTTAACGGGCGTCTGTTTCTTTTCTGCCATGGTATGACCTCTCATTATTACAGATTTATACATTGAATTATATTGCCGCGAAGCTGCAAAGTCAACCAATAAATAATAACAATTTCGTTACATAATCATTTGTTTGGTTAAATGTAATAAAAGCCTTAAAGAGTATTTGTGCTGCTTTTACAAATATGAAAAAAAGAAAAAATAAGTTGCCCACAAGGTTTTTTTGTGGTATAATTACAAAATGAAATTGAAAGATTGTTCGGAGGTCTTTACTGTGAGCAGAAAAATTACCGTTTCGGTTCTCGCACTCGTGCTTGTGGTTGCCTGCATTTTTGCGGGCTGCACCAAGAAAGGTGAATATGAAAATCCCGCCACGGGTGATAAATACGAAATTGTTACCGATGCAGACGGCAATAAGGTGCTTTCCGATGACGGCGAGCTTCTCGTTTATGCGAAAGATGAAAACGGCGAATATGTTACCGATGAAAGCGGTGAAAAGGTAACGCAGGTGCAGGGCTTCATCGGGCAGCTTGAAGAAAACGGCGTTGTTGAGGATTATGCCTATAAGCTTGCTGTTCCGGATGGCTGGGAGTTTGCCGGAAACGGAAAATTCAAAAACAAAAAATCAGCAACCACAGAAGTTGTTGTGTCAATATCGAAAAATACTTTTGCAAGAGAAATCAAAATCGGTAATATGATTGTGAATGAGTTGCAGTCAAAGGATTTTGAGTGCAGTTACGAAGAACAGCATTTCGATGTTATCGACGAAGATGGTATGATTCTTAAAATCAAATCCGACGAGGGGATTGTTTCGTTTGCAGAGTTTATGAAAGAAGGCAATCTGTTTAATGTCAGAATTGTTACCCCTGATGTGGATTCTGCGGATAACATTCTTAATACATTCCTTTCGGCAATAACATTTAAGCCGTACACATATTATAGTGAGTCCGAATTACAGGATGTTGACGAAACAGAGCCGGCAACTGAATCAGCTGAGGACACAACCGCAGTCACCGAGGCACAATAATTATTTAAAAACCGAGGCAGTAACGCTGAACTTTTTCGCGTTACTGCCTTTTGTGTGCTTTTATAATTTATCCTTGAAAAACTTCTGAGTTGAAGTATATATCACCGGCACAAGTATAATCGCCGCAATCAGCTCAATAAGTCCGTTTACGCTTATTATCACCGTAAATATCTGTTTAACAAGTTCAAGTATGCTTGCGTAGGTATTCAGCATACCGCCGAATAGCTGTATTGCCGTAAGTACAAGCACTGTGTTTGTGAGAGTGCCCGCCGCCGCGGTTATTCCGAGCGAAACGGGAAGCTTCAGCTTTGTCTTCTTAAGCGTGGCAAATACAAGCCCCGCAGCAAGTCCCACGAAAATTCGCGGCACAACGGAAATGAGCGGATTAAGGAATAACCCGTAAATTGCGGGATTCGTGGCTGCCCTCAAAAGGCAGGTCAGCCCCCAGAAACCGCCGAGCAAGGCACCGTACTTTGCACCGAGCATGGCTGCCGAAAGAATTACGGCAATGTGTATCGTTGTGATTTCGATTATGTTGCCGTATGAGATGTAACCGAAGTAAGGTGTTACGGTCATTACAACTGTTAATGCCATAAACAGTGAAGCGGTTACAAGGCGCGTAAGCTTCTTTTTCTTATTCATTTTTCATTCTCCTTTGCTGCTGTTCGCGTCAGCGATACAGCGCTTTTGCCCGTTTTATCAAGCGTTCTTTTTATATATTACCAGCAAGCCTTCAAGAACGAGGTTTTTGTTGTAAATAATGTCGCGTTCGCAGCATTTTACAACCTCTTTCGAAAGACCTCCCGTGGCAATAACCGATTTGATTTTTTTGCCGAGCTCTTTTTCAAGCCTTTGCGACATACCGTCAAGCATTGCGGCGGTGCCCGTTACGGTGCCGGCTTTAATTGCATCTGGCGTGTTTGTGCCTATGTTGTGCTCCGGTGCGGAAAGTGCAATCGTCGGCAGCTGCGAGGTGCGCGCCGCAAGTGCATCAAGCGAAATTCCCACACCGGGGGCGATTGTGCAGCCCTTGAAAACGCCGCCCTCGTCGATTACCGAAATTTTTGTGGCGGTACCGAGATCCATAACAAGGCAGGGCAGGGCATAGCGTGCTATTGCACCTACTGCACCGGCCACCAAATCCGCACCGAGCTCCTTGGGATTGTCGATTGCTATTTTCAAGCCGTTTTTGAGCCCGGCGGCTACCACGAGCGCATTTATGCCCGTAACCTTGAGAATTGCGCGTTTGAAAGCATCGGTGATTTCGGGAACGACCGAGCTGATTATAGCGCCGGAAAATTCACCCGTAACTCTCTCGAGGTCAAACAAAGCCTTGAGCTCAATAGCGTATTGGTCGGCAGTTCTGTGGCGCTGCGTGGCAAGGCGGGAAACCGAAACGAGTTCATCCTCCTTGAATGCACCGAGCGTTATATTTGTGTTGCCTATATCTGCAGTAAGAATCATAAAATACCGCCTCCGTCTGTAATTATACCGCATATTACATAATTCTGCAATATTTTTTCAAAATATGGTAAATTATACTTTTCTTTTTTATAAGAATATGTTATACTTTTCGGGAATTATTGCCGAAAAGGCAAATTCATAATATTTGAAAAGAGGTTTTTTACATGAGCAAATCAACCGAAAAGGGCAAAGGCTTTATCAAAGAATTCAAAGAGTTCGCAATGCGCGGCAACGTTATCGATCTTGCAGTCGGCGTTATCATAGGCGGTGCGTTCTCGGCAATCGTTTCTTCTCTTGTTGAAAATATTATTACTCCCGTTATTACATTACTTACCGGCAAGGTTTCGTTTACAGATTTGTTTGTAGCTCTTGACGGCAAAGAGTATGCAACTCTCGCCGCTGCTCAGGAAGCAGGCGCTTCAACCATCAACTACGGTCTGTTTATTCAGGCTATTATCGATTTCATTATCATCGCATTCGTTATTTTCCTTATGATAAAGGGTATCAACAAGATTACCTCAATCGGCAAAAAGGAAGAAGAACCCGTTGAAGAGGCTCCCACCACCAAGGTTTGCCCCTTCTGCAAATCCGAAATTGCAATCGATGCAACCCGCTGCCCCAACTGCACCTCCGAGGTTGAATAATCGAATATGTCGCGTATAAGATATTTTATCGCCCTGTGGGCATCCAAAGCGGCGTATGGTGCGCTTAAACTGTTAAAGCGCAACGCCACAATGTTCCCGGGGTATATCGCGCTTAAAATCTGCCCGGATTATCTCGCGCAGACGAAAAAATCACCGAGTGTTCTCTGTTTTACGGGAACAAACGGCAAAACCACCACAACCAATATGGTGGCGGATATTCTTACCGAAAGCGGTATGAAGGTCGTTTCGAACAGATACGGCTCAAATATCAATACCGGCGTGGCGACCGCACTTACCCACAGTGTAAATGTGTTCGGCAAGCCGTGTGTTGATGCGCTTGTGCTTGAGGTCGATGAAAAATTCTCACGCCTCATTCTGCCGAGCATAAAGCCGGATTATCTTGTTGTAACCAATCTTTTCCGCGATTCCATAAAGCGCAACGCTCATCCGGAGTATATTTTCGGCATCCTCAATACCTATGTTCCGAAAAACACAAAGCTCATACTCAATGCGGACTGCCTCCAGTCCTCGCAGCTTCTCAAAGATAATGAGCGCGTTTATTTCGGCATAGACAAGCTCGATACCGACATTACGGAGTGCATTAATCTCATTAACGATTTTTCTATCTGCCCCGTATGCTCCGAAAAGCTTAAATTCAATTACCTGCGCTACCACCACATAGGCAACGCCTATTGTCCCAAGTGCGGCTTCAAGTCCTACGATGCCGATTACCGCGTTACCTCCATTGATTACGATGCCGGCAAAATCACCGTTTCGCTCAAGGGCGAGGAGCGCGTTTACCACATGGTAAACAAAATAATCTACAACATCTACAATGAAGTCGCGGCTATCGCCATAATGAACGAGTTTGGTGTTGACCCGCAGAAAGTCAGCGATTATCTCGATAAGGTGAATATCACAAAAACGAGGTATAAAGAGGATACTGTGGGCAAAACCACCATTATCCGTACTATGGCAAAGGGGCAGAATTCCGTTTCCTGCTCAAGAACTCTCGACTTTGTCGGCGGCGAAAGCGGCGCGCGTTCCGTCTTTATAATGGTAGACGATATTTACGAACGCAAGGATTCCTCCGAGTTCATCGGCTGGATTTACGATACCGATTTCGAGTTCCTCAACAAGCCCGAAATAAAGCAGATAATCGTTTCCGGTCCGCGTTGTTACGATTATAAGCTGCGCCTGCTTGTGGCGGGTATCCCGGCTGAAAGAATTGTCTGTGAGCCGGATGAATTCAAGGCTGTTGATGTTATGGATAAGAATATCGACAAGCTCTATCTGCTTCACGATACCTCAACATACGACCTTTGCCGCAAGGTGGAGGAAAAGATGTTCCGCGTATTCCCCGAAGCGCAGAAAACCGCGGGAGGTGAGCAGGTATGAAAATAGAAATACTCTATCCCGAAATCTGCTGCCTTTTCGGCGACAAGGCAAATATGCGCTATTTCAGGCTCTGCCTGCCCGAAGCCGAATATATCGAAACTCCCGTTTCCGAAGAGCCGCATTTTCTTACCGAGGATGTGGATATGGTCTACATCGGCTCATGCAGCGAGTCCAATCAGGAACGCATCATTTCGCGTCTTAAAGGGCACGAAGCGCGCATAAATCAGCTTGTGGACAAGGGTACCGTGTTCCTTATGACGGGCAACGCTTACGAAATAATGGGCAACTATATTCAGCAGCCCGACGGCTCAAAAACAGACTGCCTCGGCATAGTCGATTTTTATGCAGAAAGAACAATACCCAAGCGTTACAATTCGCTTTTCCTCGGGAGCTTCGGTGATATACCCGTTGTGGGCTACACAAGCAGATTTTCGCACACATACGGCGTTAAGCCCGAAAATGCCCTTTTCAGCGTTACAAAGGGCTACGGCTCCGATGTCGGCTGCAAAACCGAGGGTGTAAGAAAGAACAATCTTTTCGGCACTTATCTTCTCGGGCCGTTCCTTGTTCAGAATCCGAAATTTGTTGAGTATATACTCAAACAACTCGGCGTAAGTGAGCCCGTGCTCGCCTTTGCCGACGATATTATGAAGGCTTACGATGTAAGACTTGAAGAATTCAAAAAAGATATAATTTTTGAAGATTAAGCAGTTTTGCGGCTGTCGTTTTGCGCGGCAGCCGCTTTTTAGGAGAATTGTTATGTATATTGACCCCGTAATCAGCAACATTCACCCCGAAAGTACCGCCACCGAAAAAGAGATGCAGTCTTACCTGTTTCTTGAAAACAGCGGCGTTGAATATACGCGCGTTTCACACGATGAGGCCGCCACAATAGAGCTTTGCGAAGATGTTGAAAAGGTACTCGGCGCAAAGATTTGCAAAAATCTGCTTTTGTGCAACAGGCAGCAGACCGATTTTTATATGCTGCTCATTCCCGGCGATATGCCGTTCAAAACAAAATACCTTTCTGCGCAGATAAATACCTCGCGCCTTTCGTTTGCTTCCGGCGAACAGATGCAGGAGCTTCTCAATGTAAGTCCCGGCTCGCTCACCGTGCTTTCTTTAATGTTTGACACCGGAAAAAAGGTGAGGCTGCTTATAGAAAAAGGCATTTTCAATGAAAAATACTTTGCCTGCCACCCGTGCGTAAATACCGCATCGGTAAAATTCCTGACGGAAGACCTCACATCAAAGGTGCTTCCCGCTCTCGGCAGAGAATATACCGTTGTTGATCTGGAGGTAACCGGGGATGAGGTATGATGTTGCCGTTTTCGATATGGACGGCACTATTCTCGATACGCTCGAGGATTTGAAAAACAGCGTGAATTTCGCTTTGCGCGGCGCGGGATTTCCCGAACGCAGCCTTGATGAAATACGCACCTTTGTCGGCAACGGCATAAGGCTTCTTGTCGAGCGCGCCGTTCCCGAGGGCACGACCGCCGAAAAAACCGATGAATGCTTTGCCGTCTTCAAAAAGCATTACGCGGAGCATTCGCTCGACAAAACAAGACCTTATGACGGCATTACCGCGCTTCTCGGAGAGCTGCGCGCACGCGGCGTAAAAACCGCAGTCGTTTCAAATAAAATCGACGGTGCCGTGCAGGAGCTTTGCAAAACATTTTTTGACGGTCTTTTCGATTCAAGCGTAGGCGAGCGCGAGGGCGTTGCCCGCAAGCCCGCGCCGGATTCGGTTTTTGCCGCCCTCAATGAAATGAACGCTTCCGCCGAAAAAGCCGTGTATATCGGCGACAGCGATGTAGATGTCGCTACCGCGCGTAATTCCGGCTTGCCGTGTATAGCGGTTTTATGGGGATTTCGCTCAAAAGAGTTATTGGAAAAGCTTGCTCCCGAATATATTGTAGAAAAACCCGGGCAGATACTCGGCATTATTGAAGGAGAATAATTATGAAGGTTTTACTTGTAAACGGCGGGCCCCACGAAAACGGCTGCACATATACCGCTCTTAAAGAGGTCGAAAAAACTTTGTCGTCAAACGGTATCGTAACGGAAATTTTCTGGCTCGGCAAAGAGCCCGTGCGCGGCTGCGCGGGGTGCCGTGCCTGCGCCTCAACCGACGGCAGATGTGTTTTTGACGATGTCGTGAATGTGCTTATTGAAAAGGCGAAAACCGCCGACGGCTTTGTTTTCGGCTCGCCCGTGCATTATGCTTCACCGTCCGGCAATATTTCATCGGTACTTGACCGCGCATTTTTTGCTGGCTCGCGTTTCTTTGAGTATAAACCCGGCGCCGCAATCGTTTCGTGCCGCAGGGGCGGCTCCACCGCCGCATTCGACGTGCTGAATAAATACTTTACCATAAACAGTATGCCCGTCGTTTCGTCGTGCTACTGGAATATGGTGCACGGCAGCACGCCCGAGCAGGTGCTCGCCGATGTGGAAGGCGTTCGCATAATGAACACGCTCGGTACAAATATGGCGTGGCTTCTCAGATCGCTTGAAGCGGCAAAGAACAGCGGCATAGAGCATCCGTAAGATAACAGTTGATTTTCAGACTGTGCGGTTGTATAATTTATATGTATTTTAACGGAAAGGAAGCATTATTGTGAACGATATAAATGCTCTTTACGATTTGTGGAAAAAGAACGCCGTTCTTGACGGCGATTTGCAGACTGAGCTTGCATCGATCGAGAGCGACGCCGATGCCGTGCTTGACAGATTTTATAAAAATCTTGAATTCGGTACGGGCGGACTTCGCGGCGTTATAGGTGCCGGCACAAACAGAATGAATGTCTATACCGTCGGTCAGGCAACACAGGGACTTGCCAACTACCTCAACGAAGCATTTGAGGAGCCGAGCGTCGCAATAGCCTACGATTCGCGTAATAAATCCGAGCTTTTTGCGCAGGAGGCTGCCGGCGTGCTCGCCGCAAACGGTATCAAGGTCTATATTTATCCCGAGCTTATGCCCACTCCGATGCTTTCTTTTGCCGTAAGGCGTTTGGGCTGCTCATCCGGCATAGTTATCACTGCAAGTCACAACCCGTCTGAATACAACGGCTACAAGTGCTATGACCCCCGCGGCTATCAGATGACCGACGAGGCGGCGGCAAAAACTTATGAGTATATGAAGCAGGTCGATATGTTCGGCGGTATAAAGCGTATGGATTTTGACGATGCGCTTGCCGAGGATATGGTCGATTTTATCGAGGATTGGGTAAAGGATGAATTTACCGAATGCGTGCTTTCAAAATCGCTTAACGGTGATGCCGTAAAGCGTTCCGGCATAAAGGTGCTTTACACGCCGCTTAACGGCACGGGCAACAAGCCTGTCCGCAGGGCGCTTATAAAGCTCGGCGTTAAAGATCTGCGCGTAGTCAAGGCGCAGGAAAAGCCCGACGGCAATTTCCCGACCTGCCCGTATCCGAATCCCGAAATCCGTCAGGTGTTCGAGGAAGGTCTTAAAATGACCGATGAATTTCCGGCAGACCTTATGATAGCCACCGACCCCGACTGCGACCGCGTGGGCATTGCCGTGCGCGACGGCGGCGAGTATAAGCTTATGACGGGCAACGAAGTCGGCGCAATGCTTTGCGAATATATGCTCTCAACGCTCAAAGAGCGCGGCGAGCTTCCCGAAAAGCCCGTTGTTGTAAAAACGATCGTTACCACACCGCTTGTTGCGGCTATATGTAAGGAGTACGGTGCAGAAATGCGCGATCTGCTCACGGGCTTCAAGTATATCGGCGAGTGCATAACCGAACTTGAAGAAGCAGGCGAGGGCGACAGGTATGTTCTCGGTATGGAGGAAAGTTACGGCTACCTTGCCGGAACACACGTGCGCGACAAGGATGCGGTGGTTTCCGCTATGCTTGTGTGCGAAATGGCGGCTTACTATAAAACAAGGGGCATAACGCTCTGGCAGTTTATGGAAAGCATCTACAAAAAATACGGCTTTTACCTCAACAGCCTCGATAATTTCGCGTTTGAGGGCGCCGCAGGTATGGAAAAAATGGCACAGATGATGGAAGCTATGCGCGGCGAGCCGCCGAAAGAGATCGCCGGCAGCAAAGTGATTTGGGTGGGCGACTATAAAACCGGCAAAACCACCGACGGCGAAACGGGGCTTCCCGTGTCCAATGTACTTTCATACCGTTGTGAAAGCGGCGATACGGTAATTGTAAGACCCTCCGGCACCGAGCCGAAAATCAAGGTCTACATCACCGCAAAAGCGGAGTCAAGGGAAAGCGCTCTTGCGAAAATAGCCGTTATTTCCGATTCAATGAAAAAGATACTCGGAGTGTAAAATATGAGAAATTCAAAAAAGATGATAAGAGTAGTTTCAATCATCCTTGCCGCGTTGCTGCTGCTCAGCATCGGCTCGGTGGTGTTGAGCGCGGTTATCAGGTAATAAGGCAAAGTACAAACGGGGGCGCCGAAGCGTCCCCGTTTGTACTTTGCCTGCAGCTGTGTCAGCAGCCGCAGCCTGAGCAACCGCAGCTGGGGCAACCGCAATCGTTGTTGCCTGCGCCGAAAAGAATTATGATGAGAATGAGAATGATGAGCCACGAACCGCAGCTGTTGTTGTTGAATAAGCTACCCATTATTTTATCCCCCTTTCATTTGCATAATATGTGCCGTGCTTATTTTTGTTACAAACTGAATATATTTATTTATGCTGATAAAAATATATTCAAAATGCAGAAAGGGGGAGAAGTATGAGCTACGGATTTGATTTTGATAAGCTCGGCAAGCGCGATCCCGGATATTTTGAGGATCTTGACGACAGCTTTGATGACCGCGATTACGAGGATTACGGTTTTGATGGCGAGGATGACGACCTCGATTTGTTCGACGGCGAATAAAGCCGTAATATGACTTGAATTGTCTGCGGTGTAGATGTATAATAGAAACGGAGATGATTTCATGCTTTGTCAGAACTGCAATAAAAACGAAGCCAATATGCATATGAAGCGCATAATCAACGGCAATGCCGCCGAGGTGCATCTTTGCGCTGATTGCGCCCGCTCGCTCGGCTACGGCGAGTCATTTCCCGTGTTCGGTCTGGGCGATCTGCTCGGCGAGTTTTTCCGCAAGGGCGAGCTCGGCTCTGCGGGCTCGGTAAAATGCCCCGCCTGCGGCAAATCCTTCGAGGAAATAGCCTCCGACGGCAAAATGGGCTGCGCCGAGTGCTACAACACATTTTACGATAAGCTTATGCCGTCGCTTCGTCGCATACACGGCAAAAGTACACATGTGGGTAAAATTCCCGCTGAAAATGCCGATGCGGCAGACGGGCGCGTGAACGAGCTTAAAATGCAGCTTGCCGCAGCGGTCGAGGAACAGAATTTTGAACTTGCCGCACGCCTTCGTGATGAAATCAATTCAATAACACTTAACGGAGGGGATGCGAAATGAGTGCAAAATGGTATTTGGGCACGGGCGCACAAAGCGATGTGGTAATAAGCACGAGTATACACCTTGTGCGCAATCTGCGCGAATTTCCGTTCCCGGACAGACTTTCGCTGCCGGATAAGCTCAAGGTGAATTCCGTCATCAGCGCGGCGGCGGAAACTGCGGAAGAATATAAGTTCAATTATGCCGAAATGAAGACGATGTCGCAGTCGGAGGTCGTTTCGCTTGCCGAAAGGCACCTTGTCAGTCCCGAATTTGCTTCATCGCGTGACGGCAGAGCATTGCTTTTGACCGATGATGAATCCGTAAGCATTATGCTCAACGAGGAAGACCATATAAGGCTGCAGGTGATGCTTCCGGGCTTTGCGCTTGATGAAGCATACAGAACTGCCGATACAATAGATACCCGCCTTTCGCAAAAGTTGAGCTTTGCATTCGATGAAAAGCTCGGCTATCTCACACAGGACCCGACCTCGCTCGGCACGGGTATGAAGGCTTCGGTTGTGCTTCACCTGCCCGCGCTTGTAGCTTCGCAGCAGATAAGCGCGCTCATTTCCACAGCTTCAAAGCTCGGTCTTTCACTGCGCGGCAGTTACGGCGAGGGCGCGGCGGCAAAGGGCGATCTGTTCAGATTAAGCAACACCATAACTCTCGGCATTTCCGAGCATAATGCCATAGAAAACCTTAAAGCCATAGCCTTGCAGATAGCCGCACGCGAGCGTTCCGCAAGGGAGGAGCTTTTCAAATCTCCCGTGATTGAAGATAAAATTTTCCGTGCTTACGGTATTCTGAAATATGCACGGCTTATAGATACCGCCGAGTTTATGGAGCTTATGTCGCTTGTGAGGCTCGGCGCCGTCAGAAAGCTCATTGCAATGGATTGCAGCGAAATTGAGGCACTTATGATACAGATGCAGCCCGCAACGATTTCACTTTCCGTTGACCGTCCGCTTGACAGAACCGAGCGCGATAAGCTTCGCGCAGAGCGCGTGCGGGAAAGGCTGTAACACAACAAATCATAAATCTGTAAAAACAACGCGGTTTGCGCCGCGTTGTTTTTATTTACGGAAGCTGAAAATTGTTCAAAAAAGCCTTTATTTTTTTGAAACTTTATGATATTATATAGTGTGTATTACCAAAATTTGCTTTTATTGCCGCGGCCATTACCGATGCGGTAAAAACGCGAAAAAGAAAGGTGTTTGCCATGAAGAAAAAACTTTTGAGTATTATTTTGACAGTAATGATTGTACTCTCGGTTTGCCCGTTTGTTCCCGCTGCATTTGCAGAGGGTAATGAAGTAACGGTTATTTACCGGTATTTTGACGATGCAGGCAACTTGCGAGACGGACTGGGTGCTTTTTATGATGTCGATTATGTTAATTCCGACACAGATGAGTTTAACGGCGGTACTTATGTTGTTTCAGGCAAGGTTACGGTCGATGACAGCATTGAGGTCACCAAAAGTGCAAATCTTGTTTTGCTTGACGGCTGTGAACTGACCGTTACGAAGGGTATTGAGGTTGAAGGCAGTAAAACTCTGGCGATTTATGCCCAGTCTACCGGCGAAAATAAAGGCAGGCTTATTACTAAGGGCAGCAACGATTCAGCCGGTATCGGCAGCAGTGTTTTGATTGCAGCGTTTTTGGAGGAAAAATGCGGTTATGTTGACATTTACGGCGGTTATATAGAAGCCACCGGCGGTTACAAAGCAGCGGGTATAGGTGGCGGAAACGCTATTGACGGTGGCGAAGTTGTCGTTTATGACGGCGAAATCGTAGCAAAAGGCGGTTTGTGCGGCGCGGGTATAGGTGGCGGTTATGATGCCAACGGAGGCAAACTGACAGTTTACGGCGGTAAAATTACGGCTACCGGCGGCACCGGTGATGACGACAGCAGAGGTGGCGCGGGTATAGGCGGCGGTGAGCACGGCAACGGTGGCGAAACTATTATTTACGGCGGCGAAATTACCGCGCAGGGCGAGTGCGGCGCAGCAGGTATAGGCGGCGGTTGCAACGGTGACGGCGGTACCTTCAGCATTTACGGCGGTTATGTAAACGCATTAACCCGTGCGCTTTACATAGATGGTGGAGCTGTGCTTTCCGATGAACGGTATTTACTCGGCGCGGGTATAGGCGGCGGTTGTTTTGGTGACGGCGGTAATGTAATGCTTTACGGCGGCGAAGTTGAAGCGTCAATTAAAGATGACGGATATGACGACTGCTATTTGCGTGCCATAGGCGGCGGCGATGACAGTGACAGCAACGGTTCTGTTAATTACGCTGCCGGAATGCTTGTTTACAATTGCAGGACGAATAAGTACCTTAATGATGATTTTACACATACCGATCTTACAAACTATTTTACAGGCAAAGATAATTTACTTCATTTCCGTTTAACGCGTACCAAGGGCAACATATCATACAGAGAGTATGATCGGAATACCCGGTCGTTCACAACAAAGACCTGTAAAGATTATACGATCGTTAAAAAGAACATAACTTCATGGAAAAACGGTTGGTATGTTGCGGACACTACCGGCACCATAAGCGACACCGTTACGGTTACGGGCGATGTGCATCTTATCCTTGAATCGGGCACCATCCTCACTGTCGAAGGCGGTGTTCGTGTTGAAGAGGGCAGCAGCCTTACAATATATTCACAGGTCGATGATATACCCCAGGGCGACAGATTCCTGATTTCCGCTCCCGCAAACTGTGCCGGTATTGGCGGCGGCAACGGTAAAAACTGCGGCAACATTATCGTTCACGGTGCCAACCTCGTTGTTAACGGCGGCGCAAATGCCGCGGCTATCGGAGGCGGTAACGGCGGAAGCGGCGGCAACCTTACCGTTTACAACGGCAGAGTCACGGCAAATGCCGGCTCGGGCGCAAGCCGTGCCATCGGTGCGGGTGCAGGCGGCGCCGATAACGGTGAAATTCACCTCAGAGACGGTTACAATGCCCACAGTTATATAGTATCTCCCGGCATACCCGAAAGAGAACCGGGGCAAGAATGGGTAAATCTTATCACAGGTTCAAATGTTGATTTCAGACTTACCCCGGCGTCAAAAAATCATACAAAGGACCCTGAGTCATATAAGTATTATGATGAAGATTTGAAACTGAACGACGGAAGCTGCCCGGAATATCTGCCGATTTTTAATGACACTCAGGCATTGGCAGCCGGTTGGTATGTTGCAGACGGCGAGCTTACGATTGCCGATAAATTTAATATCAGCGGTGATGTAAATCTTATTCTTAAAGACGGTTGTAAACTGACAATAGACGAAATCTTTGTCACTACCGGCAGTACGCTGACGGTTTACGGTCAGTCAAACGGTACCGGTGAGCTTATTACCGGAGGCAGCGCTGACGCCATTGCCGTTGAAGGCACGCTGAATATACACGGCGGTACAGTTACCGCAACAAGCGTTGCACGGGACTTCGCAGGCATCAACACAACAGAAGGCACGCTGAACATTTTCGGCGGTACCGTTATTGCAGACGGAGGATACGGCGCACCAGGCATAGGCGGTGGTGTGGATAACAAAGGTAACATCAACATCAAGGGCGGTATCGTTACCGCAACCGGCGGTACTCGGGCGGCAGGCATAGGCGGTTCGGAATACAGTGCCGGCGGCAACATCACGATCGACGGCGGCAAAGTCACCGCAACCGGCGGAAGTCTGGGTGCAGGTATAGGCGGCGGCTATGAAGGTGGCTGCGGTAACATTACAATAAACGGCGGTGAAATCACCGCTGTCAGCGGAAGTTCTGCAGCAGCCATCGGCTGTGGCAGTGAAGGCCGCGGCGGCGAAGTTACCGTAACAGGCGGTACCGTGAATGCCGACGGTTCAACCGGCATAGGCATCGGTTCAAATTCATCAAGCTTAAGAAAAATAAATCTCAAAATTCACGGCGGTCACATAACCGCAAAAAGCAAAAGCGGTAATGATGTCGTAATTGCCAATAATGTCAGGCTTTACCCCGACCGGTGCGAATCATTTAAAGTGTTGCTTGACAACAGCGAAGCAGAAGGGTCTCCTTACACTGCGTTTGCGGAAATTTGCAATGTTTTTGCCGGTCACAATTCAGCGCGTATCGAATCGCTCTTTAATCATAATACAGTAAACGGCTATTGTACCGTTTGCGGTGCACAGGTATATGATACATACATCGCATACAGTTGGGATGCCGGTGAAAAGAAATTGGTTTCGACCGAAACGAATATACCCGAATACAGTCAGGAAATCACGCAAGACACCACCGAACTTCCCAACGGGTTATTTGTGGTTGACGGCGAAGTGACGATTGATGAAAGAATTATCGTTTCGGGTGCCGCCGGGCTTATTCTGAAAGACGGCTGCAAGTTGAATCTTAATAAGGGCATCGAAATTCTTACGGACGGCAGTCTGTCAGTTTACGGTCAGGCAGCGGGAACCGGTGAGCTGAAAACGCCGAAGCTTTCCGAAAAAACCCCTGCAATCGGAGTCGGGATCGGCGCAGAGTTGAATGTTCACGGCGGCAAAATTGATGTATATGGCGGTAATTATGCCGCAGGCATCGGTGGCGGCGACGGTTACGGCGGCAGCATTAGCGGCTACGGCGGCACGATCACGGTTTACGGCGGCACGATCACTGCCAATGGCGGTGCTGACGGTGCGGGCATCGGCGGCGGTCGGTACGGTGCAGGCGGTACATTTATCATGTATGGCGGCAAGGTCGATGCACACGGTTCCTATAGCTCCGGCATCGGCGGCGGCAGAAGCGGTGCAGGCGGCACAATAATAATAAACGGCGGCAAGGTCGATTCCAGCGGCAATATCGGTGCCGGATACGAACACGGTGCCACAGACACGATAACAACAACAAAGATAACCATCAACGGCGGCACGGTCAATGTCGGCGGTGATAACAACAACATCGGCGGCTGCTGCAGCTCGGTTGGAATCAACGGCGGTTCGGTTAAAGTGGCGCAGGGTACCCTGGGCGTCGGATATGGCGGCGGCAAAGCCGAAGTTATAATCCGCGGCGGTACTGTTGATTCTTACTGTTATTATTTTACGGCAATAGGCGGAACGGATGCCGACAATGTTAATGTACACATTTACGGTGGAAGCATAAAGGCACAAAGCTACAAACAGGAAGCTATTGTTGCCACATCGGTCAAAGTTTATCCCGATGCCGAAAAATGCGAACGGTTTACCGTCAAGGATTTTTCGGGCAATGAGCTTTCCGGCTCCCCGGCAGCAGAAGAAAAGGATATAAAAGATATCCTTTCCGGAAACAAACAAATTCAAATCGATTTTGAGCGTTCTCATACATTCACAGGTGAATATGTTGATAATAAGGACGGCACACACTCACGCAAATGTGTGATTTGTAATGAGTTGAACGAGCCTGAAAGCCACGTTTTTGAAGACGGTGTGTGTGTTTGCATGGCTAAGGATCATACCGGAACACTTACCGTTACCAAAAACGGTGTTGCGGCAGAACTCGGCACGGATTATGTGTGGGAAGATGACAAACTTGTTGTTATGACAAGCGGCCTTACCGTTAGCGGTACTGCCAGAACAGAATATATCTATGTGAATTATGGCGTAGAAAATATTACACTTGACGGTGTGAGTGTATCAGTTGATATGGACACGACCCGTGCTCTTGAATTCGCAGGCAGTTGTACTCTTATACTCAAAGGCAACAATGAACTGACGGGCCTTCACGGTGTTCTGTTCAATGATGACGGCGGAATTTCCGGCAGCGGAAATCTGACCGTGCAGGGTAAAAATATAGGTCTTTATATTGATACTAATTCAGAGTTCACCATATCCGCTTCAGGCACAATAATTGCCAAGGGAAAACGTTGCGGTATATACAATTTGCGTGTCGGTGATATTATCTTTACCGAAACTATAGGCAAGGTACTTGCTTACGGCGAAGGCGATGACAGCAGGCAGTACGGTGGCATAGGACTTAACGGCGGCGATTTGATTCTTGATTCCGCTCTGATTATCAAGGGCTCCGAAACGTTCGAAGCAGCCGAAGCCGATATTACCGGTGAGGTGCTCTATAAGGACGGTGTGCATGTGATGATGAAATCCAATCACCACGATGCGAAGTCGGTTTTAATTACTTATAATCACGGTGCGCAGTATGTTGAATGTGCGGTAAACGTTGTGAGCGATACGCTTGAAAACTGCACCGTAACGCTTACCGATACCGAGAATTCCGAAAATGTTTACTCGGGCGTAATCAGAGGCGAAAACAAATATTATGTTGATAATATCGCAGACGGCACTTATATTTTGACGGTAACATCCGATGGCGCCGTAACACGCACATATACCGTTACGATTGACGGCAGCACCGCAGCCGTATCTGCAGAGCTTTACACCGAGGGCGATGTCAACGGCGACGGCGAAATTGATGCGAACGACTATGCGCTCGCGGTCAATTCGGCACTCGGCAGCGAAACCGAGGTCGCCACAGACCTTTCTTTGGATGCCGATTATCAGAAAGCGGTAGCCGACCTTGACGGCGACGGGTTCATTGACGTGCTCGATGCGGCACTGCTTGAAAGGAAAATACATATTTAACAAATTGAGGTAATATGTCAGAAAATACCAAGACAAACAAATTGAGGGGCTCCGCCCTCATGATACTTGCCGCATTTATATGGGGCACATCCTTTGTTGCGCAAAGCAAGGGGCTTGAGCGCATAGGCAATTTCACATTTTATGCGTTCAGGTCATACCTTGCCGTGGCGCAGCTTCTGCCGGTCAGCCTTCTTGTGTATAAAAGCAATAAAAAGAAAGGCGAGGGCGAGCACGGCGAATATAGGTCGTTCTTTTCAAAACGCCTTTTTCTCGGCGGGCTCGTTGCGGGTATTGCGGTTTGTGCAGGCTCAGCGTTTCAGCAATACGGCATTGTGCTTTCCGGCGTAGGTAAATCGGGATTTCTCACCACACTTTATATGTTGTTTGTGCCGCTTATAGGGCTTGTGTGCTTCAGGCGCAAGCCGCCTGCGGTGCTGTGGGTGTGCATCGGCATTGCGCTTTGCGGTATGTATTTCCTCTGTGTGAGCGATGTCGGCAAAATCGGGCTCGGCGATATTCTGCTTGTCTGCTGCGCCTTTGTGTTTGCAATACATATAACTATATGCGACCATTTTGTAAAATCAGTTGACGGCATACGCCTTTCGCTTATGCAGTTTGCGGTCAGCGCAGTCATCTCCACCGTGCTTATGTTCATACTCGAAAAGCCGGATATAAAAGTGATTCTCGAATGCTGGTTCCCCGTGTTCTATGCGGGTGTGCTTTCATCGGGCGTGGCGTTCACTCTGCAGATCCTTTCGCAGCGCGATTTAAGCCCGACAATGGCAACGCTGCTTATGAGCCTTGAATCGGTGTTTGCGGCTCTCGGCGGTGCGGTGTTCGGTGAAAGGCTTTCGCCGAACGAAATACTCGGCTGCTGCCTTGTATTTTCGGCAATAATAATTTCGCAGCTTCCGTGGAACAAGATTTTCAAAAAGACGGTAAAATAAAACAAAAAAATAAAATCCTTGACTACATAGTTTGTATAATGTATAATAATCTTTACAGTGAATTTTTCGGGAAAGGATTGTGATGGATTTGAAGCTTACCTGTTCGCAGTGCGGCAAAGAGTTCGAACTGTCCAATTCCGAAATGTCATATTATGTCACGCATGATATGCCGCTGCCAAAGCGCTGCGCACAGTGCCGCGGCGATGTAAGGAAGTCGGATACACCTAAAAAGAAATCAACCGTTGAATATAACTCTCCGCACGGCGGTGACGATACATCCTTTGATATCTCGCAGGTGAAAACCGAAGCCAGGGTTTACCGTCGCATTTCACCGAGAAGTGTTTTTATAGTGCTTGCGGCAATCGTCGTGGTAGGCGTGGGCATAGGCTGCACCGCGCTTAACAGTCAGAGCAAAAAAAATCACACCTTCGCAAGCGAATCCGTGCTTGAAAACAATTTTTATAAATACGGGCTCGATATGGATTTTGATGAGTTTGAGGCGTATGAGCGCGCGGCGAGCAATATTGTGAACAGTAAGTCAGCCCAAAAGAAAGAGTCCGATTTAACGGGCGAAACATATTATTATGTGGAAGCTACCAACGAGTTTGTGGCTCTCTCGCAGGACGGGTACATTCTGCGCTACTTAAAGCCCGAAAACGGCGCGCAGTATTTTGATGAGCTGCAATAAATAAGTATATAACAACACGGTCCTGAAGCGTTGTGCCTCACGACCGTGTTGTTATTTTTTTACATTCCATTATTCGCTTTTCCAGAATTTGCGGTCCAGACTGCGGTACTGTATCGCTTCGAGAATATGTTTGTTTTCAATATTCTCGCTGCCGTCAAGGTCGGCAACCGTTCGCGCGACCTTCAGTATTTTGTCATACGCTCTTGCCGAAAGCCCGAGCTTTTCAAACGATATTTCGAGTGTTTTTGCGGCTTTTTCCGAAAGTGCGCAGTATTTGCGCGTTTGTGCCGGTGTCATTTTCGCGTTGCAGGTTGTGGATGTACCCTTAAAGCGTTCAAGCTGAATTTTGCGCGCTTCGTTCACTCTTGCACGTATCTCGGCAGATGTTTCGCTCTCCTGCGTGTCCGAGAGCATGGAATAATCAACGGGCGGCACCTCAACGTGAATATCAATTCTGTCAAGCAGCGGACCCGAAACCTTTGAAAGATACTTTGCCGGCGCACCCGGCGGGCAGGTGCATCTGCGCGTGGGGTGACCGTAATAGCCGCACGGGCACGGATTCATTGCGCATATAAGCATTACCGAGCACGGGTATGTAAGTGCACATGCCGCGCGCGAAATGGTGATGGTGCCGTTTTCTATCGGTTGGCGCAAAACCTCAAGCGTGCTTCTGCTGAATTCGGGCAGCTCATCAAGAAACAGCACACCGTTATGCGCGAGCGAAAGCTCGCCCGGTTTGGGTATTGTGCCGCCGCCCGAAAGTCCCGGCGCCGAAACCGAGTGGTGCGGCGCTCTGAACGGACGGTAATTTATAAGCGGATTTTCCTTTGAAAGATGCCCCGAAAGTGAATATATTTTTGTTGTTTCAAGAGCCTCGTCAACCGTCATATCCGGCAGTATTGTGGGTATGCGCTTGGCGAGCATACTTTTGCCCGAGCCCGGCGGGCCTATCATCATAACATTGTGACCGCCTGCCGCAGCCACTTCAAGTGCGCGTTTTACCTCAAATTGCCCCTTGACCTCTTTGAAATCGGGCATATACTGCGGCACCTCAAACGTTGTGAACGGCTTTACCTCAACGGGCTTCAGCTTTTCTTCATCGTTTATATGCTTAACGAGCTGTTCAAGCGTGCTGACTCCGTAAACCTTTATGCCGTCTATTATCACCGCTTCTTCGCAGTTTTCAAACGGCACGTAAATCTCCTTTAACCCGTGCTCCTTTGCGGCAATCACCATTGGCAGAACGCCCTTTACACCTTTTACCGCGCCCGAAAGCGACAGCTCGCCGACGAATGCGGCGTTTTTGTAATCGCCGTGCAGCTGGTGTGTTGCCGAAAGTGCCGCTACTGCCATCGGCAGGTCGTAAAGCGAGCCTTCCTTTTTCACATCGGCGGGCGCCAGGTTGAAAATATATTTATCCGAATAATAAATTTCAAGCCCCGAGTTGCTCATTGCGGCGAGTATGCGCTCGCGCGCCTCCGATACGGCGGTATCTGGCAGTCCGACGATTTCAATATTGAATTTTCCCGAGGTAACATTGGCTTCAACATCGACCATATACGATTCAAGCCCGAGAAGCCCAACGCTTTTTATGTTTGAAAACATACCGATTACTCCCGTGAATTATTCTTCTGCATCCGGCTCGCGGTTTTCGTTCTGCGAGTCTGTTTTTTTACTCGGTTCTTCGATTATCAGAATATCCTTTATCGCGTCGGTAAGGTCAAGCTCTTTGCTTTCGCCGTCTGCTTTTGAATCACTTTCCGGTGCGGCTTCTTCAACATACAGATCCGGTTCGAATACGAATATTCGCGATTTGATAACAACAAGCGCAAGCAGCAGCGTTACGAGTGTTGAAACTGAAATCATCGCGCCCATAATAAGTCCCTCGGGCACATATTTGAATTCCACCGTGTGCTTGCCCGCCGTTATGTTTATGCCGAGCAGGGCGTTGCCGATTTTAAGAATATCGTCCGTACCGAGCTTTTCGCCGTCAACATAAACCGACCATCCGGAATCGTAGTTTATTGAGGTGTAAAGTACGCCGTCTTTTTCAATAAGCACTTCGCCCTTTATATACGTGTCATCGAATTCAAGCACATTCATACCGTGCTTTTTCAGTATATTGTAGCCTTTTTGGAATTCCGCATTGTTGAGCGTAACGGGGTAGCAGTACATAAAGCCGGAGCTGCCCTCGGTTATGGGGGCGTATATTGAAACATTGCCGCCCTTTTCAAGCTGACCGAGGTCAAGCACGAACGCTTTGCCGTCGGTGTTCTGCGAAAGCACGGTGCCGTCGGGGAGGGTTACGGTAATATCTTTAACATTGTTGCCGCCGGTCTTGAAATAAATGTAGCCGTTGCCGCTTTCCTTAACGGTGTAGCGGAATGTAAGCGAGCTGTTTGCCGAATTTGTTACGCTGAACGGGTAGCAGCCGGAATCGCCGTAAGCATCGTATTTGCTTTCGGCGCCGTTGCCGGTAACTATTTCAAGCTCCATATCGTTATAAACATCGTTTATTCCCGTGGCGGCTTCAAACATACCGCTCTGCACCTCAAAGGGATTGTCGCCGTCGTGCGACCATTCGCGCATTTCGTCATTCACGCCGAACGCTATCGGGAGAGCATACAGATTCTCATACGCCGTGAATTTGCCCTCTGTGAACAGCTTTTTGTAAAGGCTTCTGTTCATTTCGGCTTTCGGAACGGCGGCGTTATCCACAATGTAATCGAGCGCGAAAAATGCATTGTAAACGGGCGTCTGGCGGTTGTAGGTGTAGCTGTTTATATAGTTGCTGAAAAGCCCCAGATGCGACTGCATATTCGCTGCCTTTTCATAAGCCATGGATGAGAATGTGGAAACGCCGTTGTAATAGTACCAGCACGGGTCCATACGCGCTCTTAAATTCGTAAGCTCCATACGGTAATCGTCATTGCCCTCGTATTCATCAAGCTCATCCTTGATTTTCACGAAATTGTCATAGTCGCTCACATAGTTCACTTTCGTCTGATCCATGCTGTAATTGTTAGTGTTCGAAACGGTGTATTCCGCACAGACCGAGCAGAGTATAAGTGCCGCCGCGGCTGCCGCGGGGTAACGCTTGTTCCTGAGCATGCCCAGAGCAAGGCAGTAAATGCCCACAAATGCAACGCTTATCCACACGCCCGTTTCTTCAAAGTTCTTTGAACCGATTTCCTGCACAAGCACAACAAAGCCGACAACGCCCGCGCCTGCGGCAATAATCTGCCTTGTGGTGTATTCGCTTATGAATGTAAGTGCCTTGAATGCAAGCACAAGCAGCATAAATGAATACATAAACGAAAATCTGTACGGTAAATCGTTCGGGAAGTGGAAGCCGTGCCAGATGTAGTTGAGGTAGTTCGTGTAAAAGCTTGCGAACATTATGCCGAGTACGGAAACACTTAATACCTTTTCCTTTGCCGAAACCTTGTTCGAAAAGATGTAAAGCGGCACAAGTATCAGCGGCAGCATACCGCAGTAAACGTTCGGCAGAACATCGGTGCCGCTGCTTCTTATTGTGGGGTTAAGGTATGCAAGGTGGTTTGCAAGAAAATCGAATATCGAAAAATAAGTTTTCAGCTCCGCAGGGAATGTGCCGGATGTGGCGGAGCAGTTCATAAGGTTGTAGTACACGGGCAGCAGGCATACCGCCACAAGCAGCCCCGCGCATATTGAGCCGAATGCAAAACGCACCCCGCGGTTAATGAACATATTGTTGAGGGCGTTGTCAAATGCCCATTTAAGCGTGTTCCTGGTGCCTTTTTCGCGTTTTTTCAATCTGCCGAAAAGCGTGTCGGTAATACTGTAAGTGCAAAGGAAGGTGTAAAGGTAGTATATCACCGAGAATATGCACACCATGTAACCCATATAATAGTTCGTCAGCAATGTGAGCGAAAGGGTAACGGTGTAAAGCTTCATTTTGCCGTCTGCAACAAGCTTTTCAATTCCGAGCATCACAAGCGGGAAAATGCAGAACGCGTCAAGCCACATAACATTCCAGTAGTATGCAATAAAGTAGCCGCAGCACGCGTAAAGCACACCGAATGCCGAAACGGCGGGAGTGTTTTTATTGAATTTTTTGGATATGAAATATGCGAAAGTGAATGATGCGGCAACAGCCTTTACAAGTATCATACCCGCAATCGCCTCGGGCATATTCTTGTGGCCGAGCAAAAGCATTATAAGCACCGTGGGTGAGGAGAGGTAATTGAAGAAGTTGCCGAGGAATGCTCCGCCGCCGCCGGATTTCCAGGAATAAAGGAAAGTGTCAAAGTTCTTTACCTTTTCATAAAATTCCGCAAACAGAGGGCCGTACTGGTGGTAAAGGTCCATTCTCAGAATGGTCGTATCACCGAACGGGAAAAGATTATAGCAGAAATAAACTATTGCCATAATGCCGCAGGTGCAGGCGGCGGCAAGCAGTGCATAGCGAACATTGAATAACGGCTTGAACCACTTTTTATCGCAAAGTTTTGAAAGTTTCTCTTTTTTCATTGAGTGCATCTTCCTTTGACATTCTTATTCATTATCAATATTACCATATATATACGTTTCTTTCAATGCTTTTTTAATTCACGAATTGTAAATTTTGTTCTAACAGCGGACAAGGGATAATATATTTGTTGTGAAAGGACTGATAAATATGAAGGATTACTTGAAAGCGATAAGTCTGCTGCCGCAGCGTTATAAGGATTTGCTCGGTGCAATTCCCGATTCCGCAGGCGAAAAAATCAACGAAATCCGCTTCCGAAGCGGCGGCGCGGTAACGCTTGAAACGGTAAATGAGTCCTGCTACATAACGCGCGGCGGCAGGCTGACTGTCTCATACGGCGATTCGCTTCTCACCGCCGATGCACGCGATATGCAGGATATTGTGTTCTCGCTTTCGCGCCGTTCCGTTCATACATATCAGGATATGATAGCAAAGGGCTTTATACCGCTTCATAACGGCTGCAAGGCGGGCGTTGCCGGCTGTGCGGTGCTGCGCGACGGCGCGGTGAGCTCGGTTTCGGCATTCAATTCCGTGAATATCAGGGTATCGCGCGAGGTTTACGGCTGTTCCGAAAATGTACTTTCAAGCGTGGGCGACTGTCGCTCGTTCCTGCTTGTAGGACCTCCGCTTTCGGGCAAAACGACCATTCTGCGCGATATATGCCGCGAGCTTTCCGGCGGCGGTAAGCTGCACCCGCTTAAAACCGCCGTGATCGATGAACGCGATGAAATAGCATCAAGGGCGTTCAGCGACGGAAACGATGTCGGAATACATACCGACGTGCTTTCGCTTTATCCCAAACCGGCGGGTATGGAAACGGCTCTGCGTATGCTTTCGCCCGATGTGATAATTCTTGATGAAATCGGCGGCGAAGCCGAGGCGAACGCCATGCTTTCCGCAATGAACAGCGGCGTGGGCTTTATAGCTACGGCTCACGGTGCAAGTGCCGATGAGGTGCTGCGCCGTCCGAATATAAAAAAACTTACCGACAGCGGCGTTTTCGGTGCGCTTGTGGTGCTTGAGGGGCGTTCATCGCCGGGAAAGGTAAAGGAGACGGTGCGGTTTGCTTAACGGGGCGGCTTTTGCTGCGGCAATTATTTTTGTGCTCGCGGCGTTTGCGAACATTGCTTTTCAAAAGAAAGGCACCGCCGCAGTGCGAAAAGCGGCTGAATTTGTAAAATTCGTGCGCACCGAGGTGCGTTATAACTGTCTGCCGAGCGATGAAATATTGCAGAAAGCGCGGCAAAAGCGGTTTTGTGAGCTTTTCAATGAAAACGGCACGCCGGAGCTTCCGTCTGCGGCGGGCAGGGAAGCGTGCGGGGTTTTTGCCGATTTCTGCGGCAGAATAGGCACCACCGACCGCGAAGGTCAGCTCGAAATATGCGACTGCTTCAGCGAAAGGCTTGAAGAAATACTGAAAATCAGACTGCTCGGAGAAAAAGAAAAAATTCGCGTCAATACGGCTTTATGCCTGTTAGGTGCGGTAACCGTTCTTGCTATGGGATTTTGAGGATATGTTATGGAAGTAATATTCAGAATGGCGGCGGTCGGCGTTGCCGTGGCAATAATAAATCAGATACTTTCAAAAGCCGATAAGGATGAATACACGCTTTTTACCACAATAGCGGGGCTTATAGTTGTACTGCTTATGCTTCTGCCGGAGCTTGACGGCTTAAAGGATACCCTGTCGGGTATAATCGGGTTTTGAACATGGCGTTTCTTGCGGCGGCGATCTGCGGCGTAATCGTGCTTTCGCTTATTAAACGCGATGCACCGGTATACACGGCGCTTATCGAATGTGCCGTTGTTGCCGTTCTTTTTCTTGCGGCGGCACCGCAGATAAAATCGCTTGCGGAGTCGCTGTCGGAACTTTCCTCTGCGGCTCAATCCTCGGCAGGCGTCCTGAAAATTCTCATCAAAAGCTTTGCCGTGCTCGGCGCGGGCGAAATCTGTGCCGATATTTGCCGCGATAATTCACAAACCGCCGTTGCTTCGGCAGTCGGCTTTTGCACAAAACTTGCGGCACTGCTTTGCGCCATGCCGCTGCTTTCGGCGGTGTTTGAAACATCGCTTGCATTTTTGAATAAATGAAAAGAATTATAAAAATCATGCTGCTTGCGGTTATTATAGCCGCATTCGGTATTACCACGGCGTATGCCGCCGATGAAAATGATGCTTTCGCCGAATACGGCTTTGACGAGGCGTTTTCCGCGGTGAATGACGAAACACTTGAACTGCTCGGTGAACTCGGTCTTGATGAGGTCAGCTTCGACAGAGTTTTTAATGCTTCGATTTCGGACGTTTTCGGTGTTTTGCTGAATTTGTTTTCGCGCTGCATTAAGGAGCCCATCTGCTTTTTCGCCGCCGCTTCAATGCTTGCGGCGGTTACATCTGTCGCATCGTCATTTTTCAGAAATTCCGCGGCGGTGAATATCATAGGCACCTGTGCCGCGGCTCTTATGGCTGCGGTGCCTGCGGCGCAGACGGTAAGTGCCGCGGTTTCCGCAATGGAGTGCATTGCGGCATTTGCGGCAGCGTTTGCAGGGGCGTTCTGCGCCGTCGTTTCGTCATCGGGCAACATAAATGCGGCGGTGAGCTACTCGGTATCGGCTGCGGCGGCGAATACCGTGCTTTCGGAACTCGGTGCACATTTTCTGAAAACCGTTGCGGGGGCAATGTGCGCTATGGCATTTCTTTCGTGCTTCGATATTTACGCGTTTTCGCGCAGGGTGTGCGACACCGTAAAAAAAGCGGCTGTCGGCATACTCGGCTTTGCCGGAACGGTTTTTACGGGTGTTGTATCGTTAAAGGATGTGCTTGCCGATTCAGCCGACAGTCTCGCTTCGCGCGGGGTGCGCTTTCTTGTCGGCAGGAGCGTACCCGTTGTCGGCGGCGTTGTGAGCGAATCGTACACCGCCTTTGTGGCAGGCGTTAAGCTTATAAAAAATACCGTGGGCGTATTCGGCATAGCGGCGGTTGCGCTTACGGTACTGCCGGTGCTTATGTCGCTCGGTGCGTGGTCACTTTCGTTTTACGCCTGTGTCAGCGTGTGCGAAGCATTCGGCTGTCGCTCAATGGCTTCGGTGCTTTCAGTGCTTCGCGATACCTTTACGGTGTCTGTCGCGGTAATGGTGTTCGGCGTGCTCGTTTTCACGGTCGGCGTGGGCGTAACGCTCAAAGGGGGAGTGTGATGGGCGAAATATTAAAAAACATTCTTATTTCCTATGCGGTTTGTGCTTTCTGCGGCGGAATACTTCAACACCTCTGCTTTTCCGCAAGCTCCGAAAAAATGTTTCGCTTTATCGTTACTGCGGCGGCTGTATCGGCTGCGGTCATTCCGCTTGTAAAAGACGGCATTCCCGAACTTTCGGCGTACGGTGAAAATATTACCGTCAACAGCGAATATGCCGAAACAGACGCGCTTATGCACGTTTCACACGCTCTTGAAAAAAACATTTATGACCACGTGAGCGAAACACTCATAAATCTCGGTGTACGCGAATATGAAATATATGTGAAAACGGAAACGAATGAAGCCGAAAACACGGTGAGCGTAACACTCGTGCGCGTCGAAATCGGCATTGAGTACGAAGCGCTTTTACCCGAGGTTCAAAAAATATTATATGCCGAATACGGCGAGGTGCTTGAAACAGATGTCAAAACATAACGATATTAAGGAAATGCTTAAAAGCGCTTCAAAATACAAGCTTCAGCTTGCGGCGGTTGCGGCGGCTGTATGTGTGCTGTTGCTTTCGTGCTTTTTGCCGTCCGGCAAAACAAAAAAAGCCGAAAGCATTACCGCATTTTCGGCGCGTGAGTACATAAATTCAATTGAAAAAGAGCTTGAAGCGCTTCTGTCAACTCTTGACGGCGCCGGTAAAGTCAGGGTGATGATAACACTTGAAAACGCTTCCGAAAGCAGATATGCAACGCAGGTAAACGAGAAAAACTCAGGTACCTCCGGCGGCGAGCGCACCGAGGAATATGTAGTAATAAAAAAAGGTGCTTCAAATGAGGAGTGCGTTGTAATAAGCGTAAGCGAGCCGCGCGTGCGTGGGGTTGCCGTTGCCGCTACGGGAGCCGGCGACGCGAATGTAAAAAAAGCAATTACCGAAACGGTGTGCGCCGTTTTTGATATAAGCAGTGCAGATGTTTCGGTCGAAAAAATGAAATACGAAAAGGAGTAACAATTATGAATGTAATCATCAAAAAAAGGCAGCTTCTTGTTGCGGCGCTTACGGTGGCACTCGGCGCGGCGGTGCTTGTGAATTGGTACTTTACGAATTCCGACGGCAAAAAACTCACGGAGAGCACCGAAACAACAAGCGGTGAATATGTGCAGAATCTCGGTGAGGCGAAATATGTGAATGCCGAGGGTAAGGAAGCCGATTATTTTGCCGAAACGCAGCTCAAACGCGAAAAGGCACACGATGAATCACTTGAAGAACTCAACAAATCGCTTACCGCCGTTCCGAGCGGCTCCGAAGAAGCGCAGGCAATAACCGCCTCCATAACCGCCCTTACCGATAAAAAGAAGCTCGAAGCGGATATAGAAACACTCATAGGTGCAAAGCTCGGCAGCGCGTGTGTTGCGGTCATAAATGACGGCGAAGCCGAAATAGTGGTGAAAAAGGGTGCATTGAATGATGATGCCGTGCTTAAAGTGATGGAAATAATCGAAAGCAATACCGATATTCCGGCATCAAATGTTAAAATTACCGAATCATAGTAAATATAGTTGCAAAGGCGGGGCTTGTGTGGTAAAATCAAGTGAAAATCAAGATTGAGGAGAGTGCAGATGAGCCCCCGAAATAAAAACGGTAACTCCGATTTTGAAGACGATTATCTCGATTTGCTCAACAGCGTAAAAGCCGATGATGAAACGGAAATGCCCGGCACCCGTCAATCATCCGCAAGGCGCACTTTTGAGGATATTTCAAGTAACGATGTTTATATATCAAAGCCCGAACGCCGCAGGGAGTTTGAAGATATTTACAGTTCCACCGGCACCGAAAAGGGTATCGACGATGATATTATCATCACCCGTAAACCGCGCAGGGCTGCCGTTCAGCCGGATATAAACATTCAGCGTGAGCAGCAGCGGCAGCAGGAGTATATTCCGCGCCGTCCGGCACCGCCGCCGGCTCCCGTTAAAGCGGATGTCGATGATGAGGAAATTTCCGACTTCGAAGAGCGCCATGTAAAACCGCATACAAAAAAGAAATCCGGCGGCTCAAAGTTCGTTAAAGTGCTGGCTGTGCTGCTTGTTGTCTGCATTGTTTTTGCAGGTGCGGCTTTCTGTGCGGTCAACGGTGTACTTAAGGATTTCAATAAAGCGGATGAGGTGGAGCATATAGCTGCCGCTTCTGCACTGCGCAGCGAAAAATTCGTTAAAAATATTCTTTTTATAGGTCTTGACGATGCCAACGGCGAAACCTCGCGCAGCGACAGTATGATGCTTATTTCCGTCAATGAAATGACGGGGAATATTGTCATAACCTCAATATTGCGTGATGTTCATGTTGATATTCCCGAGCACGGCGAGGCGAAAATAAATGCCGCTTTTTCATGGGGCGGCGCAGAATTGCTTATTCAGACGATTGAGCAGAATTTCGGCATAAGTGTTGACGGTTATGCGGCGGTCGATTTCAATATGTTCATTTCGCTTGTTGATGCGCTCGGCGGTGTTGAAATTACAATGACCGAGGCCGAAACCGATTATATGAATGCAAGATGCGCCCATATGTTCCCGGAAGACCCCGTCGACTTCAAAGCGGGTGAGCCTACCGAATTTGACGGTAAGCAGGCGCTTGAATTTGCCCGTATGAGAGAAATCGACAATGACTTTGAGCGTACCGGCAGGCAGCGCAAAATCATTCAGAATATTGCCGACAAGGTCAAAGACAGCTTTACGCCCGTCGGTATATTCAGGCTTATTAAAACAGGTAAGGCGGTCGCGCCGTTCATAACCACCACGTTTTCCTCCGGCGAGCTTACGAGGCTTGCGCTTTCGGCTGCAAAATGCGCCGCGGCTGCGAATTTCGATATGAACTCACTTATCGTATCGCAGCGCATACCTTATGATGACGGCGGCTGGTGGTATTTCGATGCGTGGGACGGTTCCGCAATCGGCATAGATTTCGACAGTAACCGCGAAATGCTTTACAATGCCGTTTTTGACGGCGTTTTCCCGAATCCCGAACAGTCAGACGAGTAATATTCGAATTATTCCCTTCATATACTTTAGCAGAGTATATGAAGGGAGTTTATTATTATGGAACCTGAACTTAAATTTGAAAACTACCAAAGCCTTGAAAAATGCCAGCCGGTAACCGTTGAGCAGAACTCGCAGGCTGAATTTGCGGTGCCGGAGTATATGCCGGAGATATTGAGAATAGTAAAATCCGAAGCAACTGCGCGTATAGAGTCCTGCCGCACCGTCGGCAATCGCGTTACAATCGACGGTGTCTGCGAAATGCGCGCCGTGTATACATCAGATGACGGCGGTATTTACACGCTCACACAAACCGAAAACTTCACACGCCATTGTGAAAACAACTTGTTTGACGGCGCCTGCGACGTTACGGCAAGAACTGCCGTGAATTACGTGAACTGCCGTGCCACCGCAACACGCCGCGCCGAAATCAAAGCAAGTCTGCTTATTTCGCTGACCGCGTGGCGCGCAAAAACCGTAAGTCCGGTGTGCTCGGGTGCTTGTAAAAATCTTGAAGAAAAGTGTGTGCCTGTGGTCGCATCATCGCTCGGCTGCAGAAAAACCCGCCGCTTCGCCATGAGCGATACCGTTTCATTCACAACGCCCGCATCATTCATAATCAGCTCAAGGGCGTGTGCCGTCTGCGGCGAAACACGAAAAATAAATAATAAAATTATGATAAAGGGCGAGGCGGTCGTGGAAATCGTTTTCGTTCCCGCAGGTGATAAAAACGCCGTTGAGCGTATGAAGCACACTCTGCCCGTAAATCAGATACTCGAGTTTGAGGGTATGGAGGAACGCTACACGGGCGATGTAGCGCTCAGGTGTACCGCCTGCGAGGTAATGCTGCGCTCCGACGGCGACGGTATATGCCGCAGCGCCGATATCGCGCTCGGTGTTGATGCCTCCGTAACGATGTGGGAAACGAAGGAGTTCGCCGTAATAAACGATGCCTATTCCGTCGGTTCTGCGGTGGAACTCAAAAAGGAACGCTGTTCATTCGTTTCGCCCGTTTGCGAGCTCAATGAAACGCAGACCGTCAGCTCCGTCGTACAGATAGGCGGCGAAGGCGTTTCCGCGGTGCTTGATGCAGTCGCCGAGGCAAGCGAGCCCGCCGTGGAGTGCAAAAACGGCGAGCTTTGCGTAAGCGGCAGTATAAAACTCGCCATGCTCATACGCGACTCCGGCGGAAGCCTTTCCGGTTACGAAAAAATGCTCGATTACACCGTATCGAAAAAACTTGAAAACGATTGCGGCACACTTGCCGCTTCGCCGACGGTAACGGTAACATCGGCAGATTGGTCGGTAAACGGCGATTCCGCCGTGGAAGTCAGAATTGAAATCTGCGTTTGCGGAACGGTGTTTTCGGAATCGGCGGTCGAGGCGGTAACGGGAATTACATTCTGCGATGCGCCCGTAAAACGCTGCAGGAACGCGGTAACCGTATATTTCCCGGAAAAAGAGGAAAACCTCTGGAGCATAGCGCGCAGGTATAACACCACCGTAAAAGCAATAGCGCAGGAAAACGCCATAGAAGGGGATTCGACGGGGGATTTGAAAATTCTTTTCATTCCTGCGGTATAATTGTTGATATTTCCGAAAAAATAATATAAAATACAGGAGCGGCAGGAAAATCCGATTTTTCGCCGCTCCGCTCTTATTTTTTGAATAAATACCTATTATGGAATTATAATCGCGCGTCATTTGTGTATAATCCGAATTGATTGAAAAGGAGTGATCACGGTGTCTCAGCGTAAAATTCTTATCGTTGACGATGAAGCGGATATAAGAAATGTGCTTTCCATTCTGCTGACCGGTAACGGTTATACGGTGCTTCAGGCGCCGGATGCATACACCGCCGTTGAAACGGTAAAATCAAATTCGGATATTGACCTTGTGGTGCTTGATATAATGATGCCCGGTTTAAGCGGCATAGATGCGGTGAAATCCATTCGCCGTTTCAGTAAAGTTCCCGTTTTGTTCCTAACCGCCAAAACGACCGATTACGACAGAAGCGAAGCGTACAAAAACGGCGGCGACGATTACCTTTCAAAGCCGTTTTCGCAGAATGAACTGCTTCTGAAGGTGTCATCGCTTATAAGGCGTTACCGCGAATACAGCCCCTCTGCACCGAATAAAAATGCCGATGTTATAGAGAGCCTTACAATAGATACCGAGCGCCGTAAAGTCTTTAAGTACGGTGTGGATACCGGACTTACCGATACCGAATATGAGATGCTTTGCTATTTTATTTCGTGCAGAGGCACTCCGAGCGATGCCAAAGCGATTTATGAAGCGGTATGGGATGAAAAGTTTCTTCCGTCAGCCGCCAATACCGTTATGGTGCATATCCTTAATTTAAGGCGAAAAATCGAGGATGATCCCACACAGCCGTCTGTAATAAAGACTGTCTGGGGAAAGGGGTATCAGATTGACAAATAAAAAGTCCGACGGTGAAGCCCACCGCCGAATACATTCAATTCATTTTGAGCTCGCGGCAACCGTAGCGGTTTCCGCCATAGTCGCACTCGGCATAGCCGCCTCCGTGCTTCTGGTGGGCAGCAGATATGTTTCAAACATTCTTCACGATCAGGACAAGCGCGCCGAAATGCGTTCGCGCCTGCTTGAAGAATTTGCCGAGTATGTAAACAAAAACAATGTCTCATCCGAGGACGGGGACTCCGTAAACGACTGGCTCAATTCACAGGGCGACGATGTTTCCATCACCATATACAGAACAGACTGCAAGCTTCTCCACGATTACGGCGGTTATTACCGTTATGAGTACGCTGCAAACGAGACACCGCCTGCCGACAGCGGCGAAAAAAAGACGGGCTACGACTCAACGGTTTATCCGGTGAAATTTTCAGACGGTGTATATTCCGTAAGCATACGCGTAAGCACGCGTGCAAAATACTACACAACGCTGATAGTTATTTCGTTTATTGTGTATTTTGTAATACTTATCTCGCTGCTTACGGTTTACAGCCGCTACACCATAAAGAAGCTGCGGTCGCTTTCAAAGCAGACTTTCATAATCAGCCGCGGAGATATCAATAAAAAGGTCGTTCTTAAGTGCAATAACGAGCTCAGCGAGCTTGCCGATGATATTGATACCATGCGCCTTTCACTTGTTGAAAGAATAAACGGCGAACAAAAGGCGTGGGAGGCGAACAAGGAGCTTATAACATCAATTTCTCACGATATACGCAATCCGCTGACTACATTGGTGGCATATTCGGAAATACTTTCAAACGGTCAGTATGAGTCCGAGGAACAGATGAAACGCTATGTTGCCGTCTGTCGCGATAAATCCTACCAGCTTAAAAAGCTGACCGATGAACTGTTTGCATATTTTCTCGTTTTCGGCGAGCGTGAGCTCGCGCCCGAGCTCACAAACGAAAATGCCGCAATACTGCTCGGTCAGGTCATAGGCGAGCCTATTGCGGAATTGAAAATAAAAGGCTGCAATGTTAAGGATAAAATGCTCAACCGCGACTGCGGCAGCATAAATATCGATGTTATGTTCCTCAGGCGGGTTGTCGACAATATTTTTTCAAACATCAATAAGTATGCGGACCTTGAAAAAGCCGTGAGCGTAAACCTTCATGTTTCCGGCAGGGCGATACACGCAGAATTTAAGAATTATATAAAGGAAATAACCGAGCCCACCGAAAGCTCGAAGATAGGTCTTAAAACATGTGAACGCCTGTGCGCTTCAATGGGAATAGTGTTAAGGTATTATAAGGATGACGATGTATTTTCCGTTGAACTGAGCATACCGCTTATTGAAGAATAATTTTTTGAAAAAACTGTTGCATTTTACAAATTGTTGTGATATTATAATCAAGTCTATGTGTGCGTTGTTACCCGCGAGGGCACAACGGCAGTTAATGGCAACATTAAAGCTGGTGGTCCGCTGCCGCATCCGCGGTATGAACGCTTGAAAAAATCGGAGGTTATTATGGACGCATTAAAACTTATTGCACAGGACAGCCTTAAGGCTGAGAAGCCCGCTTTCGAAATCGGCGATACCGTCAAGGTAGACGTTAAGATTCGTGAAGGCGAGAGAGAAAGAATTCAGACTTTCGAGGGTACCGTTATTGCCAAGAGAGGCAGCGGCGTCAGCGAGACTTTCACAGTCCGCCGCGTTTCCTACGGTGTTGGTGTTGAAAGAGTGTTCCCCATTCATTCCCCCAACGTTGCAGGCGTTAAGGTTATCCGTCACGGTAAAGTTCGCAGAGCTAAACTCTACTATCTTCGTGACAGAGTCGGCAAGGCTTCAAAGGTTAAGGAAAAAATCGGCTGATAAGCCGGAATGTACGGGCAGATTTTTATCTGCCCTTAATTTCTATTTTACAGAGGTGAATCGAGTTGCGTAAAACCGAAGAATATGATGTAAACATCGCAACCGGTAAAGCTACATCAAATAAAAAGCTTAATGTTAAAAAATTCCTTGAAGGCTTTACAAACGGCGGCTTTTCCGTTTTCGATTTCTTTGAGGCGGCAATAGCGGCACTTATCGCAATAGCATTGCTGTTTATTTTCTGCTTCAGAGTTTTCAGCGTATCCGGCCCGTCTATGAAGCCCACCTTGCAGGATAAGGACAGAATCGTTGTTTCCGCCGTTGGCTATAAGCCGCAAAGGGGCGACATTGTTGTTCTTTCCGGCACCGATGCCGATGACGGCAAGCCCATCGTTAAGCGTATAATCGCCGTCGGCGGCGACAAGGTCGATATCAACTTCGCTACCGGCATTGTAACGGTAAACGGTACCGATGAGCATTATACCGATGAACTTACAAAGCAGCAGTTCGATATTGCTTTCCCCATAACGGTTGAGGAGGGAACGGTGTTCGTTCTCGGTGACAACCGCGGTCATTCAATAGACAGCCGTTCCACACGCGTAGGTTGTGTGGATGAGAAGAATATTGTGGGAAAGGTGCTTTTCAGATTTTTCCCCATCGGTAATTGGACGGTAGAATAATGGAAGAAGAAAAAAACAGTTCCGTAATGTCAACAGACGAGGAAGAAGTGGTTCTCGTTGACGGCGCACTTGCCGAGCCCAAGGTAACCGCCTCGCAGGAGGAAGAAGTCGTGCTTGAAAACACCGCCGATGATTCCGCCGATACGGTGGTAATGGTAACCGGTAAAAAGAAAAGCTCGTTTGCGTTCAACGTTTACGATTTTATTTCCGTGCTTATGGCTTCGTTTATCATAATAGCCGTTTGCTTCTCGTTTCTGTTCCGCCTTGTCGGTGTGGACGGTGAATCCATGACGGATACCCTGCAGAACGGCGATTGGCTCATAACGGTTGAAAAGCAGCAGTATGAGCGCGGCGATATCGTTGTCATTACACAACCCAACTATTTCAATAAACCGCTTATCAAGCGAGTGATTGCCTGCGGCGGTCAGACCGTTCGCATAGATTACAACACATCCACCGTCTATGTTGATGATGTTGCACTTGATGAGCCCTATACGCGCGAGGATTTCATTCTGCCGAAGTACGACGATTGCGATTTTCCCTATACAGTACCCGACGGTTTCCTTTTCTGTATGGGCGACAACCGCAACGGCTCTACCGACAGCCGTTCAAACCTCGTCGGCCCTATTGACGAACGCTACATTCTCGGCAAAGCCGTATACAGAATTATGCCGTTCACCGGCGCCGATATTTATGACTATGAACAAGAAGAAGTTAATGAAAACAAATGACTTTAATGCGGAAAATACTCCGCAGGTGAATACAATACAGTGGTTTCCCGGCCACATGGCAAAAACGCGCAGGCTTATTCAGGAAAGCCTGCCTTTTGTTGATTTGGTGACCGAAATAGTCGATGCGCGCATTCCGTACAGCTCGGCAAACCCCGAGCTTAAGGAGATAATCGGTAATAAACCGCATATAGTGCTTCTCAATAAATGCGATGTTGCCGATGAAAAGGCAACTGCCGAATGGGTGGAGCATTATAAGAATAAAAATATTAACGCTCTGCCGGTGGATTGTAAATCGGGCAGGGGACTGAATGCTTATCTTCCGCTCGTTCGCTCTGTCTTGCACGATAAAATAAAGCGCAACGAGGAAAAGGGTATGGCGGGTAAGCCACTGCGCGTTATGGTGGTGGGCATACCGAATACCGGCAAATCCTCGTTCATAAATAAAATGGCGGGTAGAAATCGCGCCAAGGTCGCAGACAAGCCCGGCGTTACGCGCAGCAACAGTTGGTTTGCCGTGGGCAGCGGCATAGAACTGCTCGATACCCCCGGTGTGCTCTGGCCTAAATTCGAGGATAAGGAAGTCGGTGAGCGGCTTGCCTTTATCGGCTCCGTTAAGGATGAAATTCTTGACAGTGAAACGCTCGCCGTAAGGCTTATAGAGGTACTTAAAAACGGCTATGCCGACAGACTTACCGAGCGTTATAAAATCAGCGGCTTTGAGGATATGCAGTCCTATGAGATACTTGAAATGATAGCGCGTAAACGCGGTATGCTCATTTCGGGCGGCGAGGTCGATACCGAGCGTGTCTCCGTAATGCTTTTGGATGAATACCGCGGCGGCAAGCTCGGCAGGCTCACAATGGAACTGCCGCAGAATTGAATTGCAGGTGAAATGTATGCTTGATTATTCATTTGAACAAGAAGCTCACGAGGCGGGCTATAACATCGTTTGCGGTGTCGATGAAGCAGGCAGGGGACCGCTTGCAGGTCCCGTGTATGCCGCGGCGGTGATATTGCCCGAAAATTACAGCCACCCCGTGCTGAACGATTCAAAAAAGCTTACCGAAAAAAAGCGCGACGAGGTCTATGGAGATATCGTTCGTGATGCCGTTGCGTATTCCGTCGGTTTTGCCACCGAAAAGGAAATTGATGAGATGAATATTCTCAATGCAACATTCCTTGCCATGAAACGCGCAGTTGACGGCTTGAGCATAAGACCCGACCTTGCATATATCGACGGCAATCAGTACCCGAAAACGGGCGTTAAAGAGGTTACAATAGTAAAGGGCGACGCCAAGTGTATGTCGGTTGCGGCGGCATCGGTGCTTGCCAAGGTCAGCAGGGACAGATTTATGCTCCGAATGGCTGAAAAATACCCCGAATACCAGTTTCCCAAACACAAAGGCTACGGCACCAGGCTGCATTACGAAATGATAGAAAAATACGGCGTATCCGAAATACACCGCAAATCGTTTTTGAAAAAGATACTTAATAAAGATGATGAATAATATACTACTCGGAGCTCTCGGCGAGCAGGAGGCGGCAAGGCTTTTGCGCGCCAAGGGATACAGTGTAATCAGCGGCAATTATAAAACCCGAGCGGGTGAGATAGATATAGTTGCCGAAAATAAAAAGTATATATGCTTTGTTGAGGTCAAAACCCGCAAGGTCGGCGGCTTTACCGAGCCTGCCGATGCAGTCGATTTCCATAAGCAGACAAATATTAAAAACTGCGCCGCGGCATATCTTACCGAGTATAAAACAAAAAAGACGGTGCGCTACGATATAATCGAAGTGTTTGTTGAAAACTCATGTCCCGTTAAAGTGAACCATATAGAAAACGCTTTTTGAGCGTAAAAATTAACCCTTTCGGCTTAACACCGAAAGGGCATCTTTTTATTCGCTTATCAGTAGCTTATGGAGCTTGATGCTGCACTTGAAGCATAGTTTGAAGCATACATTTTGAGCTTCTTTTCGTTTTCGCCTACAAAGAAGTTTACGATCGTTTCGCTTATCTTAACATTGCCGTGAATTTCTTCATAAATGGTATCGCTGAGCTCGCTTGTCTTTTCGCTTGAAATATCGGCGCGAACATCGCTTTCCCACTTTGCGGTGTCATCGGCACCTACGAAGTACATGATATGGTAGCCGTAGGGTGTTTTAACAATGCCCGTGTCGCCGGCTTTGTGGTCTGCTATTGCCCAGGCTTTGAATTCGGGAACATAGCTGCTGCTTTCGTTAATATCTTCATAAAGACCGCCTGTTTCGGCTGAACCGGTGTCATCGGTCTTTTCGGTAGCAAGTGCTGCGAAGCTTTCCTCGGTAGCGTCGCCGGCTTTCCACTCTGCGAGTATTTCGTCGGCTTCCTTCTTGGCTGCTTCCCAGTTCTTTGCGATTTCTTCTTCGCTGAGGTCAACGCTCTTGCCTTCGGTATCCTCTGTGGTGGTTTCTACCTGAACAAGAATATGGCGAACATCGGCGCCTGCGGTGGTGATAACGGGAGCGCGGCTTGAAACAAGGTATGCAACAAAGTATGTTGAATTGGCTTCGCTGTTTATAACAGCCTTGTCGCCGTTTGCTCTTGTTGAGTCAAACATCCAGTCGGCAAGTTCGGGAACGCTCTGTGCAATGTCATTCTTTGCAACAGCGGAAACGAGTGTTGCGCTGTCATCATCGTAATTTGCCTTGTCTGCTTCGGGGGCAAATTCTTTTGCGATTTTTGTGAATGTTGCATCATCGGTAACCTTTGCGAGCATTGCTTCGGCTGTTGCCTTTGCTTCTGCTTCGGTGGGAGTGCCTTCCTCGGCATCCTCGGCGTCGGCAGCGGCGTAGGAAACGGAGAATACTCTTGCGGTGGCTACATCGTAGTTGTCTTTGTTTTCTTCATAGTACGCCTTAACATCATCGTCGGTAAGCTCCGAAGCGGTGTTTTCGGCAAACCATTCCTGGTATTTGCTCATTACAAGGTCTTTTTCGATAAGGCTTCTGTAACTCTTTTCGGTAAGACCGGCGCCTACTGTTTTGGAAATGTAGTTGTTGAGTGAGAAGTTCTGCGACTTTGCATTGTCCTCAAGCTGCTTGATGTTCTCATCAATAGAGCTCTTGATCTCTGCTTTCATATCGTCGGTAAGCTCGAACTTTTCGTCAGCCATTGCTTTCTCATAAATAGCATTGGTGATGAAAGCCTTTTCGGGAGCCATTGCCTTGAAATAGTCAGCCCAGGTGGTAACGCCCTCGGGGGCATCGGTACCGGTGTAATCCTGCTCGGCGGGGTCTTTGGAAATATCAAAGCCGGTAGCCATCTGACCGTAGCCTGCACCGTAGTACTGTTCATACTGCTGGTAAGCATTTGCTATGCCGTTGTAAAGTGTCATATAGTAGTAGTTGTACTCCGCAACGCTGAGCTTTTTGCCGTTGTATTCTGCGGCGGTGAGGGTTTTCTGCGGAACGCCGAATACATTTGTGAGCAGGCTGCCTGCGGCGTAAAGAATAACACCGGCAACAAGCACTATGCAGATAACCTTAACTATTACGCTTTTAAGCTTGTCATGCTTGCCGGAATTTTTCTTTTTTGCGGCTTTGGCAAGACGGGCCTTGCGCTGTTCGCGGTAAATTTCGGCATTGGTCTTGATTTCGTTATTAGCCATAATTTTCAATCCTTTTCGTTTGGTATTGTAGTGCGGAGTATGTCCGTTTCCGCAAATGCCTGTACATTGTATAACAAAATCATAAATTTTACAAGTGTATTTTTCAGTTTTATTTATATAATTGTTAAATTTACATTTTATTTATAAATAATTCATTGTTTTCGCGTAAATATTTACCGTAACCGTTTGACACGGCGTGTGTTCAGGTGCTATATTATAATGAGATAAAAATGATATTCGGAGCGGAAAATATGAAATCTCCACGTGTTTCAAAAAAGAGAATAGCGTTTACAGCGGTCGCCGCGGTACTTGTGTTTGCAATATGCTTCGGTCTGCTTGTTGCGTTTATGCCCGTAGCCGAGCCGGAGCACACAAGCTATGAGGCAAAGGCGCAGAAGAGCGAAGCTGCCGGCGCGGCATATATAAGTGTCTGTACGGGTGCCGACGGCAGCGAGCTGCTTGTTAATACAAAGACCACCGCCGTTACGCTCAAATCACCGTCGGGCGAAGAATTCAACGGCTTTTCAAACGATGCGGCGGCGGTGCACCTTGCCTGCGTGCTTAAAGTGCGTGCACGGGACCGCAGCGGCAACACTTACGACCTCAATTCCACCGATAACAGCGTGGCTTTCGGCACATATTCCTATATGGGAGCCGACAAGAAAAACCCCGCACACTTCGTCTTTGATTTCTATAAGGATGAAGCTGCCGCCGAAAAAGGTCCCGATTTTACATCCGGCAACGTGTTTTTCAGAATGACGGTGTATTTTACACTTGAAAACGGATATATTAAAGCCTATGTCGATACATCGGCAGCCGACCTCGCTAACGGTCTGCGCATTGAAAGTATTGCCATACTGCCCGGCATTTCGGCAATAGCCGTACCTTCGGGCGGCGACGGTTACATCGTGCCCGACGGCTGCGGTGCGCGCATCGCGATTGACGGCAATTACGGCACCGACCTCGACCTTGACCTGCCCGTTTACGGCAGCGATATTGCTTACGGCGGGTATTCCGCCGGAGCAAGCCTGCCTGTATTTTCTGTTATAAAGCACGGCACGCTTCTTAATGTCATTATGACCGAGGGCGATGCGATTTCCGAAATTACGCTCAAACGGTCGGCAGGAGGCGGCGGCTTTGCATACAATAAATTCAATGTTATGCCCGGTGCTTTCCTCGACGGCAAGTTCTATGAGGGCGCGCGTTATAGCGGCATAGTAAGTCAGCGCTATATGTTCTCGGCAGATAAAAATGCCGATTATTGCTCCGTGGCATCCGTTATGAAGGACTATCTCATACAAAAAGGGTATATGTCCGAAAAATCAGCCGTTGCAGTCGGCGATATGCCGTTTTTCATTACCGTTGCAGGATCAAAGACGGGCGAACTCGGAGACAGACTCACCACCTTTGACGATGCCGCCGAAATAATCGCTCTGCTCAAATCAAAGGGCGTAAGGAGCACGGTGCTGCGCTTTACGGGCGGCATAAACGGCGGTATAGGGCAGACGGGCGGCAATATGAGCGAGCTTCCGTCGGTGCTCGGCGGCAACAAGTCGTTTGAGTCCCTTGTTTCGACTGCCAAAAACGAAAATTCATCCGTGTGGCTCGATATGAATATAGCCGCGGTAAACGGCAAAAATGCGTCAATGCCTTTTAAGTATGATGTTTACACTATGCTTCGCGGAGCGCTGCAGACCGAAAGCACACCTTCTTCGTTCTGCGATTGGTCGGGTATTGAAAACAATCTGTCAAACGCTTTTGAATTCACCTGCAATATTCCGTCTGCGGACTATTGCATCAACGATATTTCATATCTGCTTTATTCAGATAACACCGCAAAAATCAACAGGCAGCAGGCGCTTGAAAACATACGCGATAAAATCGGCTCGGTTGCGGTAAACGGCAAAATAATGCTCGCAAAGCCCGCCGCATATCTTTTCAACAACGCCTCCGCAATAGCCGAGGTGCCGCAATCCGCATCCTGCGAGGGTGTGAAGGGCGTAAGCGTAATACCGCTTCTGCAGATGATTCTTCACGGCAGAATTTCCTACGGCTGCACTCCGGTAAACCTTTACGGCGATGAGGATCTTGCCGTGCTTAAAGCGGTGGAATACGGCGCTTCGCCGTCGTTCCTGTTCACGTATGCCGATTGCGGCGGTCTTGAATACGGCATACACGCTTCCGAAACGGCAAAATATTACACACGCCTTAAAAGTCTTATGACACTTACCGATATGGCAATAACCTCTCACGAGGAAATTTCCTCCGGCGTGTTCAAAATCATTTATAATTTCAGCAAGGTAGTGTATGTCAATTACAATCCGGCGGTCGTGAATGTTGACGGTATATTCATTGATGCCCGTGATTTTGTAATAATTTAATAAAATGTTATCTTTTTAACAAAAAGTATTTGCATTTGAAATGCAATATGGTATTATGTATCCATAAAAATAAAATACAAAAAGGGTGAAGCAACAAATGGAATTCAAAATGGAACTTACCCCCGAGCAGCTCGCTATACTCAATGGCGAAAAAGGGGAAACAATGGCGAAAGTTATGAAAACTCTCGTTATCTACGGCGAAACCTTCGGTGCTACGAAGATGGTACCCGTAACGGGCGAAATGGGCCACCTTGTAACAAGCTTCGGTCTCGGCGTTATGAAGCCCGTGTATGAGCTTATGGATAAGCTCATTGCAGACGGCTGCCTTTCCGGTCAGAAGTTCAGTGTAGACCCCAAGCCGCTCGACAAAAACGTTCCCTCGGACCCGATTAAAAACCTTGTTTTCAATAAGTTTATGTATAATTCGCAGGCAAATTACGATGAGCAGCTCAGAAAGCTCGGCCTTGTAAGTGATAAGGCTTACACCTGCACCTGCTATATGGAAGAAGTCGGCAATACCCCCAAAAAGGGCGATGTGCTTTCATGGGCAGAGTCAAGCGCAGTTGTATTTGCAAACTCCGTGCTCGGCGCACGCTGCAACCGCAACTCCGGCATAATCGAACTTTTCGGCTCCATCTGCGGCTTCGTTCCTTATTTCGGTCTGCTTACCGATGAGGGCAGAAAGGCTACCTGGATAGTTGAAGTTAAAACGAGCAAGAAGCCCGAAGCACAGATTCTCGGCTCCGCTATCGGTATGAAAGTTATGGAGGATGTTCCCTACATAAAGGGCCTCACCGATTGGATCGGCACCGAGCTTGACAATGACACCAAGGCTTACCTTAAGGATTTCGGCGCCGCAACCGCATCAAACGGCGCGGTAGGACTTTACCACATCGCAGGTCTTACACCCGAAGCTGTTGAGCAGGGCGAAGCCCTCATAGCCGAAGGCGCAAAGGTCTATGTTGTTGACGATGCCGAGCTCGAAAGAGTAAAAGCAAATTACCCCGTTATGTGGAAGGATAAAAACGCAGCTCCCAAGCTTTGCTTCGTAGGCTGCCCGCATCTTTCAATCGCACAGCTTAAAGAGTGGACCGATAATGTAGTCGACGGTCTTAAAAAGAACGGTCTTTCAAGGGTTTCCGTTCCCACCGTATTTACCGCCGCTCCCGCAGTCTGCGATGAATTCAACAAGACCGAATACGCCGCAAAGCTCAAAGCAACCGGCGTGATTCTCAGCTACATCTGCCCGCTTATGTATATGAACAACCCGCTCGCAAAGAAAATGCCGGTTATCACGAACTCCAATAAGCTCAGAACTTACACAACCGCGCGCTACTACACAAGCGCCGAGATTCTTGACATAATCACAAAGGAGGCAAAATAATATGAAAACTTTCAAAGGTCGTCCCGTAGTTGCGGGTACTGTTGAAACGGAAGCGCTCGTTTCACACAACGGTTTCAATACTCTTGCCTCTTTCCAGGGCGCACTTCAGTTCGGTGATTTCCCGATTATCGGCAACAAATACAAACAGACCGAATGCGATGACCAGAACAACCCCGATATTTACGGTAAGCCCATGCTCAACAAGGCTCTCTGCCTTCCGCAGACCATCGGCTCCACCACCGGCGGTATGGTTCTTTATTGCGCAAAAGCTCTCGGCAAAGCGCCGTCCTGCCTGCTTTTCTCGGAGCATATCGACTCCCTTGCCGCCGCAGGCGCAGTGCTTTCGGCAGTCTGGACCGATGATGTTATGCCGGTTGTTGACTGTCTCGGTGAAGATTTCCTTAAAGAAGTCAAGACCGGCGATAAAATCAAGGTCTATGAAGACGGCACGGTTGAGGTAGGCTGAAAAATCAAACAGGAGGCGCACCTATGATTTGCGGAAATTGCGGCTTTGAATTTGCCGACGGCTCAACATTTTGCCCGAATTGCGGCTTTGCCACCGAGGGAAATGCGGCGCAGCAGAGTAAACCCGATTTTCAAAAGGCGCCGCCGACACCCGTATACGATGCATTCGGCACCTCGCAGCAGGTACCGCCGCAGCAGAGTCGGCAGTATTACGAAATGCCGCCGTATACACCTGCATACCCGCAGTTCGGTAATTCGCGAATTACCGAACAGGCTATGAGCGTAAAGGATTGGGTGATCACCTTTATCATTTCGAGTGTACCCGTTGCCGGCATAATTATGCTGTGTGTCTGGGCATTCGGTAACGAGCCGAACAAAACAAAATCCAATTACGCCAAAGCAATGCTTATTATTCAGGCTGTTTCGGTGGTGTTCGGAATTATTATCGGCATCTTTTACGCTATGCTCGGTATCAGATTAGCGTACTGAAAAAAACAAAGGGGCTGTGACAAAACAGCCCTGAAAAGAAATAAAGAAAAAGCGAGTCGAAAGCACTGAAAAGTAGTGCAAACGGCTCGCTTTTCTGGTATAATTGTAGTTGATGAAAACAAATATAACCGGGACTAATTATCGCATA
>JAZLJH010000059.1:0-17601 GCA_045617785.1 Acutalibacteraceae bacterium
TCGAAGATTTTATTTTGAAAAGAAGTGTTCGGCTGCAAGGAATACGACCGAGGCATACTGTCGTATTCCGAGGGAGTATAACGCCGCAGACGGGTGCTTATTCTCAAAATAAAACGGGTTCGGATTATCCGTGTCACGCTAACCGAGATAAAGAGTAAGCAATCGGTTCAGCGTAATGATTGATTCGCCGTCTTTCAGGAAATTTTTGCTCACGCACCCCGCTCTTTTTCTGCCGTGAACTTGAAGGCGCGCCATACCGTACCTCACGAATGTAAACGGAGTCCCCGATTCAATGTTGCTTTCCATTAAAATTTCTGAAATCAGCGTTTCGGCTAAACTCTCATAACCGAATTGGTCCAGCTTATACCAGGAGTTCGTTTCACCGTCATACCATTTTTCCTGATTCCCTTTCGATGAGGTTTTGGCTATTTTTTCGTCGGTAAAATCCTCGTGTTTCACCGTCTTATCAGTCAGGTCGGCACATATCACCGAGCACAAGCAGCCGCCGTCAAAAACACTTACTCTGACAAGCTGATGACCGAGCAGCTTTTTATTCCCTGAAAATTCACTTAAGCTTTCTTGTGGCTTCAAGATAATACTTTTTCCGTCAAAGCAGAGTTCTATATTCCTATGCTCCAACCCGATTTCATTAACCCATTTTGACGGAATTGATATTTTATAGGTCTTTGAGTCCTTACCTGCAGTACCGCCCGCTTTACCTATAATCAATTTTGCATTTCTTGTCTCCATATCATCACCGTAAAAAATATATCGCGTTCGTTACGAATAGTCAATGATTTTTGGAACAATAATTCTATGTATAAACAACAAATGAACCCAATCAGCATTTTTGGTTTATGCTGATAAAAACTTCCCCGCGCCGAAAGTGTGAAATTTCGGCGCAGGGTAATTTTATTCTTTAACAATAGCGTAAACAGCAGTAACCGTGCGTACTGCCGCATAGCCTATAAATGCCACAGCCGCAACAGTTCTGAGCGTTGATGCCGCCTTATATGTGTGCAGCACCGAGCTTGCCGCGGTCAAGGCTTTTATACAGCGTTGTGAATTTGTCATATCCGTTTCACGCCCCTTTCAGCAACACACCGTGTGCTATGCCCGGTATGCTTTCGCCCTGCAGGGATGATGTAGGCGAAAGCAGTGCTCCCGTACCCACAAAAAGAACATTATCAAGCTCCCCGGCCGCAATTTTTGAAAGAATGAGCGAACACACCACCGCGGCACTGCAGCCGCACCCGGAGCCGCCGGAATGAACATCCTGCTTTTTGCGGTCGAAAATCATCATACCGCAATCGTTCTGCACATTCGTTATATCAATTCCGTTATCCGCTTTCAGCAGCTCACAAAGAAGCTCACTGCCCGTATAGCCGAGGTCGCCGGTAAGAATCATACCGTAATTCTCCGGCTTTGTATCGGTATCGCACAAAAACGCGGCAACGGTATCTGCCGCGGCAGGTGCCATGGCGGCACCCATATTGGCGGCATCCTTTATGCCGAGGTCGCATATTCTGCCGATTATCACATCGGAAATATAAGGCTTACTTTCGCGGTGCGCACCCGTAACGGCTGCGCCTGCGCCGGTAACTGTCCACTGTGCCGCCTGCGAACGCTGCCCGCCGTATTCAAGCGGCATTCTGTACTGCCGTTCCGCCGTGCAGAAATGCGAAGATGCCACACAAAGCGCGTTTTCAAATGCGCCGCCGTCTGCAAGAATCGCAGAAAGCGCCATAGACATTGCCATTGTGGAACAGGCACCGTAAAGCCCCGCAAACGGAATATTCGTATCACGCATTGCAAATGAAGTGCCGATGCACTGATTAAGCAAATCGCCGCCCATGGCAACATCTATATCGCCGAAACTCAAGCCCGCTTTGGTGAGTGCGCGGTCGACCGCGGTTTTCTGCAAATGTGTTTCCGCCTTTTCAAAGGTTTTTTCGCCGCAGAATTCATCGGTGCATATATCGTCAAATACGCCTTTCAGGGGTCCCTCGCCCTCTTTTTTGCCCACGGCAGCCGCCCACGAAATCACCGACGGCGAATTTTCAAGGTGTATTACCGATTCACCTTTTCTTAAAGCCATAACAACACCTCAATACAACTTGAAAATATACACAACAAGCCCGTACAGACTTGCCGAGCCGCATCCGTAAACGATTACCGGACCTGCAAGATTAAACATTTTTGCGCCCGTGCCGAGTATTTTGCCCTCGGCGCTGAATTCCATTGCGGGCGACACCACGGAATTGGCAAAGCCCGTGATCGGCACAGCGGTACCCGCGCCCGCCATTTTCGCGATTTTATCAAAGATGCCGGTACCCGTAAGTATTGCGGTAATCACAATGAGCGTTACCGAAACACAGAGCTTCACTTCGTCGTCGCGCAGCGTTGTCATTGAGTAAAGCGTTCTTAAAAGCTGACCGAAGCAGCAAATCGCACCGCCGAAAATGAATGCATTAAGGCAGTTTTTCGCCGTCGGGGACGGCGGCGTTTTTTCGCCCACAAGCTGCGCGTATCTTTCTTTATCCATAAAAAATCCCCCTGCGGAAAATCTTTAACAATAGTTTTTCCGCAGAGGTGTAATTTATTCGTTATATATTCAGCAGCGACATTGCCTCGCAAACGAACGGCACGAACACAAGACCGGGCAAAAGATTTGCGACCTTTATTTTTGTTATTTTCATAAGGTTGAGTCCGAGCGCTATTATCATTACCGAGCCTGCGCAAATAAGCTCCGCCACCGCAAAATCGCTGAGGAAAGTGCCTATTCCCATCGCGAGTACCACAAGCGCACCCTGAAACACAAGCACAAATACGGCTGATACAAGAACCCCTATTCCGAGGCTGGCACCGAGCATTGCCGCCGAAATCAAATCAAGCACCGATTTTGTGTAAAGCATCTGATTATCGCCGGAGATGCCTGCGTTCATTGAGCCCACAATAGTCATTGAGCCCACGCAAAACAGCAGCGAAGCCGTTACAAAACCGTTTGAAAAGCTTGATTTCTCTCCGTCGGATTTTGAATTTTTTGCGAATCTGTCGCCGAGCTTTTCAAGCTTACCGTCAATATCAATAAGCGTGCCGACTATCGTACCGAGCACCACGGAGATTATCATAACGAGCTGATTTCGCCCCTTTATGACACCGCCGATGCCTATCGCGACCGTGCAAAGACCTATGGATTTCATCACCGCATCCGTCAGCTTTTCGGGTATGGCTTTTTTAAGCAGCAACCCCGCAAGCGCGCCTAAAATAACGGTACCCGTATTCACAAACACGCCGCTGAAGCATTTCAATATATCAGTCAACCTTAACACCCCCGAACAAGCTCCACGGATATACACCGAAATCCGGCAGCGATGTATATGCAACCTTTTCGCCGTTGTCGGGACTGAAAAAGGTTATGCGGTAAGAATGAAGCGCAACATCGCAGTTTTTATCCCTGCCGCCGTACTTGCCGTCGCCGCACAACGGCGTTTTGCGGTGCGAGAACTGCACGCGTATCTGGTGAGTTCTGCCCGTGTGCAGAAGTATGCGCACAAGCGAATGCTCGCCGCCCGCAAGAACGGTATATTCAAGCGAAGCATCCTTTACGCCCTTGCGCATTCTGTCCACAACATAGCTTCTGTTTTTTGCGGAATCCTTAAACAATAAATCCTTATAAATCCCGCTTTTTTCCTGCGGCTCGCCCTCGAGCACGGCGATGTATTCTTTATAAAATCTGCCATTCTGAATATCTCGCGATAAATCCGCCGCTGCCTTTTTTGTGCGTGCAAAAACCATAACACCGCCCACATTCCTGTCAAGCCGGTGCAAAAGGTGAATTTCGCCGTATTTTTCGGCAAGCAGACCGACCATACCCTTTTCGCCGTTCTGAGCATCCTCGCTCAATATGCCGGCAGGCTTTTCGCAGACGATATGGCTTTTGCTCTCGTAAAGCACTTTGATTTGTCCACTCATCAGCTTATCATTTCATCGAACTGCGCTTCGGTTATAACTGTTATACCGAGCTCGTTCGCCTTTCTGAGCTTACTGCCGGCTTCCTCGCCCGCAAGCACGTATGTCGTTTTTGCCGAAACCGAACCGGCCGCCTTGCCGCCGAAGCGTTCAATGATATCGCTCGCTTCCTTGCGGCTGTATTTTGCGAGCGTACCCGTAAGCACGAAAGTCATACCGCTGAAGCGGTCATCAACATTTTCAACAAGGTTTTTCATATTCAGCCCAAGCTCTTTGAATTCGCTTATAAGCTCCCTCGTGCGGGGCGTGGAAAGCGACTTGTAAAGCGTGTCGGCAGAAACCTCGCCTATGCCGTCGATTTCGAGTATATCCTCTTTGGTGGCGTTGAGTATGCCGTCCATATTGCCGAAATGCATTGCAAGCAGCTTTGCCGCCTTTGCGCCTATATGCTGAATGCCCAAGCCGTATATAAGGCGGTAGAGGTCGTTGCTCTTTGATTTTTCAATGGCACTGAGAAGATTAAGCGTGCTTTTTTCACCCATTCGTTCAAGCGCGATAAGCTCAATGGGGCTCAATCTGTAAATATCCGAAGCCTTGCCGATGATTTTCTCGTTCACCATTTCAGTAATCACTGCTTCACCGAGCCCCTCAATATCCATTGCATCGCGCGAGCAGAAATGAATAAGCCTGCGCAGAAGCTGTGCGGGACAATCGGGGTTCACACACCTTATGGCAACCTCATCCTCCACACAAACGACCTTGTCGCCGCACGCGGGGCAGGTCTCGGGGTAAGTGAATTCGGGATTTTCGCCGTTGGATGCAGCAACATTCACTACCTCGGGTATGATATCGCCGGCTTTCCTTACGGTTATGGTGTCGCCTATTGCAATATGCTTTTCGCGTATAAATTCCGCATTATTGAGCGTAGCGCGCGAAACTGTGGTGCCTGCAAGCGTAATCGGCTCAAACACCGCAGTAGGTGTTAGCACGCCCGTTCTGCCTACCGCTATTTCAATATCGAGCAGCTTCGTCTGCTTTTCCTCGGGCGGGTACTTGAATGCGATCGCCCATTTCGGATATTTTGCGGTACTGCCGAGCTCGTCACGCATACTAAAATCATCGGTCTTTATGACCGCACCGTCAATATCGAACGAAAGCTCACCGCGCCTGTCGCCGATGCTCTTTATGCACTCAATCGCTTCGTCGATGCTGCCGCAGAGCGTGTATTCGGGTATGGTGGTGAAGCCGAGCTCTTTAAGATAATCAAGCGACTGCTTGTGCGAGGTAAGCTCTCTGCCGCCCTCCTTTTGCTGAATGTTGAAAACGAAAATATCCAGCTTTCTTCCGGCGGTGATTTTCGGATTTTTCTGTCTTAACGAACCGGAAGCCGCATTGCGCGGATTTTTGAACGGCTTTTCGCCGTTTATTTCCTGCTTTTCGGCAAGCTCCTCAAAGCTTTTGTGCGACATATACACCTCGCCGCGCACCTCAATAAACGGAATATCCGTCTTGAGCTTCAAGGGCACCGAACGAATTGTGCGCACATTGGGCGTAACATCCTCACCGGTAACGCCGTCGCCGCGCGTGGAGGCGCGCACAAGCTCGCCGTTTCTGTATTCAAGCGAGCACGAAAGTCCGTCGATTTTCGGTTCCACAACGTATTTCGCATCGGGAAACACCTTGCGCACGCGACTGTCAAATTCGTGCAGCTCATCTGCCGAAAAAGCATCCTGCAGGCTTTCCATTTTCACATCGTGAGTAACTTCCTCGAATGTATTGTCGCTTCTGCCGCCGACTCTGTGTGTAGGCGATGACGGCGACAAAAGGCTCGGATACTCCTCCTCTATTGCGGAAAGCTCGCGCATCATCATATCGTAATCGTAATCCGAAACATCGCTTTCGTTGCTCACATAGTATTTTTCTATGCACTCGTTGAGTATGGCGGTAAGCTCCGCCGCTCTCTTTTTTGCCTGTTCAAACTCCATATTTCTCTGCCTTTCAAGCAATCAATAGTGTACCTGATACCTTTCAATAACGGGTTTAAGTGTGTCAAGGAATGATTTTTCGCCGAATGTGTTGAACTTGAAAAACATAGCCTGACTGCCGCCGGAGGTAATTGCGGTAAGGTGCAGCCTGCCCTTGCGGTCGCCCATAAGAGTAACGCTCATACTGACTCTGTTCTGCCCGAGGTAGCTGTAACGCTCATACACGCGCACAGAACAGTATACCTCGCCCATGGTAATGTTGCTGCCGTCCTCATAAGATGCCGAGATGCTCGATTCCTTAATGGTATTTTCAATATCGCTCCTCACGGTAAAAAAATCTCCATGAAGCTCGCAATCTATCATAGCCATAAAAAGACCTCCTTTACTTCATTTTAATTCTAACACAAACAATAATAATTGTCGATAATTAAATTTAAGATTATCACGGAATTTGACAAATATAACAACTTATTCTATAATATTGTATTATATTTCCTGCGGAGGATAATATGAAAACAAGACTTAAAACGGTGCTCACACTGTTTGTTACATTCCTTAAAATCGGCGCGTTTACATTCGGCGGCGGCTACGCCATGATTCCTTTCATCGAAAAGGAAATCGTCGAAAAGCACAAATGGCTCACAAGTGAGGATATTCTCGATATTATAGCAATATCCGAGTCCACACCCGGTCCCATAGCCATAAATTCCGCAACCTTTGTCGGTTACAAGATATGCGGCTTTTTCGGTGCATTCTTCTGCACATTCGGCGTGGTGCTGCCCTCGTTCCTTATTATATCGCTTATTTCCGTGGTGCTTGCGCAGTTCAGCGGCAACGCCTATGTGCAGTACGCCTTTCGCGGCATACGCGCAGGCGTGCTCGCGCTTGTAATAAAAGCACTCGTTTCCATGTATAAAAAATGCCCGAAAAGTCTGTTCTCATACATCATCATGGGCGCGGCATTCGTGCTTTCGGCAATCGTCTCGCAGTTTTTTGAAATCAACACTCTGTTCATACTCATCGGCTGCGCGGCGGCAGGGCTTATTTATTCACTTCTCGCGAAAAGGAGAGTGAATAACATATGAGTATTCTTTTTGATTTATTCATCACATTTTTCAAAATCGGCGCGTTCACTTTCGGCGGCGGCTACGCCATGCTCCCCCTGATTCAGCAGGAGGTACTTGCGCACGGCTGGCTTTCGCAGGAGGCAATTGTCGATTTTATAGCCGTCAGCGAAAGCACACCGGGACCGTTTGCCATAAATATTTCCACCTATGTCGGTATGGAAACGGGCGGATTTTTCGGCGCTGTCTGCTCCACACTCGGCGTCGTGATGCCGTCATTCATCATTATTCTCATAATCGCGCGCGTGTATAAGCAGTTCCGAAACAGCAAAATCGTTGCGGGGCTTATGACGGGGCTGTGCCCCACGGTAATAGGGCTTATAGCCGCCGCCGTTATTACCATAGGCGCCACCGTATTTCTGCCCGCGGGCTTCGCGGGTTTCAGGCTGACCGCGTTTGCGATTTCCGCGGTAATTTTCGCAATAGCGGCGGTGCTCACGTTAAAGGTTAAGGTGCATCCCATACTCGTTATAGTGATTTCTGCCGTGCTGGGCATAGTTTCGGGCGTTATTTTCGGGTAAAATGTACTGTTGCGCAAAACGCTCCGGCGGTGTATAATCACTTTGTATTTATCAAAACCACTTGAAAAGGGTCGATATTATGAACAATGTTGCGGAATATTTCGGTTGCGATGTTTTTTCTGCCGTAGCTATGAAAGAACGCCTGCCGGAAGAAACCTACAAAGAATTTGAAAGAACGCTCAAAGCGGGCCACCGTCTTGACCTTGCCACCGCCAATGTGATAGCAAGCGCAATGAAGGACTGGGCTATTGAAAAGGGTGCGACCCATTTCACACATTGGTTCCAGCCTCTTACGGGTATCACCGCCGAAAAGCACGACAGTTTCATTTCCCCCACCAAGAACGGCGGGGTAATTATGGACTTTTCGGGCAAAGAGCTTATTCAGGGTGAGCCGGATGCTTCCAGCTTTCCCTCAGGCGGGCTGCGCGCAACATTCGAGGCACGCGGCTATACCGCGTGGGACCCCACATCGTTCGCGTTTATCAAAGATAATGTTCTTTGCATTCCCACGGCGTTCTGCTCCTACGGCGGCGAAGCTCTTGACCAGAAAACGCCCCTGCTGCGCTCTATGGAGGCAATCAGCGCGCAGGCGTTAAGAGTAGTCAAGCTTTTCGGCAACGAGGACGTTAACCGCATAAATATCACGGTCGGTCCCGAGCAGGAGTATTTTCTTGTTGACCGCAGCGTGTTTGAAAAGCGTAAAGACCTGATTTACACGGGCAGAACTCTGTTCGGTGCAAAGCCCCCCAAGGGGCAGGAGCTTGACGACCACTATTTCGGAGCCATAAAGCCGCGCATAGCATCGTTCATGGCAGACCTTGACAATGCATTGTGGCGTCTGGGCGTGCTTGCCAAAACCGAGCATAACGAGGCGGCACCCGCGCAGCACGAGCTTGCGCCCATATTCACCACCGTCAATATTTCCACCGACCACAATCAGGTTACAATGGAAACGATGCAGAAAATCGCCAAAAAGCACGGTATGATATGCCTGCTTCACGAAAAGCCCTTTGAGGGAGTAAACGGCAGCGGCAAGCATAATAACTGGTCGCTCGGCACCGATACGGGCATAAACCTTTTTGAGCCCGGCGACACTCCGTATGAAAACGCGCAGTTTCTTCTTTTCCTTTGCGCGGTAATAAAGGCTGTTGACGATTACCAGGATATGCTGCGTGTTTCCGTAGCATCCGCAAGTAATGACCACCGTCTCGGCGCGCACGAAGCGCCGCCTGCGGTAGTTTCGATATTCCTCGGTGAAGAGCTCACCGGAATACTTGAAGCGATAGAAAACGATGTCCCCTACTCCTCAGGCGAAAAGGAGCTGTTAAAGGTCGGCGTTCATGTTCTGCCGCGTTTCCCCAAGGACACTACCGACCGCAACAGAACATCGCCGTTCGCGTTTACGGGCAATAAGTTTGAATTTCGTATGCTCGGCTCATCGGCTTCCATTGCCGATTGCAACACGACCCTCAACACCGCGGTTGCCGAGGTGCTCAAACAGTTTGCGGACGAGCTTGAAAGCGCCGCCGATTTTGAAAGTGCACTTCACGGCATTATCCGCCGCGTAATCAAAGAGCACAAGCGCATAATCTTCAACGGCAACGGCTATGACGATGCGTGGCTTGAAGAAGCGCAAAAGCGCGGTCTTTCAAATTACGCCGCCACACCGGACTGCCTGCCCTGCTGCCTGGATGAAAAGAACATAAAGCTTTTCACATCGCACAAGGTGCTCAGCGAAGCCGAAATCCACGCCCGCTTTGAAATCAAAAATGAGAATTACTGCAAAATACTCGGCATAGAAGCCGCCACCATGATCGATATGGTGAAAAAGGATATTCTGCCCTGCGTCAGCCACAATATCCACGAGCTTGCAGACACTCTGCTTGCCAAGCGCGCCGCAGGCGGTGAAATTGACACCACCTACGAAACCGAGGTTGTGAAAAAGCTTTCCGCGCTGTCGGCAGCAGCGTTTGCCGATGTTAAAAAGCTTGATGAAGTTATTGCAGTTGCAAAGGATATTGAAAACGCCGCAGAAGCCGCGATTTATTACAAGAACAGCGTAATTCCCGTAATGGATTCCCTGCGCGCGGCAGTCGATGAAATGGAATCGCTCTCATCCTCATACAGTTGGTGCTACCCCTCATACGGCGACATTCTTTTCAGTGTACAATAACCGACAGAAAATACCGATTTCCGCAGCATTTTTCCGCTGCGTAACGTAAATTTAAGAGTTAATTCTCAACCTGAAATTTAATATTTATCTTTACCCGAAAAGCGTGTATATTTATTCATACACGCTTTTCTTTTTATTTTTACCGCATCGGCGCGAAAACCGCGATAAATCAACGGTTTTCGCGTTTTTTTCATATCCGGAATTTAACTCTATATACCCAATAATACAAAATGTTTATTTTGAATACGGAAATTTATTTATTTTCCCATATAGAAAATGTATAATATTTCACTTTGAATATTTGAAAAAATTAAGAAATGAGGTCTTGAAAAATGGATTACATGGCAGGCATTCTTGAGATACTTTACGCTTTTATGAATATGCTTTCGGGGCTTTTCGGCAGCCTTCTTTAATTAAAAGCTTTATATTCATATTCACCTCGGTAACGACTTGTTTTTCGCCTGAAAAAGCTCCGAAAAGCACAGTCGTTAATCGTGCATAAGCGCATATTTTAATCGCGACTGTTTTTCGGCGGTGCATCGCCGCCGCACACTCAACGGCGCGCGCCGTTCATCACCTGTTTTTTGGAGGAACCGAAATGAAAAGAACTGTTGACGAATTAAAGTCAATAAAGATTCTTAAAGCCCGCAACGGCGTGGCTATTATTGCCGTGCTTTCAATTTTGCTTATACTCACATTGTTACTTCCCGCAATGTTCAGTATGGGCGAAATACAGCTGCGCGAATCATTAAAAGGTATCGATAAACAGCGCGCTTCATATTTTGCGCGCGCCATTACCGAAATGGGCGTTGCCGCTTTTAAGCAAAGCTACACCGAGATTGCCGAGGCTCAGGACGGCGGCTATTTCCCCACAAGTACCGATGACCCCAATTATACCGGTGGTACCGTAAGAATAAAGCACCTGTACGACAAGGTTGAGCCTGAATTCCAGAAGTTATACAATACCCCCGGTTACAGCATAACATCCGATGAGGTTTACCTTTTTTATAAAGAGAGCGAGAATCAGTTTTTCTATGCAACAGCCGGCAGTACCGAGTACGATATCTACAATAGTGATGCCGCTTACAAACTTGTCGGTACGGGATCCTGTGTAATAACATACGACAATACCGTTACATATTACCGTGTAGACGGCATTACACAGATTCCAACCAAAATAACCGATACGCTTGATGAAGATGGTAATGTAATAAAAACAGCCGCCCAGGCGTATCAGGAAGAGCTCAACAAGCTGAATAATGCAATAACCGCCGGTACAGCTTCCGATGATTACAACTATTCACTTTCGCGAGTTGAAAACCAGAATGTTATTTTTACATCCACGGCAACTGTAAACAACAAGGTACAGAGTCGTTCGTGTATGGTTATTTTGCCCACTTACCCGTCCGAAGAGCAGTGGCTGTATTTTGACGGCATAGCAGGTAATGTGGATTCCAAAACAGGCTTGCAGGAAATTACCGAGGGCTGCAACCAGATGAATTTCAACCCGCAGAAGGCAACCGGCCGTTCCCTTATAAACTATTCAGAAGCAGGGTTGGATGATGATGACTACCAGGCGCAGGCTCTGCAGATTTATTCCTGCCTCGGCAATATGGTTATCAACGGCCGAGGTGTAAAAGATGACATTTACGATGATAAAGGCAACACCAGGAATGAAGCTTCACGCAAAGAAGTTAAAAACGGCATAAACGGTGCAGAGCTTATACTCGGTGTTGCACCAAGCCTTAATACACAGCCGTATAATGACCCTAACTGGAATGTGCTGAGGGGTATAAACGGTTTCGCTTCAAAAAGCGGTATACAAAAGGATAATTTTATTGCCTGCTCTGCAACAAATGCCATAGAGGTAGATGTGCCTGTTAACCTTATGGTAAACGGTCTGCGTGCGGCGCGCCGCGGCGACTGGGCTGTTTTAAGTATGTTCCCCGGCGAACAGCATGAGGAAAATGTTTCCATATACAAGGTGCTTATGTTCCAGGCGCCCGTAATCTACTTTGCCCGCAATGTGGATATGATGGCATGCTTCTATACCGCACCTATCACCAGAAATGACGAGGCACGCCGCATGAGCTCGGTAACGCTTATGGCTCCTACAACATCGCCTTACACATATTTTAATGTTGACCGCAACAAAACCGTTAATGCAGGTATGGTCTATTTTGCAGAAGATTGCTACCTCTGGGTAATCAACCACGGCAATAACGGGTCAAGTTATTCCGAAAACTGGTACGAATTCAACCAGACCGTGTGGAAAAAGGATACTGACTTTGTAAAGGTGAAAATTGCAAATGCCGGCGATGTATTCCTCTTTAATAACGAAATAAAAATCACCGAATCCGCCAGCTTTATTGCATCGGTTTTCGGCAAAGCCGGTACACCCACCGAGCGCACTGCTGGTCTTTCGCTGACCGGCTACGGTATAGAGGTTCTGTATCTGAACAATTACAAAAAGCTTTCCACCGACGCGAGCCTTTGGTGGCAGATATGGACGAAAACAAAGAACGCCCTGTTCGGCTATTATCTTGATATAGACAGTGACAACCACACCTATGTTGCAGATGATTTGCACTTGCTCGGCAATGTGTATTCCGACACGAAGCTTGAATTCCCCGAAATAGATAACTTCTATACCGTTTGGGAGAGTTAAGTAATTTGACAATCGCAGTGGCGGTACACCACTTCTGCCGCTTCATATTTTCGGCGTACACGCCGCCAATACAACCTTGGGAGGAAAACTCATGAAACACTTTTTCAAAAGCAAAAAAGGCATGACATACGTTGAGCTGCTTGTTGCGTTCACGCTGCTTGTGCTTGTTATTATGGTTTTCAGCCCCATGCTGCTCAATTCATACAATACCCTGTATTCTGCGGGCGAAAAAAACGTTAATACTTACAGCGCAAAATCCAAAGTGGAAGATGAGCTTGCTTACCGCAGTTCAAACGATATTATTTATAATTTGCAGGCGAATTTCCACAATATCGGTGAAATGTCCAAGGTCAATGTTCGCCGCATTACCGAAAGCCTGACGAACACATACAGCGATATGATCACCACCATTTTCTATAACGGCAAAGGGTACATTCGTCTGCTGTCTTCCGCAAGAACAAATGACGATGCCAACAGCAAGACCTTCGTCTTCCAGACAAGCGGTTTTGTAATTGACGATGTTCTTTACAACGGCGAACCGAGCAAAACCACTAATGACGGCGGCAAATCATACCGTTACAAAATCAGTCTTGCAATTTATGTGCCGGATAAAACACAAGCCTCTCAGGAAAATGCTTATAAGAAAGTTTACGGTTCGGAAAACATCTCAATAGACACTTCCGCTTTGAACGACAGCGGCGTAATAAGACTGACAGTAAAAGGTGTTGACCTGACAAATTCGCCGCTGAAAATGGTGTTGAGTTATTACGATGAAAACGCCTCCGTTCCGAATGATAAAGACGAAATCAGAGAAATAAACACATTCTTATATATCGATCCGCCCACGATAATGCTCGGCGGCGACAGCGTAAATGACAGCGGCAAACCTCTTGAATATTTCACCAGCGAAGGACTTTCAAAGGACAGTGCCGGCAATATGTCGCTTGATATCGACGGCAGAGATATGACAGGGCTCAGTTATGCCACGGGAACTTCCATAAAAAATATATCCTGGATAAACAACGACACGGTTTCAACAGGCAAAGGCTACAACCCGTATTATGTGCTTACCGGTACCAACGGCACCATAGTACGCCTGCATTCATCCTCAAACGAAAGTGCTTATAACGAAATGATATCCCGCGGCGTTATTAACAAAGAAGAAGTACCGCTGCCGATAACCGATAAGGGTATAAAAAGAACTGTTTACCCTGTGGCGTGGGGCGGCGACACCACAGAGCAGTTTGGATTTTCAACATGGCAACAATCCATGGGTTACAGATGGCCATCCGTGCAGCACAGCGGTTCGAGTTGTTGGTACACACAAGAGGGTACTAGTAACAAAACATCATCGGCATACACCAAATTTTCTTCAAATGCGAAATATGCTTTTGTGTATAACGGTTATAAAACAGATTATAAATATTCTCAACAGAATGGCAGGAAAATATCCTATTGCCTGACAGAAACGGTTGCATCATTGCGTTTTGTCGGTTGCCAAGAAAATGAGTTCACAGGCTATAATTCAACCTGGGAAAATAATACGAAATGGCTCGGAACAACTATTTTTGAATCCAAAGATGATGTTCATCAGACCAAGTCCGTAACATTTCGTGTTAAAACCGGTGATAGCGGTGCTTTATCAGATGCCAATTTCGGATATATCAATATGAAGGCTTTTAACAGTCTGGCGCCATCATATCTGTTTGATACAGTTAAATATTCAAATGCATCGGCAAGTAACTGGAGCAGCAAAGTTGACAGATATATTGATACTGCATCGGAAGCTGTTACATCCCTTACAATTACCGATGCTGTTTTCGATGAAGGTATGGGCGGTATGTATTATGTTGGCAATGCAAACGGCTACGCTTTCATAAGACAAAATGATCTTACCTCTACAGGTGAAGCCGAACGCGTTACTATGCATGATGCAGTTTCAAGTGGATTCCTTTCCTGGTATTCAAAAAATATACCTAGTGGTACGGTAACAGCATATTATATTGCAGGTAACGGGGGAAACGGTACAACAGTCAAAAAACAGAGCAGTAATGGTAGTGATATAGGTCCGTTGCAATCCACAATGCAGAGCAACTCCGGTCAGACTTCATCGGTACCCGGCGACAGAAATTCCTTCTTTTCAACAAGAAGCACGAATTTGACACAGGCATTTTTTGACGATTTCAAATTCACATTCGGTTATGCGTCAAACCGCTTTAAGACATATAGTGACGTAACCGTAATAGGCAATCAGGAGCAGTATCGCTCCTATGAGAAATATTATTTCCTTTCACATTACGGTGATGCCGCTCACGAACCTGCTTGGTTCGCATACAACTCCACTTATGTATCATCTGTAGGCTATGATGCGAGCGTTAAAAACACTTACAATGACGATTACTATAACATTTGGTTCCCGGGTGAGTTCTATAACTTAAGCAAGGTTGTAAGCAAAGAAGGCGTTACCGTCGGTGTGGGTTATTCCGTTTCCGGCTCAGTATATCAATGGGTCAATCCGAATAAAACTGCAAACTCATCGACAGCAATAGGCGGCTTGTTCAATGACGGTATTCTTGCCGTAAAAACCATCCAAGACGAATATTTTTACAACAAACTCTATTTCAAAGATAATGCTACCTTTGACGGCAGTTCGCTTTCAAATGTTACCGAATACAAGAGTGTTTTCGGCACATACGGCACACACTCGCGCAAGAGCATTCAGTTCACCGCGGTAGATTTACTCGTAGAGGGTGGCGTGGATACCGGTGAAGAGGTTGCCGAGGGCGGCAGCGAAACCAAAACCTATACCGCTTATTACGGCGACAACACCGGCAGAGTTTTCAAATCTCTTGTTGCATCGTCCGTATCTACAGGCGTAGAATCCGGTTCATCCATACAGGTTGTCGGCTTTGTTGCCGATACGACTTATGCAGGCACTGCAACTCCGCCGAGCAGAATGGAAGAAATCCTCCTTCCCGGAGACAAGTCGGTCAGCACCGTATTCGATAAAATCACCAATATCGTTGCCGATGGCAGCACGGTCATCATCTCCGGCACAACAAAGGCAGCCGGTGCTTATGTGGTTATCGGTCAGAAGTCAGATTCCGGCACATGGGCATGGCGAGCCGTTAAAATCACAAACAAATCTTACATCATTAACGATGCTGCCGTGTGCGAGGGCGTTTACTACGCCTGCGGCGAGGTTGGCAGCAACGGCTTCTATATGGCGGTTGACCTCGGTGATATAACCGCCGCAATGAACAGTTCAACCTCAGATATTTCAAGTTATGTTATATCTGCCGAAAAAATGAGAACGCCGAGCACCGCAATCGGTGACGATGCGAGCAGCACATTACCCAAGCTTTATTCCATAGCCTGCAGAGGCTCCGGCGCATAAAAAACCATTGCAAAGCGGGTGGAAATTTCAATGTATAAACGGCTTCTCGGCTCCAAAAAGGGCTTTACTATAGTTGAGCTTATGATCGTTTTGATCCTGCTCGGCTTTGGTGCGTTTGCCATAATGAATCTTTCGCAGTCGAGCTGGCGCGCATTCAATAAAACCGAAGAACGCTACGAAAAGCAGGAGCTTGTAAAAAATCTTGCCGATATGCTCCAGAAGGAAGCGAAAATAAGCTCAGCCTCAAGCGCAACCGTTTTTTCGGATTTAGGTGTGTTGCCGCAGGGCGACAATGTTGACGATTCATACAGTTACCTTTACTGCGTGCCTGTTTACAAAAACGCAGACGGCGATTACACAGAATACCAATACAAACAAGCTACCGAGGGTATTAAATGGGTGGGGTACCGTCTTTATGTGCTTAACAAAAAAGCTGAAATGCCCGGCACCTGCCTCAACCCCAATACACCTTTGTATATTACCATTGATGCAGCAAGGGGCGACCCGATAAATTCCGCAACCAACCCCGACGGCACCCCGAATCCGCTTTATAATGAGCAGTATCTTCCCGAAATCAAGGTTATGATTTCTGCAACCGAAAGCGATGCAACGTTTATTGACCGCGCAAGCGATGATAAGAATTACGGATTTTTCACACCGAGCTCATCCGATGATATATACTATGGCTTGAATGTAAACTATCATTTTCCCAATATGGCTACGGCTGATGGGCAAGACCTTGTCGTTAACGCTGCTGAATCCTACACCGTAAATGGGCGTACCATCAATGTTGCCGACAAAGGAATTGTTTTGCAGCTGACTATTGATTCCATCCTGTCCGGCGACAATACCGAAAACGAGGCAACTGTTTCCTCTTTCTGTTTCATAGCCACTGCATCTTACGGCCACGGCAGCAGCGAGGTCGGTTTGCTTTGCGATTTCCGCGACAGTGTGCTTATGCAGAGCGCTCCCGGCAGAGCGTTCGTTAAGGCGTATTACACGGTATCGCCGCCGATTGCGAAAGTCATTGCCGGCAGCGAGCCGCTTAAAGCCGCAGTCCGCACAATGCTTAAACCGCTTGTAATAGTGGCGACATTCGCGCTCGACCATGACCTGCTCGCCGCGAATACGGCGTATATCATCATTCTGATGATTTCCGCCGCCGCAGCGATAACGGTGATAGTCTACTGCAGCAAAAAGCGCAAAAAAGAATAATAGCAACAAATAACAACGAATAACAACGAAAAACATTAAACAAGCGGCTCACCGAGCCGCTTGTTGCCGTTTGTAGGGGCAGCGCACCCGGGCTGCCCGTTTGCCCGCCGCGGCGTTTGAAGTGCGAATGCACGAGAATGCACGCGAAGGGCAAAAATTACACCGCGTTGATTATTGAAAATCGGCGCGTTTTTTCCAATATCGTTATTGCAAACTGTCAACCGCTCGGGCATGCACGGTGCCGCTCGGCGGCTGACCCGGGCGCCCCGGGTGCCGCCCGTACTGTCTGTTCTGTTTTTTCGTTATCAAAACCGCGGGGCAATTCCCGTTCGTTCTTTATTTTCGCCGCGGAAATTCGGGGGAATTTGTAGGGGTGCCACACTGTGGCACCCGGTTTGCCCGCCGCGGTGTTTGAAGCGCGTATGCGCGAGAATGCACGCGAAGGGCAAAATTACAATCCAATCATTTTGTAGGGCGCGGCACCCCGTGTCCGCCCGTTTTGCCCGCAGGGCAAAAGGCAACCCGCGTTGATTTCGTGTAATCAAG